>CBFDCQ010000015.1:0-51786 GCA_965603355.1 uncultured bacterium
GAGAAGATCATTACGCCGACCGACTGGGAGCGGGATTACAATGTCTACATAGGGGCGATTTTCAACCTGGCGCACTCCTGGCCGCAAATGCTGTACTGGCGGCCAAGAAACAAGTTTGAGGAACTTGACAATTGCTATCTGGTCGGCGGGGGCACACATCCCGGCAGCGGGCTGCCGACAATATACGAATCTGCCAGGATTTCCTCGGATATGCTCTGCAGACACTATAACGTCAGTTTCGAGCCGCCACCTTCGTTGCCGGGTGCAAAGAGCGCCGGCGTGTGAGACCCACACCGGCAAGGCCTTGTTGGGAAACCGGGACATGAATCGCAAAGCTCCTGCCATCGCGGTTTGCTCGTTGTTCTTCTTGGCGCTGTCGGGGGCAAGCCTTCCCGGCGACGAAAAGATCGGCAAGAAAGCACCGTCTTTCAAAGTGAAATCGGGCGATGGGAAGGTGCTGACCCCGGACAAGCTCAAAGGGAAGATATTAGTCATATTCTATGAGACTAAGGAAGTGGTGGAGAAGAACAGGGCGCTGAAAAAAGCCCTTAATGAGCTTGCGCGTGACCCGCGCTTTCCGTCGGACGTATCCCTTGGAATGCCGATTGTGAACTGCTCCGGCGCGTTTTGGCCATTCACCCGAATATGGAGGAGCAAACTCAAGGAGAACTCAAAGAAGGAAGGCCTCACTATATACGGGGATTGGGACGGGAAGATGTTCACCGACTACAAGATGAAGAATCACGAGAGTAACGTCCTGGTGATAGACAAGAACGGAATAATCAGATACTCCAAGGCCGGCAAGATCGACAGCAAAGGTATTAACGAGATAACGGACATGTTGAGAAGGCTCGCCTCCGAGAAGAAACGACCTCGGGAGACCGAGAAGAAGGTTTCCAGGAATTTGCCGTAAGCGCCGCGCTCTCCAACAAGTGGAAACAGGCGGTCTGGTGCCTGCGCGCCTAAAGGTAATCGTTGACATGTCGGACGTTGCCCTGATCTACCCGTACTTTCGCACGCGTGCACGCGACGAGATGCTGTTCCATCCTCTCGGAATCGCCCAGTTAACCGCATCGCTGCGCCGCGACGGGCTTGATGTGCTCGTTGCAGACTGCACATTTGGCCAAAAGAATGATGTGTTGGACCGCGTTATAGCGGCGCGACCTAAGATCGTCGGCA
Organism: uncultured bacterium; assembly: GCA_965603355.1. Classification (GTDB taxonomy): domain Bacteria; phylum Hydrogenedentota; order CBFDCQ01; family CBFDCQ01; genus CBFDCQ01. The sequence goes on from CBFDCQ010000015.1 coordinate 1,180, forward strand.
TCTACGTCATGGTCTCAATGTCCGACAATGCACTGGCGCTGGCAAAGACACTCCGTCAACGTCTGCCCGACGCCATTCTGGTTTGCGGCGGCCCGCTGCCGACCCTTCGACCGGAGCGATTTGCGCGCGGCTTCGACGTCGTATTCAGAGGCGAGGCGGCCGACGCGTTCCCCCGTTTCTGCGCGGATTACGTCGGCGCTTCACCCTCCAAATCGGCCCTCACCCGTTTGTGCGAAAACGCTCAGCCGTATCCGGGCTTGTATTGTGAATGCCCGTACGATGGGCCGACCTTTGAATCCGACCCGCAACGGTTGGACGAAACCGGTTTGAACACTCTGCCGTTACCGGACCGGAGCGACTACCACCACGACAGCTACCAGCAATCCTGGACGCAAAAGCAGATGTTTCCTATATCAAGTATCATGACGAGTTATGGCTGTCCCTGCACGTGTGACTTCTGCTCAAAGCCGATATTCGGAAACTTGTTCAGGCGCCGGGATCTCGACCGAATCATGGAAGAGATCCGCGATATAAAGAGATGGGGATATTCCGGGTTATGGATCGGCGATGATTGTTTCACGTTTGATATGGAGCACGTACGCGGTTTCTGCGCCCGACTGATCCGCGAGCAGCTGGAAATGAGATGGACATGCCTCTCCCGCGCCGATACAATAAGCGCCGAGGAAGTCGAGCTAATGCGAGAGGCTGGATGTGAGAAAGTATACTTCGGGCTGGAATCCGGCAGTAACGAAGTACTGAAACTGATGAAGAAGGATACAACGGTCGAGGGTGCCGAGCGCACTGTTCGCCTGTTCTCCCGGAGCGGCATAAGAACAGCCGGGTTCTTCATAGTGGGCTATCCGGGTGAAACCCACGAGACGATTGAGAGAACCTTCGCCTGGGCGTTGTCGCTGCCTCTGGACGAAATATCGTTCACGGTACCGTATCCCTTACCCGGTACAGGCCTGTTTGAGAAAGTGCGGGAGGTTGAAGCCGATTCTGACTGGAAGCATGAAAACGAAAACAGGTTTGTCTATCAGTCAGCCTTCGACCAAGAGTTCCTGAAACAGCGTATAGAAGAAACCTATGCACAGTTCGAGTCGAATCGAAAGGCCGTTGCCCATCTCTGATGGGATCTCCCTAATTAGCGTCCCATCGGCCGGAGAGGGAAAGACGAAGGGCATGGACAAAGGTCCGTTTCTCTGTTATCAGAATGAGGTGCTCGCGGGGGAATCAGCAGGTTTTGGCCTGCCGATACTAAGAGCGCGCTGCAGAACCTACTTCCCTTCCCTCGTTTCTGCGGCTCAAATTGCCCCGACAAGGTCTGAGCTGGTTTTCCAGCTCGACCGCGAGGAGGCTCTTTCCGTGCTCCGCAGGAGGTTCCCCAGACCGTTCTTCTTTCTCGTGGAAATGCTGGTGGATACGTACATGAAGGTCCCGAAATGTCAGCGTAGTCTCTTGAGTGTCGCAGACGCCCTGCGGTCGCTGTTTCGAGTTGAAAGCGCAATAGTCCCAGGATCAAACCAGGGACAGTGTCGTGTCGTGTACGAAGTCAGAGACGGCGCGTTGAGTGTGGAAGTTGACGCTGGGGCCCTCGCTGACAGGGGCCGGCTAATAATGATGAATGAGGTCGCCGGAACGGCCTTCGACAGGCTGCGATACGGTGAGAGCGTCCTGGAAGGCGACAAGATACCGGGCTGGAAGCTCGTCCCCTTCGGCACCGTTTTCGAAAGTCCATCCGTAGGCATCGGATTCTCCCTCGACGTGCCGGAGGAGGAGAATACGACACATTGGCGGCTTGCTTGCGGGCGTGAAGTGGCGCCCGATCTGAACTGGAGCGGTTTCGCGTTGATGACGGACCAGCGCCGGTTCAGCTATCGCGTCAACTTCCGCGTGAACTGAGGGCGGCTTGTATGAGCAGGAAACACATAGTCGTGGTCGGGGCGGGGCCAGGCGGGTTGACCAGCGCTATGATCCTGGCACACAGAGGCTTCAAGGTGACGGTCTTTGAGAAGGCCCCGGAGGTCGGCGGCAGAACTGCAGCTATCAGGCTGAATGATTACGTATTCGATACAGGGCCGACTATCCTGATGATGGGGTTTATTCTGAAAGAGATGTTCCAGGAAGCAGGTAGACAGGTCGAGGATTACCTCGAATTCAAGAGACTGGACCCGATATATCGGATAAAATGCGGAGATATTGAACTCCAGCCGACATCGGACGTCGAGGGAATGAAAAGAAGGATATCGGCCACGTTCCCGGGGAACGAACAGGGATACGAAAGGTTCCTCAAAGGTGAGCGCAAGAGATTCGAGAAGATGTTCTTCGTCATGGAGAAGGATTACTGCAAGCTGTCATCTTTCCTTGACATGAACGTTCTTCGAGGGATGCCCTATGTGGAGTTCAGGCGCTCGATGTTCGATATCCTGGGACGGTACTTCAGCGACGACAGATTGAGACTGTCACTTTCCTTCCAGTCCGAGTACCAGGGCATGCCCCCGTGGCGGTGTCCGGCGGTATTCACAATGATCCCGTACGGCGAACTGACATATGGCGTTTTCCACGTCATAGGCGGGCTCAATCGCGCAATGCACGCTATGGCGAAAGTGGTCGACGAAGAGGGTGGCGAGGTCCGCACCGGCACGCCGGTTTCGAAGCTGATCCTTGAAGGCAGGACTGTCAAGGGCGTTGAGCTTGAGAACGGGAATAAGGTCTACTGCGATGACGTCATAATCAACGCTGACTTCGGGTACGCTATGACACACCTCGTCAAACCGGGCATACTGAGAAAGTACAGCACGGATAATCTCAAGAGGAAAGACTTCTCGTGCTCCGCGTTCGTGCTCTACCTGGGAGTCGACAAGACGTACGATGAACCTCATCATAGCTGGATCTTCGCCGATGACTGGAAGGCCAACATCGCGGACATATTCGACCGAGCAATCCTGTCAGACGACCTCTCCGTATATATCGAGAATGCAAGCATTACAGACCCGACTCTGGCTCCGCAGGGTAAGTCGGCAATATACCTGCTCGTGTTTGTTCCCAACAACGGCAGCGGAATAGACTGGAATAACGAAAAAGATTCTTTCAGAGAGAGGGTTCTGAACAAGGTTGCGCAGAACACCTCCATGAAGGACCTGAAGGATCACATAGAAGTCGAACGTATTAACACCCCCCTGGACTGGGAGCGGGACTATAACGTGTACCGAGGCGCGATCTTCAACTTGTCGCACAATATGTCCCAGTTACTGTATTCCAGACCGAGGAACAAGTTCGAGGAGCTCGACCATTGTTATCTGGCGGGCGGCGGTACGCATCCGGGCAGCGGCCTCCCGTCGTTGTTCGCTTCTGGAAGGATCTCCGCCAACGTACTGTGCAAGCACAACGGTGTTGACTTCCCCAAACCGACGCCGTTGACGCACAAACGCAACATAGAAGCGTCATGAACGAGAGGTAGGCTGAAAGAGAAAGGAGACCTGAATGCCCAACGAGAAGAAAGATATCCATGTTCCGACATGTTACGGGTGCTGTCCAACTAATCCCATAGGCCTCAAAGTCCGTTTTGCGGTGCAGGATGGCCGCGTGGAAGGAGAATTCACTTCGAATGAACACCATGTGGGTCCGCCCGGCGCCGTCCACGGAGGCGTGATCGCGGCTCTCATGGACGAGGCCCTTTCATTTCTGTGTCGCAGTGTACTGAAATGGGACGTGAGAACTCTTAGAGAGGAGATTACATTTCGCAATTCTTCACCGATTGGGGAGAAAATACATGTCGAGGCGCATATAGAGGAGGAAAGGAAACGCAGGGTCTTCGCCAAGGCAAGAGTATATTCGGATAAGCACACTGTAGCTGAGGCCACGGGAACCTTGTTCAAAGTGCAAGGCTCTGCTTGACTAAGAGTATGTGACGGCAGCAAAGGAGGTGCATGATGGTAAAACTGAAGCCCGGCGACAAAGCGCCCGATTTTGAACTCAAGGACCAGGACGGCAACACCGTAAGGCTCTCGGACTTCAAGGGCCGGAAACTGCTCCTGTATTTCTATCCGAGAGCGAACACGCCCGGCTGCACGAAACAGGCCTGCAGCGTGCGGGACTCCCTGGCAAGCCTGAGCAACGCCGGAATGGCTGCTGTCGGGATAAGCCCCGATCCACCCGGCAGACAGAAGAAGTTCGACGATAAGTACGACCTGGGATTCCCTCTGCTGTGTGACGAGAATCGCGCCGTCGCGGATGCATATGGCGTCTGGGACAAGAAATCCATGCGCGGCAAGACGTTCATGGGAGTAGTACGCTCCTCGTTTCTGATTGACGAGCAAGGGTTTATCATCAAATGCTGGTACAAGGTAAAGCCTGCCGACACGGTCCCGCTGGCGCAGCAGCAAACAGGCTAGCTGAAGTTCGTCCCCGGGGCCTGAGAGTCCGGCTGTGTAACGCAATGCCCTGCAGGAACGCAGGACTACCTGCGCCCGTCCGTTACGCAATAACTCGGGTTATTGCAGGGAACGGAAAGGCGAGCAGTTTCTGAGAGGCCGAGATTGACTATGAGCAACCGCAACGACGAAGTGAGGCAGATTGTCAAAGAGCTTTTTGAATCCCAGAAATTGGCGGTTCTAGCCACGCACGAGCACGGACAACCCTACTGCAGTCTGGTTGCATTCGCCGCTACGGATGATTTTGAATACATGTTGTTTGTCACACCCAGGTTATCACGCAAATACGAGAATATGATGCGCGACGAGCGAGTATCAATGCTCGTTGACAGCCGCTCGGACGAGGACGCTGATTTTCAAAGGGCGGTTGCGGTCACGGTAACGGGACGCGCTGAGGAGATATCCAAGACAGACGAGAATCGTTTCTTGAGACTCTACCTCGCAAGGCATCCGCACTTGGAGCAGTTCGTTGTTTCCCCTGACAGTGCATTAATAAAAGTGACCGTTGAGAGCTATATAATCGTGCGAAGATTCAAGGAAGTAGTTGAGATTCGGCAAAAGGGATAAGCCAGGTACGCCCGCGTATAAAAGCTTATCTCCGGCACAATCGTGGACAAGAAGACCTTCTCAGCGGATGTCCTGAAGGCTTTTGTGCACGCCGACGAGACGCTCAGCCCGGAAGAGCGGACACGCGGCGAAGCCCTTCTGCCGCTGGTCGACAACAAGGTTAGCAGCGTGCGTGTGTACGCACGCAAACCTGGAGAGGCGTGAGTATAGAGGAACTCGAGTATAAGGACTTGTAAGACTTCATCTTACAGCTTGTCGGAGTCCGATGTTCCGACAGTAGGGTGATGGCAATTGCAGATAGAAGAATCGCCGCGACGCGCCACACGTTGCACGGCATCCAACACTCGATATCCAAGGGTCTGTCAAGCGGAATATATCACCATATAGAGTCTACCTCCACGGGACACGCTTCTTTCTTGTCCAATATGGTATAATCCTGGTGAAGAGGGGTATAGATTACTCGACCCAGGCTGCTCCGCTCATTTAGGCGGAGGGAGGGTATGTTGCCTATACGCACTCCGATGCGGAGAGTGCGTCTGCGCGCGGGCGCGGGTCTTGCGAACAAGACGACGCAGCGCCCCGCGAGCGGCGGGTTTTGCGTCCGAACATACCTCCTAGCCGCCGTCGGAGAGGAACTGTAGTTCATGAAGCGTGTTTCAATCGATAGCCTGAAACTGGGCACCAGCCTGGATGAACCCATCTACGACGAGACAGGAAAACTGCTCCTTGCAGCGGGCAAAGATCTGACGCACGACATGCTAGTGTCCCTGGTGCGCGGCGGGGCGGACTGCGTCTATGTGGGAGAATGGGACCCCAGCGAGGTGTCGGACTCTGGAACAGACGTTCCTGTCTCTGACTACAGGCAAGCCGCCGAACGTATGGCGGACGTTCTCCAGTCGGAAGTGGAGAAGAGCCTCGCAAGCGAAGACGCATTGAACGTTGAGCCCGAGGGCGACGCTCTGGAAGCGAGCATGGACGACTCACTGCAGACGGGGCGATCCGAGAATCGGCTCGGCGAATGGCAGGCCGCACACGATGACGGCGTTGAGTTTGTCGAGTCTGTCACGGAAGGCGCGCTCGAGAGTGACAAGGTGGCGGAGGAGGCTTGGAATGTTGCGGGCAAACTCGTGGACACGTTTGCCACTGACATGAGCCTGCTCGTCAATATGACGAGATTGAAGAGCAATGCCCAGTACATCTACTTCCACTCGCTCAACGTTGCGACACTCGCGATAAGCATCGCTTGTTCGATGCAGTTCAGCCGCCACCAGGTCATGGAGGTAGGTGTTGCCGCGCTCCTGCACGACCTCGGCATGGTTATGGTGCCCCAGGAGATCTTGAACGCGCCGCGCCGGCTCACGGAAGTTGAGCTTCTGGATGTCCACAAACATTCTCTCCATGTCCTCTATGCCCTCGAAAGGTTGCCCGGCCTGCCATGGACTGCGCGCTACATCGCCTACCAGAACCACGAACGGTGCGACGGTTCCGGGTACCCCGGCAAGCGCGAGAAACATCTCATTCATCGTCTTGCGCGCATAGTAGCGGTGGCGGATGTCTATGACGCATTGACCTCGGACCGTCCCTGGCGGAAAGCCTATCACCCGTACAACGCTATGGAACACATGATAAAGCAGGTGTCGAAGAACCTGTTTGACGGTGACAGCGTCCGCGGGCTCGTTAAATACCTGTCGCTATTTCCCTTGGGTACACTGGTGCGGTTGAACACGGGGGAGATCGCTAAGGTTGTCCACAGCAACGGTGACGCGTTCGACCGGCCCGTCGTGTGTGTCCTGTGCGACGCGGCCGGCCAGCGCGTCTCGGACTTTCAGACCATAGACTTGCTCGAGGAAGATCAACTCAGCATAGAGTCCTTCGCAGACGGGAAGCTTGAAGTGGGACTCAACGTAGGGTTCTAGAGAATCTGAACCTGCCCGAATGGCCGGATTCCCCCCGTACCACATCGCTCGCAGCCCCCATCCAAATGCCGCTGTCCAAATGTCCTCACCCTCTTTTCTGTTGACACCGATTGGCGGATATGCGAGACTATTACGAACCGTCGTGGGATCAGGAGAATTCGCGAAAATGACACCATGGTGCCGCCCGTCCGGCGCACGGTGTGGGCAACTCTGATTAAGGAGAGCGTGATGACCGGTATGGATAAGGTTCCGGAAGTCTATGTTGCTCTGCAAGAACGGCTTGCGAAAAACGGTGAAGGCGCCCCGAAAGCGGACGAGCTGTTCGAGATATTGAGCATACTTTTCACTGAGGAGGAGGCGCTCGTCGCGTCGAAGATGCCGATGCTGCCGGCAACATTCGACGGTCTCGTGAAGGCTACCGGTATGGACAGCGACAGGTTGGCGGATATCATCGGTTCCATGGCGGACAAAGGGCTGGTCATAGACATCGAGCGCAAGAGCGCCACGAGGTACACGCTGGCGCCCCCGGTGATAGGTTTCCTCGAGTTCACCTTCATGAAACGCAACGAGCATCTGCCGATGAAGCGGCTTGCGGAGCTTTCAGAAACGTATCTCACCAACCACCTGGGAACCGAGGTTGCCGGCGCCGACACGGAACGTGTGCGCGTCGTCCCGTACGTGAGCGCGTTTGGCGAGATAACGACCGAGGTGGTGACGTACGAGCAGGCGCGCGAGCTCATCAAGACCGCCGGGCGCTGGGCATTGACAAGATGTTTCTGCCGGCGCCAGGCGCATCTGCTCGAACGCGGCTGCGAGATGCCCGTTGAGGATATCTGCATGGGGCTCGGATTGGGCGCGGACTATATGATCCGTCATGGATTCGGCCGCGAGGTCTCGCTTGACGAGATGCTGGCGAAACTTGACGAGACAGAGGAGCTGGGCCTGGTACACACCTCCGACAACGTCCAGGAACGCTCCGTGTTCATGTGCAACTGCTGCGGATGCTGCTGCCACATACTGCGCGGAATCGTCGAGCTGAACCTGCCGAAAACGGCCGCGCCGTCAAGTTACATCGCGCATGTGGACGAGGGCGAGTGCGTTGGGTGTGAGGTTTGCGTGGAACGGTGCCAGATAGGAGCCATCACCGTGGACGACGGTGTCGCCAAGGTCAAGTTGGAGAGCTGCATCGGCTGCGGCGTATGCGTGCCGACCTGTGCGACCAACGCCGTCACGCTCCAGAAACGGGAGTCGACCGAGGAGCCCCCAAGGAACATGATGGACCTGTTCATGCGTCGCGCAACGGAGAAGGACCGGCTCAAGAACTATAACGCGTAGAGCGGCTACTTTCCCTGGAAGTTCGGTTCGCGTTTCTCCATGAACGCCACAACGCCTTCCATATGGTCCGCCGTGCGTGAACACAGCATCTGAGTCATCGCTTCACGGTCGAGCGCGGACCGGAAGTCGCAGTCCACGGCCAGGTTCACATTCTCCTTTATGTAGCGGTAGCAGACTAACGGCCCGTGCGCTATACGTCCCGCAAGTCCCGTCACCGCGTCCTGAAACTCGTCATCGGGTACGACCCGGTTGACCAGTCCGAGACGAAACGCCTCATCCCCGTCAACCATATCCGGCAGAAACAGAATCTCTTTCGCTTTGGCCGGGCCGATCAGCCGTGTCAGCAACCATGCTGCACCAAAATCACCGCTCAGCCCAATCCGGGCGAACGCTGTGCCCAACTTCGCTTCCACGGACGCGATGCGCAGGTCGCACGCCAGCGCTATGGAGAGACCCGCGCCCACGGCGAAACCGTTAACCGCGGCGATGGTGACTTTCGGGATGGTGTTCAGCAGCCACGCGAACTCCTGCATACGCCGCAGCATATCCGTGCCGCCTTCCAGGCCGATCTGGGCGCTACCGCCTGCGGCCATGCCGGAGACGTCGCCGCCCGCGCAAAACGCGCGACCTTCGCCCGTCAGCACCACAGCGCCCACCTCGGCGTCGCCGGCGACGTCCTTGAGAATCGCGACACCTTTTTCCATCATGGTCGGCGTGATCGCGTTCAGTTTCTTCGGCCGGTTGAGGGTGATGGTCGCTACCCTGTCCGCCACCTCAACGCGAATCCCCTCGTTTGCCGTATTCGACATGATAAGTCTCCTTTCACGATTGGAATGGATCCGCAGTAAGTATAACCCAATTCCGCCTGAAATGAAATTGTAGGGGCGGTCACCTCGGTGACCCCAGAACGTCCGTTTCGTTTGTAAGGGAGGGGCTTGTCCCCTCCCGCGGGAGGCCACGAGGGCCTCCCCTACAGTTCTGCGTGGAGAGCCTGCACGCTGCAGGCATCTCTGCATTCGTTTGAAAACGAGGTCCCTAACCGGAAAATGGCCGGGATGGGGGGATTACGAGTACGATTACGAGCAAGATTACGATTCAGAAGAGGAGAGAGGGGGCTGAAAAAAGGGCGGGATTAAGAGACGTCCTGGCAGAGAAAGCGGGCCGCGCGTCGTGCAGCCTCGACCGGTGGCTTTCAATTCTCAAACCGGGGGGTGACCGTGGTCGGCCACCCCCCAATGGAGATCATTAGCCAAATAGTGCATGACCACTGCAGATGGGCCGTTCGCCCGCTGCTTGACTACATCCATACACCTACGCTAAGCGGATTTATCGGCGGCTCCTTCTGCGGGTATCTCTGCCACTCGACATGCCCATCCATGTAGAGGACATTGCCGCCTCCGGGAACGTGGTTGAATATGATCTCGCCGGGAGCCATACCATCCACGATCAAATAAAAATTCTCCACCATAACCAGGTCATGCATAACCGCGAGCTCGCTTTGCGCCATCGAGCTCCCCGCCGGGTTGTTGATGTCCGTGATGAAGAAGCGTTCGATACCTTCCTTGAGCCGGTAGATGGTGTTGCCGCCGGCATTGCCAACTGGGAGTGCGGGAAGGTCAATGGCAGACGTGCCGGGGAACGCCTGGTCCCACGCGGCCATATGCTCCGGCCCTGTATATGACGTGTACTCTCCATCCACATCGCCCGTGACCGGCATATCCTGGTCCAGCGCGCCAAGCACAGAGCCTTGGCTAGTCCAATCGACTGGACCCAACAGATCCCACCACATATTCCAGCATGCATACCAGGACACTTGCACTGCAGGATTTTCATACGCCGCCCATGGCATGTACCAGTAGCTTTCTAATCCCTGAACAAGATCGGGATTGAGATTACCCGACGCGTCACAGAATGTGCAGTCGGGCGGCTGTATAAATTCGTCGACTCGGCTAGCCATCTTCGAAGATGGACAGACTGAGATTTTGAAGTCAGTGAGATATTCCGGATAGACGGCTCGGTACAGCGGACTCCCACCTGCTGCCCAATACTCTCCTGCACCTAGTTCCGTCGCGACCTGTATCGGCGGCCACTTCCCGCCATCGGACTCATTCGCGTACATCTTGAACACCAGACCCCATTGTTTCAGATTGTTGGCACAGCTTGCTCGCCGCGCGGATTCCCGCGCTCGCGCAAGCGCCGGCAGCAGTATCGCCGCCAGTATGCCGATGATCGCTATGACCACCAGCAGCTCTATCAGTGTAAATCCACTTGATTTCTTCATCTCTTTTCCTCCCTTGGGAACCGAGAAACCGTTCGACTTACCGACGCGAGCATCAAATCAATAGCGATTGAGCTGTCTTATCACCCCCTTTCTCAATCCCCCGACGATGTGCAGACGGATCCTCCGGGTTGTCCGCCAAGTTGTGGCGCTACCGCTCTTTCGGAGTTACCGCTTCACACCCGACAAACGCAACATCTCACCCTTAGTATCATATTATACCCCCCCCCCCCCCGCATCTGTCAAGTGCTCGACTCTGTGAGTTCACCCATTCTTTCTGGCCTCTGCCTACCTCGTTGCCGGCAATTCGGGGGTTGACGGATGGGGCAAGATGGACTACACTTGCTGTGAACGTCTTCGGGAGACTGGCGTGTTCGTCAACGCACGATGGGGTGGGAACTCTGAGCAACCTACGACAAGGAGGCAAACAATGCGAAGCATGAGTCTGTTCAACAACATCAGTCGGGCCGTAATTGGGATCCTTGTGGGGGTAGCACTGTGCGTCGGGGTGGTGCACGAGATTCCGGTCGCCGCTGCGCAATCCGAGTTCAGGGCGGAAGGGCCTACGGAACCGGTGAGGCTGGGTCGCCGCGAGATGAGGGGTGCCATCAAGGTTACCTACGATCTGTTGCCCACGTCCATGTCGTTTGATCTGCCGTGGAATTATTGCATGGTCATGGAAAACGGGGTCAAATTCTCCAATTTTGCGGCGGAGACCTATGACCCCCGGGATTTTGACGGTACGGGGGGCGCCGCTTCCTTCGAACCGGGGATGGACCGGCAAGGACGCTATGTCAGGGCGTGGATTGAACATCAATCTGACGCGCGCATCGTGGTGCGCATACGCTACGCCCTCTCCAACAACTTGTATGACATCGCTCATCCGGACATTCCCAGCGGGTCCCCCTACGGCAAGGGGGATTGGGCGGACGAATGGTTCTACATCTATCCGGATGGCGTTCACGTTCGACACATGAAGGTTTACACCGGGCTGGCGCCGGTGAGCCGCCCGTTTGGATTCGACCGCACCCCACCGAAAGTTGTCCATGAATTTATGGAATCGGTCGTCAGGGGCCAACCGGGACACAAGCCGACGGACGATATTGACATCGATGCACTGACCCTCATCCGTTTGATCGGCGGCCACTCGGAAGATATCCATCCCGAAGGCTTCAGCACGACCATCTCGTGGAAGCCCTATCCGGAGGATTTTGGGGAGTTCCGCGATGCCAACATTATGTTCATCAACCTGAAGTCGGAGTACAAGCCGTTCACGATAGGCATGCCCTATGGCGTCCGGGTGCAGCCCTATATGCCGGAGGGCGACCTTCCGCATGTGTTTCAGACATGGGGCTATTCCCCGGAACGCGGCTATACGGTCGCGCTTGGCCACATGCTGAATTACTGGCATTACCGGCGTACCGACACGAGCATTGAACAGATCTTTCTGCATGGCATGACGAATACCGAGGATCCCGTGAAAGAGCTGGTGCCGCTGGCATGGTCCTGGATCGCGGCGCCCAGGCTGCAAATGGAAGGTTTGAAGGATGACTACAACCAATTCTTATACGACCCGGCTCAGAGGGCTTACATTGTGCCTCGGAAAGGCCGCGGGCCCACGGAGTTAGAGTTCACGCTCGAGCAGGATGAAGACATGGATGCCCCCGGGTGGATCATCAATCCGACCTTTATTGTCAAAGACTGGGATGAGGCCGGTGTTGAGCTGAGAATGGACGGTAAAACGGTCAAACAGGGTAAAGACTTCCGCATCGGGTACGAGGAAACACATACCGGCAAGGACCTGGTTCTCTGGCTGAAGATGAAGACCACTGAAACTGTCACGTTCTCCGTAGCGCCCAAATAGACTGTGCTGGGGCACGCGATAAAGGAACTTGCCCGTATGCCTGGAAGACTGAATAGGAGCAATGCGTGTGGGTAACCATGAAACTGGCAGGCGGTGGTCACGGGCTGGTCCATATGGGAAATGTCGGATGGGGAATCTCGGGCCAGAAAGCACTGAGTCGGAACCCAGTTCCCACGCTCGAAATACGGAGGCATGAATCGTGAAGAAACGAAACTTACTGAGTCTGATATTCGTGTTTGCATTGGTGTGCGGCTGTGCGACCGTAGGCGAAACAAATAGCGAGCCGGCAGCTAAGACGAGTACTCAGCAGACTGCGGAACCAGTCGTCGCGTTTTCTTACGAGGATGCGGCCGTCACACTTCCTTCGCCGGCGTCCGTTCAGTTGGGCCCCGAGGGCCGCTTTGGCCCGCGGTACCAAGGCAACGTCAACTATCTGCGTTACCAGCATGACCACTATGGCGAGTTCATGCTGGAATCGTTCGCTACACGCCATTACTCCCCCGGGAAGCAGCTCGAGCGGGTATGGGATGGCGAGTACGCGGGGAAATGGCTCGACGCCGCAACGCGAACGGCGGTCAGTACCGGTGACGTCGCTCAGCTGGCAATGGTTGATGCCTTTGCGGCCTCACTACGCGAGTACCAGCAACCGGATGGATATATGGGGATCAAGCTGCCGACGGACCGCAAACTGAACGGTTGGGAACAAGCCTGGGACGTGTGGGTCCAATGGAACTCCATGATTGGCTTCCTGACCCACTATGAGTTGCGTGGTGAACGCGCTTCCCTTGAAGCCGCATCCGGTGTGGGCGACTGGATCGTGAAGACCTATAGTCCCGTCGAGGATGGGCGTCTCCTTAGGAGCGGAATCGGATTCACCAACACAGCCGTAATCGGCCAATTGATGCGGCTGCACCGGCATACCGGGAACGAGGATGCGCTCGAGTTTGTGGGGAAGGTGATTCAGTATTATCCGCCCATTCAACAAATGCTCTCCAGCGGTGAACCCTTCCTGATCCATCCCTATATGCTCGGCGCGGTCTTGTTGGGCGTAGTCGAATACGCCCAAGTTACGGGAGACGGCGAAATGCTCGCGACAGTGGAGCAGGTTTGGGATGGACTCGTAGAGGACCACCTGTTCCCTACGGGATCGCTGGGAAACAGGGAAGATCTTCAGGAGGGACCGCTCAAGGACGTTCAAGACGCCCAGTTGCAGGAAACCTGCGCCACAACCGAGTGGATTTTCCTGACACAGCGCTTATATGAAATGACGGGGCGCGCGAAGTACGCGGAGGCGCTCGAGAAGACTGCTTACAATGCGTTGCTGGGGGCTCAGTCTACGGACGGCATGAAGTGGTGTTACTGGACCCCCCTGCGTTACTCGAAGCATTTCTTTCATGGGCCGACAAGATGTTGTTTCTGGTCGGGACCAAAAGGCATTGCCAGATTGCCGCAGCTCATTTACGCCACAAAGGGCAATGTCGTTTACGTCAACTTTTTCGAAACGAGTCATGCGACGCTTGACACGGACGGTGGGACGGTGCAGGTCGCACAGGATAGCGAGTTCCCTGAGACAGGAAAGAGTACGGTAACGCTGAAAACACCCTCCGATTGGAAGGGAACGCTGCGCGTCCGCGTACCGAGTTGGACGACCCAATTCCAGGCCAAACTCAATGGGAGTGTCGTACCGAGCCGCAGCGATGTGGAAGGGTATTGCGACGTCAATCTCCCGGAATCAAAGGAGCTCCGGATCGAGATTCAATTCGATATCCCCTTGATGCTTGACCATCTTTCGGAGGACGATTACGCACTGCGTCGTGGACCCGAGGTCCTGTCAGTCGACGTACGGGACAATATTGAAACGTGGCTTGGAGCCCAGGATGATCTAATCACGATTCCAGGTGAAATCGCGCTCAAGCCGATTAGCTCCTACCAACGACATCAATGGCCCGGACCTGCAGACTCCGACAGTAGCCGCCGGCGGTATCGAGTGGGCCTTAACGACGGGAGGACTAGTGAGCTTCGCGACATAATACTGACGCCATACGCAGATGCGGGCAACGAAGGGGCGGCCTTCCGTACCGTGTTTCCACTGGCGGAGGACCACCCAGGACAAATCGGTAACATGACCATCGAAGAGATCAACGCGTTCGTCGGAGCGCAGAAGAAGAGCATTATTGAGCGGGAAAAGAGCCTGAACGAAGTACCCAGGTAAGGCGCCAGTCGATTAGCAGAAGGAGATTACACCATGTCCGGTAGACTTAACTTTGCAGGGATTGGATTACTGGCGATTGCTTTGCTGCTCGTTCCAGCGAAAGGCGCGCCGGCCCAGGACGGCCATTATGAACCCGACTGGGATTCACTCGCCCGGCATGAGACTCCGGAATGGTTTGAAAATGCCGTTCTCGGAATATACTTCCACTGGGGAGTTTACTCGGTGCCCGCCTTCGGGTGTTGGGGCGGACGTAACATGTATCTGCCAAACGGCGGGACGTCTGAGGATTGGGGGCATATTGAGGATAAGTATAAGAATACATATGATTACGTTAAGCAGGTATATGGAGAACCAGGTACGGAGTTCGGATACAAAGATTTTATCCCGATGTTTAAGGCCGAGAAGTGGGACCCGGATGCCTGGGCGGAATTGTTCGCAAAAGCGGGCGCTGACTTCGCAGGCCCTGTAGCGATTCACCACGACGGTTTTGCCATGTGGGACAGCGACTATGTCGAATACAATTCCATGGATATGGGACCTCACCGTGATGTCGCCGGGGAGATGCTCAAGGCGGTCAGAAAGCATGGGATGAAGACATTCGCCTCTTTTCATTACTACACGAACTGGTTCTTTTTTAATCCCGGCAGGAAGATATGCCCGCCGGGAGTGGACGTCAACAATCCTGAGTACGCGGGTCTGTACGGTCCGGTGCGTGAATACAAGGGTGATTGGCGCAAGTATCCGTTCTCCGACGAGTTCCAGCAAAGATGGCATAACAGCGTCACAGAGGTCATTGACAAGTACTGTCCGGATCAATTATGGTTCGAAATCGGCTTCAGTGATCCGGGGTGTATCGGTGACAAGTATGTGAAGGGAGCCCTTGCCCATTACTTCAACACAGCCGACAAGTGGGGTAAGGAAGTTGTGGTAACCCGCAAGTCCGACGACCTCCCCCTGTCCTGCTCTGTGCTGGATATAGAAGCGGGGGAACTGGATGAGCCTCAGCGCGTTGTGTGGCAGACGGACACGACCATCGGCACCAGATGGGCGTGGGCCTACTCTCCTGACGCGATATCGAAATCGGTCAACGAATTGGTGGATGCGATTGTAGATCGTAAGAGCAATAATGGGGTCACGCTGCTGAGTGCCGCGCCAAAAGCAGACGGAACGCTGCCAGAATCGCAGATCGACGCATTGAAGAAGATCGGAGCATGGATGGCCATCAATAAGCCGGCCCTTTATGCCTCGAAACCTGCCCCGTTCGTCAAGGGCGGGGTAGATGTTGCTAAAGCGGGATCAATAAGGTTTACAGAAAAAGGGCAATATCTTTATGCCATAGAATTGGGGAACGTTCTGGAGGAAACAGATGATGATGACGCTGATTATGAGGACAGCACGCCGCCAAGCGTTCCATACACCATCCCGGGGGTTAAACCTGTAAAGGATTCCAAGATCATAATGCTCGGCAGCAGCGAGAACCTGCCCTGGCATCAGGAGGGCGAAAACCTGGTGATTGAAGCAGTTCCGGACTCGCTGCCTTGTGAGTATGCCTGGAGTTTCAAGATTCAGGTTAAATAAGAAAGCCAGTAAAAGAATCATTCTAACCCGGATCTCCCTTACGGGAAAGGCAACTCTGCTGAATGGGGGGGATTTCTTGACATTTAGCGGCAGTTTTGAGAGAATATCCGTGTTGTACGTCGGTCTCGTGAATGCGTGGGGAGATAACGTTGTGGCTGTCCTGAATTCACTAACCTCTCTCGTAGGGAAAGACTGGCTAAGAAGACCCGCGGTATCAGTCTCTCTGATTGAGAGACGTTTCTGCAGAGAGGGGGTGATAAGAAAGCGGCAGTAGAGCGAGTCGTTCGTTCATTGCTGTTGTTGACACGCTCCGTGCTGGGGCGTGTCGGTGAGGTAGCTGTAACGACTTCATGAAAGGGGAGGCAATGATGAAGAAATCACGAGGATTTACATTAATCGAGTTGCTGGTGGTGATAGCGATCATCGGCATACTGGCGGCGATCTTGCTGCCGGCGCTTGCGCGTGCGCGAGAAGCGGCCCGCCGTGCATCCTGCGCCAACAACCTCAAACAATGGGGTCTGATTTTCAAGATGTACGCCAATGAGCACGACGGCATGTTCCCGCCGAACCATAACTCAGCGGACGATCCGCGCGTTCCGTGGGTATTTCCGATCCAAGTTCCGCGAGGCCGGGCGGTGTATCCGGAGTACCTGACGGATGTGAACATCATGTTCTGCCCGTCGGCATCCACGTATCTGATGGCGGGTATCAGCAATATCGCCGACATTGTCGATTGCACGGTTCAGGCGGACGGGGAGCCGAGGGGAGTGTGGTGCGTGGGCAATGACGATCCGCGACCTCCGGGAGGTATCGATCCCAATAAGTTCTGGTCAGGCGGCGGCTACGAGTATTGCGCATGGGCCGGCGCCGAAGATACCGAGGTTTGGATAACCTGGCAGGCATGGCGCGGGCTGGTTCTCTTGGGAGAAGGAGGCATAGGACCTGTAGACGATGATGAACTACTGGCATGGTTCGACCGGGACGCCAACACCGACGGTATCGACATGGGTGAGTGGAGAGGTCATATTTCAGACTATTATCCCGATGCTCCCGGCTCGTTTCCGTCCGGTTTCCAGGACTATGTATGGCCGACGGTACCGTTTGGCAACGGGCGTCAACCCGGGGGCACGATCTATCGCCTGAAGGAAGGTATCGAGCGGTTCTTCATCACGGACATCAACAACCCGGCCGGCAGCGCAATGGCGCAGAGTGACCTCCCGGTCCTCTGGGATATGAGCCATCTCGATTTGGGCGGTTTTCACGGCCCCGGAACGTGGAACCACGTGCCCAGTGGCGCGAACGTCCTGTTCATGGACGGCCACGTCGAGTTCTACAGATACCCGAGCGCCGAGATCGGCCCGCTGCATCCGGCCGGCGTTTGCCAGGTGACCTAGGAGTGAGGTCTCTGCTAAAGGCCATTCTTTGAGCCTATGCATTCAACGAACCTTCGACGGGGGTGGCCACCTGTGGCCACCCCCGATTCGTAACCGGAGGCGCCCTTGGGCTGCTGCGTAGTGGTCGCGGGAAGGTCATATGGGAAATGTGGGTCAACCTTCTTGGGAGTCGGAAAATGAAAAAGACATACATCAGTCTATTACTCTTCTGTTTTCTAACCGGTCTTGCACAAGGTGCCGAACGGGAACTTAAACTGGAAAACAGGTTTCTCAATTTTCCGATAACGTATGAAAGAGATGATCGTACGCGTATCGAAATCCTCATTGATGGAAAAGGCCAATTCTATTTGAGCCCCAACCTTGCGGATGGCGAACCGGATTTCTGGGTGTTCCTGGATGTGGCTGCATACAAGGGTAAGACCGCTCTGATCAAAACCAATCGTGACGACAAGGCCGGTGCGTTGAAGAAGATTTATCAGTCTGATGAGCGTACGTACCTCAAGAACGTCTATAAGGAAGTGCACCGGCCACAGCTTCACTTCTCCAGCATGCGGGGCTGGCTGAACGATCCGAACGGTCTCGTCTATTACGACGGGGAATACCATCTTTTCTACCAGCACAACCCCTACGGATATCTCCACGGGAACATTCACTGGGGTCACGCAGTAAGCACGGACCTGGTCCACTGGGAGCAATTGCCCGAGGCCCTCTACAATCACAAACTCGGTGGTATCTACTCCGGAAGTTCCGTGGTCGATTATGAGAACACCTCCGGTTTCAAGACGGGCGACACTGACGTAATAGTTGCCTTTTACACGACTACGAGGATGTTCGGAGACCGTGACGCGGCCTGTCAGAACATTGCCTATTCGAACGACAGGGGCCGAACGTGGACAGACTATGAGCATAATCCCATCATTGGGGACCGTACCGAAATTCTGGGAAGCGGCAACGCCCGTGATCCGAAAGTGATCTGGCATGAACCTACGGACAAGTGGGTCATGATTGTCTTTGAACGCATCGGACATTCCATATTCACGTCTGACAATCTGAAAGACTGGGAGTACCAGAGCCATACCCAGATGTTCTGGGAGTGCCCGGAACTGTTTGAGCTGCCGATAGACGGCAATCCCGACAACACCAAATGGGTCGTGTATGATGTCTCCGGAGACTATGCCATAGGTGACTTCGACGGAAAGACATTCAAGCCGGAATTGGGCAAGTTCAACTATATCCAGGGATTATTCTGGGCGGCACAGACATTCACTAATGTGCCAAAAAGTGATGGACGCCGGATTCAAGTTGGCTTCCTGGAAATTCCCGGTTGGGTTCCAATTCCTGAACCCGGCATGCCATTCAACTGTCTGATGACCTTTCCAACGGAATTGACCCTGAGAACCACCCCAAATGGAGTCAGGATGTTCAATGAACCGGTGAAAGAGATTGAGAAGCTCTACAAGAAGAGCCACATATGGGAAGGCCTTACGTGGAGACAGGCCAACGAAGAATTAAAGAAGATAGACTCCGAATTACTGCATGTGAAATGCGAAATCGAAAACATAAACGCCATAGGCTACAGCTTCGTTTTTGATGATGATGTCCTGTATTACACATTAAAGCCGAATCTCTTTCATTTCAACAGAGACGTTGAGGATTCCGAGTATGTCCGGATGAAATATGTGCCGAAACTGGATAGCAACATAATGTTCTATGAGTTTATCGTGGACCGAACCACCCTGGAAGTGTTCGTCGACCATGGAAGGTTCACCATGATCCACGCCAGAAAAGTAAATCCTGAAAACAGGGGAATGCGGTTCGGCAATGCCGAGGGACGTCCTCGGATTGGTGACCTCCGAATCAATACGCTGGAAGTACACGAGTTGAAATCGATCTGGGAGTGAACGAAGGGTGTTCTTGATTTGGCAAAGGTTTATTCGGCAAAGAAGGAGCGGGATCTAGAGATGACTGGGATTCTAAGAACTTTCATAATCCTTGTAACGTTCTCTCTCTCTTCTATCAACTCAGTTTCAATTGCCCAAACAGATGAGTTTAAAGCTGAAGGTTTGACCGAGCCCGTTGTGCCAAGACGCGGTAAGCCCGCGGTTAAGGTTACTTTTCCGCAAGCTGATTATCACATGCTTTTCGACCCGCCGGGAAGAGCAGGCTATGTTACCCCGGAAGGTATCGGCATCTCCAACGAGTGGGCGGAAACCGCCTCTATTGAAACAGAACACCCTGGGTGGGGAGAAGTCTTATTTGACCGGAATGCGGTCATGTGGATCGAAAGGCAAAGTCCCGCTCGTAAGGTCGTGCGTTTCCGCGGAAGTCTGAAGACCCCTGAAGGGGAAGTCCTGCACACATACGTTGAAAGCGGCTCACCCTATGGCGAAGGCGATTGGTCGGATGAATGGTACTACATCTATCCGGATGGCGTATCCGTTCGAGTTGTCAAAATCTACACTGGAAAAACCGAAGATGCGGTGGCTTTTTGGGGCCTGCCCGGGTACGCCGCTTTTTGGGGCATTCGGGGAACAGTTTTTGAAACACAGGAAACGTTCATTCACGGGGTAGCAGGCCTGCAGCCTCCGGATATTATAGAAACTGAGGCGCTTACACTTATAACTATAGATGGCCAAAGCAAGCGTATCTCCTACAAACCCTACCCTCATGACATAAGCTTGTTCGATCCGGCCAATATCCAGATGGTCAACCTCAAAAGCAAGTACCATCCCTTTACTATCGTTAAGGAAGGTAATGTGGAAATTAAGCCGTATTACATGCCAATGGATGACCATCGAAATATCGACAAGACCGTGTTCATTACCTGGCCCCGCCGTGGCCATTTCGAAGACGGAGACTACACCTCTGCCTTGTCGCATGTGATAAAGTGGGGCTGGCATGAGAAAACGGAAAACACTTTAGTTCAAATCTATCTTTTGGGAATGACTGATGAGCCCACTGAACAGAAGCGTGTTGACATGCTCGTGAAGCTGGCAAGAAGCTGGCAGTATGCACCTGAATTGATCCTGGAAGGCGATGGATATCGTTATGATGGCTACGAAATAAAAGAGAAAGCGTACGTACTGGCCAAAATTTCTTCCGACCAGAAGGATATACATTTTTCAATAAAGGCCAGCCCTGAAAAACCAATCGTTAATCCGGTCTTTGTAATCAAGGGGATGGACAAGAACAAGCCTTTCAGACTTATGATAAACGACACGGAATCAAGCGCCTATCGGGTAGGATATGAGGATGATAGTATGGTGATCTGGATTCCATTTACTTCGATGAAGTATACTTCCTTCAGACTGCTTTTCTGAATAGTCTTCGATTCAAAACGGTATTGCTGAAAAGGAGACGGAGAATGAGAAGACTATTTGTTCTGTGCATCATAGCTTTCTTGTTTGGCGCATGCCGATATACGGATGACAAGGGTTTCAAAAAGGAGGCTCAATTCCAGCCTTTCGAGCCTCCCATTCCGTACGAAACCGCAATGGCCAGAGCTGAAAGTATCCTCGAGCAAATGTCTCTCGAGGAAAAGATCGCCATGATCGGAGGGCACAACGTATTTTTCACAAAGGGCTACGATAAATACGGTGTTCCTCCACTACGTTTCTCAGATGCTACGCAAGGTGTGAGCCTTGTCGATTTCAAGGACCATCTGGAGAAATCTGTAGCGTTTCCTTGTCCCATTTCCCTGGCCAGTACGTGGAACCGCGATTTGGCCCGGGCTTACGCCAAAAGCATCGGAGAGGAATGCAGGGCAGGCGGTATCGGTGTTCTTCTGGGGCCGGGCATGAATATGTACCGAATTTCGCAGTACGGCCGCAATTTCGAGTACTTCGGCGAAGATCCTTTCCTGGCGGCACGAATGGTTGAGAATTACGTGGTAGGACTGCAGAACACAGGGACTATAGCCACGCCTAAGCATTTCGTAGCTAACAACAGCGATTTCAGACGCCGGACATCAAACTCAGTCGTAAGCGAAAGGGCATTGCACGAGATTTATATGCCGGACTTTGAAGCGGCTGTAAACGCCGGTGCGATGGCTGTGATGACGGCTTACAACCAGGTTAACGGCGAATACGCGGCGCATAGCAGGTATGTTGTTACTGAACTGCTGCGTGAGGATTTGGGCTTCAGGTGGCTCGTTATGAGTGACTGGCTGTCAATCTGGGATGCTGAGAAGGCGCTGAAGTCGGGGCTGGACCTCGATATGCCGGGCGAAACGGAAGATGGTGTATACGATGATGACGAACCGGCAAAATACCTCCGCAGAGAGGCCCCCTCCCTGATTGAACAGGGCAAAGTGAGAGAAGAAGACATAGACCGCATGGTCAGGAACATCCTGGGAACTACCATTGCGATGGGATTGACCGAACGTCCCGTGAAGGATACATCCTATCTGCAAAACTACGACAAGCACGTTGAAGTGGCTCTTGAAACCGCACGCGAAGGAATTGTGCTGCTGAAGAACGACAGGCAAACCCTGCCGTTCCGCGCGAAAATGGGTGACGTAATTCTCGTGACCGGGGAATACGTAGACAAGTTGGCTGTCGGGAGCGGTGCTGCCTATGTGGATGGCTATGACAGGGTTACCATGTTGGATGCTCTGAAGGCGCAATTTGGTGATCATGTAAAGCACGTGGAACATCCGACTGATAAAGAAATAGCCGATGCCTCAACCGTAATCTACAGCGTAGGAACCAAAGACAGTGAGGGTTCTGATATTTCGTTCGACCTGCCGGAGGAAGTGAACACCTCTATCAGCAAGGTCGCAAGACTAAACGACAAGACGGTGGTGCTAATGAATGCGGGTGGTGGAAGAAACATGAGCGGTTGGAATAACGAAGTAGCGGCAATCCTATACACTTGGTACCCGGGACAGGTGGGAAACCGGGCTCTGGCAGAGATTATTGCCGGTGTAACAAACCCGTCGGGAAAACTCCCGATTACAATCGAGCGCAGCTTCAAAGATTCGCCCGGCTATCCGTACCTGCCCGAGGGCGAGAAGCTGTACACCGGCTGGGAGTTCGATATGGACATGGAGTTCCCTGTCTTTGACATAGACTACAAGGAAGGGGTTTTCACAGGCTACCGCTGGTACGAGCATAAGGACATTCAACCGCTCTACGCTTTCGGGCACGGCCTATCGTATAGCACGTTTGAGTATTCTAACCTGAAGACCAATGCAGCGAACTACACAATGGATGAGGATGTGTTGGTGAAGGTCGAAGTGACTAACACCGGTGAAGTCGATGGCAAAGAGATAGTACAGCTGTATGTGAAGGATTTGGAGGCTACGGTAGCGCGTCCCCCGAAGGAACTGAAGGATTTCCGGAAAGTCCATTTGAAGGCAGGCGAAAAGAAAACGGTTTACTTCTCGCTGAACAAGCGGGACTTCGCCTTCTGGGATGAGAGCGCTTCCTCCTGGAAGGTTGAACCTGGCGAGTTTGAGATTATGGTGGGAGCTTCATCCTGTGACATACGGCTGAAAAGCATGATTGATATTGCTGGTTAATTCCTGGAATGTGTCTACATCTGGTTGCTCAATAGACACCAATAAACATGTAAGGTAAGTATAGTATCGAGTACTGATGATGGGAGAAGCGACCTATGAGAAGCCAAGACATCTGTCGATGTACGATTAGGCTGTTGTTGATGTGTATCGTCGTGCTGTTTTACACGCAAGCCTTTGGCCAGGTTATAGTGTATCCAAGTCGCGGTTCAGGTCTGGGAAAACTTGCCGCCAAAGAAGTCAGGCGCTACGTTTATCTTCGTACCGGCCGGTTGCTTCCTGCTAAAGAGGTAAGTACAGTTCCCGACACCGGTGATCTCATTCTTGTCGCAGAAGATACGGACCCGTTGGTAGACGAAGTGACCCGCCTTAATGCACCTGCAGGGGGGTTCTTTATCAAGTCTGAAAGCAACAGCGGACGTACAGTTCTTGTCATTTCTGGTGATGATGCCACTGGTACATTGTATGGAGCCTATCGGTTTGCTGAGAAACTCGGATGCCGTTTCTACTTTCATGGCGATGTGGTCCCTGATGCGAAGATTCCGTTGAGCTTAAGCGGATACGATGAAAAAGGACAACCGCTTACCAAGAATGGCCGACAATTTACCATACGTGGTGCTCAACCTTTTCAAAACTTCCCTCCTGGAGCGGTCATGTGGGGTAAAGATGACTGGAAAATGTATGTGTCCCAATTACCCAAAATGGGAATGAACTTCATCGGCTTACACACTTATATGTATGACCCTGAAGATGACCATGTCGGAGACTACGGGCCAACATTAAACATATGGATTGGACATGAAGACGATCTTAATCCAGATGGAACAGTTGATTTTGCTTTTGATGCCACGTTCTTCCACACTCACCAGGGGATTATTGGTTGGGGAAAGACCGACACCAGCGATCTTGTGGGCGGAACCAGCCAGCTGTTTCCTACCGACGGTTACCCATCTGAAATCATCGGAGAGACTTATCATAAGGACCAGCAAGGATACATCGCATCGTTCAACAGCGCTGCTGGACTGTTTTGCGAAGTTTTTACCCTGGCGAACGAATTGGGTGTAAAAACGGCAACGGGTGTTGAAGTACCTGTTGGAAAAGATGAAGAAATGGGCGAAGATCCAATGGTCAATGGGATTCCAGAAGTGCTTCAGGAGCATTTGAAAAGCACTCATGGATTGGATCCACTTTCTCAAGAGACAAGCGCCGAACTTTATAAAGGAATGTACAAGTGGTTGATCTATAACAATATTCCTGTGGATTATTTTTGGATATGGACGACCGAAACATGGATGCCCTGGGGGAGCGCCTCTCTCGATAAAGCCAGAGTTGCTGCTGTTAAAGAGAATATTAAAACTGCCGTAAGTGTATTCAAGAGCATGTCTGAGAAGCCATTTACCCAGTTTGCTACCGGTGGCTGGATTTTGGGTGCACAAGGCGATCCAGATGTATTTGGTGATGTTTTGCCTGATTTGAACGCTGCTTATTCATACATGAATCCTCCATATAATGAACAGGGCAGGCATATGAAGACTGAAGAATGGTTGGACGCTATACCTTCAGCCCGGGTTAAATGGCCGTTTACCTGGATGGAATATGACTATGCGCTGGAACAACCTTCATTCCATATGTATCGGGTTTTTGAAGATGCCTGGGATGCATATGAACAAAACGCAGACGGTTTTATAGGTGAATTTTGGCGCACAAAAATGATCGCTCCGATGTTTGCTGCCTTTAAAGATGTTACTTGGGATTATGCATCTACTGGTGGAACAATCAACCATGATATACCTTCAGATCGTACTGGCCGACATGCAAAAATCGATAAGGTTCATCTTGACTGGGCCACCCATGAATTTGGCCCAGGTCCTGCCGCCACCAAAATTGCTGGTGATTTTGCTGCTTTTGAAAAGAGAAGAAAGAGAAGATTTCGTAATGTTACTGATTTCAGAGAAGGCGCAGATGATATTTACTCGCAAGGATATATTACCGGAGGAGACTGGGGCAGTAGACATAAATGGGGTCCCTGGTCAGAAGAGGAGCCTTATCTTCAATGGATTGACGATTGGGGAGATCTTCGTGACCAGGTTCAGGGAGCTGGGAATCTGGCCCGGTTTGATTACTGGTACAACGTTTTGAAAGCGTATAAGTTAATGGCAAATTTTGCCTCTGAATTGAATCAATACAAGGCGAAAACTGCGGCCGGCGATCTTTCAGAAGCTGCAAGTCATCGTTCAAAATTGGCGAGGCTCTGGGAACAGATGATGAGTACCCAGGTGCAGCGCATATATGATGAAGTGGATTTGGGTGTCATACTGAACCTTGACTGGAGAACCTGGAGAAACTGGGTTGAAGGACTTTATGATGCTAATTTCATTAAAGCAGGTGGCACTTTACCGGCAGATAAAGATCCATCGCAGAAGTATACCGGTGGTAAGTTCATCACTTGTATACCCGTATTGACTCAGGTCAAACCGGACGAAGCGGTCAAGATAAAAGCGCTCATCATGGGAAAAGTCAGTAACCCTACTTTGTATTACCGCACCCTGGGACACACAGTATTTACTTCTGCGGCTATGACGCACGATGCCCGTGGTGTTTATCGTGCAACCATTCCCGGACAAGAAGATGATTTTGAATGGTATGTTACTGCTGATACAAGCCTAGGCGATGTTGTATTCCCTGCAACGGCTGGTGCGGAACCTGCTGAAAGAATGTATCAGACCGTTGTGGTTGCCTCTTTAGCTAAGGAATAAATGGCAACATACATTACAAGACGACTGTAGAAAGTCGCAATGTCAATAAGGAATAGTCATGAAGCGTCATCATGTAAGATCGTTATTGATGCTTACAATAGTCAGTGTTTCACATGCAGCAAATTAAGCATCTCTATTCATTACCGCGAAAGGATGTACTATGACGTATAGAGGTAGGCTCAGTGTAGTTTTCTGCGCACTTGCAGTTGTGTGTACCTGTATTCCTGTTTCTCTCAGCGCTGCTTCGAAATCGTTTCATGCAATCGGACCAACTGAACCGGTTGTCCTTTATTTGTCGGATCCGAGTTCTGCGGTCCCTCGTGAACTGGGGCGGGTCGCCGTGGAGGTGCATTTCGATCTGGTTCCTACCATGATGCGGTTCAGTATGCCGTGTTATCCGTGCATGGTGACGGAGAACGGCATCCACTATTCGAACGGGTGGACCGAGACCTATGACCCGGAAGCTTCCAGTTCCTGTGAAGTCCTTTGGGACAACGAAGCGCGGTATGCGCGCATGTGGATCGAGAGTCAGAATCCTGCTCGGATTGTTGTCCGTTGGCGTGCTGCACTGGCCGACCCTGCCGGTAGAATCGCCCACATTGATATTCCGAGTGCGTCGCCATACGGCAAGGGTGATTGGACGGACGAGTGGTACTACATCTATCCGGATGGTACGCACACGCGCCACGTCCGGATCTATACGGGTTTAGCTGGGCAAAGCCTACCGGTAACGGATGAGACTTTTGGAGGAATCCAGCCCGTTCGTGAAATCCCACCCAGCGTCGTCCACGAGTTTCAGGAGGATTTCATCTTCGGCCTGAGAGGCCACACTCCCCTGGATGACATCGAAATAGCCCCTATTACACTCATCATGATGGACGGGCGCAGCAAGACGATTTCTTACAAGCCGTATCCGAAGGACTTCGGTGCATTCCTTGAGGCGAATATCAAGGTCGCTAACCTGAAGTCTCAATACCGGCCTTTCACCATCTTCTTGCCCTATGGTGTTGAGAACGAACCTTATCCGCCTGAAGGCGAGCTTCCAAGCGTTTTCCAGACATGGCCACGGGAACCCGGGGAGAGAGGTTATTCGACCTCTCTGGGGCACACACTCAATTGGTGGCATTACCGCCGTACCGAGAACATACTCGAGCAGGTGTACTTGTCGGGTATGACCAAAGCCGAGGATCCCAAGGAGGAACTCCTGGCTCTGGCCCATTCCTGGCTCCGGCCGCCGCAAGTAAAGATGAAGGGACTTAAGCCGACGTACAAGGTTCACACATACGATCCCGCGCAGCGCGCGTACGTGCTTTCCTGTGGAGACGGCGGGCCAACGACGTTCGAATTGACACTGGCCGAAGCGGCGGAAGGGGATAAGCAGGTTTTCGTGGAAAATCCGGCAATCGTGCTCGAGAAGTGGGGCCGTGCGGATGCAGAGGTCACTTACAACGGCAAGAAACTCGTGCCCGGACAGGGCTGTCGGATTGGTTACGAGGAATCCGATGGCACATCGAATCTCGTAGTCTGGCTAAACCAGCGCTCACGAGAACCCGCCAGGATTACCATCGCGCCGATCAAGAAGTGAGGGTTGAAATAGACGTATTCAACAACAAAGGAGGCAACAATGAAGATAACAAAGTCATCCACCTTTGCAATGAGCATGTTGCTTGTGGGAGCATTAGTCAGCTCTGGTGCTAGAGCCGATTCAACCTCCGAGAACAGAGTCCATTACGAGCCGACCTGGGAATCTCTCGTGCAGAAAGATGCTACGCCTCAGTGGTACCAGGACGCCGTTCTCGGGTTTTATTTTCACTGGGGACCTTACTCGGTGCCCGCGTTTTCTTGTTCCGGCTACTGGACTATGTATCAAAAGGGCTCTCGCACCTATAGACTAGTGAAGGAGAAGTACGGCGAGCCCGGCATCGAATTCGGCTACAAGGATTTCGTCCCCATGTGGAAGGCGGATAAGTACGATCCGGATGAGTGGGCCGCCCTGTTTAAGTACGCCGGCGCCGACTTTGCCGGTCCCGGTGCGGAGCACCATGACGGTTTTGCCTTGTGGGATACCGAATTTGATGAATGGAACTCCATGGACATGGGCCCTCGTATCGACATCGTCGGAACGTTGGTTGAGGCCATCAGAAAGCAAGGTATGCGAACTTCCGTCGCGCTGCACAATTGGCGTACGTACATTACGTATGATACCGGCAGAAGGCTCTGCCCTCCGGGAGTTGATGTCAATGATCCTGCTAACGTAGGCCTGTACGGTCCAATCCACGAACCTACACATCGAAGACCAATCGACAATAAGTATCCCGGAGCTGACTGGCCATATTCACATTGGGAAGAACGCCTGAACAAATGGGTGGAGCTTGTGGACAATTACCAACCAGATCTAATCTGGTGTGAACATATGGATTCAGGAAATCCGCCTGATATTTTGAAGAGACAATTGCTCGCTTATTACTTTAATGCAGCTGAGGATTGGGGCAAGGAAGTCGTCGTAACCTCCAAGAAACTATGGGAAAACAGGAGGCAAGACCTTCCTCCTGCTATTTCACCGATTAACAGAGAAATAGGCGTGTTGAAAGAGCCGCGGCCGCAAAAATGGCAAACCGATATCCCTCTGGGAAGATCCTGGGCCTACACTCCGCGCGTTGGTTGCAAGGACCCTAATGATTTGGTGGAGCTTATAGTGAATAATGTAAGCAAGAACGGACTTACATTTTTCAGTGTCGCTCCCAAGCCGGATGGGTCTCTTCCCGAAGCTCAGGTCGAAGGATTGAAGAAGTTGGGTGACTGGATGGCCATAAACAAGCCAGCCCTTTATGGCACAGTGCCAGCTCCATTTGTCATGGGTGGAACTGATAAATGGGGGGATGGATCCATGAGGTTCTTGAGAAAGAAGGAATACCTTTACGTAATCGATATTGAGAAGCCCAAGGCTCCCGTGATCATTAAGAACGTATCGCCTCTGGAAGGTTCTGAGATCAAAATGCTAGGTAGTGACAAGAGCCTCAAATGGCACGAGGAGGAGGACGACGACGGGGACGATGACAGGGGAACCCTGGTGATTGAAGAGATTCCAGAGCCACTCCCATGCGACTACGCCTGGAGCTTCAAGATTCAGATTCTGGACAAAAGCTGGTAACACGACGCCTCACTTATTGCATTATTTGAGAATCGCAGGATTTTAACGGCACTAAGAAGATGGGAGGGTAGAAACAATGAAAACAACAATGTTGCGTGGTTTTGCAGTGTGCGTTCTGTTCTTGGGAGCACTGGTTAACTATAGCTCCAGGGCGGATTCAAACCCCGAAAACAAGGTCCATTACGAGCCAACATGGGAATCTCTGGCCCAGAAGAATGCCACTCCCCAGTGGTACCAGGACGCCGTCCTGGGATTCTACTTTCACTGGGGAGCGTACTCCGTTCCCGCGATTGGCTGCTGGGGTCCCCATAACATGTACAAGGCAGGTTCGTGGCCATATGAAAGAGTCAAGAAGCTATATGGAGAACCTGGAAGGGAATGGGGATACAAGGATTTCATCCCGTTGTGGAAGGCGGATAAGTGGGACCCGGATTACTGGGCTTCGCTTTTCAAACATGCTGGAGCAGATTTTGCAGGACCCTGCGCGGAACATCACGATGGGTTCGCCCTCTGGGATACCGCCTATGATGAATGGAATTCCGTGGACATGGGTCCTCGCATCGACATAGTCAAAAAGACGCTCGATGCTGTTCGAGAACACGGGATGAAGACCGTCATCACTGTTCACTACTGGCGCACCTATGTCTTCTTCAATTACGGCCGAAAGCTCTGTCCCGACGGAGTGGATGTCAATGACCCTGCCTATGCCGGCCTGTATGGGCCAGCGCACGAAGTCGAAGAGATGTTTCCCACGAACTACCCCGGTGAAGACTGGCCGAAGTCATACTGGGAGGAACGCGTCAACAAGACAAAGGAGCTCATAGACAAGTATCGTCCGGACTCCATATGGCTTGAAATCATGGATCAGGGCAAACCGCCCGAACCGATGAAGAGGGAAATGCTTGCGCACTACTTCAACGCAGCAGAGGGTTGGGGCGAAGAAGTGGTAATTACCCACAAACATAGCGACCTTCCTGACTCCTGCTCCCCCTTGGATGTTGAGGTCGGTGTTCTGGACGAGCCCCGGCAGCAGAAATGGCAGACCGATATCCCCCTGGGAGACAGTTGGGCTTACACGCCGAACGTGGGCTGCAAGGAGCCGGATGAGCTGGTTGACCTTGTCGTGAACAATGTGAGCAAGAACGGTCTCACTCTGTTCAGTGTTGCGCCAAAGGCCGACGGAACACTTCCGGAGGAGCAGGTCGAGGGTCTGAAGAAGCTGGGCGAGTGGATGGCGATTAACAAGCCGGCCCTGTATGCCACCACGCCTGCGTCATTCGACAAGGCGGGCACGTACAATTGGAAATCCGGCAGTCTTAGGTACCTTAGGAAAGACAAGTACCTTTACGCCATCGATCTTGAGAAGCCAACGGCGCCCCGGGTCATTCCGGATGTCACGGCGGTTTCGGGCTCAGAGATCAAGATGCTCGGCAGCGACAAGAGTCTCACATGGCGCCAGGATGGCGATGACCTGGTGATTGAAGAGTTCCCCGACCCGCTGCCGTGCGACTACGCCTGGAGCTTCAAGATTCAGGTTCTGGACGAAAGCTGGTGACACACGATAAAGGAGCTGAACTATGCGACACATGTTTGTCCTTATCACTCTGCTCACTATGCTGCTATGCGCCGCCGATGCGGCTGAGCTTGTTGATCCGCTCGAAGACCCTCCTTCACGCGGTTTCGTAAGCACGCGGCCCGCTGACAGATGGCAAAAGGCCCTGATCAGCGGCAACGGCACCATCGGCGCGTTGGTCATGAGCCGGCCTCTGGAGGAGACCATCATCTTCTCGCACGAGCGTCTGTTCATGCCGTGGGAACCTGACCTTCCAGTCGTGGACATGGCGCCGCACCTGGACACGATACGCCAGATGATCGACGAAGGCCAGTACCGCGAAGCGGCAGAGTTCGTCTCCGACCTTTCGCGCAAGCAAGGGTATCAGGGACTGCACTGGACCGATCCGCTCATTCCGGCCTTCAATTTGAAGATCACGATGAGTCCCGAGGGAGAAACGCGCGACTATGCACGGTCGGTAGATTTTCAGACGGGGATTGCTTCCGTGCGATGGGAGGACGACCGGGGCGTGTTTGTGCGGCGTCTGTTCGTTTCCCGGGCGGACAACGTGGCGGTGCTCTCGCTCCGTGGCGACCGCGACGGCGCAGTGGACTGCCGGATAGCGCTCGCGACGACCCCCGGGATCGAAGCCATTGAGGAGGAATCCGAAGAGGCGGAAACCGTGTTCCCGCGCGGCGTGAAAGAAGTTACTGTTGAGGCACAGGGCTCTGTTCTAACCTACAGCAGCCGTTTTACCGGAACGCGGCCGGACAGTATCGTCGGGCATGAAGGCGCCGCACGCGTGACCGCCCGTGGTGGTACGCTGGAGGCCTCGGACAGTGCCATCTTTGTCAAGGGCGCTGACGAAATTCTCGTTCTCCTGAGCCTGGATGTCGTAGACGCCGACGACGCGTCCCGGCTTGACGACCTGCGAAGCCACCTCGCCGGTTTGAACGCGGATTTCGATACGTTGCTGAGTCGTCATGCGTCGATTCATGGCGAGATCTTCAACCGGACGCGCCTGGATCTCGGTGGCGGTGAGGACCATGGGCTGACTTCGGAAGCGCTCCTGGAGAAATCGAGCCTGGGAAGCCTGAACAACGCGCTGCTGGAGAAGCTGTTCGACGCGGCACGCTACGCAATCCTCTCGTCAACGGGCGAGTTGCCGCCCACCTTGCAGGGCGTCTGGACCGGCACATGGACCCCGCCGTGGCAGAGCGATTTCACACAAAACGGCAACGTACCCTCCGCCGTCGCAAGCATGCTCATGGCTAATATGCCCGAGTGTATGGAGGCGTATCTCAACTATATCGAATCGCTTGTGCCGCACTTCCGCGAGAACGCCAAAAGACTTTATGGCGCCCGCGGCATCATGCTGCCGTCGCGGACCAGCGCCCACGGGCTTAACATCCATTTCAACGAGGAGTACATTCACCTGTTCTGGACGCCGGGCGCGGCATGGGCCTCGCACTTCTTTTACGACTACTATCTCTATACGGGCGACCGGGAGTTTCTCGAGAAGCGTGCGCTGCCTTTCATGAAGGAGTCGGCCCTGTTCTTCGAGGACTTCCTCTTCGAGGGCCCCGACGGGCGCTACGTATTCAGCCCCTCCTATTCACCGGAAAACACGCCTCTGAACAGCGATTCGCAGGCGTGTATCAACGCTACGATGGACATCGCCCTCGTCAAGGAGCTGCTGACCAATCTCGTCGCGGCGTGCGAGGAACTAGGCACCGAACGGGAAGGCGTACAACGGTGGAAGGCGATGCTGCAGAAGATGCCCGAGTATCGCATCAACGAGGATGGAACGGTTGAGGAATGGACCACGCCGAAGCTCATCGACAACCACCGGCACCGTCACATCTCGCACTTGTATGCTCTGTACGATGGCTTGCCGGACGAGATTGCTGACAATCAAGCGCTGCGAGACGCGTTCAAGAAGGTAATCGAGAATCGTATGGGACCGCGTCGCGCGCAAGGAGGCGGCGACATGTCGTTCGGGCTGGTCCAACTTGGACAATCGGCCACGAGTCTGGGTGAGGCGGACCTGGCCTACGAGGTTGTCGACATGCTCGCGAACATCTACTGGTGGCCGAATCTGGTCTCGACGCACAACCCGAACAGTATCTTCAACGTGGACATCTGCGGCGGGATGCCGGCGGTCATCATCAAGATGCTTGTAACGGCGGAGCCGGGGAAGCTCGACTTGCTGCCGGCATTGCCGCGACAATGGCCCTCAGGTCGCATCGAAGGCGTGCTCTGCCGAGGACAGATCGAGTTGAAGAGCCTGAGCTGGACCGGTAACCGGATCGAGGTTACGCTCCAATCCGGTGTCAAACAGCCGGTATCGATCGAGGTCCCGGGCGGTATCCGCTCGATCGAGGTACGTGAGGGAACCGTACATTTCTTGACCACCATGACCAAAGATGGGGGTCTTCCGGTGATGCTGCCTGCCGGCGAACCGGTCACGCTGATAATCACCAGATGAGTAGGGGCGAGGCACGCCTCGCCCAGGGCACGCCAAGGCGCGCCCCTACGGTCAACGCCCTCTGTGGCTTTGTCCCATCCGCGCCTCTCCGCGAGGGATACATGACCGGAAATGCATGCCTGTCCACCGTTCTTAACGCTGAGACGTTATACTTTATGAGGGGCAAATATATCCACCTTGACTCCTGTCGGAAGGAGGCATAATATGGCTACTAAGAGAATGGCACTTGTGACTGCAGTCGTGATCGCTTCGTTGCTGCCAGTGTCGTGCATTTCCTTGCGAGAGACTAAGCAAGCTTTGACTTTGCTTGAGCTGAGCGAGGGGCGCCGGGGCCATACACGTCGAGCAGACAAGTGGATGTGTATCAGAAGCGCTACCTGGGACGCGATGACCGGACGCCAGCGGGAGGCGGTCGAGGAGCGCTTGCACGAGAGCGGTATGGTGCTTTACATGGACCGTGACGACATCCCCGAAGAGAATGTAGTGCGGAGCGAGCATGACGGCAAATGGATCGGGTATAGAGATGGAAGCGTAAACGGTTGGACTATCACGTTCCAGATCCCATGCTGTTTCTACGCGCGTTTTGGCAACGTGACGGGCAACCTGGGCGCGTACGGCTCCGAGGGCCTCTTCATCTGGGTCTTCTGTCGATGGGTGAAGGTTTGGTCCGGACTGACGGTGATGGCGTAGAAATCCGTGCCTGTCGCCGGTTCCAAGATCCTGTTTCAACGCAAAGACGCGAAGAACGCAGAGAATTGCGCCAAGATTCGTAGGGGCGAGGCACGCCTCGCCCAGGGCAGGGCATGCCCTGCCCCTACAACGAGATTGCTTCGCTCACGCTCGCAATGACGACGTGTCGTGCTCCGGTATGCCTCGGTGTTCTCTGTGGCTTTGCGGCTCTGCGCCTCTGCGTTGAACGGCGCGTGTCCTTGACTGCTATTCCTACCGTTTGAGCGTCTTGAGTTTCCCGGCAGCCGCATCGACGGCAGCGACGGTCTCCGGATGGTCCTCCCAGACCTTGAACATCTCCGGTGTGACTTCAAGGGTATGTGCGGCCTCACCAAGTACCTTGTACATGCCGCCTATGGTGCACACCTTGTGAAGGCCGCACTTGAAGCACGGCGGTATGCTAGTGCGATACATCACGGTATCAACAATATCAACCTCAAAAGGCGCAAGCAGCCCGGCGAACTGGTCCGCCAGTCCTTTCCGGGGAAGGCCTGCCCCGATCACAAGGACGAACGGTTTGCCCGCTATGGCGCATTTAACGTGCCGGTAACCAAAAAACCGCTCGATGAACGCGCAAGTTGCCGCGTTTACCGAGCCGAAATAGACCGGACTGCCGACAACGACCGCGTCGGCCGCCTTAACCTTCTCGTAATATGGCATCAAGTCGTCTTCAAGTTTGCAGACAAGCGGTTTAGCGCACAGTTGCACGCACCCTTTACATCCCGAATACGTGAGATCCGTAAGCTTCACGAACTCGTGCTCGCTCCCGCTTTTCTCCAGGATGGCTTTCACCATTCGGTCGACGTTTCCCTCCCGGCCCACACATCCTGCGCTGAATCCAACAACATTCATACTGCATTCCCTCCCTAATTAGCCACTATACCGACCGCTACAGACGGCCGCGGGGTTTGCACCGCGCCTCTGTGTTCTCTGTGGCTTTGCGCTCTCCGCACCTCTGCGTTAGAGGTGTGCGGTGTCTAGAACTCCACCTTCACAGGCTTATCGGCATAGGTGACAACGTACTCAAGATTCAGCGTAGCCTTGTCCGCGGGGTTGAGTACCTTGAACCGGACCTTGTGTTTCCCCATCGGGAGCTGGTACCTCCAGAAGGGATAGAACTTGCGGACGGTGAACGATGTTGGCAACTTGACCGTTTCGACTAGCTCGCCGTCGATGTACATCTCGGCTTCAAACGTGTGATCGGGCCCGCCGTTGGCGTTCGCCGCACCGTTGACAACGAACCCGATTCCCTCGAACTCGAACAACGCCTCGTCGGCTACTGCCGTCTGAAGCCCGATCTGTTTCCTGGGGTAATGCCCCTCGAACGCCACTTCCAGAGGTACGGTCTTCGGCTTTTGCAGCTTTATCGTTACGTCTTTATCCGTGACCGTGCCGCCGTTTCTTCTGATCACTTCCAGCGCATGTCTGAACGACATATCGTAGGCGTCGTTCAAAGAGATCGTGGTGTACTTGAAATCGACAGACTCAACCTCATCGAGACCCTGCTTCCAGTAGTCCGGGATGTTCTCGTAGCCCGTCATGGCGGCGAGTATGCCGCCCGCGCTGGCCGGGTTACAATCGGCATCGTCGCCGCACCTCGTCGAAATCTCAAACGTCCTCGTGAAATCGCCGTTCCCGTACAGAAGCCCCATCACTACCCATGCAGCATTGATCTTGGCGTCTATATTGAACGGTTTGAACACGCCTCGCGCGGAACCTATATCTTCCCCCCATTTCCGGTACGTGTTGAACCAGGTCTGTTTCCAGTCGGTCGGATTCTCCTTGTGCCATCGAATCACGTCCCTCATACACTGCGCGAACGTGCTCTCGGCGGGAATGATCTTAAGCGCCTCTTCGACAACGTAGTCGACATCGTCCGACACGAACGCCAACGAGTACATGGCCGCGACGTATACCCCGCCGTACCACCCGTCGCCGTAGTTCATGATATGACCGACCGTATCGCATATGTCCGCGGCGGAGTTCATCATGCCCGGACACATGAGCCCGGCAAAGTCCGCCTCGATCTGAAAGTCGATATCTTCCGCACACGGGTTGTTCAGCCAATGGCCCGACGCCGGCGGTTTCATGCCGTTCAGCACATTGTACCGAGCCTGCTGATTCGCGAACCACAGGTTGTACTCAGCCTTGGCGAACGCGTTGGCGAACGATTGAGCCGGCGCATCCAACCCTTCGTCTTCAAGCACCTGCACAAACGTGAGGTCCATATAGATGTCATCGTACGCGCCGGGATCCTTCTCGTACGTCTCCTTGAGATACCCGTCGTACCAGGGAATAACCTGATAATCCTGGATCAGCGTACTGTTGTACTTAAACTCGACGGGGGTGCCGAACGTGACGCCGACCGTCTGTGCCACCCACGCCCCTTTTATCTTGTCCTGAAGAACCTCCCGGGAGATAGTTATCTCACCTTTGTCCAGCACGCCCGCGCAGACGTTGCCTGAAGCTGACACGCCGCTCAAAACCACCAGCACGAACACCATACACAACGCAGTTCCCTTCCTCATTTCACTCCTCCTCTCTACCTTCATTTTCTCACACAGGGTATCCGACCCTTGCCAACACACGGAGACAGATCGGACTCCGGGAACATCTACCCGACGGCGGCTTCCCGGCCGCACCATTAGGTCCGCCCACTCCTGGTT
Organism: uncultured bacterium; assembly: GCA_965603355.1. Taxonomy (GTDB): domain Bacteria; phylum Hydrogenedentota; order CBFDCQ01; family CBFDCQ01; genus CBFDCQ01. The sequence continues at coordinate 37,617 of CBFDCQ010000015.1, forward strand.
CCCCACAAGTATAGGCAATCCAATGGAACAGTGTCAATGCGGGAGAACGGGGAGATATACAACATCGCCGGGCTATTGTAGGGCGGGCAATTCGCCAGGGCGAACGTGCCAGCCCTACAATTACTTCACATCCCTCACGCCCTCTGTGATCTCTGTGACCTCTGTGGCTTTGTTGCCTCTGTCCCAAGATTCAACAGGGACCTCTACGAGACACGTACGAGACGGGCTTGGTCATGTCAAGGTCTCTTACAAGTCCCTGTCAATTCATGTCTGCGCCTCGGTGTTCTCTGTGTCCTCTGTGGCTCTGTCCGCTCTGCGCCTCTGCGTTAAAGTCGTACGGGTTTCAATGCCCGGTTTCAAGATCAGCGCAAGGAATTATGTGTGGCGAGCTCCGAATTTCGCGAGTTTGAATTTCCGTCGCGAATGCGCACTGCGCTTTGTCTCATTCAGTGATTTTGGTCATCTTTCTCCAGGTGACTATGGTAATGGTCCCATATGTTTTCCCGGATTCGGAGGAGCGCAAACAGAGACCTGTTGCGTAAGTCGCCTTCGAGTCCTTCGAGCGAAGGAGCTAGCCTAAACTCGCTCTTACTACGCCAGCAATCCGTGCCTCGGCACATAACCAGTATTTGATCGATTTCCCTCAGTAGGCTCTGCTTCCTACGATAATAGAGGACCGAGACGCCTATACCGAGAACAGCTGCCAACAGCGAAAGACTGAGAAACCGATGTGCCAGAAAGAATGCCATCGTGGCTCTTGATTACCTGCGGTCCCCTTGTCGCGCGTCCAAACCCCACCCTCCCGAACCATGATACCACCGGACGCGCCACCGATCAAGTTTCTTCTAAGGTCCAAACCGCGCCGCACCGGGCCTCGCGGAGTAGGGGCGGCGCTTGCTCCGCCGTTTGCGCCTCTGCGTTAACCCAATGCGGCCGTCGATTGACATTGCTCACGAAAGCTGGTATAATGCCTATTCTATTGAATGGGAATGCTTTGGTCGTCCCCGCAAGGCACATTCCCGAAGAACACGGGGACAAAGTAGGGCCCTGTCAAGACAAGGGCTTAAAGTGGAGGTTTGAAGTGGCACAAGGTACAGTGAAATGGTTTAGCGAACAGAAGGGTTTCGGCTTCATCGTTCCGGATGAAGGCGATAAAGACCTTTTCATTCATCGATCGAACGTCGACACGCCTGATCGTACCCTTCGGGACGAGCAGAGGGTCGAATTCGAGGTCGGTGAAGGTAGTAAAGGCCCCGAAGCGACCCAAGCACGCCCCATCTGACAACGGGCTAGATCGCGAACCTAACGGGCCCCGGCGCAAGCCGGGGCCTTTTTTTTCATAAGTTGCCCTAACAGCGTTCGTCGCTGCAAAACAGCAGACTATTCAAATCCCTTTTCAACGCAAAGACGCGGAGAACGCTGAGATATACAACATTGCCGGACAGCACAGGGAACTGTCCCCAGATTCAACAGGGACCTCTACGAGACCGGTACGAGACGGGCTCGGTCATGTCAAGGTCTCTTACAAGTCCCTGTCAATTCATGTCTGCGCCTCTGCGTTAAGGCTGTGCGGGTTCCAATCCCCGGTTTCAAAAGCAGCGTAAGGAATTATGTGTCGTGTGCCCACCCAATTTCGGTTCGTTCACCGACTCTGAAAGTTCTTCGGGGGATACTCTCTATGCAGCTTGAAGTAGTCTTTCAGCAATTCGGCCTCCCCTTCTTTTAGAGATGTGCCGATGTCTACGATGCTTCGGTACATAATTCTTATGGGACCGTAATGCTCAATAATGTAACTGTAGAAATCCCAATTCTCGCCAGAGGACATTGTCTTGGCAGCGCTCAGATATCTGCTGCTGAGAGTCTCTTTCGTGCATCCGACATATAGAACATTGCTCTTGGATTTGACTCTGGGTATCTTCTTCTCGCACAGAAATGCGTATAGGACATTGCTAGCGTCCTTTGCGTCTTGGCAGCGAAATAGTTCCTTAAACTGACACAGAAACTCGTCGTTCGATCTATGGCCTTGGATAGTACCAGGTAAGGTCGAAGCTGACTTCATGAACTGGGATAGCGTTATTTGACTCATGTCTTTGCCTCCTTTGCCTTTCTGCGCCTCTGCGTTAAAGGTGTGCGGGTGTTCAATGCCCGCTTTCTAAACCAGCGCAAGGAATTATGTGGCGTGGCCCCCGAATTTCGGCTCTGGTGGCGAGCGTCCCAAAGGCACTACATCTTGACGACAAGAACGTAGACCTCTGGGTTTCCTTCGATACCTGACTTGAAACGCGCTACGTCTCTTATGAACCCGAGATCAAAAACTACAAAAAGTGCACGCCGGTACTTTGTCTGATACGCGGGAATGTCCGCATTGATCTCGTCAATGATCTTCTTCTCTCGGCGATCTGTTTTACAGAGCTTTACTTCAAGGGCCAAATCCAGAGACTGGAAAGTAAAATCCGGAATGAACGTTTTTGAGGAATACTCAATCACGTCCTTCTCACGCCGGTAATCGAGGCCCCTGGCGCGAAAGATGATCTCAAGCGCGTTGTGAACGTCACGCTCTCGTTCGGGCGGGAAGAACATTGCCGACCTGAGATTAGATTCAATCAGATCAATCAGGGACTGTGCTGCGTGATCGCGCGAACTGACCTTGGATTGTAGGTAGGCGGCGAGAGCGTTCAAACGCGCGGCCACAAACTCAAGGTACCACTTCTGTCCGACCGGCGCTACACTGAACGCATTGGCATCCTTCCCTAGGTCGATTGGCTGGAACAGGGTCTGCGCTTCTTTGTCAAACAACGCCACTGCGTACGGGACCAATCGATTATATTCCCCTACGTATGCTGCGTAGCCAGTAAACCGAATGAGCATATCCTTCTCGTCCGCGGGCGCCTGAAGAGCTGCCTGCGCGCCGCGCGCCGCCGCTCGGGCCATGTTGTACAGGGTCTCGACATCCATAGTTAGAGTCCTCGGTGGTGCGGAGGTGCGCACAAACGGATGTAGCGCACGCCTCTCGTGGACCAGGCAGCCGTGCGCGGACTCCGCGGCGAGCCTCGTGCCATCGTGACATTCGCGCGCGCCTGCCAGTGAAAGCTGGCTACATGTTCACAATATATCACGGTTACCACAGTTCTGTCAAAATGGCGTGGCAATATTTCCGCCATATGCCTCTGCCGCTGTCATTGAGCCCCTTCGTGATCTATGTTATCCTCATTATGATCGCTTAGAGCCGGCGGTGACATATGATAAGGGAGGACTGTGCCGGCCGGAGATGATTACGGAGGAGGGATAAAGTGTCAGACTTTGCGGAAGTAGCCAAGCGGATTATCAACAATGTTGACAAGGTGGTGCTGGGCAAGGAGCCGGCTATCAAGCTGCTGCTTGCGGGGTTGTTGACCGAGGGGCACATACTCATCGAGGACGTGCCGGGCGTCGCGAAGACGATGTTAGCGCGGGCGTTGGCGAAGTCCATGGGCTGCTCGTTCACGCGCATACAGTGTACGCCGGACCTGTTGCCGACGGACGTTACCGGCGTATCGGTGTTCAACCAGAAAACGCGCGAGTTCGAGTTCCGGCCCGGCCCGATCTTCTCGCAGATAGTACTCGCGGACGAGATCAACCGCGCGACGCCGCGTACGCAGTCGGCGCTGTTGGAAGCCATGGGCGAGGGGTTGGTCACGGTTGACGGTGTAACGCACGTGCTCGAGAAACCGTTCATGGTTATCGCGACGCAGAACCCTATCGAGCACGAGGGGACGTTCCCTCTGCCGGAAGCACAGCTCGACAGGTTCCTGCTTAAGATGACGGTGGGTTATCCGGCGCCGGCGTTCGAGTTCAAGATGCTGGAAGCGCAGCGCCTACGGCATCCTATCGACGCGATCGGCGTGGTGGCCGGCGTCGAGGACTTGCGCGGTATGCAAAACGTTGTGAAGAACGTCTTTGTGCATGAGAGCGTCCGGCGGTACCTTATCGACCTGGTCACCGCCACGCGCAGGAGCATCCATCTGGCGTTGGGCGGCAGTCCGCGCGCGTCGCTCAGCCTGTTCCGTACGGCGCAGGCGTTGGCGGCGATTGCCGGCAGGGATTTTGTCATACCGGACGATATCAAGGCGTTGGCGCAGTCGGTGTTGAACCATCGCGTGATACTCAAGCCGGAGAGTAAGCTGCGGCGGAAGACCGCCCGCGCGGTGATTGACGAGGTGCTCAAAGAGGTTAAGGTTCCCGTGGAACAGGCTTCATGGGATAAGAAGGGATAACGCAGAGCCGCAGAGACGCCAAGACGCAGAGGATTCATTTCAGGTAGGGCGGGCATCTTGCCCGCCGTCCACAAAATGTCGTCATTGCGAGCGTAAGCGAAGCAATCTCGTTGTAGGGGCAGGGCAGGGCATGCCCTGCCCGGGGCGCGGCAAGCAGCGCCCCTACCTCACATCGCGGGATTGCCGCGTCGGACTCCTCGCAACGACGGGGATAATGAGTAGGGGAGCCCCTCGTGGGCTCCCGCGGGAGGGTACAAGACCCTCCCCTACGAAGGGATCGAAGAAACGGGTGGCCAGCTAGCGAGATGAGGCACTCATCGTGAGACGGTATTTGATCACATTCGCGATCGTCGGCGGTATACTCGTCGCGGCGTTCGCGTTACGCAGCGGGTTCCTGGCGTACGCGATGTACGCGCTGGTGCTGGTGTACATTGCGTCGCTGGTGATGAGCACGTTATCGCTGCGAGGTATAGAATGTCGCCGTGATATCAACCAGACGGAGGTCAACATCGCCGACGTCGTACACGTGACGCTCATCGTCAAGAACAAGAATCCGTGGCCGATACCCTGGGTATTCCTCGACGAACGCCGACCGGGGATGTACCCGGTGAAGGGCGACACCGCGCGGCTGCAGATGTTCCTGCCGGGCCAGGAGATCCGCATGATGTACATCGTGCGGTTCTACAAGCGGGGGTACCACCGGCTCGGCCCGCTGACCACCGAGAGCGGCGACGTTTTCGGGCTGCACAGACGGTTCCGTGTTGGCGCCGCACGCGATTACGTCACGGTTCTGCCGCGCGTGATGGTGATCGGCGAGTACGATATCGGCTCGCGGAAACCTATCGGCGAGATAAAGTTCGCGCACCGCATGTACGAGGATCCGACTCGCATATCCGGCGTCAGGGAGTACGTGGCGGGCGACAGCCTTAAACGGATTCACTGGAAGCTCACGGCGGCGACCGGCACGCTCTACTCGAAAACGTACGACCCGTCCGTGGTTACCGGCGCGACCATCGCGCTGGACTTCCACGAGGGGGGGTACCAGGACGATAAGGGCGAGGAACGCGCCGAACTTGCCGTCGTCACCGCCGCGTCACTCGCGAACTTCGTGTTCAATTCCGGCGAACAGGTCGGGTACTTCACCAACGGCCGGGACGCCGGCGAACGAGGTCTCGAGCTGAAACGCGCCGAGATAGTAGGAAACAGGCTTGCCGCGCAACAAATTGCCGACGCGGAAGGCAAGTCCGACAGGCTGCGGCCGCTCCAGGTACCTACCGGGCGGGGTGCAGCGCAGGTGCTGCACATCCTCGAAAGCCTTGCGCGAACAGAACTTACGGACGGGCTGACGATGGATCGCTCCCTGGAACACGCGTACCGGCGGTTCAGGCGCGACGCGACGCTGCTGCTGCTGGTACCGCAGGTTAGCGATCAGCTTGCCGTGATGCTCGGCGCGCTCAAATCGGCCGGATTCAGCATCGCGGTGTTCGTGATATCGAACCCGGCGGGTTGCGATGCCGCCCAGGAACTGCTCATCGGTCTCAACATACCGGTGATGGAGATAGACGGAGAACACAGACTCAATGCGCTCGCATTTGGAAAGATCCCTTTCTGACCTCGTGGTCGAGATAGCCATCCCGCTCTGCGTGATGGGGCTGGTGGGGAGCCTTGTCTACTTCCTGCTGGACCTGAGGTCCGTCTACTTCCCGGCGGGTACCGGCCTGCTCAAGTACATCTTTTTTCTTTCCATTATCGCGACCGTGCTGATCAACAGGATCAGCTACCTGATGGGGCGTCAGACCGGCGTTATGTACTCGGTGTTCCTGGCTTTGGTGATGATACTGTTCCTGTTCGTGTACTCGGCGAGCTTGGGCTCATTGCCTGCCGGCGCGGGAGCGGCGTTACCAATCAACATCGCCATCGTGGCGCTGATATGGTTCCTCTCGGACCGGTTGACCAAGAGCTGCCACGTCGGGGAGGACGACGATACCATGGCGGAAGGGCTGATGTCGCGGGCGCCCCGTACGCGCCGCGCGGCCGCCGCGCGGCAGGCGAAAAAGCCGCCGAGCGTCGTCAAACAGCCGGATTTCAAGGAGAACCTGCCGCGCAGACATCCCGGCTTGGCGGTAGTTTACTTCTCGTGCATGTCGCTGGTGTTCTTCGGTGTCGGATTGAGAATGATCCCCGCCGACGAGAGCGCGGTACGCTTCAAGACGTTCTGGTGCATGCTTTTCTACATGTTCTGCGGCTTTTCGCTGCTGATGCTGACGAGTTTCCGAGGATTGCGGTACTATTTTGCGAAAAGGAAGATGACGGTACCGCGTATGATCGGCACGTTATGGCTGGGTCTCGGCTGGGTGACGGTAGTGCTCGCGCTGGCTCTCGCCGACGTTTTCCCCGTGCCGACCCACTCCGGTCCGAGGCTCAGGACCATCATTCCCGAAACAGTCCGTACGCTGGCGACCCGAGGAATAGTGAAGTCATCCAAGGTTAAAGGTTTCGCCAAAGCGGATCAAGTGGATGAGCGCCGAGGCTATGCCAAGGATACCGGCGGTGAGGAACCCGGCGAGATGACCAGCAAAGACGCTGAGGAACCGGGCGAAGGCCCCTCGCGAGAACGTTCCGCCACAAGATCGTTCCCCGAACCCAAAGTCGGGCCGGGTCTCGAGAAAGCGATGCGGGTCCTGCTGATAATCTGCGGCATTGTCGCGGTCTGGCTGGTACTGAGCGGCGTGTTCAGGGCGCTGGGCAGGATAGGTCGGTACCGGCGCGGCGCGTGGGCCGCCTTCTCGAACTTCTTCAGACGGCTGGCGGGGCTGCTGGGCCTGGCACGCAAGCTCAAACCCCCGAAGATCAAGCTCCCGAAGAGAAAACGGCTCCGCGTCAAGGTCAAGAACCAGTGGGGTCTCGAATGTTACCGGTTCACGAACCCGTTCCGCGACCCACAACTCAAGGAGCGCCTGTCGCCCGCCGACCTGATCCGCTACTCATACGGCGCGCTGATGGCGTTCGCGCAGGATGCCGGTTTCCCCCGGCGGGACGACCAGACACCGTACGAGTTCGCCGTGAACCTGCCGGAAGGGCTGTCAATGCTGGCCAAACCGACCCGCGAACTGACCATCTTGTTTGTCCGTGCCGAATACGCCCCGCAAAAGGTTACTCCGCAGGACATCGCGGCCCTGAAACGCTTCTGGCAAGCTTACGAGACCACCCTGAGCAGGGTCTTCCGGTAGCAATAAGGAGGCATGTACCGCCGCATCCGAATAAAGGTCCGGGGTCGGCGTAGTAAAGCTAGGGAGGGTAGAGCCGAAGTCAAGATCGTGCCGGTCAGGAGGGATAATCATGGGTAGACGGCCTGTCACTTACATCATTGTTGCTCTGCTGCTTGCAGCCGCTCTGTCTGCGTGCACAAGTCAGGAAGCGCGAGACGCTGATGCGGTGGCCCAGATCTGGGGTCCCAAGAACGTTGAACAGATGGAGAAGATGGACGTTCCGCTCGTCGAGTTTCTGGCGGGGCCGCTTGACGGCGGCACGGCAGTACTGTGCAGCGAGGATGATTCGGCGTTCTGGGTCAAGGACGGCAAGGTCTACGCCGTGAACGATATCGCCAAGAAGATGCTACCGGAGCTTGACCCGGCCCCTTCCGAGATCACGTACGATGACGTCAAACGCGTCGCAAAATGACGTTGACGGACGGCAGTTGCGAAGGCCCTGACGCACCCGACGGTCATCGCGTATATTGGTGTCATTCTGAGCCGAAGGCGAAGAATCTCCCTCTCAGGGACATGAGATTCTTCACTCCGCTTCCGCTCCGTTCAGAATGACCCTGTAATGATAGTGGGGCGGACATTCCTGTCTGCCCTCCGCAAGAGACTTAGACGTAGGGGCGCTGCTTGCCGCGCCCTAGACAGAGCAAACCCTGCCCCTGCCGCGTCGTGCGAGGTGAAAAACAGCCGTCATTTCCACTGCTGGGAGTCGTCCCATTTGAATTTTGCCTGCCGTATAGCGTATGATTTACGGGGCAAACGGGAGGGACAACTGTGACGGTCAAGGAACGCGTACGATTCTGGTTCGACGACCTGACCACGCCGATGGGTCGGGCGACCGACATAGTGATCATGGCGCTTATCGTGCTGGCGTGCGTGACCGCCGTGGCCGATACCTACGTCGTGTCGGACGCGTACGACGTGCCGGAACGACTGGTGCGGTTTCTGGCGGGCCTCGACCGGGTCATCACCGCTTTCTTCGTTGTCGAGTACCTGCTGCGTCTCTGGGTAGCCAAGAAACGGCTCCGCCACACCATGTCGCTCTACTCGATCATCGATGTAGTGGCCATTCTGCCGGGGTTGCTGCCCGGTCAGTACACCTATTTCGCGGTCCTGCGGATATTCCGTCTGCTGCGGATATTCCGTCTGATACGCTTCCTCGAGACGGCCGAGTTCTTCTTCGGCAAGGTCACGCGGCTGCACCTCTATGTCACGCGCGTGGTCTTTACGATATTGTCCATTCCGTTCGTATCGGCCGGGCTAATCTTCTACATCGAACAGTACGAGGGGACGCCGTTCCGCACGTTCTTCGACGCGTTCTACTACAGCGTGGTCACGTTGACGACGGTGGGGTTCGGCGACATAGTGCCGGTGACAGCCGCCGGACGCAGGATTACCCTGCTCATGATAGGCGCCGGCGTTATATTCATACCCTGGCAGGTGAAGAACCTCATCGGGCATTTCGTGACGAGCCGCGAGAAAGCGTTTCGCCGGTGCGACCAGTGCGGGCTCGAGTACCATGAGCGCGACGCCAGGTTCTGCAAGAAGTGCGGTGCACGAATAGATATCGCGGAGCAGTAGACCCGCGCCGTCAGACAACGTCATCCGGTTTTGATCAAGCCCATCGCTATGGCGAGCACTACAACCGCACCGATGACGAACACGGCTCCCAGGAAGTAAAACAGCACCGACTTGCGGCCAAAGCTCTTTGCCAACTGCTCCTCCGACCTTGTGCTGATGAAGAACTTGTTCTCGCCTTTGGCCACCTGTAGTTCACGGTCCGCGCCCCTTTGCACGTCGCCGAGCACGTACAACTCTCGGTCCACTGGCACCGCGCGTACCGTCACCCTGTGCGGCGTCGTCGCCAACATCGACACGCCGCTCAGCACGGTTTTCAGAGGACCGTCCGGCAGGCTCTCGATAGAATCGCCGGACCTGACGGGACGTTTGACCACCACCGGCGCATCGACACTCGCGCCTTCCGGATCGACCGTCACCGAGCCGGTCGAGTCGGTGAGCGTGAACGGTACCCGGGCCGCACCCGAATCTATCGTGCGCCACGTATACGACGTCGATCCGCTCGAGCTGCGGCTGCGCTCCCTACGCTGCAGCGCGTACGAATAGAACACGCATGAGACGTTCGAGTACGGCGCTTCAAGCGGTTGGTCACAGGATGCTACGCCCTTGATCTCCGCGTGCTGCAACTCTTTCAGATCATCGATCGGCGTTGTAGGTGTCTGGCTCATTGTTAACTTGAACGCGCTCTGACGCTTGCCCACTGCGATCAGCACCACACCCAACACCAACAGAACGCCTGCGATTGCATACAACATTTGACACCCTCCTTCTCACGCGCGAATCCCGGTCCACCGGCCCCTGCTGGCACCGCCCCACCGGTAAAGAAAACGCCCCATGTACTCACGGGTTACTATACTGCGAGCGCTGCAACGTGTCAAGAAGCCGCGGCAAGCATTAGGGGCAAGTCATGCCTGGCCCCTACCCCTACAATTCTCATCACGGAACTGTTTTGGCCTAATCTGTGTTAAGATGAGTGGTAAGCAGACGACTGGAAAAGCCGCGCTACTCCTGCGCGAGCGGGGCAAAGGGTTCGGGCATTGAGTCTCCCTGTTGATGGCTCGAGATCGGAGGAACAGATTATGAAAAGGCTGATGCATGCAGCAACGATAGTGATGGCTGCGGTTATTGTCCTGGCTCTTGTATGTCAGGTCTCCTCGGCACAGCGCGAATCGCGGCGACGTGGGTCCGGCGGGTCTTCCATAGAAAGCCAACCGCTGCCCAAGACGGACGAGGAGAGAAATATCCTCAGCGTGCTTGACGACATGGACCGCAACGACCGGCGTGGCATGATGAACGTCCCGCAGGAAGACGGGAGGTTGCTGCGACTCTTCGTCGCGGCGGCAGATGCCAAACACGTCGTCGAGATCGGTACATCCAACGGATATTCCGGCATATGGATCTGTCTGGCGCTGCGTGGTACTGGCGGTAAACTCACCACATACGAGATCGATGCGCGTCGTGCAGGGCTGGCCCGCGAGAACTTCAAACGGGCGGGAGTCGACCAGATGGTTACCCTCGTCGAGGGCGATGCTCACGAGGAAGTCACGAAACTGAAGGGGCCGATCGACGTCCTGTTCCTCGACGCCGACAAGGAAGGCTACATTGACTATCTCAACAAGTTGATGCCGCTGCTGCGTCCGGGCGGGCTTGTACTGGCCCACAACATCAACCCCGGACAGGCGGACCCGAGATACCTCGAGGCAATCACCACGAACCCGGACCTCGAGACGCTGTTCCTGCATAAGGACGGCGCAGGAGTCAGCGTGACGCTGAAGAAACGTTGATCAATGCGGATAACGCCTAAGAAAGAGCTGTCTCTGTTCGATTCGACGTGCATCATCGTCGGGATCATCATCGGTGCCGGTATCTACGAGAATGCGCCAACCATCGCGGCCGGGGCGTCCGGGTGGGCGGGTGTGCTCGGCATCTGGCTGGTCGGTGGATTAGTGGCGCTGGCCGGCGCGCTGTGCTACGCCGAACTGGCTACAGCGTATCCCTACCAGGGCGGCGACTATGTTTACCTGACCAGGGCGTACGGCAGAGGGACGGGGCATTTCTTCGGCTGGTCGCAACTGGCGATCATCCGGCCCGGCGATATAGCGCTGATGGTGTTCGTATTCGCCCGCTATGCCGAAACATTGTACAAACCGTTCGAGGGCGTGCAGGTCCTTTACGCCGCAGCGGCCGTCGCCGTGTTGACACTCATCAACGTCCTCGGCGTGAAACAAGGTAAATGGACTCAGAACCTGCTGACCGTTATCAAGACGGTGGGACTACTGGCCATTGTAATAGCCGGTCTGGCAGCGCCCGGGGCATCCACCGCGCCTGCACAGCCGGAGAAGTTCGAAATGGGAGCGTTCAGCCTGGCCCTCATCCTGGTGATGTGGACATTTGGCGGCTGGAACGAGATCGCGTACGTTGCCGCCGAAGTCAAACGGCCGCAGCGCAACATATTCCGCGCCGTTGTACTCGGCACGGCAGGGGTCACAGCTCTGTATCTGCTGGTCAACGTCGCGTTCCTGCACGCACTGGGTCATGCCGGACTGGCCGCGTCCAAGGCGGTGGCTGTTGACACGCTGGCAACGCTGCTGCCCGATGCTGCCAGCCGCGCGATCAGTGTGCTCATATGCATCTCCGCGCTGGGGGCTGCCAATGGTCTCATCTTCACCGGTGCGCGCATCTCCTACGCGTTGGGATCCGACCACACCGTATTCCGCAGCCTGGGCAAGTGGCACCCGCGCCTTGGCACGCCGGTCGGGGCGCTTGTGGCACAGGGCGGCATAAGCCTCGCGATCATTCTGGCGGCCAGATCGTTTATCGATACCATCGTCTACGCCGCGCCGGTATTCTGGCTATTCCTGCTGGCCACGGCGCTGTCCCTCTTTGTGCTCCGGCGCAAGGAACCCGACACTCCGCGTCCTCACAAGGTCGCCGGGTACCCCGTGACGCCGATCATCTTCTGCGCGTCCTGCGCCTTCATGGCCTACAGTTCCATCACGTTTGCTCTGGCGAAGAAGCGGGTCGGCGTGATTATCCTGTTGTGCGTCCTGGCGGTCGGCGTGCTCGTATACCGGCTCACCGAAGTCCGCCGTGCGCGGCAGCGTAACGCTCAATAAAGGCGGACAAGCATCAAATCGAGCGTGATCTAGCGGCCATACACACAAAGTATTTTGTTGACATTGCTACTCGTCTTATGCTATTATACCTCCATTACGGGGGCAAGAGAGTTCTATTCAATGTAGACCCTCTCAGAACAAGCCAGACATACGATTCTGGGAGGAGTTGCGCCATGGCATCACAAGGCTGCGACATCGAGCAAAAGGGGGAGGGATCGATGGTAGTGAAGTGGCGTACGCCGTTTTCTCGTCTTTTGTTAGATTCTGATCCCATCCTACTTTGTCTGCTGCGCTTTGATCCTTGAAAGGTCAACGGCTTCCTTGCGGGCGGGATCTTGTTGGCGCAACAAGTGCTGAACTAAGGCACGATCGCCGGCGTACAGCATAGGCGGTATGGGAACAGGGTCTGTTGGGATTAACGAAGTGAAAGGAGGAGGAGTAGAAAATGAGAAGGCTGCTTTTGTTGGTACTGTGTCTGTTTGGTTGGGCTACGGTCTTGAGCGGTTCGGCAGATGCCGACATTGTGGGCGAGATCTGGGCCGAAATCTTTGACGGCGGGAACGGCAACGACTATTGGGACGACGTGGCTATCGACAGTGGGGGGAATTTGATCGCCGCCGGATACATCAGCTCCGGTGTACCGGACGAGGACGACACCGCTTATGCAAACAAGTATAATCCCGACGGGACAGTCATTTGGCACGTCGAGTACGAAGTAGGACCGATGATATGGGTCGGCCAATCAGACAGCTGGGACCGGTATACCGGCGTAGAGGTGGACAGCGCGGACAACATCATACTCTCAGCGCAGATCGGCGGGCACTGGACGGGTTACACCATGGGGTCCTACAACGCCGCCATGCTTCTTCAGAAATATCCCCCGGACGACGACACTGCACCGACCTGGGAGAGGATTTGGCAGGACGGGGCCAATAGCGCGTGGCAGACCGGTCACGGGGTGGTTGTGGACGGGAGTAATAACGCTTATGTCGCGTCGAACGCGTTCCGTGCCTGGGACAATGCAAGTGAAGGCGACTGGGCAACGTTGAAGTACGATCCGGACGGCAACATCGCATTGGGCCCTTTGTATTACGGTACTTACCCGGATCACTTTATGTCGGACGACTCGTTTGAGGTAGCCGTGGACCTCGACGGCAACATAATCGTCGTAGGCAGGATCGGGATCTGGGGTACGGACGGCGGCCTCACGAACGATTGGGATTGGCACGTGCGTAAGTACAACTCAGCCGGGACGCTCCTCTGGTCGGACACGTACAGCGGTGCGGCGAGCCTCAGGGATGAAGCCCGGGCGGTCGCGGTGGACGACGATGGAAACGTGTACGTGGCCGGATACAGCAACGAGGGCACGGACAACACCTCGAACGCGGACTACGACTGGGTAGTTATCAAGTACGCGCCTGAGGGCGTGGCGTTGGTTGGGCAGCGTCTTTGGACCCATACCTTTGAGAGCGCACCCGGCCGAAACGAAACATGCTCGGACGTGGTCGTTTATGACGAAGACAGCATTCTTGTGGGCGGGTACGAGCGGGCGGAATCCGATGTCGTCCACGGGAGATTGGAGCGGTTGGACATCGACGACGGGAGCCTACTGGATGAGCAGGTCTGGGATTCCACCGAGTTTCGGAACATCAGTTCTATGGCCGTCCGAGGAGATCGGATTGCCCTCGGCGGCTACTCCCACAACGGAACCGATAACGACATGCGCGTTGCTCTCGCCCAGGAGGTCTACGATATCTCGGGCACAGTTACCTTGACGGGCGGTGCTGCGTCGGTCACCGAAGTGACGCTGACACTGAGCGGCGACGCGACTGACACGACGAGCCCTGCTTCGGACGGCAGTTACAGCTTAGCGGCCCCGATCGATGGCAATTACACCGTCACGCCAAGTCTGGAGGGGTACGTCTTTGAGCCGATCGAAAGAACCTACGAGCCGCTGGCG
>CBFDCQ010000016.1:0-50165 GCA_965603355.1 uncultured bacterium
ATCGAGAATTGCCGGGTGGAGAACAACACCGTTATGATCAGGGAGAGCTTCCTTATTCCCAGCATGTTCGACTTCAGCTGGTTTGGCACCACGGGTATTGGCAAATCCTATGGCACGCGGGATCCAGCGTCCATATTGACGTACCGCAATAACATCTTCTACCTTCTGGGAAATGACAGAGTCTCGCCCTATGGCGACTTCCCGCATGATCACAACATTTACTGGCGACCCCGTGACAAGGCCATGCGCGGTTGGGCGCTTCTGGGAGCGGATGCCGAACTGGGTGAGGGCGACCGAATCGCGGACCCTAAGTTTGTGAACTTGGCCGAGGGAGACTTCCGCTTACAGCCGGATAGCCCAGCTATCGGCGCAGGCGTGGCGCTCGGCTATTCGGAGGATGTTGATGGCAATCCAGTGCCGGCTGACTCACGAGACATCGGTGCCTATCAGTATCAGAAGGACGCGGGTGGTTCTTGAGCTGCTTCGTTTCGTCTCGGTCGAATTGCTGGGGTGGCCCGGACACGGCTCGGCAACAGGTTGAAGAGAATCGGAAGCGTTCACTAGCTTGACAGTGCGTCCCGCCACGTCTATTATGGCGTCAAGCAAGTGCGCTGACGGTAGTGTAGCGTTCGCGGGGGGAATATCGACTGTTTGAAGACCTGTTCCGGCTTCGCCCGGAAGGAGTATAACTATGAACAAAAGGGAGCGGCAGTTAAACGTAGTAATACTACTGGCTTGCGTGTTGTTAGTCGTGTTGATTGTCTGCATGACCAAGAACAGTAAAGACGTAACGACCAGTGATGCACCAGAAGACACTTTTACCAATCCATTGCTGCCGAAAGGCGCGGATCCCTGGATATTCTATCACGAAGGCGTTAGTTATTATACGAATACGATGGGCAGCAGAATCGGATTGTGGAGAACAAGGGATATTACCGATTTAAGAAACGCAGAGAATAAGATTATCTATGTTCCACCCGAAAACAGGATGTATTCGAAGCAGCTCTGGGCGCCTGAAATAATGAATATCGACGGCAACTGGTACGTGTACTTTGCGGCAGACGATGGCGATAACCGCAACCACAGGCTATACGTTCTGGAAAACACATCGGATGATCCCTTTGAAGGCGAGTTTAAGATGAAGGGGCAGATAAAGACCGACAAAGATGATAACTGGGCAATTGACGGTTCTATGTTCCATCACAAGGGAGAATACTATCTGATATGGTCAGGGTGGCAGACGTCTCCTTATGTCGATGTTGAAACGCAATGTATTTATATCGCCCGAATGGAAAATCCATGGACGCTTGCAACGGACCGGGTGCTGATCTCAAAGCCGGAGTATGAATGGGAGCGCATCTGGAAGAACCCCGATGATTGGGCCACCAATGTGCCGGACCATATTGTATATGTAAATGAGGGGCCGGAGGTATTGGCTCACGGCGATAAGTTGTTTCTGGTTTACTCGTGCAGCGGCTGCTGGACGCCCCATTACGCTCTGGGCATGCTAACGGCGGATGCCGACAGCGACCTGCTTGATCCGAAATTCTGGGAAAAGCATCCTGAACCGGTATTTCAGCATTCGCCGGAGAACGGAGTATATGGAACAGGGCATAATTGCTTCTTCAAATCGCCTGATGGTACTGAAGATTGGATACTCTATCATGCTAATGACAATCCGGAAGATGGATGCGGGGGTAAAAGATCGCCCAGGGCACAGCTGGTTAAATGGAACGATGATGGGACACCGGATTTTGGAGAGGCTTTGTCTACCTCGACGCCTATAAAGAAGCCTTCAGGGACAAACTGAGGAAACGAAGAGAGTAAGCCGGGCACTCCGAGCTGATGAAATATGTCTGCGGGTATCTGCCAAATCGTGTCGCTGTGTGAAGGAGAATCGCACGTTGCATGCACATGCTAGTCCCCTCGTAGAGATGCGAGGTATGGAGAAAAGGTTCACGGGGGTGGAAGCTCTCAAAGGGGTCGATCTGACCCTTTATGGCGGCGAGTGTCTGGCGATCTGCGGCGAGAACGGTGCCGGCAAGAGTACCCTGATCAAGCTGCTGGGGGGCGTGTTCCCCGCCGATACGGGAGAGATCGCTCTCGAGGGGGAAACGGCACACATCCCCAACCCTCATGTAGCAGCGCAGCTCGGCATCGCCATCATCCACCAGGAGTTCAACCTCGTTCCGCAGCTTGCGGCACGCGAGAACATAGCGCTCGGCCAGGAGAAGACCCGCTTCGGGTTCACGGATCCCCGTGCGGAAGCAGTCGAAGCGAGATCGTTGTTCAAACGCATTGGGGTGACAATTGACCCTGAAGAACGCTGCGCAGACCTTACGATCGCGCAGCAACAGGCGGTGGAGATCGCCAAGGCCCTGCACATCCAGGCACGTATCATAGTCATGGATGAACCGTCGGCAACGCTGACCGAACGGGAGACCCGACGGCTGTTCGAGATCATTCACGAGCTGAAATCTCAGGGCCTCGGCATCATATACATCAGCCATCGCGTGGAGGAGATCTTCGAGGTCGCAGAACGGGTCATGGTGCTGCGGGACGGTGAACATGTGGCCACAGAAGACACCGGGAGCATCGAGCGAGACCGGCTGATCGAGCTCATGGTGGGCCGCACGATCGATTCGGAGTTTCCCCGCCGGTCGGTCACGCTGGGAGACGAGGTGCTGCGCGTTGAAAACATTTGCCGGGGAGAGGACGTGCGGAGCGTGAGTTTCAGTGTGCGTGAAGGTGAAGTGCTGGGGTTTGCCGGCCTGGTGGGCGCGGGAAGAACCGAGACCGTGCGGCTCATCTTTGGTGCAGACCAGCCGACGGACGGGACTATCTATCTTAATGGGGCTCCCGTTACGATATCCGGACCTCGAGACGCGATCCGACGCGGGATCTGTCTCTTGACGGAAGACCGGCGGCGGCAGGGTCTGATTGTGGACCATTCGGTTCGCGAGAACTTTGGCTTGCCGAATCTGGACCTTTTCGGCCGAGGACCTTTTGTAGGGAGCCGCAGGGAGCGGAAGCATCTCGACCGGCACGTAAGCAGCTTGCAGATCAAACTTGCGAGTCCCGAGCAGCCTGTGAGCACGCTGTCAGGTGGAAACCAGCAGAAGGTGGTTCTGGCCAAATGGCTCGAGCGGGATTCCCGGGTCATCATTTTCGACGAACCGACCCGTGGAATCGATGTCGGCGCCAAGTATGAGATATACCTTCTGCTGAACAGACTTGCCTCGCGAGGGAAAGCTGTCATTATGATAAGCAGCGAATTGCCCGAAGTGCTCGGGATGAGTGACCGGATCATTGTTATGCACGAAGGCGAGGTCAAGGGCGAGATTACCGATATGGCAACAGCCACACAGGAACAGATCATGTCGATGATCCTTGGTCCGGGACAGGCACAATGAAACGACTCATCAGTGATTATGGCATGCTCCTCATGTTGTTACTGCTGTGCGTGTTCTTCAGCGTGGTGACGCTGGAGATACAGCCTCCGGAAGGACCGCGAGCAGCAGATCATGTGGTGGAGCTCATTCGACGGGGAACCGATAAGACGGGCCTGGTTCTCGTGGTGTCCTCGGAAGAGCCGACCTCTCGGGAAACGGCCGGACTGGTTACTGCGAAACTCAAAGAAGCCGCATACTCCGGTGTGATAGAGGTTTCCGGCACTCCTCGTGATGTTCGAGAGAGATTGGACCAACTACGAGATGAGAATCTGGCGCCCACGGCGATCAGTGTTACAGGTAAGGAGATGAACTGGCGGCTCTGGGAGATACTTCCTCAGATCTATCCTGAGTTTGGCGCCACACAGGTGATTAGACCGCCACTATCTCGACAGTCCACGTTTCTCAAGCCGTCGAACCTTCTGGCCGTGGTGGATCGAATCGTCGTGATCGCCATCATAGCCATCGGCATGACCATGGTCATCATCACGGCCGGGATCGATCTTTCCGTCGGGAGCCTGATCGCGCTGTCGGCGGTGATCGGCACGGTGGTCATGAAGGGACTTGGCGGACTCGATGCGCCCGGATGGACTGTCGTCGTCGGTTTCGCTGTAGGGGTCCTGTCCTGCGGCCTTATGGGTGCTCTCGGAGGCTCGCTCGTTGCGTGGTTCCGGGTAGCGCCGTTCATCACGACGCTCGCGTTCATGATGATTGCCCGGGGTCTCGCATTCCTGATCACCGGGGGCTTCTCGATTTACCAGGTCCCGAAGGCGCTCCCGTGGCTTGGACAAGGTCGCTCGTTCGGCGTGCCCAACACGGTGCTCCTGCTGGTCGTCTTGTATGTCGTTGCGCACGTGTTTATGACACGCACGAAGCTGGGCCGGTACATCTATGCCGTCGGCGGGAACGAGGAAGCCGCCCGGCTTTCCGGGGTCCCGGTACGAGCCGTGACCGTCCTCGTCTTCGTTGTAAGCTCAGTCGCCGCAGGAATCGGCGGCTGCATACAGGCTTCTCAGCTGAACTCGGGTACCCCGAGGTGCGGACAGATGTATGAGTTATACGTGATCGCAGCTGTGGTAGTGGGCGGTACGAGCCTCTCTGGCGGCTCAGGCAAGATACTTGGTACACTGATCGGGGCGTTTATCATTTCGGTGATCCAGAACGGCATGAATCTGATGCATCTTGAGAGTTACACGCAGAGAGTCGTACTCGGCCTGATAATTCTCGCCGCCGTGCTGCTGGATAAGCTGCGCGGTCGTTCACCCTTTGGGTCGTTGAGGTCAAGGTAGAAGAAAGGAGCATACGATGAAGAAACTGAGTTGGCTCGTTGCAGTACTTGTAGTTGCTCTGACTGTCTCAGGCTGCGGGCAGGATTCCTCAGAGACCCAGATGAAGGGACGGATCGGGATGACGTGCATGGACTTGACCAATCCGTTCTTCAAGCTGATCGCCAACGTCATGAAGGAGGAGGCCGCCAAATACGGTTACGAGGTAGTGAGCCTGGACGGTAACAACGACCCCGCCAGACAGAACAACCAGCTATCGGATTTTGTGGCTCAAGGATACGACGCCATCTTCCTGAACCCCACGGACTCAAAGGCGGCGGGCCAGGGCGTCAAGCGGGCCAACGCGGCCGGGATCCCCGTGTTCACCTTTGACGTGCAGGTTACCGACGAAGAGGCGAAAGATCTGATCGTTTCCCATATCGGGAGCGATAACTACCAGGGAGGACGGCTTGCCGCCGAAAGCATGATGGCCGTCACCGGCGACGAGGGCAATATCGCCATCGTTTCTTATCCGGAGATAACGTCCTGCCTGCTTCGCGTCAACGGTTTTCGGGATTATTTGGAAGAGAAGGACAGCAAACTCGAGATCGTCACAGAGTTATCGGGCAGCGCGAACAGCAACGACGCGTACAACGCCGCAACGGATATCCTTCAGTCGCATCCCGATATTGTCGGCATTTTCGCCATCAACGATCCCTCTGCACTTGGCACATATGCGGCTGTCGTCAGGGCGGGGCGGCAGAAGGACCTCACGGTAATCGGCTTTGACGCGTCACCGGCCGGCAAACAGGCTGTCTTCGAGAAGAAGCTGTATGATTCACCGCAACAGTTCCCACGCAAGATGGCGACCGGTACCGTCGAGGCCTTCATCAAGTATCTCGAAGGCGAAGCGGTAGCGAAACAGATCTTCATTCCTTGTGAACACTACGTATACGAGACATCCGTCACCGATGAAGCGCGCATAAAGGAACAGTGGTAACAGCTTGAGGCGAACCGGAAGGCGTTGCCTTCGATCTCCAATTCATCGCGGCGGCGTTGACCTACAGGGCCACGAAAAGGTTTGCGCAAACAGCCATTGGGACAATAGTCCGCTCTGCAAGTATTATGACGACGCAGGGTCAGGGAGCACAAACCTGAGCAGCGGAGAGAGAGGGATTCGAACCCTCGGGGCAAGTTTCCCTACCCACACGCTTTCCAAGCGTGCTCCTTCGGCCTCTCGGACATCTCTCCATCGCATGATGATTCGAACGAGCCACAGTGGTTTTTGCGCTGTTGATTATACGTATCCGCGCGGAATAAAGTCAAGGTCGGGGAGGATCGCCAGGGGATTGTCAACGGCTCTTGGGCGTGTGCGTGGAGGAGGCACAAAGCAGCGCCGCGCTCTCGGTCCATGGCATCCCGGCTAGCCACTTTGAGCGGTGTTCTGCTCCGGCCCGGCCGACTCGGCTGTGCGGTGCTCTTCAACCTTGTAAGGTGGAATGAGAGCACCACCGGATATGACCATCTTCATTGCTTCCTCGACCGTCATTGACAGCGGCGTCAACTGGTCGTCCGGTACCAGGAGAAGATAGCCGGAAGTGGGGTTGGGTGTAGTCGGCACGAATACGCTTTTGACGCGCTCTTTCGTCTTGTGCTGGACCTCACCCCCTGCCGTGGAGGTCACGAAACACAGCGTGTACAGACCGGGCCGCGGGTACTCGATCACCGCAACGCTCTGGAACAGGGTGTGCTCGCGTCCCGTGAACGCGTCGCGAATCTGCTGCACGGTAAGGTACACCTTGTTGACAAACGGTATTCTGGTTACGAAGCCCTCGAAGAACCTGAGGATCCTTCTGCCGAACACATTGGTTGCAATGAGTCCCGCGCCGAACACGACGGCTATCACGACAAGGAAGCCGGTGCCGGGCCAGTACTTGACGATTTGGCGCACAGGTTCGCCATCAGGGCTCAGGGCAGCGTTCAGTTTCCCGATTAGCGCTTGCACACCGCCTTCGACAGTGCCAACGATCTGCCAGAGAATCCATACCGTGACCGCCAGGGGAAGCAGGACGAGAGTCCCTGTAACGAAGTACCGCCTGAGTTCGGCCCGAATCGGTCGTTTTTTCGGCTTATCCGCCATGATTGCTCTCCTGTCCCAGGGTAATTCTCACCTTCGACACGCTGTGCTCGTCGGCTTCGACCACTGTGAACGTGACATTGCCGTACCGAACAGTCTCGTCCGGCGCCGGTATCTTGCCCGCTATGTTGAGTATGAACCCGGCGAGTGTTTCAGCATCATCCTGTGGCAGCTCGAGACCGAGCGCCTCCTCAGCTTCCTCGATGTCGAGCTCCGCGTCGGCAATAAAGATGTTATTGCCGACCTGCTGTATGGAAGGGCGTTCCACATCGTACTCATCCTGTATTTCGCCGAATATCTCCTCTATGGCGTCTTCCAGGGTGACGATACCGTCCGTTCCTCCATACTCATCGACCACGATGGCCATGTGAATCTTCCTGACCCTCAGTTCTTGCAGAATCTCTCCGACCCTCTTGGTGTCGGGGACGTAATAGGCGGGTCGGATAAACGGTTCTATACTCTTGTCAACGTGGGCATCGAGCCCTTCTCTTATTATGTCAAACACGTTGACTATCCCGACAATGCTGTCGATGCTTTCCTTGAACACCGGCATGCGTGAATAGCCGCTTTCCCGGAACAGCTCAACGAGTTCGCTCTGGGTCGCGTGGCTGCTTACTGCAACCATACGCGTTCTCGGGACCATTATTTCTTTCACCATGGTCGTGCCGAGCTCTATGACACTGTGTATCATTTCCTGTTCTTCCGGCTCGATAGCTCCCGATTCCAGACCCTCCGTGAACACGAGCCTGAGCTCTTCCCTCGTGAGAGCATGACTTTCCTGCCAGGACTTGCCTGTCAGGAGCATCAGCAGCCTGTTTGAGAGAGCCGTCGCACAAGCTACAACGGGAAACAGCACGAAATAGATGACTCTCAGGGGATAGACGAAAGCGAGAACGAGCCGTGTCGCGTGGTGTCTGAACATGCTCTTGGCTATGATCTCGCCGAATACCAGGCTGAAAGGAACGAGAATCAGCGTGGTTCGGAGGTGCCCTATGCGGCTTGCAACGAGTATCGTCGCCCACACCACGGCGATGTTTGTGCCCACCAGAGTCAGGGTGAGCAGCCGGTCGCGTCTTCGCACGAGGCGGGAGTAGACCTTTGCGCTGACCGAACCGGCTTCGACCAAATGGTTCAGGCGAATCGGGTTTGCCGAGACAACACCAGTCTCGTATCCGGCGAAGAGAGCTTGTACCATTACGAGCAGGAAAGCGATCCCGAAGATCCCGGTCAGCGGGAGACCGGTCCCCTGGGCGGCGTCGGTCACTGCGTTCATGAAAATCGCTATGGCGTTCATCTATATATACTATCCTTGCTTACGGCCTTGCCCATCCGATGATTTCTCGGCGGGAATCACTCTAACCTTCAGGATTCTCCGGTCCGAGACCTCGTCGACCACGAAAGTCGTTCCATCGTGTTCAACGGTCTCGCCTTTGGCCGGCAGGTGACCGATGAGGCTTAGCATGAACCCACCGACGCTCTCGTGCTCCTCGTCGTGCAGGTCAAGTCCAATGCTGTCGCTCAGCTCGTCGAGCGGCGCCCTTGCATCTATGACTATACCTTCCGGCCCGGCCTCTTCGATGAGGGGTCTCTCGACGTCGCGTTCGTCGTGGATTTCCCCGACGACCTCCTCGAGCAAGTCCTCGAGAGTTACCAGCCCGACAGTGCCACCGTGTTCGTCCACGACGACCGCACAGTGGACCCTGTTCTGGCGGAACTCGTTGACCAGTTCGGCGACCCTCTTGTTTTCCGGAACGAAATAGGCTTCTCTCAACAGGTCGTCTATGGGTTTCGGGGTATCTCCGTTTCCGATAAAAGGCAGTAGATCCTTGGCGTAGAGTATTCCGGCGATGTCGTCGATGTTCGCGTCCAGGACCGGTATCCGCGAGAAGCCGGACTCGCGTATCAAAACGAGCGCCTCGGCCACCGTCGTACCCTTTCTCAACACCTTCATATCCGTGCGTGGCACGAGGACCTCTTTCACGGTCGTATCGGTAAACTCCATGATGCCCTGGATCATCCTCCGCTCTTCCTGTTGCAGCACGCCGTCGCGCTCGCCGAGGGATACCATCGTTTCGAGCTCCTCTTGTGTGACGAACGGATCCGTCTTGAGCTTCCCGGCGCCGGTGATCTTAAGCAGAAACCCGCTGATGCCAAGAAGCAGCTTTCCGACGGGAGCGAGTATCAGCGCACAGACCTCCACCGGTCGTGCAATGAAAGCGGCTGTCCTTTCAGGGTCTCGCAACGCGAAGACCTTGGGCACGATCTCTCCGATGAGCAGAATCAAAGCGGTCATAACGACCGCGGCAAGCGCGAACGAGCCTAACTCCGAAACGCCGGCATCATGGAAGGCGCGCTCCATCGCGACTCCGAGGATAGCGGCGGCAAGCACATTCACGAACGTATTGCCGGTCAGCAGGGTTACGAGTAAGCGGTTGGGACGGTCGAGGAGGTCGGCTATTCGTTGCGACGCCTGATCGCCACGGTCTTTCAGTTTGCGCAGTCGAAACTTCGGTATGGAGAAGAGCGCAGTTTCAGAACCGGAGAAGAACGCGGACAACGCGAACAGAATTATCAAGGCGATGCCTTGACTCAGCGGTAATGGTATGTCCTCCATTTCTCCTCCTTGCGCACAACACCGGGGGCATTCACGGCCGGCCGGGCACGTTGGCGAGCGCCACGCAGCAGCGCGTAAGTCCCAATCGGAGACCGGTGGTCGTGATGGTTATCCAGCTCGCTCCATTATCGTCTGCTCGAGGTCTCTCATTTGTCGAGTTTCCGCTCGCGTTTTGTGATCGTGGCCCGACAGGTGAAGAACACCGTGCACAATGAGCTTCTTGAGCTCATCCGATAGGCTGTGCCCAGCAGCCACACTGTCTCTTCCCGCCTTTTCCACAGAGATCACGACGTCGCCGAGCGTTGTCGGTATAGGTAACGTCTGCGAGGCATCCTGCTGAGGAAACGCGAGCACGTTCGTCGTTCGATCAATGCTTCGATACCGCCTGTTCAGGTCACGAACGAAAACGTCGTCAGCGAGCAGAAGGCTCAGCTCGCACTTCTCGTTACCCGTCTCGACCATGACCCTTTCGGCATACTGCTTCAGGGCCGCGATGTCAACGCCTGCGCGGTCGCACACCGCGCGGATATCGACAACGGGCAACCGCACGTTCTCCGTCCGCACCAAAATGACCTTCCCTAACCTCCGGAGAGGAACCTTGAATGTCTGACCAGCTCCGGCGACTCCTGTTCCGGATACGCCACGC
The DNA here is from genome assembly GCA_965603355.1 of uncultured bacterium. GTDB lineage: Bacteria > Hydrogenedentota > CBFDCQ01 > CBFDCQ01 > CBFDCQ01. Next base: position 10,112 of record CBFDCQ010000016.1, read on the forward strand.
GTTTGTGGTGCGCGCTCGTCAATAGCCTCACTACGCTCCCTGCGATAATGTGGAGATCCTTAAGAGTCAGGTCACAGTTGTCGAACTGCCCGTCCGCAAACCTCGTGCTAATGATCTTGTCGGCCACGGCATGGAGGCGCGCGGGTGTCAGGTTGGTGAGCGACCGCGATGCGGACTCTATACAGTCCGCCACCATAACCACGGCAGCCTCTCGACTTTGAGGTTTGGGGCCCGGATACCGGAAATCCTCCTCGCGCACGCCGTTACTGTGTTTATCCGATTGGAGCGCTTTCTCGTAGAAGAACCGTATGAGGTCCGTACCGTGATGCTGTTCGATGATATCGACCACGGGTTGGCACAGACCGTACTCGCGTGCGAGTTCCACGCCGTCCTTGACGTGCCGGGCGATGATCCGGCTGCTCATCGTGGGCGACAAACCGTCGTGCCGGTTGTGGTCGGTCTGGTTCTCGCTGAAGTACTCCGGTCTGTTAAGCTTGCCTATGTCGTGGTAGTAGGAGCACACGCGCGCCATGAGACTGTTCGCGCCAATAGCTTCGGCGGCTACCTCGGCCAGGTTGCCCACCATGAGGTTGTGATGATGCGTGCCGGGAGCCTCCATCATCATACGCCGTAAGATGGGATGGTTGAGATCCGTGAGTTCGAGCAGATGGATATCCGTGGTGATCCGGAACGCGCTCTCGAACAGGGACAGCGTACCGGGCACCAGCATCATCACGAGCAATCCGTTGATGGCGGCGTCTCGCACGGGCTCCAGGCCCTCTGCCGACCATCTCATCGTATCCCCTATGAATCCGAGCGCTACCGTCATGGCTATCGTCACGATGCCTACAAGCAGACCGGGTCTCACCAGGTCGCTGCGCTTTCGGACGCTGACGACTCCCAATACGCCGGCCAGGCTCCCCGAGACGACAATAGCCAGAATGCTCCAACTGTTTCCGTAAACCATGGACACCAAGAGGGCCAGACCAGCTCCAGCGAGAAGGCCGACGCGTTTATCCATGAGTATGGCCAACAGTATCGGTGCCGCCGCAACCGGAACGATGTACGCGGACTGGTTCAGAAGGGAGAGGAGCTTTGCCACGGCAACCATGACCGTTACTGCAAGCAGCACGACAGTAACGTGCCGCAATGACGAGTACACTTGAGGCGCGATGATGGCCAGCGCGCGCGCCATGCCCAGCATCAGAAGCAGCAGGATAATAGTGTGCCCGACCGAAGCCTTGACGCGTCGCTCCATACCTCTGGCTTCAGAAAGCGCCTTCCTGTAATCCTCGATCGTCTGTATTGCCTGGTCCGTCCACTCTACTCCCGTTCCGATTATCAGCCCGTTCTGTGGCACGATCCTCGTTGCAGGCTCAATCTTATCCGCCGCCTCCTGCTGGCGCTTCAGCGTCTCTTCGGTATCCAGGGTCAGAGTAGCCGTCACGAACTGCGACGCGACAACCCCGACCGCCGTACCCAACGTCTTGTCGGGATAAAGCTCTTGCGCCCTGGCAAGTACGTCGGTCTTCGCCTCATCAACCTGTCTCACGCTCTCGACCTTAACGACAGTCTCCTTGGCCTCGCTACGCTGGTTCAGCAACCATATTTCGGCGTCCGCACCGATCTGCTGCTCCACCTCCTTGGCAATGACTCCTTCCTGCAGGACGTCTTGCAGCAGCTTCATGGCGTTCTGCGACAGCTCGCTAAAACCGTGTTCAGCCTGAGGGCTTTCCGGGGCCGGGTCACCCTCGACCACCTCGTCTTCCGGCTCGGACTCCGGTCCCTCTCGTTCGCCAGGAGCCGCCGTCTCGGCGTCGGCCTCCGCAATCACAGACATCAACCAGGTTTCAGCTACTTCTCCAAGTATCTTATCCTCAATCACGCCCTGGCTCACAAGGCCTCCTAAGTCGTTCTCGAGTAATGCGCGCTTCTCCTTGTAAGTCAGAGTCGGCATCTGGCGGTACTTGTCGAAGACCGTGAGGAAGACGTTGGCTTGTTGGAGCGCGTCGCGAAACAAACCTTCGCCGTCAAATGCGTAAACGGGCGGCACACTCTCAGCAGCATCCCTTCTAACCTGTTCCGTTTCGGCGAGATCGATGGTGGTGAACTCCATCTCGGCTTGGATGAGTCTCCTGGTGACACCCCTTTTTTCGGCGGTCCCATAATCCTCCACAGTCGGCAGGTTGAAGGGTAGGGTGACAGTCGGAGAGATCAGCACGGCCAGCACCACGGCGAACGCGGCAAACACCAGGAACCGCAGGACACCTTCTCTGGACACGTGCAGGAAGGTCTCCTCCCGCCCGTTCAGGCGGCCCGTATGGTTTTCGCCATTGGTGGTTGTGGGTTTGCGCCGAACCGCGTTTTTCGGCATCGGTCGCCTACCTCCTGTCCGCACCACAGTCGTCGTCGGCGGATCCACTTCGTCGTCGCGACAGGTCGTTCTTCTCCTGGACCTCGTACGCGCCGATAATATCCTGCACAAGCTTGTGACGCACGACGTCCCTCTTGGTCAAGTGGACGAAAGCGATTCCTTCCGTGTCGGTGAGTATCTCAGCCGCCTCAACCAAACCCGACTTTCTGTCCGGTGGCAAGTCTATCTGCGTGACATCGCCCGTAATCACCGTTTTGGACTCGCGACCCAGTCGCGTCAGGAACATTTTCATCTGTGCGTGAGTGGTGTTCTGCGCCTCATCAAGCACGACGAACGCGTTCGACAACGTTCTTCCGCGCATATACGCCAGTGGGACTATCTCTACCATGTCCCTGTCCACGTAACGCTCCAACTGGCTCACGCCCACCATATCATGTAACGCATCATAGAGCGGCCGGAGGTACGGGTTGACCTTCCTCTCGAGGTCTCCCGGCAAGAACCCGAGACTCTCGCCGGCCTCGACGGCAGGTCTGCACAGCACGAGCCGCGCAACCTCATGTCGCGTCAGCGCCGAGAGCGCCATAGCCATGGCCAGATAAGTCTTGCCGGTCCCCGCCGGACCGATGCTGAACACGATGTCGTGCGAGCGCATAACCTGGACGTACCTGCTTTGGCCGCGCGTCCTTGGCCGCACGACGGTGCCTTTTCTCGACACGACGACGACGTCCGCCAGGGCATCGCTCAGGCCGTCCACGTCACTGTTTCTGGCCTCCGCGAGCGCGTACTCAAAGTCGGAAGAACTCGGTTCGTGTCCGCGCCGTATCACCGTCAGCATCTCGTTCAGTAGCCCCGATATTACCGCGACGTCCTCGTTTTTGCCGATAAGGGCAACGCGCTGTCCTCTATCGACGATTCGCACCGGCACCTCCGATTGCAGCCGGCGTCTGAACTCGCCGTTGCAGCCGAGAAGCTTGAGCGCTTCCTCCTTGTCTTTAAGAACGATCTCTCTTGTCACGTCAGGTTGGCTCATTTTTCTCTATACAATAAAGGCCCTTGCTTCCCACCGCATCGGGTTGGAGGCAAGAGCGCCTGCATACGCTTCCGAATTGTCGGTTTCCACCTCTCTTAAGGTCTTGGAATGATCAGCTTGGTACCTGGTGCAAGATCATCGGGAGCAGACCCTATGACGTCCTTGTTCTCCTCGAAAATCTCCTTCCATCGAGCGCGATCGCCGTAAATGTCCTCTCTCGCCGCAATTGACGCCAAAGTATCGCCCTGCTGGACCACATATATATCTTGTTTCGCCGGAGGCGAATCGGGTGGCGGCGCGAGAATCTCGTCTATCTTCTTCTTGAGAACCTCGTTTTCCTCCTTTAGGTTGACAAGCTCAACTTCCGCCTGCTGGAGCTTGGTCGCGTACTCGTCCCGCTCCTCCGTGACGTCTTGAAGCTCCTGCCTCAGCGTTGACAACTGCTCGTCGCGCCGTTTCAACGCGCGTTCCAGCCGGGCCACTCGCTGCTCCAGCGCGCTCCCGCCCGGAGGATCGTACCCTTCCGGGCCCTGGGTCACCGTTCTGCCTCCCCTACAGGAAACCAGAGCGAACGAGCAGATCAAGCAGAAGTGTAATATCTTGTAATCACAAAGGTTACGCAGTTTCAACCTCTCTTCGGTCCTGTCGGCAAAAAGCCAAAGCAAATATGCACGCACCACTCCCTAATTATCCAATCTAAGTTTACCACAAATCCGGGCTTCTGTCAATCAAGAAACGGCGGCGCAGGTCCAGCAAGACCCGTTTCGAGGAAGGGTGGAAACAATGGGTCAACGGTGCTATACTAGAGAACGTTTGAAGAAAAGGAAACAGTAAGGGCTTCCGGGCGATGCGCGTGTCTGAAGCGGCACGGTTTGGTTGCGCCAGATAACAACAGGCGAGGGGGATCTAGATCATGATTCAGCATAGAGGTGCAAAGGGTGCTACCGAGAAGAAAGTCAGTGCGGTCAAGACGAGTGATGTGGGCAGCGTAAGCATAGCGGACGATGTGCTCTCACTTATCGCTTACAAGGCGACGATTGACGTGGACGGTGTGGCGAGCATGAGCGGCGGGCTCATGACAGACCTGGCCGCCCTTGTCAGAAAAGGCGAAATCCCTAAAGGAGTGCGCATTGTCAAGGCCGGGGACGAGGTGGCTGTTGAAGTGTCCGTGGAAGTTGAGTACGGCAAAGATATGACCCAAATCGCCGCCGACATTCAGGACGCAGTAGGTAAGGCGTTGAAGGAGATGTCGGGCATCGAAGTGGCGGCGGTTAACGTGAATGTGGAAGGTGTTCATATTAGCAAGCCGACGGAAGGACGCGCTGAACCGCCGTCGGACGCCAGTCTTTGAGAAGGTCGAGAACTTGCTCTTTGTGCGCGCGCGATCTTGCCGGCATCGGCTGTTCGGTCGGCGGAGCCGCGCCGGATGGATCTGACTGAGAGATGAGCAGCACAATAACTCGGCAGCATGTAGCCTCTCTTATCCCCCAACGCCCTCCTGACGCTCATAAGGGCGTCTTCGGGCACGTCTTTGTAGTCGCGGGCTCGCCGGGATTCACGGGCGCCGCGTCACTGGCGTGCGAGGGCGCGCTCAGGTCGGGTGCGGGTCTCGTTACGGTCGGTGTGCCCGAGAGCCTCAATCCAATCATGGAAGTCAAGACCACTGAAGCCATGACGCTCCCCCTGCCTGAGACGGGGCGGCATACTTTATCGCGCGCGGCGGTCGAGCCGGCGCTGGAGTTCGCGAAAAAGTGTTCCGCGGTCGCTCTGGGTCCCGGAATATCGCGTGATAAGGAGACGGAATCCTTCGTACATGCGTTTCTCAAGAAGACAGAGCTTCCCGTGGTAGTTGACGCGGACGGGCTCAATGCTCTTGCGAACGACATGGATGCGATCAAGGCGCGGCATGCTGCGACAGTGCTTACCCCTCATCCGGGAGAGATGTCTCGTCTCATCGACAAACCTGCAGCCGAGATCCAGCAGGACAGGCGGGGCTGTGCGGTGGAGTTTGCGCGGGAGTGGAACGTGGTACTCGTGCTGAAAGGACATGGCACGGTTGTCACGTCGCCGAGCGGCGAAGCTCTCACGAATCCAACCGGTGGTTCCGGCATGGCGAGCGGCGGTGCGGGCGACATTCTGACCGGTCTGACCGGGGGGCTTCTGGCGCAGGGGCTTTCGGCGTGGGACGCAGCGGTGGTCAGCGTGTACCTGCACGGGTTGGCCGGCGACATCGCTTCGGAGACGTGCACTGAGTGGGGCATGGTGGCGAGCGATATCGTACGGGCACTGCCCGCCGCCTGGAAGCGCATAGCGGAAGACCGCGATGGAACGGGTTAGCGACATCGGCGAGTTCGGGCTTATCCAGCGTTTGACCAGGATGTTTCTCCGCCCACCGGATGTTGTTGTCGGCGCAGGCGACGATGCAGCGATCTTCAAACTGACTTCCGGTCAGCTCGTAGTCGCAACCTGCGATATGCTCATCGAAGAGGTGCACTTCGACCTCGGAGCCTACAGCGCTACCCACGCGGGATGGCGCGCCATGACCGCCAGCCTGAGCGACGTCGCCGCGATGGGATGCAAACCTCGTTTCGCCACGGTGTCGATAGGCGTTCCTCAAGATGCGGCCGTGCTTACCGTCGAGGAGATCTTTGTCGGACTGACGAACGCGGCGAAAGAGCACTCAGCGGCGATAGTGGGCGGCGATACGGTTAAGTCGCCTGAGAAGATCGTCATAGACGTCTTCATGATTGGCGAACCGGTCGGTTCGAGGTACCTGACGCGGTCGGGTGCATCCGATGGGGATGTTGTCGTTGTCACCGGCTATCCTGGACGGTCGGCGGCGGGGCTGGAGATCCTTTTTTCCGGCAGGGCGCCGGAAGGCGGCGAGGAGGAGCTTGTCCGGGCGCATGTGGAACCGTACGCGCGGGTAGAACAGGGCCTTTTCCTCGCGCAGAACGAAAGTGTTGGCGCTGCGATAGATCTGAGCGACGGGCTGGCGCAGGACCTTGGACATATATGCGAGATGAGCCGGTTCGGCGCGGTGATTGACGTCGAGAAGCTGCCGATTTCCTCCCACCTCGCTCAGTATTGCGAGAGGAATGGTAGAAACGCACCGGGACTCTGTCTGTCAGGCGGCGAAGATTACGAACTCCTTTTCACGGTCCGCGAGGACAATCTGGAGGCGCTTCTCGCCGGATGGCAGGAACAGTTCGACGTTCCCGCGACGGCGATTGGCCACGTGACGTCGAAACGCGAGGGTGTCCGCCTCGAAAATCCGGACGACATTGCCGTTAATGACATCGCAGGGTACGACCATTTCCGCAGGATGAAGGAGAGATAGAAAAGACGGGAGAGAATTGAGATGAACATGAAGGAAGATGTTAAACAGGCTCTCGAGATTGTGCAGGGGTTGCACAACTCCGCGGAAGACTTCAGCCGTGAAGTGTCCGTTCTCAACAATGAGGCGGCGGAGTTGCTGAACTTACTTGGCAGCGGCAACTGGCACAAGTTCGGAGAGGCGGTCCACACGGTGCGGGAACGCGCACAGGTTACTCTGGCCTGCATCAACGAGCTCGCCGAGAAAGCCGGCGTGGAGCACTCATAAATAGCAGGCATGAACCCCGACCGGCTTCAGCACGGCTCGGAGGTGGCTCAAGCCGGTTCGATAAGCGACGCTGAAGCGTCCTGCGTCTAACTGCCCTTCTGGTTTCACCCCCGCCGAGGCGGGGTGCAAAGAGGAGCACGCCACGGCGCATCTGCGACCCGCCAAGGCGGGCTGATCGCTGAGGTCAGGGAACGACTACCCACTCTGTTGCACCTGAGACCGTAGGTGTATGTGTTATCCGCTCGGCGGGTGCCTGTTGCACAAAGCGGTCTGGCGGATGCGTGCGCGGCTTGTTATTTCACGGCGGATATGATATTATTGACGGGAACGGTTGAGGTAGGAGTGCGCGGAAAATTTGGGCAACTTTGTAGTCATATGGAAGAGCGGTAAAGATGGGTAACGTTACAAAACAGGCATTTTTCTGGGTATTCATGGCGTTTATGATCGTGGCAATGTGGAGCCTTTTCTCCTCCAAAGGCAAGGCGCCGGATGAGATCTGGTTCGGGGACTTCCTTGAGGAAGTGAAGGCGGGACACGTCAAGAGCGTTGACATCGAGCAGAAGGAACACGGGTTCGTCGGGCAAGGGGAGTACGTTGAGGGATATAGCGAAAACCCGAAGTTCAAGTTTATCGCGATAGGGGAATTGCCGCAGGATTGGCGTGAGAGACTGAAGCAACAAGGTGTCAAAGTCACAGCGAAAGCGTATGCGCCGAACTGGCTTGTAATCGGGCTGGTGAACTTGCTTCCGTTGGTGCTTATCCTGGGTCTGCTGTACTTCTTCGCTTACAGACAGATGCAGATGGGTGGCAACAAGGCGCTGTCTTTCGGCAAGAGCAGGGCGAGATTGGTGACCCAGGACCAGAAACCGGTCACTTTCGAGGACGTAGCGGGTGTCGACGAAGCGAAGGAGGAGCTGCAGGAGATCATCGAGTTCCTGATAGAGCCCAAGAAGTTCACGAAACTCGGCGGCAAAATACCCAAAGGTGTCCTGTTGATGGGTCCGCCGGGGTCAGGCAAGACGCTGTTGGCTCGTGCCGTGGCGGGCGAGGCGAAAGCGCCGTTCTTCAGTATCAGCGGGTCGGATTTTGTGGAGATGTTCGTTGGCGTGGGTGCTAGCCGGGTGCGCGACCTGTTCAACCAGGGACAGCGTCATGCGCCGTGCATCATCTTCATAGATGAACTGGATGCTGTCGGGCGGCAGCGCGGCGCGGGTATCGGCGGCGGCCACGACGAGAGAGAGCAGACGTTGAACCAGCTGCTCGTGGAGATGGACGGGTTTAACTCGAACGAAGGGGTCATTCTGGTTGCCGCCACCAACCGGCCGGACGTGCTCGACCGGGCGCTGCTCCGACCGGGACGGTTTGACAGACATATCGTGGTGGACAATCCGGATATAAACGGGCGCGAAGGTATACTGAGAGTCCACACGAAGGAGATCCCTCTCGACGATGATGTGGACCTGAGGATTCTCGGCAGAGGCACGCCCGGATTCTCGGGAGCGGACCTCGCGAACATGGTGAACGAGGCTGCATTGCTCGCCGCGCGCAGGGGCAAGGATCAGGTTAACATGAAGGAGTTTGAGGACGCGAAAGATAGGGTCCTCATGGGGCCGGAACGACGCAGCATCTTCATCAGCGAAAAGGAAAAAGGCATGACAGCGTACCACGAGGCGGGACATGCGGTGGTGGCAAAGCTTGTCCCGGACGCGGACCGCGTCCACAAGGTCACGATCATCCCGCGCGGACCTTCTCTCGGGCAGACGCAGAGTCTGCCCACCGAGGACCGACACACGAAAGCCAAGAGTTACTGTTTGGCAAACATCACGGTTTATCTTGGCGGTCGGGCTGCCGAGGAGATAGTGTTCGGCGAGACTACAACCGGGTCGGCGGCGGATATCAAGATGTGTACCGACGAGGCTCGCAGAATGGTGTGCGAATGGGGTATGAGCGAGCGAATGGGGCCGATCTCGTTCGGCGAGAACCCCGAGATCTTTCTGGGTAGGGACCTCCTGAAAGAGCGTAACTACAGCGAGGAGGTTGCCGCTGAGATTGACAGAGAAATGCGACGGATAATCGACGACTGTCACGAGACCGCAAAGGACCTGTTGACAGGCCACAAGGAGTTTCTCAATGCGGTGGCCCGGGCGCTGGTGGAACGCGAGGTCCTCGAGAATGAGGACCTGGACGAGATAATGAAGTCGGTCGGGTTGGAGCCGCCGGTTGAGGCGGACGCCGCGAAGCAGGTTGAGTCAGCCGAGCCCGCGGAACCGGTCGAGGTCAACCCGAACCCTGACAGCTAGTGTTGCCGGTGCCGGGTTTGGGGCCTGCACCGGTGTTCTTCCGATATCGTGCAAAATGAGCGTATCTGACCTGCAAGATCCTTCGATGAACCCCGCCGCGACCGTATGCGATGCGCTGTTCCGGAAGCCCGGCGAGCGAACGTACGTCATGGCCGTGCTGAATGTCACTCCGGATAGCTTCTCGGACGGTGGTCTGTACTTCCCTGCCGAGGAGGCGTTCGCGAGGGCGATTGCGGTCGCCGGGGAGGGCGCGGACATCCTCGACATCGGTGCGGAATCTTCGCGGCCGGGCGCAGAGCCGCTGCCGGTCGAGGAGGAACGTCGCAGACTTTTCCCGCTTGTTGAACGGATCGTCGAGAGCGTCAAGACGCCCCTGTCCGTAGATACGTACAAGGCTGATATCGCCGCGACGGCGGTCAAGGCGGGCGCGAGCATCGTCAACGACATTACTGCACTGCGCGGCGACCCCGGGATGGGTGAGGTCGTTGCTGAGGCGGGATGTCCCCTCATACTGATGCACATGCTCGGAATGCCGTCTACCATGCAGAGCAATCCCGTGTACGAATGTGTGGTGGACGACATTTGTGCCTTCTTCGAGGAAAGGATCTCTTTTGCCGAATCGTTTGGGATAAGTGATATAATAATAGATCCGGGGATAGGTTTCGGCAAGACCGTTGAGCATAACCTGGAGATTATCCGCGATCTGCGGAGATTTCGCCAGTTCGGCAAGCCGGTGCTCATTGGCGTGTCGAGGAAGTCTTTCATCGGGCGGGTGCTGGACTTGCCGGTGCAGGAGAGGTTGGAGGGAACCGCGGCCGCTGTGGCTCTATCGATAATCAACGGCGCCGATATTGTGAGAGTGCATGACGTGAAGGAGATGGCGCGTGTGGCGCGGATGTCGGATGCGATAGTCGGACGAGGGAGAGGGTGCAATGACTAAACTTTTCGGCACGGACGGTATTCGTGGTGTCGCCAACATTGAACCGATGACCACGGAGACCGCGTTGCGTGTGGGACGAGCTGCCGGGTACATTTTCCTGAGGGACGACCGGCGTCATCGCGTACTGATAGGCAAGGATACGCGTCTTTCGGGATATATGCTGGAGAGCGCTCTGGTTGCGGGAATCTGCTCGATGGGCGTGGATGTACTTGTGGTCGGCCCGCTGCCGACGCCGGGCGTCGCATACATTCTGAGGAGCCTCCGGGCTGACGCGGGGATCATGATCTCTGCCTCACACAACCCTTACGAGGACAACGGCATCAAATTCTTTTCGCCGGGGGGGTTCAAACTAGCGGATGATGTCGAGCGGGAGATGGAACGGCTGCTGTCGTCGGGCGAGATAGACTCGATCAGGCCGACGGCGGGGCATGTGGGAAAAGCGTTTCGCATAGACGATGCCGTGGGGCGGTACATAGAGTTTGTCAAAGCAACGTTCCCGAAAGGTATGACGCTCGAAGGTGTTAAGGTCGTTGCGGATTGTGCCAACGGTGCGTTGTACAAGGTAGCGCCTCGGGTGCTTGAGGAGTTGGGGGCCACAGTGATTCCCATGGCCGTTGAGCCGAACGGGGAGAACATAAACGCCGATTGCGGATCACAATGCCCTGAACGCATGATGGAGAAGACGCGCGAGGTAGGCGCCGATCTCGGCCTGTCATTTGACGGTGACGGCGACAGGGTGGTTATGTCGGACGCCAAGGGGCAACTCGTTGACGGCGACTGTCAGATGGCCATCAGCGGGCTCGACCTGGCGACGTCGGGCGACCTTGCGGAAAACACGGTGGTGGCGACTGTCATGAGCAACGTAGGGTTGGATGTGGCGCTTGAAGAGGCCAACGTAGCTGTCGAACGCACCCCGGTCGGCGACAGGTACGTCGTCGAGAGAATGCTGGATGGCGGGTTCAACCTCGGCGGGGAAAAATCCGGGCACATCGTGTTTCTCGACCACAACACGACCGGCGACGGCATGATCGCCGCGCTGCAGTTGCTCGCTATAATGAGCAGAAGAGATACGGAACTTGCGGAACTCGCGAAATGTTTCCAGCCTTTCCCGCAGATACTTGTGAATGTGAGAACAGCCAAGAGACAGGATCCCGAGTCTCTGCAGGGGTTCAAGGAGAAGGTCGCGAAGCTCGAGAAAGTGCTGGGACCGCACGGCAGAATTGTGGTACGGGCTTCCGGAACCGAACCGATGATACGTATCATGGCTGAAGGTCGCGACGAGGATAAAACCAAGCAGGTTGTGGACGAGTTGGCGGAACACGTCAGGGCCGAAATCGGCGAGGACGGTTGAGAGGGTACGAAAATGATTGAGCTGGGGGTCAATGTCGATCATGTAGCGACCATTCGTGAAGCCCGCAAGGATCCGGAGCCGGACCCGGTGACGGCGGCGGCGCTGTGCGAGGTTGCCGGCGCGCATCAGATTACCGTCCACCTGCGCGGCGATCGGCGGCATATACAGGATAGGGACCTCGAGATTCTGCGCAGGACGGTGAAATCGAAGCTCAATCTGGAGATGGCTGCTACGGACGAGATGGTCGGTATTGCCACCGGGATCAAGCCGGACCAGGCAACGTTGGTGCCGGAGAAACGCGAGGAGATCACCACCGAAGGCGGACTCGACATCGCCGGTCAGGTGGAGCATATCACCGCGACCGTGGCGAAACTCAAGCAGGCGGGCATACACGTCAGCCTGTTCATCGACCCTGACGAGGAACAGGTGCGCGCGTCTGCCGAGACCGGCGCCGACTGTGTGGAACTGCATACCGGCCAGTACGCCAACGCTGCTACGCAGCAGGAGATGGATGCCGAGTTTGAGAAGTTGCGCGTTGCGGCGGAGCTCACGCATTCGCTGGGTCTCGGCGTGAACGCCGGTCACGGTCTCACTTACCTGAACCTTCCGCGTATGACCACGTTACCCCACCTGCACGAGGTGAACATCGGGCACAATATCGTCGCCCGCGCCGTGCTCGTCGGCCTCGAACGCGCCGTCAAAGAGATGCTGCATATCCTCGAACTTGCGGGGTGAGAGCATACCCCTCGCGTCGTCATTGCGAGCGCAGCGAAGCAATCTCGGTTGTCCGCCTCTTCTGCAAAGACGAGATTGCCGCGTCGCCCGTCGGCGCGGACTCCTCGCAATGACGACGGGAAGCGCGTGTTGCTCATCCCGTAGTCATGCGGTGAACCGAATCTCTCCTGTCGAGCCGGTAGTCTTCCAGTTAGCGTATATGCACGGCTAATAAGTCCCGGTCCCGACGTCTTCCGACACTAATCTACCGGTTCTGGTCTCATAAGTCAAGCAATCGACGAGGGAGCTGCGCAACACGCGCATAGGTCTAGTCACTGGATTCCCGCCTTCGCGGGAATGACGCGGGAGGTGCGCTGGAGCGACGTGCAAGGGAGTACTACTGCCGGCGCCTTGCAACGGGCTCGCGACGGCGGGCGGGACGCCCGCCCTACCTGTGAACGGGCCCGCTGTGCGACTACCGTGACCGCTCCCGGGGAATTGACACAGGCTGGGGCAAGCTGGTAGTGTGATCGTGTCGGGTAGAGTATCCGTGGGCTGGTGTGCAATCTCAAGGAGGTGTGACATGCGCGCTATATCCGTTCTAGTTACCGTTTGCATCGTTGTTACTGCGTTCGCGGCGGTTGCGCAGGAGAAAGAGAAGAAGTTCGAGGTTGATACGATCAAGACGTCGGCGGGTGACCTGAAGATAACGTTCATAGGCCATGGTACGTTGATGTTCGCGTTCGGGAAGAAGGTTATCCACGTTGACCCGGTGGCGCGCGAGGCGGACTACAGCAAGTTGCCGAAAGCCGACCTGATCCTGGTAACTCACCAACATGGCGACCATCTTGATCCGAAAGTGCTGCAGATGTTGCGCACAGATGAGACCTCGGTGGTGTTGACGGAAATCTGCGCGAAACAGGTCAAGGGCGGTATCGTCATGAAGAACGGCGGTGTGATCACCAACCGCGGGCTGAAGATAGAGGCCGTACCGGCATACAATATCGTCCACATGCGCGGGCCCAACAAGCCGTACCATCCGAAGGGCGAGGGAAACGGCTACGTGGTCACTTTCGGCGATAAGAGGGTCTATATCGCCGGTGACACGGAGAATATCCCGGAGATGAAAGCCCTCAAAAAGATCGATATCGCTTTCCTGCCGATGAACCTGCCGTACACGATGACGCCGGAGATGGTGGCTGATGCCGCGAAGGCTTTCAAGCCGAAAGTCCTTTACCCATATCACTATGGCGATACCGACACGTCGAGACTCGTTGCTCTGATGAAGGACGTCAAGGATGTCGAAGTGCGCATCCGTAAGATGAAGTAGTCGCCTTTGTGGGTCAACCACGCGTCCAATTGGGTGTAGGGCCAATGTGGGTTAACCACGAAGCCCACGAAGAGCACGAAGGGAAAGCGAGAGTTGGAGTTCGATGCCTTGTCCAACCGGGTGATCGGGTGCGCGATTGAGGTGCACAGGCATCTCGGGCCTGGCCTGTTGGAGTCCGCTTACGAGCAGTGTCTGGCCCACGAACTCAAAGTTGCCGATATTCCCTTCCGTCTGCAGCATGCGGTTCCGGTCGAGTACAAAGGTGTCCATCTGGATTGCGGGTACAGAATCGACGTCCTGGTGGACGACAAGATCATAGTTGAGGTGAAAAGCGTTGATGCGCTTGCGGCAGTTCATCAGGCGCAACTCCTCACGTATATGAAGTTGGCAGGGATACCGATAGGACTGCTAATCAACTTCAACGTAAGAGTCCTGAAGGACGGGATCAAGCGAATGGTTTTGTAGTTGCTTCGCGTGCTTCGTGCTCTTCGTGGTCAAACAAAACACCACGCCTGGGAAACCACGAAGGACACGAAGAGCACGAAGGTGTCTAGGTTTTATGCGGACGAGCGGTCATGTATGGCGTAACGGCTTGGAGAAAGGAGTGAGTGATGGTGATCATGAGTTGGTTTTCTCTGCTCTCTAAACGACAGCGATATACGTTGCTTGGCACTGTTGTGATGATGGTCGTGATCGTGGCGCTCGGTCTCCGTGCGACCGCGGCCATAGAAGAACCGAGCGCAGAGACATTCACGACTGAAATGCCTATCCGGCAGATTGCGCCGGAGATTGGCGTCACCGGCAGGGCGCTTGCCAGGGAACTGAAGCTAGATCTTGACGTACCTAAGGGGAAACCTCTTAAAACCCTGGGAGTCAGCGAGGAACAGCTCCAGCATGCGGTCGAACATCTGCTTTCGCACAAGGACACGACTCTGAAGTATTTCGTTTACGTCGCCCTGTCGCTATTTGCTGTCGTATTCCTCACGGAATTGGGTCGGCCGGACGGGAGCGACGTCAAGGAGAGAAAAAGCTGGTATCCCCGTGCACCATATCTCCTCATCCTGTTGATCTCTGTAATAGTGTGCGGGTTTCTCTTGGGAAAGTCCCCGAACCCGATGGAAGGATTTGTCAAAGTGCTCAAATCCGCCGTCGGACTATATCCCGATCCAGCTATCAAGATGTTGGCTTTTCTGTTCTTCATAAGCCTTGTTGTGGTGGGCAACAAAGTGATCTGCGGCTGGACGTGCCCGTTGGGGGCTTTGCAGGAGTTGATCTTCAGCCTTCCAATCCTTCGCCGCGTGAAGAGGGTAAAATTCCGTTTTGGGATAACAAACACTGTTCGCGCACTTCTGTTCCTCGTGGTGCTCCTTCTTCTTTTCGGCATTGTTGGGGGCCGCAAAGGATTTGTTGTCTACCACTATATGAACGCGTTTGATCTGTTCAATCTGGGTTTTGATCCGATCACCATACCGATCACGATAGTCGTCGTTCTTGTTGTTGCGTTGGCAGTCTACAGGCCTTTCTGCCACTTCATATGTCCCTTCGGCCTCGTCTCGTGGCTGGCCGAGAAGCTGAGCGTTGCTCGCGTGAACGTCGACCAGGAGAAGTGTACTAAGTGCGGCGCGTGCGTCAAAGCCTGCCCTTCGGAAGCGGCGAAAGGGCGGGTTGAACGCAAGAAACTTCCTGCCGACTGTTTCAGCTGCATGCGCTGCCTGAACGTGTGCCCGGTGGACGCCATTGAGTATGGGGTGAGAAAACGGGGATTGGCTAAGAACGCAGATCCCGCTGAAGCAAGCGGATAGGCGGAATCCGCTTTATAGGGGAAATACAGAATTAGAAGTTGATCCAACGCTCTTAAGAGAAAGGACGGTAAAGATGGAAACCACCAGACAAAATGTCAGCCGGCAGGGTCGAAGAATAACCCGGCGTGAGTTTGTGGGCAGCTCAGCGGCTTGGAGCTTACCGTGTTTCCCGCTACCGCTCTTATCTTGAACCGACGGCCCGGAACCGTCGAATGCATATCGGAGCGCGACCGCCTAAGGCACGTCGCGGCGGCGTACCGTCATCGTATGCGAGACGGAGATCTTCTCAATATGCCGAATGGGTATGACCACTTTTCCTAGGAGCGTCGTCATCTCCATCTGAGGCAAGTTCAGGTTACCTGTCAGCCTGTCCCCATCCTGCAGTTCGACCGACCACCCCTGCCGGTCTTCCGTGCGCGTGATTGTGGAGATGTCCGTTATCGGCACATCCAGTTCGCCCAGTGCGTGCTGCAGCGCAACAGATTCGCTTTTCGGTTCCCCAATGAGGTGGGACCCGTCCGTCAGGTGTACCTCGACCTGGACCCGTAGGTCTCGTTCTGGGTACTGGGCTGGGCCAAATGGGAACGGGCGCCGTGAAGCAGCATCCTCCGGCTTACCGCCAACCAAGCCCCGGGATACCGCTTGTGGTTCCAGATGACCCGTTGAGCCATGGAGAGACTCGATCTCGGCCTCGCTTAAAGCACGGTCGAACAAGATCACTTCATCAATCATCCCGTGCCAGAAGCGGCCGTAGTGCTGATTCGTTCCACCAATGAACAGGGTGCCGGTCACCTCGTCCGCGTCGATCTGTCGGCCTTCCGTTAGTTTGCCGTCCTTATAGAGACGAACGGTTGGCCTCGAATACGTAACGGCCACGTGCGTCCACGTGTGGGGCTGAAACTGCCAGCCATATTCACTCACTTCCTGACGTCCAGTACCCTCGAAGCTGATAGACCCGCCCGAGTTTCCCTGTAAAGTGTAATAGCGTGGGCCATCGTGCAATAGAAACAGCCGCCGGTTGTTTGTGTTCCTCTTGCTGGGCGGTGTCAATGTCTTCACAAACGCGGAGAACGTGAACTCGTCGAAATGTACGTTGTCTACACTGAGGAAATCGTCTTCGCCGTCGAAATACAAAGCGCCGCCGCGCCGGCCATTCTGTTCGTACGTCGGTCCACGGGAGGTCGCATGCT
Source organism: uncultured bacterium (assembly GCA_965603355.1). Taxonomy (GTDB): domain Bacteria; phylum Hydrogenedentota; order CBFDCQ01; family CBFDCQ01; genus CBFDCQ01. The sequence continues at coordinate 26,747 of CBFDCQ010000016.1, forward strand.
TGTTCCTGCCAGATGTGTCGAGAACCTCGGATCCCGATATACTGTCAAAGGAGTAATGAGCCATAAGCCCTTTGCCTGCGCCTGTGGCGGGGCCGGGAGATTCCGCAGGGGCCGGCTTAGCTGGAGCGGAAGTCTTGGCAAAATACGGAGAAACAAATACCTGCTCTTTCGCCGGTGAGCGCATGGCGGCATGGAGAATCCCTATCTCTTCGGTCCTAAGCGCCTTGTCGAACAGAATAACCTCGTCAAGGCCGCCGCGCCAGCAGCTCTCGCCCGCTCTGCCCGTGCCGCCCAGGTACACAGTTCCAGCGACATCGTCCCCGGGCAGAAACCCCGTCTGCGTAACTTCACCCTTCTCGTAAACCGTCACCGATAGCCCGTCGTAGCTAACTGCTATAGGGGTCCAACTGTCGGTCTGAAACCGCCACTCGGACTGTCTCACTTCCGCGGTGCGGCCATGCACAGCACCGGCAAATCGCAACGAGCCTTCGGAGTCACCCTGCAGAGAGAAGTACCCCTTGTCTCCCTCAAGGCAGAATAGACATCGATTATTGAGTGGGTTGATGCCCGCGGGCGCTGAGTCACTCGGTGCAGACGCTTTCACGAGCGCCGCGAACGTGAAGCTCTCCAGGTGGATTCCCGGTATACTTACGTGGTCGTCCTCACCATCAAGAGAGATACCTCTTTCTGCTCTGGCATTCTTGTCCCGTTTGGCTCCATGGAGAACTCCGTGGTAACGGTTCCCAGAGTAGTCGAGAATCGTACCGGTGTCGTCGCCGGGTACGAATGGGTAATACAGAACAACATGAAGTTGCAGCCCCTCTGGTATGGAGACTCCAGGTGAGAGTACCTGAGCGATAGTGCCACCACCATCACCGAGTGTGATGAAGGCGATTATGGCGATAGCGAAAACACTTAAGAGAGACCGTCCATATGGGCTTCTTCTGAGATGCGTGCTCATGTTGGGTCCCCGTTTCTTCATTGGTACAACGGTACCGAGCTCACCTGCGGGCATCAGTCCCTCTGGATCAGCGAGTGGTTGTCCCTCAGCCTTATTGTTCGCTCATCAAGAAGAACGGGGTATTCCAGGACGTTGGGCTCAGCCGGCCCCGGCACACCGTAGAGTTCTTTGACCTGTTTTTCGGACAGTGCTCGATCAAAGATTGCGACCTCGTCAATGCCGCCGTGCCAGAACCCTCCGTTGTGAGTTCCGATCCCGCCTATGTAAAGCGTGCCCTGAATGCCATCAGGGAAAGCACCTTTGCGGGTCATAGCCACCTCCCCGTTGACATAAAGGCGTGCGGTCTCCCCATCGTAGGTCGCTGCAAGGTGGGTCCATGTTCCTACAGGGAACCGGCGCCCGTAATCATTCATCTCGATCTGCCTATCGACGTATAGTGTGGCGCCGCCTCCAATGTTACCTTCCAAGGAATAGTAATGCTGTCCATCGTCAAGGAGGATCACGCGCCGGTTATTCACAGACACGGCTGCTGTAGCCACCCATGCTGAAAAGGTGAAGTTGGCGAGGTGGACGTCCGGCACGGTTACACAATCGTCGATGCCATCAAAGAACAGCCCTGTTCCGATCTTACCGTCACGCCGCTCAGCGCCTTGGAGCTTACCGTGTTTTCCGCTGCCGCTCTTATCTTGAACCGACGGCCCGGAACCGTCAAATGGATATCGGAGCGCGGCCACCGAGGACACCACGCCGCCGCGTACCGTCACCGCACGCGGGCCGTCAATCCTCTCAACATCGCGAATGGGTATGACCACTTCTCCAAAGAGGGCAGTCATCTCCAACTGACGCAAGTTCAGGTTGCCCGTCAGCCTGTCCCCATCCTGCAGTTCGACCGACCACACCTGCCGGTCTTCCGTGCGCGTGATTGTGGAAATGTCTCTTATGGGCACATCCATTTCGCCCAGTGCGTGCCGCAACGAGACAGATTCGGCTTTCGGTTCCCCAATGAGGCGCGACCCGTCCGTCAGGTGTACCCCGACCCGGACCGCCAGATCTTGTTCTGCATGCTCGGCTGCGCCGGCCGGGTCGGAGGACGTCCGCTCCCCCTCATCGCTTGCGAGCACGACGCTCACGCAGGCGAGGATAGCTAGGAGCGCAAAGGATGTTACCCTCATCCTCCGATGGACACGGTATCTACGGCTCATGATTCTCGCGATGCGCCGAGCAAGAGAACTGTGGCTCTCCGCAAGCCCAAGACCAGCCGCCGCAAACGACGGCACCCTCTTTGTATCCTGAATGACGCGCAGAACGCTCTTGCTGTATCGTTTCCGCCCCGCCCCCATGTGTACGACAGCCATATCGTCGCATATCATCTCGCGCTCCTGACGAAGTCGCCAGTTCGCGTACCACACCAGTGGATGGAAGAAGTAAATGACTTGGATAGCGGTCTGGACCCAATTCACCAGAAGATCGAATCGCCTGATGTGGGCTAGCTCATGTAGCAACACCGGCTCAAGATCCTTCAGATCCCATTCCCCAACCATTCGGACGGGCAACAATACCGTGGGCCGGAGCACTCCGGTCACGATCGGACCACCGGTTTCTCGTGACCAAGCAAGGAGGCGTACGGTAACATGCCTCTTTATTCTGAGCCTCGCACGAAGCCGCTCTATGAGCGCTACCAGGTCAGCTCGGGCAGACACCGGGCAGGACAGTATGAACCTGCGAGCACGGATCGTACGGAGGCCAACCGTACCCGCGAGGCATATCGCGATGATGAACCAAGCTAGGCCGATCTTACCGGCAAGCGAGACCGGCCGGAAGACGTCCCGCACGGCAACGGACTCCTTCATGGACACGCTTCCTGCTTCAGGGTGCAGCTGAATGGGTTGTGCTGTATCAACATATTCGGTTCCGAGGACAGACTCGAGCCTTTTTGAAGGAAGATATCGCCCCTCGGAACTGGACATGAACGACCCTTCGACAGCCTCTCGCAAATGGCCCGCAAGACCAAGCGGAAGCGTCAGGTTGATCGGTAAACACAGCCGAACCAATACAATACACCACAACCAGTGACGGAGCCTGGGCGACGACCTACGGCTGAACATGGAAACGACCGCGACCAATCCCACGAGAACCGAAACCTGTACGCTCACGGCCCAAAGGGTGCGCACACATTGACTCGCGACGGCATCAAGCACGTTCATCGCTCTAGTCCTCCTGGTGTTCCTCTATCAGTTTCTCAAGGGCTGCAATTTCCTCGTCGCTCAGCGTTCTGCCCTCCGCAAGATGTGCAAACAGTGGCACGAACGTGCTGCCGAGGACCGTATCAGCAAACGTCTCAACGGCCTTCGTGACAACCTTCGAACGAGGCACGGCCTGCTTGTACAGGCAGAGAGGTCCGAGCTTCCTTCGACGCAGGTAACCCTTAGCGACAAGACGGTCGAGCATGGTCTTGACGGTCTGGTATTCCCATTCTCTCTTCGTGACAGCTTTCTCATGGACGTTGCGGGCGGTAAGCTCGCCCCCGTTCCAGCAGACGTTCATGATCAACCACTCGGCCTTGGATAGTTCGGGAAGTTCTTTCGCCATGCGACCCTCCTTTTAGGTTTGTCGTTATCGTACCACACTTGTGGTAGTTTTGTCAAGAAGAAAATGCAAGCAGCTTGAACTGATATCTTGAGTGGAGCGTTGTCACGAATCAGTTGCGTGGGACAACCGTTCCGTTGTTCGTCAGTCACCCCCTAGCATTGGCTCCGTGAAAGTGAAAAGGACGATAGAACGATGATTCTAGAACAGCTTGGTATTTACGGATGGAAGGAACACGACGAAAACCTGGTACTGGCGTCGTTCCTTGAGGTTTGTCGTGCCCCATGGCTTGCCCGTGCGCTCGCCTTGACGCGCCATAGGAGAACTGCTAGAGTGAGGCCACAAGGGGGCCGTCATCCGTTGTGATAGTGCGCCTTGAGTTGTCCCGTGAACTGTCGGAAGGGGAGGCACTGAATACAATCTTATAGGGAAAATCCCAGGTTAGAGTTGATCCAACATCGGCTCTTGAGAGAAAGGATGGTAGAGATGGGGACTAATGAAAAGAAGCAGGGTCGAAAGATGACCCGACGTACGTTTGTGGGCGGCTCGGCGGCGGCAGCAGCGGCCTTCACGATTCTACCCGGTTGTGTCCGGGGAGGGCGCGGTCGTCCGGCACCGAGTGACAAGCTCAATGTGGCCTTTATCGGTACCGGAGGACAGGGTACAGGTAATATCAGAAGCGTACTCGAGCATCAGGATGTGCAGGTTATAGCCCTTTGTGATGTCAATCAGTGGAGTGACTACGGAAGGTTCTACTACGGAGGCGTAGCGGGACTGAAACCTGCACTTGAGATCGTGGAGAAGCACTACGCCGACCAAAGAAAATCGGGGACATACAAGGGCTGCGCCAGCTATGTGGATTTCCATAGGATGCTGGAACGAGAGAAGGGCATAGATGCCGTTGTTGTATCCACTCCCGATCACGTGCATGCAGTGGCATGCATGGCAGCTATCAAGCGAGGTAAGCATGTGTACTGCGAAAAGCCTCTGACCCATTCGGTATATGAAACGCGAGTGGTAACAGAGGCCGCCCGAAAAGCAGGAGTGGCGACTCAGATGGGTAATCACGGCCATTCCGGGGATGCGATTCGTTTGACGGTAGAGTGGCTGCGAGACGGGGCTATCGGACCGGTACGTGAGATCCACGCCTGGACTAACGCTGGAGGATCAGAATGGACGGATATGGATCGCAGGCCTAAGGAGAGCCCGCCTGTGCCGAAGGGACTGGACTGGGACCGCTGGATCGGTCCGGCGCTTTACCGACCCTATCATCCCGCTTATGCACCGTACAATTGGCGCGGCTGGTGGGATTTCGGTACGGGAGGAATCGGTGATATGGCCTGTCATAACGTGGATCCGGCCTTCTGGGCTCTTGACTTGCGCTATCCCACGAGCGTGGAAGCCAGTTCCTCGAGGCTGAACAGACAAACGGTACCCGCAGGGGCAGTGTATCATTACGAGTATCCGGCTCGCGGGGATATGCCTGCGTGCACCCTGAGATGGTATGACGGCGGCTTGATGCCCCCACGACCGGAAGGGCTCGAAGAATACCGTGAAATGGGGGAAAACGGCATTTACTTTGTGGGCGACGAGGGAGTGATAAAATGTGGCGGCTGGGGTGGCTCCCCACGCATAATTCCCGAGTCGAAGATGAAGGAATATAAGCTGCCGCCGAAGACAATCGATCGAGTTCCAGGACATCATCGAGACTGGATAAACGCCTGCAAGGGCGGCAAGCCGGCCAGCTCGAATTTCGATTATGCCGGTCCGTTAACCGAAATGGTATTGCTGGGCAATGTGGCGTTGCGGACGGGCAAGAAGATATATTGGGACGGCCCGAACATGAAGGCCACCAATGCGCCGCAAGCGGACAAATATATCAAGCCGGCGTATCGGGAAGGCTGGAGCTTATAGACCGAGGAACGTGGGCGTCGCCAATCGGGACACCCGCCCCTGACGGCGACCGGTCAGAAAAACACGGATTCGATCTCTCACAGGGTCTGTTCGACGCTTCCGTTGTGCTGGACGCATCGGATTTCCGAGATACTACTCTTCAATCCCGAGCTTGTGCTGCATCTCTTCAAGCGATATACCCTTTGTCTCCGGCACCATGAACTTGACCCATATAAGCTGAAGGACCATCATGAAGCAGAAGAAGCCGAAGATAACGGACGGCGGCAGCCTTTCAGCCATCCTCGGAAAGGCAAACGTCAACGACGCAGCGAAGAACCAGTGGGTGAAGCTGCCCAGTGCCTGGCCTGAAGCCCGGTTCCGGTTGGGGAAGATCTCGCTGATCAACACCCAGATCACAGTCCCCTGACCAACAGCGTGGGCGGCGATGAAGGCAAAAATACACCACGGCACAATCTGGTAGTTCCCGGCGCTGAAAGCCCAGGCACAAAGGCCGAGCGATGCAATGTAGCCGAACGACCCGATATAAAGCAGGCTGCGCCGCCCTAGTCTGTCGATAAGCCACAGGCCCAAGTACGTGAAGACCAGGTTGGTAGCGCCGATGCCGACGGACTGAAGCAGGGCGGCGTGCTTGTCAAGCCCGGTCCATTGAAAGATTCGAGGCGCGAAGTACAGGATCGCATTAATACCGGACAGCTGGTTGAAGAATGCCACCAGGAAAGCCAGCATGATCGGGATCTTCAGGCGCCTCGTGAAGAACTGCACGGGCGTTTCCTTGTCACCCACACTGGCTTCAACGGAATCGGCCAGGGCTGTGATCTCCGACTCCGAAAAGTCCGGGTTGATCCGGCGGAAGATGTTCATGCCCGCCTCGCGCCGTCCGCCGTGGACAATCAGCCATCGCGGAGACTCAGGGATCGTAAAGCACAGGACGCTATACAGCAAAGCGGGGAGTGCTTCGACGCCAAGCATCCAGCGCCAGGCGACTTCCACATTCACGTACTTGCCGAGAAAGTAATTGGATACGAAGGCGATCAGGATGCCGAAAACGATGTTGAACTGGAACATGCCTGCAAGGCGTCCGCGCATCGCGGCCGGCGATATCTCAGAAATGTACATCGGCGCCGCCACGGTGGCCATTCCCACGCCCAGACCACCGATGAAACGGGAGACCATGAAGAAATACTTCTCCGGCGCAATACCGGAACCCACCGCCGAAACAAAGTACAACACACCGATACAGATCAGTGTTCTCCGGCGGCCAAACCGCTCGGCCGGCCATCCGCCGGTCAAGGCTCCCAGAACCGTGCCCCACAGCGCGGCGCTCATACAGAGGCCATGCATGGCGCTGTTGAGGTTCCACAGTGACTCGAGCTTCTGTTCCGCACCCGAGATAACGATGGTGTCGAACCCGAAAAGAAATCCCGCCAAGGCCGCCGTTATCGACCAGAAAAACAGACGTTGATGTTTCACGCGTACCTCCCTTTCATTTCCACATGCGCTTTATAAGCGTTCGATCGGTATATTCCCCGGGAATAGGGGAATAGCGGGAATAGGACGACGCCACACCTATTCTTGCCCGTCTTCTCGTCTTCTTCCCGGCTTCTTCTTGCGGCCGTCACGTCCAAGAAGCCTCTCGAGCCTGAAAACACAAATGAGGGACTAACAATATAACAATAGGACAACAGGGGAGTGTACAATAGGGGACGACCACCTATTTGTTGCCCTTATCCCACCTCCAACTGACCCCTGCGCCCAGACAGCCCGCTAGCCAAGCCCATCGTGCTACTACTCAGCCGATGCGCCTTTCCTATACATGATAGCATGGAGGAACGCAAACGGCAACAGGAAAACAGAAAATAGGTGCCTGGGGGGCTGTTGAAAAAGTCCCTACAGACGACCGGACGTCATTCTGAGCGAAGCGAAGAATCTCCATTTTCCGGGCTTTTTGAGACACCAGATCCTTCGCGTGCGCTCAGGATGACACCTAAATGCACTTTTTCAACAGCCCCCCTGGCCCCTATTGTACCCTATTGTCTAACGGTATCTCTGATGACCGAGTCACTGCGATGCTGCTCGGTTCTGACGGTACCTGCTGCCCGCAGGAAAATCCTTCCCGGTTTTCGGATTGATCTCGCGCCGATCGCGCCCCTGTATGCTGGATGGAACATTTCCAGATCCTTTATGTTATACTTTAGGGGTCGTGGGTAATATCCAATGGGGGATGGATGTTCACAACTTGTGTCGGGGTACACAACAGAGGAGGGAAACGATCATGAGACTATTGGCAAGCTCCATTCTGGTTCTGGCTCTGGTGGCGGCGCTGTGCTCCACAATGTCGGTCCAGGCTCAGCGGATGTCTCCGGAAGACGCTCAGGCTGCCTGGACGCTTCAGGCAAGCCATGTTGCCGGCAAGCTGGAGCTCTCCAAAGAGCAGACCACCAAGCTGGTCGATGCGTACAGGAAGGCCCGCGAGAGTTACCCTGAGGTCTTGGGTAAGGCGCGGAAAGAAGCGCGGGCAAAGGCGGCTCCTGAAGAACGACGGGGCATGGGCCGGATCATGCGCGAGGTTCAGCAGAAGGTCGCCAAAGCCGAGACTGAGAAATTCGCAAAAGATGTTGGCACGTTCCTCGGCAAGAAGAAGACCAAGCAGGCTGCCAGACAGCTCGGCAGGTTCAGCGGCTCGTTGGACAAGATTGTCAACATCGTTGCCGGTCTCGAGCTTGACAAGGCGAAACAGGCCAAAGCGCTCGATATTGTCAGCGCTTACGATGCCGAGTCGACGGCTGCCCGCCAGAAAGCGATGGCCGGCGGCGACAGGGACGCAATGCGCGCGGTTTCTGAGACGCAACGGGCCAAGCTCAACGAGGCTATGAGTAAGGTCTTGTCGGAAGAGGAGTTCCGCACGTGGGTTCGAACTGTTGGGGGGCGCCCGCCCCGCAGCTCAGCCAGAGGCGGAGGAGAAGGTTCACCAAACAGGTAGAAGTCCTCGGCATTCGTGTCCTGGCAACTGCTGATTCGAGTGATGAGATAGTGCTCCATGTTGCCAACATACTGGCTGAGTATTTGGATAATGATGAAGATGGTGTAGCTGATAACAAGAAGGTTATGGATGCCTTGATCAAGGGTAAAGCCACCTATCGACATGCAAATGATGCTGAAGTGCATCCGAACGGAGCGGCCAAAGGTCTGTTTGACGCTTCACTTGAAGAAGTTCTGCACATGATTACCGACCAGGGATACGGTGTTGCATACCCGGAAGTGTTCGGGAGAGTACCGGGAACCGAGATTTCGAATGCGTTGGATAAAGCCAGAGGGGCGCGCTTTATGGAGGTCCCGGAGGAGTATCCGCCTGGTGCCTGGTTCACGTATGATGACGAGACATGTGATTATGATTGCATGAACTCTGAATATATCTACTGGGCATTGACATCTATACTCGGTGCGCAGGATTACCCCGGTCGTCTTGAGCAAATTGAAGGAGAATGGAGGTTGAATACGAGAGAGAAAGTAAAGGAAGGCGACCCGGCCGCGTATGCGCTGTTTACCGACCCGAAGTATAAGTTTCCGACTGTATTGCCGGATGGGAAGTACAAGGCCAAGAAGTTTACGATTAGGCGATATCCGTAGGAGAGAAAGGAACTTGTAAATGAAGGTCAATGACAAGAAGGTTGACAAGCAAGATCGAAAACTGACTAGGCGCAAATTCGTGGGCAGCTCAGCAGCGGCAGCAGCAGCGGCGTTCACGATTGTGCCTGGTTGTGTCCTGGGAAGGAGCGCTCAGCCGGCACCGAGTCAGAAGATCAACCTGGCCTTTATCGGGGTAGGTGACCAAGGCAGGGGCAACATGGGTGATTTGCTCAATCTCGATGACGTACAGGTAGTAGCCCTTTGTGATGTCGATACGAAGGTCGACTACGGTGAGATGGGGCACGGTATTGCGGGACTGGACAGCGCACTTAGCAGGGTCGAACGGCACAATGCCGACCGCACAGGTTCGAGCAGCTACAAAGGCTGCACAGGCTATGCGGATTTCCGTGAGATGCTGGACAGCGAAGACGGTATCGACGCTGTCGTGGTATCCACACCCGATCACGTGCATGCAGTGGCCTGCATGGCAGCCATCAAGAAGGGCAAACACGTGTATTGCGAGAAGCCTCTGACCCATTCGGTATATGAGACGCGGATGGTTACCGAGGCTGCCCGAAAAGCCGGCGTGATGACGCAGATGGGCAATCATGGCCATTCCGGAGAAGGGATCCGCGTGGCAGTAGAGTGGATACAAGACGGGGCGATCGGGCCGGTGCGTGAAGTCCACGGCTACACCGGTTCCGGAGCATCGTCGTGGCTCAATATCAATAGCAGGCCCGAGGATAGGCCTTCTGTGCCGGATACACTGGACTGGGATCTCTGGCTCGGACCTGCCCCTCACCGCCCCTATCATCCCGTTTATCACCCGTACAACTGGCGCGGCTGGTGGGATTTCGGCACGGGAGGAATAGGCGATATGGCCTGTCATAACGTCGATCCGGCCTTTTGGGCGCTTGACCTGGGCTACCCCACGAGCGTGGAATCCACCGCCACCGGGATGACCGACGAAACCGTACCCGTTGCGGCCGTACATCGTTACGAGTTTCCCGCACGTGGAGATATGCCGCCGGTCACCATGTATTGGCATGACGGCGAAGCGCGGCCTCCACGACCACCGGGACTTGAAGAGAGCCGCAGGTTCAGGGGCGGCAATGGCATTTACTTTGTGGGTGACGACGGTGTAATCACGATGAGCGGCTGGGCGGAATCCCCCCGCATCGTTCCTGAGTCGAAGATGAAGGCCTACAAACAACCGGAAAAAAGCATCCCCCGGTTGCGAGGCCATCATCGGGGCTGGATAGACGCGTGCAAGAGCGGTAAACCCGTCCACGGTAATTTCGACTACTCAGGTCCAATGACCGAGGCGATTCTGCTCGGTAACGTGGCGCTGCGTACCGGAAAGAAGATACTTTGGGATGGCCGGAACATGAGGGCCACCAACGCACCGGAAGCGGACAAACATATCAAGCCGGCGTTTCGAGAAGGCTGGAGCTTATAGACTAATAATGATAATGCTCCCTTCCTGTTGGAGCTTTGGAGCGTTGCGTATGCAGAATTTGGTCTTAGAAATCAGGCTCAGTAGAGTAGCTGAGTAAGGTTAGCTGGGAAATTTCGGGTTACATAGTTTTTCTCGATGGGGGATGAGACTTTTATCATCCATATGTGAAATAGGTGCGGTGTCCCCCGAATTCTAATTAGGATACTATCCCCAATTCTTACGAAGGTCGCCGTAGGAAGATCTGTCGGCAGCAGAAGATCGTGGCCGCCGCGCTCACGACAACTGCTCTCAAAAAACTCCGCCGGCGCGATCCGCCGGTTTGGACAACATCTTTATTATACTCGCGCCAAGCCGCCAAGCCGCAAAGAAAACCTTTTTCGTTCTCTGTCATATCTTGGCGTCTTTGCGTCTTTGCGCGAGATTGACTGGTCTTGTATTCTTCCTCACAACCTGTCCACGCGACACGACAAATAGGTGACTGTGGGACTGTTGAAGAAGTCCCGGCAGACAGCTAGGTGTCATTCTGAGCGAAGCGAAGAATCTCGGTTTTGCGGTGTTTTTGGGATACCAGATCCTTCGCATGCGCTCAGGATGACAGCTAAATCCAGTTTTTCAACAGCCCCACTGTTCCTAGGTTTATTACGGTATCCGTCGAGGGTTCATAGTAACTTCGTCATCCGAACGAGTATTCGTGGGATGAACGAGAGTTTTGGCCATCCCGACTCGACGGTCATTCCGCGCCGTTCGTAGAGTCTGCGAGCACCCTCATTCTTGGCCGCGACGTCGAGGGAGAGCCGGGTTGAACCGGTGGCACGAGCCCGGTCTTCGATAGAGTCGATCAAGGTGGAGCCGACGCCTTGACCGCGAAGTTCTTTTTCGATAGCGATAGCCTGGAGGTAGAAATCGCCATCGGCAAGGGTGTTGAGAAATCGCCGAAATGGTGCAAAACATATTGCTACGCGCATCATTCGCAAAGCACGGTATCCCGAAGCCAGCTTCAGCGGCTGGTCCGAAGAACGGCGATGCTGCTCGGCAGTGCAACCTGAGACCATTCCAACGATGACTTTGTCATGTTCGGCAAAGGTTGCGTTTTGGTACGAGAAGTTGTGGTCGGGTTGAGTGTATGCCGTGGCGATTATGTCCCCGACTCGGCGACCGAGCATGAAACGGAAGAAGCCCTCGCCTGCTTCGTCGAGGTAGCGAGCAAACTCCAAACCTTCATCAAAGGTGGGTTGGGCGGCTCGAAGGATTATTGAATGGTTGTCCATGACGATCAGCACCAATCGAGCAATCGATGTAGGGTTCGATTTTTCATCCTGGTTGTCCTTAGTCGGACTACGTCTCATATAGTCTCTACATAAAGCCAATATCTGGCGATTTACCTATTATAACACGCCTGACCGATCCCCTCCTAAGGCGTCCACGGGGCTCTTCACGCCCTTGCCGCCGCTGGCAGGCCAAGTGCCCTCAAAAGACTCCGCCGGTAGGGATAAGATCTTGATTATACTCGCGCCAAGCCGCCAAGCCGCGAAGAAAACCTTTTTCGTTCGCTGTCATCTCTTGGCGTCTTTGCGGGAGACTGATTGGTCTTGTATTCTTCTCTAAGTAGATGTTACATGGTTTCCGTGTAACCGGCTGGACATCAACCTATTATCATCGCGCCAAGCCGCCAAGCCGCAAAGAAAACCTTTAGGGCTCTTCTTCAAGACCGTTTACTGCTCTTACAATTCCGTCCTTCATGAGGGCTTCGCCGAGATTTAGCAGAAACCCGAGTTTCTTGCCGGTAAGTCGCAAGTAAGTTTGAATCTGTTTGCGATGAGCAGCCGTTGCGTGTTCGACGGATTTGAGCTCAAGGATAACGAGCTCTTCAACGACCACGTCAGCACGAAAACCTTCATCGAATGTCAAACCGTCGTACTGAATCGGAATAGGAATTTGCCGCTTGACCTCAAGCCCGCGGTTTTCCAGCTCATGGGCCAGAACGACTTCGTAAACCGTTTCAAGCAATCCCGGGCCAAGTGCCTTGTGCACCGCGATGGCAGCATCAACCACGATTGTACCGATTTCATTCTCTGTCATCTCCTGGCGTCTTGGCGTCTTTGCGCGAGATTGACGGGTCTTGCATTCTGCCCCAACGTGACCATCAGCGGCCCGCCGCGGCGGGTCCGACTGCATGGCATTGTCATCAAATCCGTGACCTACTCCGAGCGTGTCACGTTGGCCCGAAGCTTCTCGGGATCAAGATAGAATTCAACATAGCCACAACTCAGGCAAGCCTTTGCCGTTTCGAGATTAACTTCAAACGAGAAGTGCTTCTGCGAATCCGATTTGTATCCGGACATCCAATTCAATACTTTTGGCACACGCCCCTCATCCATCTCTCCCCCGCATTTGGGACATGTATCTGCTCGGTTCTCACTCATGGCTCGGTTTCCTCCTGATAACGTTACACGCATCAGCGGCAAGCAGGCCGCCGCATGTCAAGTCTATCTGAAATACACCTAGGCTCAGATTTTATTCGCATTCTCTGCCCAACTACGTGTTACATGGTTCTTGATTATACTCGCGCCAAGCCGCCAAGCCGCAAAGAAGGCCGATTTCGTTCTCTGTTATTTCTTGGCGTCTTTGCGCGAGATTGATTGGTCTTGTATTCTTCCTCACAGGCTGTCCACGCGACACGACGCGTTACCCCAAAATAGGTGACTGACCCTAATCTCTCAAAACATTGGATCCCGAGCCAAGCTCGACTGCTTCACGGGAAAAGCCTGCGCATAGTGCTTCAAAACATCCTCCACCAAATCCCGGAACCACTCACCAGCAAGGGGCGACACATATACCGCCTCTACGAGGGTGTCCAAGTTCACATGCACCACTTCGTGTTCCGAATACGTTGTATCCTCCCCCTCCTTTGTCGCGGGCACAAGCGAATGCGTGATAACCGCGCGCAATTCCTGCTCGCATGCAAATGCTTCTGGCTTGATCATAACCCTCGACAGCGCGTCGTCCCGTTTCCCTGGTATGTCATCCTGCTCGTAGTCCAGATAGTTTACGCAGCCGATTTTTACGCTATCGTTGGGCCTTTTATTCTTCAATTCCCGATCCAAGAGCGAGTAAGTTGACTGGATAGCCACGGCCCCATCAGTGCGTCCATAGAGCTTCCACATGGCATCAGATTCATGGTCACTCATATGCCAACAATTCACAAAGGCATATTTCCTGCCGTGAAATACGACAGATTTATCAGCACCCTTCAATTCCCTTGCTGTTTCCTGTGGATCCACATGAAAAAGAGCTGCGCTACGAACGGCCTCAGTGTTCTGGATCTGCTTAGTACGACGTTCACGAGCCTTCTTGGGCAATGACCCCTCGAACGGATCGCCCAACTTGTCAGTCCTGCAAAAGTAAAGAGCACTGTTCTGCAACATCCAGACCAGCTTGGGGAAATCCGTGTACCGCCAAATCTTACAATCCGGGTCTTCAGGCTGCCGCATGTTCGGCGCCCTTTCTTTGTTCTCGTTCCCACGGTCCGCCGTGGGAACGTATACTGGACCATAACCCTTTCGGGTGTTCCTTCCCGATAACACGCGGTCGCCGGTTTTTGTCCCGCGGGAAGAATTATACGCTTGGTTGACCCGTTGTGTCAACAAGAAGTTGCTGGTGACCGGGCAGGGTAGGGCCTGCAGCCATTTACATGGGAAGCGGGGACAGACACGTCTGTGTCACCACGAAGAACACGAAGGGCACGAAGAACGGCCACTTTCTGGCAAAAGCTTTCAACGCTAAGACGCGGAGAAGCAGAGAAACGCTGAGAATAGAATCAACCCTTTGCGATCTTTGCGCCTCTGCGACCCGCCACGGCGGGCAATCCCGCGATGTTCCGTAGGGGCGAGGCATGCCTCGCCCTGGGCAGGGCATGCCCTGCCCCTACAACGAGATTGCCGCGCTTCGCTCGCAATGACGACGTTTGGTGGTCCTTTGCGCGATTAGGATTAGGATTACGATTACGAGTACGATTAATGTCTCTTGTGCTAAACAGTGGTAGAATCGCGAGTTGGCATAATGCTACAATGGGCGCACTGTTTTGGAAACCGGGGACAGACACGTCTTCGCTCCCTTCGGGAGCTTCGCTTGAGTCAGTCCCCGTTTTCTCTGAAAAGAAGGAACAGAAAGATCAACCGGGTGTGAGGTAGATTGTGATTATCACAGTTGTTGTCTACTTATGCTTCATGCTTGGCATAGGTTGGTGGTGCAGCAAGAAGCAAATATCAGGGATGACGGACTTCTTGATCGCCGGCAGGCGGTTGGGACCGGTCCTTTGTACAGCCGCGTTGGCAGCGACGCATTTCGGCGGTGGAGCATTAATCGGTGGCGCGGAGAAGAGTTTCGATCATGGCGTGTCCGGCGCCTGGTACGGAATAGCGACCGGGGTAGGTCTAATTCTTCTTGGTCTTCTTACCGCTACCAAGTTCAGGGATCTGATGCTGTACACGATGCCTGACTATCTGGTGAACAGATATGGTGGTAAAGCTATCCGGTTAATGGGCGCGCTGCTCTCACTTGTTGCCCTGATCGGTATTCTGGCGGCACAGGTGAAAGCGGCCCAAAGTGCATTTAGCATTATTGGTCTGGAGGGCAAAAGCGCTGCAGTTCTGGCCACGGCGGTATTCATAACGTACACTGCGTTAGGCGGTCTATGGGCCGCCGTCATATCCGATCTGGTTCAGATCATAATAGCCGGCGTGGGCGTAGTAATCGCAGGCATAGTTGTGATGAACGTGTCAGCGGCGCAGGGGGGGCTTGAAACTCTGCTGGCGAACAGAGGAGTCGAAGAATCCTACTTCAGTTTGGTGGGGCAAGGTCCATCCTTTATCGCCTGGCTCCTTTTGCCCACCGTGATGTACACGTTGATAGGTCAAGATTTCTATCAACGTCTTTTCGCGGCCAAAACCGCCAAAGTGGCGAAGAGATCCGCGTTAATCGCCGGCGTTTTTCTTATCGCGATCACACTTTTCCCCACCATCATTGGCATGGGAGCCAGGGGCCTCGGCGGTGATACGCTCGAGGGGAAAGATGCCGTCACATGGGTACTTCAAACGCATATCAACCCTGTTCTTGGCGGCGTAATCATAGCAGCCATTCTTGCGGCGATCATGTCGACGGCCGACTCTCTGCTCACGGCAGCGACGTCACATATTGTCAAGGACATCTGGATCGAGTCCCTTTACCCTGACAGGGAGCATGATGAACGGACATTGCTAAGGTTAGCGAGGGTGGCAACATTACTCGTTGGCCTCTGTGCGCTTGTGATTGGATTGATCTCTGAGAGAATAGTTGATACGCTCATATATGCGTATACGATGTACACTGCGGGCGTATTCATCCCGGTTCTCGGGGGCGTCCTGTGGAAACGGGCCACCCGAGAAGGTGCAATCGCAGCAATTCTTGTTGGGTCAACGATTGCCTTGGCCGGCATCATAACCGGCAAAGACATTTGGGGTATCCCGGCTGAGATATATGCCGCAATCGGTTCGGCAATTTCTTTCGTTTTTGTTTCACTCGTTTCAAAAGAAGAGTCAAGATGTTAGAATGAAGTGTGCGTTGAGTTTCCTGTAATTCCAATATGAGGCTGGAGGTAGCTATGGCAATCCCCACGCTGGGCATTTTAACAGGCGTCTCCTACGTCTCGGGTCTGGATTACTTCAAAGGGATCAACGAGAGAGTTCTCGCAGCCACTCCCAGATGCCATATCATGTCGCCGAACCCGCCCATTATGATGGTTTCCGTTGACTGCGACGAGTACGTCCATTACCTTACTTTGAAGTCGTTTGAGAAAGTCGCCGAACACCTTCTCGCCGGAGTCCGCAAGCTCGTGGCAGCGGGCTGCGACATTTTGGTGATTGCCTCCAACACAGCTCACATCTGTGTACCGGAAGTTGAAAGAGAGTTTCCGGCACTCAAGGTCTTGCACATTGCCGACTGCTGTGCTTCCCGGTTGAAAGAACAAGGGTTTTCTAAAGTGGGACTGATTGGGACCAAACCCGCGATGGAGGAGGATTACTTGAAGGCGCGATTGTTGCTCCACGGTATCACGACTTTAGTGCCGGAAGAGGAACAGACTCAAGAAGAGATCTACGAGATCATCTGCCAGGAACTGTCGTACAACGTCTTTACGGACGAGTCGAGAGCGAAAATGGTGAAAGCGATTCGCGGGCTGGAAGCGCGGGGCGCGGAGGCCTGTATTCTGGGTTGTACGGAAATCGAGCTGTTGGTTCAGCAGGAACACGTCCCGGACCTGACTTTACTTCCCTCGGCGGAGATCCACATTGAGACGGCCGCGAACGTGCTGCTGCAAAAAGTAAAGCTGGAAGATGTACTACCGCGCCGCTGTTAGGCGTGTCGTATTAGCTGCAAGAAGGTAGACACGCAGCAGGACATCTGCTAAGGTGAGAGCGGGCGGACGCTGTAACCACACCTCAAGTTGCGTCGGGAACTGTCTAAGAGTGGAGGGGGGGCTCATGTGCATTCGAAAAGCGATACCGACTGTTATATTGGCGCTGCTGGCAGCCGCCTCTATTGAGGCGCAGGTGATTCAGGGCGGCGGGGACGGTTCTGCCGATCCCGAGTCCGGGAAGACGTCGCGTTACGTTAACCCGCTCGTCATGGAAGACGCCGGGCGACTCGCAGATCCTGCGGTCGTCAAGTTTCAAGGCAAATACTACCTGTATCTGACGGGCGGGCACGCATGGGAGTCCGATGACCTGGTGAACTGGACATATCACGAGGTGGTCTCCACTGACGGTCGCGACCTGAGCGATGCCCCGGGCGCTTTCGCGTATAAAGACCACGTGTACCTCAGCGGAAACGCCATCGGGCTTTTCCGGAGCAAGAATCCGCTCGGGCCATTCGAGTACATGGGCGATTTTTCGGACCCGCAGGAAGGCGAGGGCGGGGGCTTCTTCGACCCGGCGTTCTTTGTCGACGACGATGACCGGGTCTACCTCTATTATGCCGGAGGAGGCCTCAGGGGAGTGTACGGTGTAGAACTTGACTCCAACAACCTGACGAAGATTCTGGGCCCCAAGAAGCACTTCTTCGAGTTTGAGACGTCGCATATCTGGGAGCGCTACGGGAACCGGAACGAGTACAGCACCATGAGCTGGATCGAAGGACCCTGGATGACCAAGCGAAATGGGACTTACTACCTTCAGTATGCCGCCCCGGGAACCGACTGGATAACCTATGGCGTGGGCGTGTACACCAGTAAGAATCCATTGGGTCCGTTCGAATACTATGAGGGGAGCCCGATCCTCCTTCATCGCAACGGGATGATCAACGGTTGCGGGCACCACAGCGTCGTCGAAGGACCGAACGGCACCGTGTGGGCGATCTACACCATTCTTTACCGGAACAGGAACCGCGAGGTCGAGCGGCGCATCGGTATGGACCCGGTTGGATTTGATGCGCAGGGCAACATGTTCATCAACGGCCCGTCCGAGACGCCGCAGTGGGCGCCGGGCGTCAAGCCGAGGCCGTGGGAGGACAACGACAGCGGATCATTCCAATTGTCGGAAGATAAGAACTACAAGGTCAGCAGCGAAGCGCCCGGGCGGGATGCTCCCTACGCCTTCGATAACAACATCAGGACCTTCTGGGCGTGGGCCGAAGATGACGCGGAACCTTCGCTGGCGCTCGACCTCGGGGCCGAGTCAAGTCAGCAGTACATCGTGGACTCCGCGCGAATTCTATTTGAGCTTCCGGGCGGTCTCAATAGGCGGGGTAACGCGCCCAGGATTCGGCAATACAAGATCGAAGTATCTCCGGACGGCCAGACTTTTACGACCGCGGTGGACAAGACCGGGAACGACAAGGATAACGCTGTTGAGTTCGACGAAATCGACCCGGTTGAGTGCCGTCACGTAAGACTGACCATTACCGGCTGGCCGAAAGATCTGCCACGCGGTGTGATCGAGTTTACGGTTTTCGGCAGGCCTACGCCTCCTTAATTCCCTGGTGAGGAGTGTGCGTGAACGGCCCGTCTCGAATCGGGAAAACAGAGGGTGAGAACCGCTCTAACACATTTGAACACATCTTTCCAGAATAGGAGACACCTCATGCACATTCGAAAAGCCATACTGACTGTTCTAGTGGTGCTATTGTCAGTCGCCTCGATTGAGGCGCAGGTGATTCAGAGCACCCAGGAAAGTTCTGCCGAGCCCCAGACAGGCAAGACACTGCGTTACGTTAATCCACTCGTCATGGAAGACGCCGGGCGGCTCGCAGATCCCACGGTCATCCGGTTTCAAGAGAAGTACTATTTGTATCTGACCGGTGGTCTCAGTGGGGGGATCGTCTGGTCTTCGGATGACCTGGTGCAGTGGGACTCCCACCAGATTACGTTGCCGGAAGGCAGCAGGATCGTAGCGCCTACCGCCCTTGCATATCAGGGCTACGTGTACCTTACCGGGAACAGAACCGGACTCTACCGGAGCCGCGATCCGCTGGGCCCCTTCGAATACTTCGGCGATTTTCAGGACGAAAACGGACAGCGGATTGATGAGGACAGCGGCCGCGGCTGCGGGAACGGCGGCGTATTCGACGCGGCGATTTTTGTCGACGAGGATGACCGGGTCTACCTGTATTTCGCCGGAGGCTCCACCGACGGGGTGTACGGGGTCGAACTCGACCCGACGGACCTGAGGAAGTTCCTGGGCCCTATCGAACACTTCTTCCGGTTCGAGACGTCGCATATCTGGGAACGTTACGGGAGCCGGAACGAAATGAGCACCCAGAGCTGGATAGAAGGGCCCTGGATGACCAAACGAAACGGGACGTACTACCTGCAGTATGCAGCTCCGGGAACCGACTGGAAAACGTATGCCGTGGGCGTGTACACCAGCAAGAACCCTCTCGGTCCGTTCAGTTACTATGAGGGGAGCCCAATCCTGGTCCATCGCGGTGGGCTTATCAACGGCTGCGGGCATCACAGCATCGTTGAGGGTCCTGACGGCACCGTGTGGGCGATCTACACTTTGCTCTACCGGAACTGGAACCGCATGTTCGAGCGGCGTATCGGCATGGATCCTGTCGGTTTTGATGAGCAAGGGAACATGTTCATCAACGGCCCGTCGGAGACGCCGCAGTGGGCGCCGGGCGTCAAGGCCAGACCTTGGAAGGACAACGACAGCGGGGCGATTCCATTGTCGGAGGATAAGAGCTACACCGTCAGCAGCGAGGCACCCGGGCGAAATGCCCCCTACGCCCTCGATAACAACGCCAGAACCTGGTGGGCGCCGGCTGAAAAGGATGCGGAACCCTGGGTGTTACTGACCCTTGGCGAGTCGTCGCAGGAATACATTGTTGACTCCGCCCGGATTCTTTTCACGCTGCCATCCGGTCTCAAGCCGGAAGACACCGCGCCCAGGATCCGCCAATACAAGATCGAGGTGTCGCCGGACGGCGAATCCTTTACCACCGCGGTGGACAAGACCAGGAATGATACCGATAACGCTGTTGAGTTCGACGAAATTGAGCCGGTTAAGTGCCGTTACGTGAAATTTACAATCACCGGCTGGCCGAAAGATCTTCCGTGCGGCGTGCTCGAGTTCACGCTTTTTGGCAGGCCTGAGCCTTCCTAACCTCCCCGGTGAGGAGCGTGATAAACGGATATTTATTGTGATCGGCTCAAGCAATTTGGGGACGCAAGTGCGGCGTTGGGAAATTATGGAGAGACAGTATTCGAACGAAATGGCTGATCTTGAGTTGACCTGCTACGTCTCATGCAGCCAGGAGTATTGTTACAGGATATAGTGCTTGTTGTGTCGATGGTCGGCAGACTGAGTGGTACTTAGTGAAATGACAGGAGGGTAAAACAATGAGGTTAAGTCAGATTATAGCTGTACTGTTACTGTCACTGAGCGGTTCTCTTTATGCTCAGGATTTTGGGATTGAACTTGTGGATGACACAGAGAACATCCTGCCCAAACGGGAACAGGCTATTCTTATGAATAGACTGTTAAAGAGCAAGCAGGAAATAGTGCTCCCCCAAGTCATGAGAGAGACGGAAATTGATATGTGGATAGTCAGTAGAGATGAAGGACATCTCTATATTACTCTGCAGGAATCAGATAAGGAAGGTCTTATTTCAGATAGATTTTCCTATCTCGTGTTTTTCGACAAAGGAGAAAGAGAGGGTATCGAGAGGATAGGGTGCGGGGATAGAGATCTTGCCGAAATTATTAAGGCCAGAAACCCTAAACAAATAGCAGTTAACTCTGCAGGACGTAGATCGGGTAGCGGTACATTTCGGGGATCACAGGAAACGGAACTGAAGCAAGCGATTGGTGAGGAATTGGCTTCCCGTATTGTGAATGCCGGAATTCTGACCAATCGATGGTTGGGAACTTGCACAGATGAACAAATGAGTGTTTTCAAAGTTGTTCTTCGTCTCGCTCACGAGATTATTGCCGAGGCTTATTCAAATAAGGTAGTCATTCCTGATGTTACCACTACGGATGACCTGAATTGGTGGATAAGACAACGGTACGCTGATTTAGGGATCGGAACACACGACCATCCGACAATTACAATTCAGCGCAGTAAGGAAGAACGTGAGAAGTATGATGACGACGATGAATATTTCAGGATTTTTGATGAACGTTTTGTGGATGATCCTTCGCCAAGATGTGGATTGAACATTATCATAAGAAGGGGCGATATTATCTTCTGTGACACGGGAATCAAGTATCTTGGACTCTACACGGATACTCAGCAGGCCGCCTATGTACTGAAAGAAGGGGAAACCGATGTTCCTGAGGGTATCAAAGAAGCGCGGCGGCAAGTTATTCGGTTTCAGGACATACTTGGCGAGGAAATGAAAGAGGGACGCGATGGTAATGAGGCCGGTGTCGCTGCCGTCAAGAGAGCAGCGCAGGAGGGAATTAAAGCTAAGCTCTACTCTCACTCCCTCGCTTATTATGTGATGCGATATGGGATGCTTGGGGGGATCTTCTCAGATGAAGCACGCTTTGCAGGCTCGGGAATGAGTGGGTCGGGTCGGGGCGGTCGCGGTGGAAGAGACAATCCGATACGATGCAATACGCTCTTCGCCCTGGAAATGGATGTAGAGTATGACGTTCCGGAATGGAATGGCCAGCGGCTTGTACTGTTCTCAGAAACTGGCATGGCTTTCACGAAACGTGGAATGGAATTTCCCGGCGGGCGGGAAACCGAGTGGTACGTGATTAAATAACTTTCTGGTCAGTTTACGTAGAAAGTGGAGAGACGATGAATAGCAAGAGACTGCTTTCCTGCAAAATTCTTTTGACCTTGGCAGTAGTTTTGGCGTCCTGTATGCTCAATACAACGGCTACAGCCCAGAGCAGTCAATCGAGCCAGATTACCGACGACAAGGAGTTCCAAAGTCTATTCGATGAAATAGACAGTAATAAAGAAGAACACATTGCTTTCCTCAAAGAGCTAATCAAAGCACAGGAGCATGGTGAAGAGACCCTTCAAGCACTTATTGCGAAGAGGTTTGAGGAGCTGGGATGCAAGACGGAAGTGCTGAGGGCGCTCCCCTCGAGTATTGAAATGGAGCATGAGTTTGCGGCCGAGGAGGCAATTAACGACATAGAACGCATAACCGTCGTCGGTACGTATTCTGGTACGGGAGAGGGCAGAAGTCTCTTGATGTATGGACACCCTGATCCCGTACCCATAACTGCCGCTACCACCGAAGGGTGGACTCATGATCCCTTTGCTGCTGAAATTGAAGGAGACAGGATCTACGGTTACGGTGTGGCGGATGACCTCGAGGGTATTGCCATAATGACAGAAGCATTGAGCGCACTGCGTAATGCCGGGATACAGCCGGGTGGGGACGTCTATATCGGCAGTGCAACCACGAAGCAAAACGCACGAGGTATTATTGCTCTGCTGGACAAGGGTTACCGTGCGGACGGTTGTATATACCTTCATCCGGAAGAGACGGGTGTGGGTATGAAGGAAATACAGAATGTTACACCGGGGATTCTCAATTTCCGGGTCACAGTTCCAGGAAAGAAGCCTCCTACAAAGAATCCGGGCAAAACAGCTTTTGCCCATCTTGGTGTCAATGCCATAGACAAAGCGGTTCTGATTATTCAAGCACTTAAAGAGCTGGATACAGAACGGGGCGAGAAGGTCTATCACAAAACTATACACGACAAGGTCGGAAGATCCACCAATCTGATTATCACCGACATCAGCAGCGAAGGTAATGTGCCGACAAAATGTATTGTTGAAGCATCAATCACATTCCCTCCCAGTGAAAAGCTCAAGAACATTCAACAAGAGGTGCAAGATTGTATTGTTGAAGCCTCCGAAGCGGATTCCTGGCTGAATGAACATCCTCCTTCGATATTATGGTTGTTTGGTGGAGAGGGCATGGATCTGTCTATAGAACATCCCATATGCAAAACAGTTAGTAATGCTATTCAGACCGTCACCGGCGAAACGCCTGTCAGTAATCCTATGCATGCAGCGAGTTCGATATATAATCCATATCTGTACAGTGGGATTCCTTCAGTCGCCTATGGTCCGCTTGGAGGTAATCTAACTCAGAATGGATTACACGATGAGTGGATCGATCTACCAGACTACATAAGAGCGATCAAAGTCACCGCGAAAGTGATAGTAGATTGGACCAAGTAAGAACTTGGCACTTGGACAGGCAGTATAAGATCATAGCGACCGCCACGGTAGAAACGAAAGTAACTCAAACAGAATAACTTGCACCAGATGCACCTGAACCTTCTCCCAGGGACTGAGACGATAAATACCTGTCAAGACTCTTTAGAAATGTCCTCTATGTTAACGCATTAGAAATGTCCTCC
>CBFDCQ010000017.1:0-49170 GCA_965603355.1 uncultured bacterium
TGCATGAACGAGGGGTATAACTCCACCGCGCTCGGTCTTCGCGGCATACCGAAAGCCGCCGAGGAGGTCATGGTATCGCGCGACCTGAGTATCGCGGAACTTACGAAGGGCCGCGTGCACTTCGCTCATGTGAGCACCGCGCGGTCCGTCGAGCTTATCCGCGACGCGAAAAAACGCGGCCTGGCGGTCACCGCCGAAACGGCTCCGCACCACTTCGCCCTGACCGACGACGCGCTCAAGACGTACAACACCAACGCCAAGATGAAACCGCCTCTGAGAGAAAAGGATGACGTTGCCGCTATCAAGGAAGGGCTCAAGGACGGCACGCTCGATGCCATAGCCACCGATCACGCGCCGCACACCGTCGCGGAAAAAGAGGTCGAGTTCGATGTCGCGCCGTTCGGCATTGTCGGACTCGAGACCGCGCTGCCATTGATACTCACCGAACTCGTCGACCCCGGCGTGCTATCGTTGTCGGAAGCCGTAGCCAAGGTCACCGTCAATCCCGCGCGCGTACTGGGCTTACCGCTCGGTGAACTGCGTGAAGGCGGCCCCGCCGACATCACCATATTCAACCCCGACGAACAGATCACCGTCGACTCATCAAGTTTCGCCTCCCTCGGACGAAACACCCCGTTTGAAGGGTTCAAACTCAAAGGACGCGCCCTCTACACCATCGTCAACGGCATCATCGTCCTCGACCAAGGCGAACTCGCCATCGCGCCAATCGCCTGATGAGAATCTGTCTTGTTCTAATAAGAAGGTCTGGATAGCTCAGTTGATTTTTCGCTTGACTTTCAGGCAGGTCTCATGTATATTACTCTATGCAGGTCCGAATCCGGCTATAGTGCCGGGATAGGTCCTGCTACATGCCTCCCGATAAGGGAGGCATTTTACTATCATGGTCGTATGATTCCCTCGGGATCGTACCGCGTCGCTTCCCGCACCAGGATTGGCGATAGCTCCGCAAACCCCTGATCGATGCCATACCTCGTTTTGCTGTCAAGGGGCCGTTCCTTACGAAGCAGGGCATATGCGGCGAAATCTACGAGCTGGATGAAGTACGATTGGGCGGACCTTTTGAACACAGGATCTTCGATGATGCGCGTGATAGGTATATTACGGTATGTCTCGCCGGTATCACGCCAGCGCCCAAACTGGCTCGGGATCGGGTTAAACACCGCCATCTTACGGACTAGGCGTGTATAGATGACCTCTTTGCCCTCGTCGCAGAATAGAATGGCATGGCTTGCCCACGCCTGAAGCGTCCTGTCCATCCGGTTGAGGATTCGCTCGAAGGCGCGGCGCTCTCCCTTGCGTGGAAAGGCGACGTTGAACAGTCGCGCCCCAGGCAGTCCGGCGATCAATTGGAGGCCCTGGCGAAAGATGGCAGCCCGCTGGCTCTTGGTGATAATACGGTCTGATGGGCGTCCCCTGCCTGAAATGAATTTCCAAGCGTGGAGTTCCTTATAAACATAGATACCATAAGTCCGTTTGAGCTCACGGCGCCACTCCCTGATCTGCTGGAACACCTCACGCCACTCATCGACAGGAATAGCCAAGGCGGAAAAGATACATAACGCCTCATCGCGCGAGTCATCCATGTAAATCAGGTGCATTTATTCCTGCTATCCTCCCGTGCGAGGTTTGTTGCGGGTGATCTTGAAGTGGCCTCCACAGCCGACGCAGGTGGCAGTCTTGCCGAGAGCAGCCTTGGGCACTTTCATTTGCTGCCCGCATTCGCAGCCGACCATCAGTGTTGACATCGCTGGAATCCCTTGTTCAAGTGTACCGCGTTTAACCTATTAGCTTTCTTTTTGCCTGCTGAAACTCGTCCTCCGTCAACGCTCCCGAATCACGAAGTTCCACGAGTTTCTGGATCTGCGTGCCGATGTCTTCAGTAGTTCCTGACGAAGTAGCCTGTTTTGCCTGCTGTATTCTTGCCCTCAATCTCTCCAGATATGGACGATATGCATCTAAATGCGGCTTATGAAGAGGGATGCAATTCGATACTCTGAAGGGATCTCTATCCCTACCCAAACTCCAGAAATCCCTGTCTGCAGTGCCTTGGTAGGACGGAGTCAGGATTTCAAGCACAGCAGTTGTCAATCCCGTATTCATCTCGATACCAGTGATATCCTTATAGTAGAACGCCGTGACCCTAGCACCAAACGTGGCTCCAGCAAGTAATCCGGGCTTAATGATAAGAACCCGGTCATGTAGCGCTATCAGAGACTGATTCCATGCGCCGACCAAGCAGAACTGTATGTCCTCACCTTTATTCATGTTCTCACGCACTATTCTCGACACCTTCTTACTTAAGATTTCTGTTCCTCCGACAACATCCCTTGACATTCCCTGGCTGCTGCCCTCTCCTTTGTACTTGTCGCAAGGATCGCGCCACCCTGCCGCTGCACGAATCCTTTCACCAGCCACCTGGGCTTTCGGGTCTTGAGCCGCATTCTCAGGCGCGGGAGGTGCTCCTTGCTCACACGGTGTAATGTTCCTCCTGGTGATTTTCAGTTGCTGTCCGCAACCAACGCAGGTGCCCGTTTTGCCGAGAGCAGTCTCGGGCACCTTCATCTTCTGACCGCATTTGCAGGTGACGATTAGCTGTGCCATTGCTCCAAGTGCCTCCGCCTGATCGTGGCGAACAAGCCCACTCCTGCCAGCAAGGCTGCAATTGCCACGAGCCCGAGAGCGCTTGTTAGTGGCAGTGCGGGAACGCTCTCCGCGTCTGTTGGGTTGTATCCAAACGCAAACTCTGTTCTGTTATTGACACCGTCGCCGTCCCAATCGTTCAGGCCGTCCAGTACGCCGTCAGGGTTCGGGTCGCCATCGTCACCTGTGCTGTCGGGGTCCTCCGGGTCGAACGGGTTGTCCACTTCCTCAGTGCCAGGATCAAGATCGCGCGTCTCGTCATCGTCGGATATCCCGTCACCGTCGGTGTCGAGCCACGGTGGGTCGTACTTGTAGAACCCGCCATCCATACCGGCATACAGCGAGCCAGCCAAGACGACGTGCAACCGCTCGATGGGGCCTGCCACTATTTTCCATGTCCTGCCGTAGTTGTGACTTTCGGCGATGTAGCCCTCGCTCAGGTCTCCTACGCCTGCGTACACGAGCCCTCGCTTGGTGCGCGAGGCGGCCACACAGATCACGGGGGCGCCTTGCCATTCCGGATCGTAAATGTCGGTCCAGGTTAGACCACCATCGTCGGAACGTCGGAGTTGCTCCCAGCTCCCAGGGTAGGGCGGATCATTATAGGCAGCGTAGACGATCCGTCCGTCCTCGACATCCACTGCGATTTCGCGCACCGACCCGCCCTCGAGTCCGCGCAACGTCCAACTCTCGCCCGAATCTTCGCTCCAGTACAATCCCCTATCTGCGGGGTCTTCACTGCTTTCAACCGCTGCGTACATGAGTCGGGCCGTGAGCCCAAGCGTATCCGCCTCCGGTACGCGTGCCAGATAGGAAACTTCCGTCTCGGCTACGAGGTCAACAACCAGTCCTTGGATAAGAGGTGTCTCAGCAAAGGAACTCCAGTCGCTGTCGCTGACAAACAGCCCCGCACTTTCTAGATTAGGTGACGTCCAATCAAACGCCCCCACGAGAATACGCTCAGGATGATCCAGACTTTCAAGAACGGCGGTATAACTAGTGTCTGCGAAGCCCGGAATACCTCCTTGCGCTGGTTGCCAAGTCAGACCACCGTCGTGGCTTATGTTGATCCCCTCTCCGAAGTGATAGACAATGTCTTCTGTTTCGGAATCGAAACAAAGGTCCCCGGTAGCAGCGAGGCCAATACCAGCCATACCGGGGCCTGCTCCGATAACGGTAGTCCAGGTTTCTCCACCGTCAAAAGAAACCGAGACTCCCAGGTCATGGTCTACAACAACGTGGTTTCTATCCTGACCAACGCGACCGGAACACACGTCGAGTTCTTCAATCCCGGTGTTTCTTCCTTCAATACTCGAAAGATCTGCCGCAAGCACCGCGAAACCACCTCGACTCCCTCCCACAAATACCTCGTTTGAGTCGAAATGGGATACAATAACTTCAATTGGCCAAAGCAGTTGGCCAACCAGTTGCCAGTCTGTCCACGTCTGTCCGAAGTCTTCACTTTTCGCGCCGCCGTGTGCAGTAATGTATACCGTGTCCGGTGCTTGCCCGTCCATCGCAAGGTTGGTGGCCCCCTCCTCAAGCACTGTAACCCAAGTTTCTCCACCATCCTCGCTTCGCCGCAATGTGGTCTCCATAAATCCGCCGGTAGCTAGGATGAGGTTCGGATTGAGCGGGTGGACTATTATGCTTGACGCTTGAACGTCGTTGACCTTCGTCCAGGCACTGCCGCCGTCTACGCTCTTGTAGATTCCGTGATCTGTCCCCGGCTCCGCGATCCTTGCCGACAAGGCAAGGTACATCGTTTGTGGGTCGTTCGGGTGGAAAGCAATTCCTGTTCCGCTTAACGCAGTCAGTGCTGTAGTAACGCCAGGTGGTGTCACGTCAAGCCAAGTGATGCCACCATCTCTTGAGCGGTAAAGGTATCCATGCCCCACTTCCTCCACGTTACCCGCGGCAAACAGCGTATCTGAATCCCCGGGCTTGACCGCTATAACGCAGGCCGTCTGAGACATTGCGGCCAGTGAAGTAAGAATGGACCATGACGTGCCGTTGTCCAGCGATCTGTGCTGGCCAAGATAGACCGTTGCCGAGTTGTTAACATCATACAAAGCTGTTCCGGCTGTTTCGCCGCTAAAAGGTAGCCGTGTCCAATTCGCTCCTTTATCATGCGTCTCGTATGCATAAGCTTCATGGCCCCCTCCGACCGCAAGAAACACGTGATTTGCATCAGCGGGATCGACCGCGATCTGGCCAGCGGTTCCACCGTAGAGTCCAAGGTTCTCCCAGTATGGAATCTGCGCGACCGCGATCGCGCAATGACAAACAGCTAGGCACACTGCAACTGTAAGTGTGAGAAAGTTGCTCTTTTTCATTGTTCTATCCCCTTTACTGTGTTGAAACAGTTTCAGAATCTAATCGGTAATCTGCGTGGTCAATGCTATAGTGGTAGAAGAATACGGAAGGAAAACAGCTACTCCGGCACTCCCTCAAGAAGACCACCTCCCCCTTACAACACGAAAAGACAGCTTCTCCCCCCCGAGAGAGGCATACAGGATATGTTCTGGTAAGCATTGTAACGGATGTTGCTTGCGGCGTCAAGCGAAACGATTCTTCTGCAGCTTCCGGTTGCGGATAATTCTTGACATCAACACTACGTTTTCAGCCTCATGCAATTGTAGGGCTGGCACGTTCGCCTTGGCGAATTGCCAGCCGCGGTTGGTGTGCCCAGAGGAGGCTGATGAATACGTGGTACCAGGCGGCGGGCAATCCTTCGGACTGCCCGCCCTACAACCGGTTGATAATCAGCGCGTTGCGCACATTAGAAGAGGAGGCATCATTCGTGACGCTGAAGCTGTTACAGCGAATGGCGCTGGACGAAATCCCCAATTCGGGCCTTATCTTCCGGGGAGATGTCCAGAAACACGAGGCCGACCTCTGTTTTTTGCCCTGAACGCGCTTTCTCCGACCAGACAACCTGCGCTGTACACGAGATGTTGTTCGGATCGTCCGGAAGCGTGAACTCGAGCTGCGGTTCGGCGCCGACCGCGAGAGGGATGTCCATCATGACGCACATCCCGCCGGCGCTCAGGTTCTTTCACCTGTGGCCTGCATTTGCAGGTTACGATCACTGTTGACGTCGCTTTGCGTGTCTCCCTCTAGCAGCAACAGCCAAGCCTGTCCCTGCCAGCAACGCCGCAATTGCCAAGGTCCCGAGAGCGCTTGTTAGAGGCAGTGCGGGAACGCTCTCCGCGTCTGTTGGGTTGTATCCAAACGCGAACTCCGTTCTGTTGTTCACACCGTCACCGTCCCAGTCGTTCAGGCCATCCGGCACGCCGTCCGGGTTCGGGTCCCCATCGTCCCCTGTGCTGTCCGGGTCCTCCGGGTCAAAGGGGTTCTGAACACCCTCGGTCCCAGGGTCGAGGTCCCGCGTCTCGTCCTCATCTCGCAGGCCGTCACCGTCAGCGTCTATTGGCTCGACTGCAAAGTCATAGTGTTCACCCCACACCTGAACACTCACTTGGCCGGGGACAGACACGTCATCCACAGCGAGGGGCCATTCGAATGGCACACGTGTTGCGGTGGACAAGGGATCATAGTCGTGCCTTAGTTCTTGAATGTGCCCCGGGATCGTCACAAGTGGCGTGAGTTTGGTGATGCAATTACGCATGCCAACTATGGCTGAAGCAGTGCCACTCTCGTTCACCCAGGCATTAAGAAGCAGGATATCCACCGTTTCTCCGTCGGGCAACGTCTCCGATGACCAATTGTCTCCTGTGTGCATGATTGTCACGCCCTCAGGGGTTGTTACCTTGTATATTCTCAAGGGCACGCCATGAAATCCGTCATAGGCCTTGACGTGCAGACCAGCCACGGTCACCTCCTCATTGGGGGAAAGCCCGATGGTGCCAAAATCTTCCTCCGAAGGTGCTATTACATCCCCGCCAAAACCCACGATTGAACTGATCACGTTCGGATCAAGGTGATCGTCGTGCCTGTGGCTAACGAACAGGACTTGGATTTGCTCGAGCACAGCATCTGGAATGCGATAGCTCCACCCGTCATAGGCGTCGACCAAGTCGAATGCGAAGACCGTATCGGAGGTCTTCACGATAAAGCCATGATTATACGTCGACCAGAGGCGTGCGCCTGTCGGCACAGACTGGTTGATCTCGGACTCCACAAACCCCATCATGTTTTCATAAAGGGCTATGATGTCTGGATCCGTACGTGCAGAGTCGTCCTTAAGGTATTCGTCAAGATCCAGTATAGCATTTTCCCGCTGAGTTTCGTCGCCGGCGGAAGGTGGATTGGTGCGTAGTATTGTCTGGATCTCTGGTGGTGTCAAGGTTTGGCAGACGACAGTCCTGCAAAGCAGAACGAACAGCAGCAAGATGCTCGCTCTCACTTTAATGCCATATCCATCCTCCTTGTTGCCGGACCGTCCGCCATAGCTGCTGTGACCGCCAAGGCTTCGTTTCGTCTGCATGTTCTTAAACATTGTTCTTGGCTCCTCTTTGTGTTACACGTACCCGAGTCCTGCTACTGCGCGGGCATTCCCAAGAACACTTTATCCATCACAAAATGCTGCAATTGTCGCAGTCTCTAATCGGCCCGCAAGAGAGGCGCCAGAATATGTTCTGTTGAGTATTGTAACGAGTCTTCCCTATGCCGTCAAGCCAAACGGTCTCCCTGCGGCGTCGGGCTGCGGAGGACTCTTGACGGCAAGGTTTCTGTGTTGAACTTGACCAGACGGGGCCGCGCTTCACACACTAGAGGTGGCATCATTCGTGACGCTGAGGCTGTTACAGCGAATGGCGTTGGACGAACTCTTCAATTCGCGCCTTATCTTCCGACGAGATGTCCATGAACACGAGGCCGACCTCGGTTTTTTGGCCTGAATGCCCTTTCTCCGACCAGACAACCTGCGCTGTACAGGAGATGCTGTTCTGATCGTCCGGAAGCGTGAACTCGAGCTGCGGTTCGGCGCCGACCTCGAGAGGGTTGTCCATCATGACGCACATCCCGCCGGCGCTCAGGTTCTTTGTCGGTCCGAGATACGAGATAGTAACCTTGGCATCCACGCGAATATGCTCGCGGGACTCCGTCATTTCGGCTTCAGTCATTTCGTTCCTCCTCGGATACTGCTTACTCGTCAGGCCAGCGCTTCCTCACGCAGTTTGACCGATACGATCTGCGACACGCCTCTTTCCGCCATGGTAACGCCGTAAAGCGTACCGGCTCGTTCCATGGTCCTCTTGTTATGGGTGATAATCACGAACTGCGTCTGCTCCGCAAAACCCTCGAGCAGTTCGAGGAATCTCACCGTGTTCGACTCATCAAGCGCGGCATCTATCTCGTCCAAGATGCAGAACGGGCTGCGTTTCGCCTTGAAAATCGCGAAAAGCATCGCGATAGCCGTGAGAGCGCTCTCGCCGCCGGACAACAAAGCTATGTTCTGCAGCCTCTTTCCCGGAGGTCTCGCCTCGATCTGGATCCCGCACTCCAGCACGTCTTCCTCATCCTCAAGACTCAACTTTGCCATCCCGCCGTTGAACAGGTGCCGGAAGATGTCGTGGAAGTTGGTTCGAACCTCCGAGAACGTTGCCATGAACATCCCTTCGGCGGTCTGGTTTATCTTGCGGATAACCTGCATCAGACTTTCTCTAGCCTTGGTGAGGTCCTTCTGCTGCGCGAGCAGGAACTCGTGCCGTTCCTTGAGCCCGTCGTACTCCTCAACCGCCCTCAGGTTGACCGTGCCCATCAGTTCGAGCCGACGCTTCAGAGTGGCGACGCGCTGAGCGCGGTCCTCCTCGTTGAGCTTGTCCTCTCCCACCTGCTCGTCAGTCAGCGAGGAGAGATCCGTATCGTGTTCCGATTGCACCTTGGCGGCCAGCGCCTCAACCCGCTCGGTGATGTGGCTGAGCTCGATCTCCAGTTTGTGGCATCTCTCCTGCAGCTGCTGGCAGCGCGTCCTGCGATCCTTGAGCGTGCCCTCGGACACGTCTATCTTCTCGAGGATACCCTGTTTGCGTTTCCCGATCTCCGTTACGGCATTCTGCGCGGCGGCTTTCTTCTCCATTAACTCTTGCGCCGAACGGTCCATTTCCTCCATAGAGCGGTTGAATTCCGCAATACTCTTGTCGGCCTGCTCGGCTTCCTTCTTGGCAGACTGCGCTCGTGTCAGCGCGTCGCGGTGCGCCTCCGTTACACGGCCGCGCTCAGTTTCGAGACCCGGCAGAAGCTGTTCCAGCGCGCTCAAGGTCACTTTCAGCTCCGTGACCTTATCCGTCAGGCTTGACATCTCCGCCCTGCGGTTGCCGAGGCGTTCGCGCTGCTCGTCCACTCGGCCCACGTAATCCTTGCTCTGCTTCTCGGCGGCGGCCAGGAGTTCAGTCGTCTCGGCCCGCTCGCGCTCCAGCCGCTCAAGCTGTTCCGTAAGACTGCTCTTATCGGCGGCAAACGCCTCGAGCTCGGACTCGTACCTCTTCTTCTCTTCATCCTGCCGGTAAAACTTGCGACGAACCTCCGCGAGCTCCGCCTGCAGCTTCTCCGCGCCGGCACCCGTCGAGACGAGCTGTTCCTCGAGGTCCGCAATCTCGCCGGCGAGACGACCGAGCGCCTCCCGCTGCTTCTCGAGTTTCCGGTCGATCTTCTCTACGGCCTTTTCGAGCTCCGATATCTCGCGCTCGCGCCCGAGCAGCCCGGTCTGCGAGCCCGCACCGCCGCCCGCCGTGACGGCGCCGCACCGCAGGACGACTTCACCGTTAAGAGTAACCGCACGGCCGGACCCGTTGAACGACATCCCCATCGCATCCTTCAGCGTGTCAACCACAACGCAGTCGCCGAGCAGCGCTTCTATCACACTGCGATACTTGCTGTCGCACTTGACGAGGTCGGAACACTTGCGCTCGCCACCGGCCGGCTTAGAATCCGCCTGCCCACCGGAACGGCTCGCTGCATCCGAGGCGATGAACGTTGCGCGACCCGTCGCACTCTGCTTGAGCACATCAACGCATTTCTCGATATCCGAGACGGACTTGGTGACTATGGCCTGAACGTGGTCGCCCAACGCGGCTTCCACGGCAGCTTCGTATTGCTTCTCTACTTGGATCAGTTCCGCAACGTGTCCCAGCACACCCTTGGCGTACTTCTCCCCCTCATTTTTCGCCATCAGCACGGCGCGCGCACCCGCGTAGAACCCCTCGTAACGGTCGCGCATTTCACGCAGCGATTCCAGCCTGGAATTCTTCTCGGCACGCTGCTCCTTGGCGGAGTTCAGCTCGCCCTCCAGGGTGTTGCGCTCCGGAACCTTCCGCGATAGAGCACGCCGTGACGCCTCGCGCTTCTTCTCCAGATCGCCCAGACTTTTCTCATGCGTCCGGACCTCCGCTTCCAGCTTCTCGCTCAGCTTCACGCACTCCTTCAGGCGCGACTCGACGTTTGTCTCCCTCTCGGAAAGCCCCTTGATGCGCCCCTCCGTCGTGCTCAGATTCGAGGCGATGCTCTCGATCCGGGCGGCTACCGCAGCCCTCTCATCGGCAGCGCGCGCCGCCGAGCTCCTGAACGTCTCGATAGCCTGCTCGCTATCCTCGAGGACCTTAGTAATATCGGCGAGCTTCTTCTCCTTCTGCGTCAGTTTATCCCGCGTTTCTTCCGACTGCTTGAACATCTCCTGCCGTTTCTTCTCGATCGAGTCGAGCTCCATCTGCATCTCTTCGGCGGCTGACTCGAGCCGTTGCGTATCCTGGATCGCACGCTGCTTCGTTCCGGTCGCCGCGTTCAGCCGCTCCTTGAACACGAGACTTTGCCCTTCAAGCTTGTCCATCTGCGAGTCAACGGCGTGGACGTTCTCCCTGCTTGCAAGCAGCTCCCGGTCGCACTCCAAAAGGCTAAGTCCGAGATGTGCCCGCGCCGCCTCCTCCTTGGAAAGCGCCGCAGCAGCAGCCTCCTGGTCACCCTTCACCTGGGACATACCTTCCTTCAGGTTCTTCTCCTGGCCGACAAATGAGACATACTGTCCGTAAGCCTCTCTAACCTCAAGATCGCGCAGCTCCGACTCATATTGGCTGTATCGACCGGCGGCGCCGACCTGACGTTTCAGCGAACGCATCTGCCGCGCCACCTCGTTTATGATGTCGCCCAGGCGCAGCAGGTTATTCTCCGCCACTGCCAGCTTTCTCAGCGCGAGCTTTCTGCGCGCCTTGTATTTCGCTACACCGGCCGCCTCGTCCAGCAGCGTGCGGCGGTCCTCCGGCTTCGAGCTCAGGATCAAGTCCACCTGACCCTGGCTGATCAACGAGTAAGCGTGCGCGCCTATCCCGGTGTCCATGAAAAGTTCCAGAATGTCCCGCAGACGACATCGCGCCTTGTTGATAAGGTATTCGTTGTCGCCCGAACGAAACGCGCGTCTCGTCACGCTCACCTCGTCGAAGTCCACCGGCAGCACGTTCCACCTGTTGTCGAGCGTCAGAGTCACTTCCGCATAGCTGAGCGGCGGACGGTCCTCCGTGCCGTTGAATATCATGTCCTCGGTGCGTAATCCGCGCAGAGTTCTGATACTCTGCTCGCCGAGCACCCAGCGTACGGCGTCGACTATGTTGCTCTTGCCGCACCCGTTTGGGCCAACGATAGCCGTCACTCCAGACTCCAGCTCGAGCGCCGTCTTATCGCAAAACGATTTGAATCCGTGCAGCTTCAGACGTTTGAAAACCATAATGTGTCTCCCGGAAAGACGCTTCCATCTTCATCGGAACGTCCGTGTTCAGACATACGACACCCTTCCGTGGCAAACAGGGAAATCACACCTCGCGCCTCCTTGCCTTGGGCGGATGCCAACGCAGCCCTCCCTCTTCACAAAACACACGTGAAGACTCGCACCACCAGCCCCACTCCTACACCCGGCTCACGTTTGTGAGCCGGAATATCTCGCGCGTCATACCGGTTTCATTGTCCAGCTCGACCACAACGCCGCACAACGCCACACCCTCGTCAGCGACGTCGAACTGCACCGGCATCTGACTCAGGAACCTCTCGATAGCCCCCTCCCGTTTGATGCCTATCACCGAGACCTGCGACCCGGTCATGCCCGCATCCGTTATATATCCTGTCCCCTGCGGCAGTATGGATTCATCGGACGTCTGGATATGGGTGTGGCTGCCGATAACGGCGGACGCTCTGCCGTCCAGATACCACCCAAGAGCTCTCTTCTCGGACGTCGCTTCGGCATGGACGTCCACAATGATGTGCTTCGTTACGTGTCGCAGCCCGTTGATCTCTCTGTCAGCAGCAAGAAACGGGCACTCCAGCGTGTTCATGAAGACCCTGCCCAGAACGTTGACCACGCCAACCTTCATGTCTCCCTTTTCGAACAGGATGCTCCCGCGACCGGGCGTTCCTTCCGGATAGTTGGCCGGCCTCACCAGGCAGCCAAACTCTTCAATCCCCCGCACCATCTCCTTCTTCCGCCAGACGTGGTTGCCAAAAGTGAGCACATCCACGCCAGCGTCCAGCACTTCCTCGAGCACTTGCGGCGTCGCACCTAAACCGCCGGCGAGGTTCTCACCGTTCGCAATGGTAAGGTCGATCCGGTGTTTCTTCCCGAGACCGGGCAGAAGATCGCGCAGTATCTGCCTGCCTGGACGGCCCATAACATCGCCTATGTACAGAATCCGCACTTCCGCCCCACCCCGCCATGCTCGCTGGCAAACGCCCTGCTACTTCGCGTACTCGACCGCTCGGGTCTCTCTGATCACCGTCACCTTGATCTGGCCGGGATACTCCAGCTCGCTTTCAACCTTCTTCGTAACCTCACGAGCCAGCTGATACGCCTCGGCGTCGGTCACCCTTTCGGGCTCCACCATGATCCGTATCTCCCGACCTGCCTGAATCGCATAAGCTTTCTCGACACCGGCAAAGCTGTCCGCAATACCCTCCAGCTTCTCCAACCTCTTGATGTAAGTCTCCAGAGTCTCGCGTCTGGCGCCCGGTCGCGCGGCAGAAATCGCGTCCGCCGACTGGGTCAGCACCGCGACGACCGATGTCTGCTCCACCTCCCCATGGTGAGCCTCTATCGCATTGACGATTATCGGGGACTCACCGTATCTCTTGGCCAGACCCGCTCCGATCTTTGCATGCGACCCCTCAACTTCGTGGTCAACACCTTTGCCGATATCGTGCAACAGCGCCGCACGCCGAGCCTGATCAACCTTCACGCCAAGCTCCGAGGCCATTATTCCTGCCAGAAAAGCTACCTCCTTCGAATGCTGAAGCTGGTTTTGCCCAAAACTCGTCCGGTACTTGAGCCGTCCAAGAAGCCTTATCTCTTCGGGATGCAGACTGTGAACCGCTGCCTCGAGAGCAGCTTGTTCGCCCGCCTCCTTGATTGAGCCGTCCATCTCCTCGTGCACCTTCGCCACGATCTCCTCGATCCTGGCCGGATGTATTCGTCCATCGCCGACAAGCCTTTCCAGCGATACTCGGGCTATTTCCCTCCTGATAGGATCGTAACCGGACAGGATGACTGCCTCGGGAGTATCGTCAATGATGACATCTATACCTGTGGCGTTTTCCAGCGCCCGGATATTGCGTCCCTCGCGCCCGATTATGCGCCCTTTCATTTCGTCGTTCGGCAAATGCACCACCGAGACCGTCGACTCGACCACGTGATCCACGGCACACCGCTGGATCGCCTGGCTCAGTATCTTCCTTGCCTTCTTGTCCGAATCCTCCTTCAGTTCGTCCTCGACCTTCTTGAAATGCAGCGCGGCCTCCCGTTTAACTTCCGATTCGAGCTGCGCGAATAGCATCCTCTTGGCTTCCTCGACCGTCAGACCAGACAACTCCTGCAACCGTTTTCGCTGCTGGCCCAAGAGCCGGTCTAACTCCTCGTCTCTCTTCTTTACAGCTTTTCGGCGAGAGGCAATCTCGCGCTCCCTGCTCGCAGCTGCCTCTTCCCGCTTCTCCAGAACCTCGAGTTTCTTCTCAAGATTCGCCTCTTTCTGTACAAGACGCCGCTCCAACGAGCCAAGCTCCCGCCGTCGCTCGCGCGTATGATTCTCGAAATCCTTGCGCATCTCGTACAGCTCGCTCTTGACCTCAGCGGTGGCTTCACGAGTAAGCTCCTGCGCTCGTTTCTCGGCATCCGCTATGATCGACTTCGACTTCGTAACGTCGGCGCGTAGTCTTCTTTCGACAAGCAGCTTACGAAGAAAATACCCCACCAGCAGGCCGTTAAGCGCGAATATAATCAGCCTGGCGGGGTGTGACTGAATCAGGGTATTGAGCATCTCACTAAAATTCACAACCATCGCCTCCCAAGACCGGCATTACGTTGTACAGCTGTAATTTGCTCTGGCGTAAATGCAGATTACGGCCGCTCGTCAAGCCGGTTCGAAACCATCGTTAGCGCACCCAGCAATCGTCGTCCGCCCTCGCACAGCAAGGGTCCCCGACAAGCCAACAAGGTGCAATTCTCCTCTGCAGTGCATACCACACCGGTCGCACCCAACATTTCACGCAGGGAAAACACCTATGGTGAGAGGAACAGCGAGGGCGTACGAAAAGCGCGATTCTGAAGCCCAGAATGAACGGTCGTCTACCAGCCTGTAATATCTAAATCGTGTAAAACCAAATACTTCTATAATCCCTTCGACCGTGACCTCTATCGCACCCTTCTGGATACTTGTTGTCCGCCCAAAGAGAGTTGAATCCTCTCACAGGTTCCCCCTGGAACCTAGTTAAGAATAGTATACACGTTTCGGCACAATATGTCAAGGGAATTCCGCCTTTCGAGACGTTTATGGGCCTATGGCATTAAGTAACTATAACAAAAGGACTTACAGCATTAGTTTCTCCCCAAGAGCCTGTGAATCGGTTCTGGCAAGCGCGTCTGAAGGCCCACTCACTCGGCAGATAGCGTATATGTTGTGTTACCACAGGTCGCGTACCCAACATATGGAACCTCAACGCGGTTTCCCTCAGAAGCTGGGCGCTTTGCCGTCAGTGGCAGGCAGGAAAGGAACATCGAGCGCAACTCCTGGCTGGCAAGCCACCCTTGAAAACAGCCCGCCGGGATGCTACGATGACTCCGATACTTCTTCTCACGGCCGAGAATCGCTGAACGGGAACAAAGAATTCTGGAGGAATGTACAGATGAAAAGAACAATACTTTCCGAGAATGGCCCGCCCGCTAAAGGGCCTTATTCACACGCTGTAGCGCACGGCAACCTGATCTTCCTTGCCGGGCAAGGTCCCGTTGATGCGGAGACCGGCAATGTCGTTCACGGCGACCTCGAAACTGAAGCTGCACTCACCCTCAACAATCTTGAGACAGTTCTGAACGATTGCGGATCGAGCCTCGACAAGGTGCTCAAAGTCACGGTGTTCCTGTCGAATATGGACGATTTCGCCCGGTTTAACGAGGTCTACAAACGCTTCTTCAAAAGCGACTTCCCCGCTCGGACATGCGTCCAGGCGGGCCGCCTGCCCTTCGACATTAAAGTCGAGATAGAGGCTATCGCGACCCTTTGAGTGCTCAGCGGCAGAAACGGTTGATATCCCGCCGACACAGTCCCGAACCGCGGACGCCCGTCACGACCTTTCGCAATCGGGCCCTCCTGTGGTATACTGCTTAAGGGTGGTGTTGGGTGTATGATGTGGGTGGCGGAAGGAGATGGAGGAAAAAGCTATGCAGTGTCCCGGGTGCGGTAACAATATGTCGCCGGTTCAAACCGGAGGAATCACGGTGGACGTGTGCAAAGGAGGATGCGGTGGAATGTGGTTCGACCAGCTCGAGTTGAAACGGCTTGACGAGCCGCACGAGTCGGCAGGTCAGACCCTGCTTGACATCGAAGTGGACCCAAACGTTTCCGTCGATCGCAGCGAGCGACACAACTGTCCCAAGTGTGAGGACATTACCTTGATGCGGTTCTGCTACAGCCCCCGTCAGCAAGTCGAGGTGGACCACTGCGCGGGCTGCGGAGGACACTGGCTGGATTTGGGCGAACTGCGCAACGTCCGCAGCCTCTACCCTTCCGACGCTGAGCGCCAAGCCCATATTGAGGAGATTATCCAGGAAATGTGGGGCGACGAGCTGGCCGCGGCCGAGAAGCAGGGTGAAATGGCCGCTGCCAGGAAGTCTCTCCTGCGGAAGATGTTCGAATACGTAGTACCAAGCGCCGACTTCTAGCGGCTCGGTAGAACCGGTACAGGAACGGCCTGGGGAGTCGCTGAGCGGGGCACGATTACGTCCGCAGCTTTTTGTCCACTCTTGCGCCATATCGCAGCTAATAATCCGCTCGCGCGTTCCGAGTTCTCATTTAAAGAGGAATCAGCATGGACCTGGCAGAAGTCAGACGGAAGTACGGCGAAGCAGTCGCTATTTACCGGCAGGGAAACGCCGCCGAGGCCCTTGTCATACTGGACGAGCTCGATCGGGCGTTTCCCAACGCGCAGAAGGTCACGTACATGCGCGTTGCGTGTCTCGCCGCGCTCGGACGCATCGACGAAGCTTTCGAGCTCGCCGTCTACTTGAGCGACGTCCTGGACGACCCACGCGGTCAAGAACTCCAACTCCGGCTGAAAGCGGCGCGCGCGGAACCCGGAAAACCCGTTCAAGTTGCTCTCGCGCAGGTTCCCAAGCCGGCCAAGGCCGTGGGGTGTCTGGCGTGCGGGTGTATTCTTTTGCCGATGATTGTTGCGCTAATTGGCAGTCTCACTTCCTTCAAAGGATGCGATACTGGCAGCAAGCGGCGCTCTCGCGAGTTCAGGCGTGCCAGGCAAACCGCGCCTGCCAGGCCGGGTCGCTCGCGGCCCCGAAGACAGTATCCAAGACGGCCCACACCCGTGAGACGTCCCGGGACAGAAGTCTCCGTGACCAGAACCGGACTGCGCGACGCACCAGAAAGGCAACGGTAGCGCAAGCGACAGACGAACGGGAAAGAGACGTGCACCGTGGAACCGATACTGATGATCGTCATGGTCGTCACGTCTCTGATCTTCCTGGTCTTCTTGGTTTTCATCGCTGCCAACTTCGCGCTGTGGCTCCAGGCGTACCTGGCGGGCGCGAAGATAGATCTTATCCGGCTCGTAGCCATGCGGCTTCGCCGGGTCAACCCCAGATCCATCGTGTACAGCCACATCATGGCGGTCAAAGGCGGCGTGGACGTCGGAATGGACAATCTTGAGGCACACCATCTGGCCCGGGGTAACGTACAGCGTGTGGTAATGGCGCTGATCGCCGCAAAGAAAGCCCACTACCCGCTCACTTTCGCCCAAGCCGCCGCCATCGACCTGGCAGGAAGGGACCCTCTCGACGAAGTGACGGAAGGCGACGTAGACTGGGAGTACGAGTTCGATCAGATGGGGCCGCACACCTCGAAGCCTATCGAGGGCAACTGCAGGGACGGTTCCCGGGTTGGTGCGTCCGTTAAAGTGCGGTACAGTCGGGCTGTTAAACAAGGCCCGTCGGAGGAATTCCCTCTGCAAGCCGAGATCGCCACTCGCGCACTCGCCTACATCAACGACGCCGAAAGCTTCTCCGACCTCGAACGTGCCCGCGAGAGACACGAATCGCAACTCCTGGACTTCGGCAAAGCGGCAATGCGAGGACGGCTAAAGTCGCTGGAGCTTAGATACTTCCGACGGTGAGGTGCAGTAGCCGACCACCAATCCACGTCAAACCCCTTGACTCACAAGTCATCTTCTTGACCTACATGCGCTTAGATGGTATAATACTATATGAAGAATGGTGGTCTTGCGGTCGTACTCCTGGGGAGGAAAACGGCTTTCCGAGTTGGTTGTAGCCTGGTGATGACAGGGTGGAGCCGCCGGCATGGAAAAAGTCAGTCCTCAGCTCAAGGACGTAAGATCGGAAGAAGTAGTTGCCGGGACATTCGTCCCGGTCTCTCTGGAAAGCCTCTGCACCGATACCGTCACGAACTTCAAGATCTACGTTCTCACCGAGAGCGAAAAGGAACCGGTCCTATATCGAGGTGAGAACCTGCAGTTCACCGAGCGAGTAAAGAAACGCCTCCTCGAACATGACGTCGAACGCGTATACATTCAGGGCGCGGACCAGGACAAGTACCAGGAGTACGTTGAGCAGAACCTGGACAGGATTGTCCGCGATGACCGCATACAGACCCGAGCCAAGGCCCAGATCGTCTACTCGTCGGCGACATTCCTCATGGAGAAGCTATTCAAGAAACCCCGAGTCGGCAAGAACATCCGCCGCTGCGAGCAACTGGTTCGCAATACGGTCGGATTCGTCCTGCGTGACGAAAAGGCGTTCAGGAACCTTCTTGCGGTAACGTCGTATGACTACTACACCTACACGCACTCCATAAATGTGCACATTTTCTCCGTTGCGTTAGCCCAGAAATTGGGCCTCGGGGACATGCAGGACCTTGTCGTGCTGGGTACGGGTGCCCTGCTTCACGATGTCGGAAAGAGCATCATAGACAGGAGCATTATAGCCAAGAGGGGACTTCTCAACGACAAGGAATGGGCGGTAATCAAGAAACATCCGGCCTACGGAACACAGATACTGCGCGAGACCGGCGGAATATCTGAAGAGTGTTACGCAATCGTGAGCCAACATCACGAACGGTGCGACGGCTCGGGCTACCCGGAAGGTCTCACCGCAGACAAAATTCACAAGTACGCCAAGGTGAGTGCCATCGCCGACGTATTCGATGCCATGACAACTCAGCGGGTGTACCGAGATGCTGCAGGAACGTTCACCGCGCTGCAGATGATGAAGAACGAGATGAGTGCGGGGCTCGACCCAAATATCTTCCGCGAGTTTGTCCAACTCATGGGACAGTAAGCGCAGTCCCCGCCTTTGAGAACCTGACAGGTCGGGACAGGCCCCGTGTCAAGGCTGCGGAATCACCTCTATGCGGTCACTGGCACAGAAGGGACAGTAGACAACCTCCACTCCTTCAAACATGTTCCCTGGCTCGTCGTCGATAAGCTCACCCCCGGCGACGGAGAACACCTTGCCGCAGGCCTCGCACTTGTAAACGCGCTTCTGCATCAGAATTCATCCTCCAATGGCGCGCACCACACTAATGCCATGAACGACGCGCGCGATCGATGCGTCCCTTGGCTCTATATAATCGTCTCACATACTATGCTACTACGCGGGGACATTGTCAAGCGGGATTATTCTCCCGAAAAGGAGCATGCAAATTACGGTCAGAAGCAATATCGTTCCCCTGACGTACGGCTAACCACCTTGCTCCAACTTGACGCTGATGGTATAGTATTATATGGTGGAGCATGATTTCACGTGGACACTACAGATTCCCGGGTGCGGCTGCAGCCCGATACGTGTGAGGTGGAGCCGCAGCATTGGATAGAATCAATACCCAGCCTCAGGTCGCAGAGGAGCAAGACGCGGCCAGCGAAAAGTTCATCCCAATCTCTCTCGAAAGCCTCTGCATCGACACTCTGACCAACTTCAAGATCTACGTTCTGACCGAGGCGGATAAGGAGCCCGTTCTGTATCGGGCGGACGACCTGGCCTTCACCGACGCGGCCAGGAAACGGCTCCTGGAGAATGAAGTCAAACAGATGTACATCGACAGCAACGACAAGGAGAATTACCAGGACTACATCGAGGCTAATCTGGACAAGATCCTCTCGGACGACAGCATAGAGTTGGAGAAAAAGACCGAGATCGTCTACTCGTCGGCTACGCACCTGATCAAGCGACTCATGGACAGCCCGTGGATGCGCGACGGCGTTCGCCGCACAGGAAAGCTCGTCGAAAACACCGTCGACTTCATCCTGCGCGATGAAGCGGCGTTCTCGAGCTTCCTCGCCGTGCGGTCCCATGACTACTACACCTACACGCACTGCGTGAACGTGTACGTTTTCTCCGTAGCTTTGGCCGAAAGGCTGGGCGTTGAAAAAGCGGACGACCTCCAAGTGCTCGGTACCGGCGCACTGCTTCACGATATCGGAAAGAGCCAGATCGATAAGAGCATCCTGAACAAGAACGGACCTCTTTCCGGGGACGAATGGACCTTAATCAAGAAACACCCCGATTATGGAGTGGAGATACTGCGTAAGGCCGGCGGCGTGCCTGAAGAATGTTACGCGGCCGTGAGGCAGCACCATGAACGGTGCGACGGGTCGGGTTACCCGGAGGGGCTCACCCAAGACAAGATCCATTTGTACGGCAGAATATCCGCTATCGTCGACGTGTTCGACGCCATGACAACCCGGCGATCTTACCGAGACGCTGTCGAGAGTTTCAGGGCGTTCCTCACGATGAAAGACGAGATGCGTGCCGGTCTGGACCAAACCATCTTCCAAGAATTCGTCCGCCTCATGGCTCGATAAATCCCATCCCGCTGATCGATCAGCCAACTCGCCCACCCTCCCCGACCTCCAAAACACCATGCCGACTTCCGAGGAGGAACACGTTTGC
Source organism: uncultured bacterium (assembly GCA_965603355.1). Lineage (GTDB taxonomy): Bacteria > Hydrogenedentota > CBFDCQ01 > CBFDCQ01 > CBFDCQ01. Next base: position 20,063 of record CBFDCQ010000017.1, read on the forward strand.
CTTACGCCGCATGACCTGGCAATCGTAGGGGCGCCGATCCCCTGACGTGCAACTCACCGCCTCGGAGACTGCTTTTTGTCGTCATTGCGAGCGACCACGCCGTCGGCGTGGGAGCGCGGCAATCTCAATGGATCCCAACACGACTATTGTGAGGTTACCGCCTTGATAAAAGCGAACTCTGGATGGTATAGTATTATATGGTAGATGGCGACTGTGCGGTTGGAGTTCACGGGGAATTACTATCTTCCGAAAGTGGCTGCAGCCCGATACTTATGAGGGGAACCCGCTGCATTGGACAACGTCGATATCGAGCCTAAGGACACAACGCCGGACGATACGGCTGGCAAAAAGTTCATCCCGATTTCTCTCGAAAGTCTCTGCCTCGACACCCTGACAAACTTCAAGATCCACGTCCTGACCGAGGCGGACAAGGAGCCCGTTCTGTATCGCGCCGAGAACCTGCCCTTCACCGAGGTGGTCAAGAATCGTCTCCTCGAACATGACGTCAAACAGGTGCACATCGACAGCGCCGACGAGGACAACTACAGGGAGTATATCGAGGGCAACCTCGACAAGATCATCGCGGATGACAGCATAGAGCTGGAGAAAAAAACCGGGATTGTCTACTCGTCGGCTACGCACCTGATCGAGCGTCTCATGGACAAGCCGTGGATGCGCGATGGGATTCGCAGAAGCGTCAAGCTCGTCGAGAACACCATCGGGTTCATCCTGCGCGACGCGGCGACGTTCGACAGCTTCCTGACAGTACGCTCCTTTGACTATACCACTTACACGCACTGTGTGAACGTGTACGTTTTCTCCGTAGTGTTGGCTCATAGGCTGGGCGTTGAAAAACCGGATGAGCTTCAAGTGTTTGGCACCGGCGCGCTACTGCACGATATCGGAAAAAGCCAGATCGACAAACGCATTCTGAACAAGAACGGCCCGCTTTCAGGAGAGGAATGGGCGATAGTCAAGAAACACCCGGCCGAGGGTGTCGAGTTACTTCGTAAAGCCGGCGGCGTGCCTGACGGATCCTACGCAGTCGTCAGCCAACACCACGAACGGTGCGACGGATCCGGTTACCCGGAAGGGCTCACCCAGGACAAGATCCATTTGTACGGCAGAATATCCGCTATCGTTGACGTGTTCGACGCAATGACATCGCGACGCGCTTTCCGGGACGCCGTCGAGAGCTTCAGGACGTTCCTCACCATGAAAAACCAGATGCGGGCCGGGCTCGACCAGAACATCTTCCGTGAGTTCGTCCGCCTCATGGCGCGATAAGACCTATCCCGCTGAATTCTCAAGAACGCTTTCGCCACAGAGCACACGGAGGACACAGAGAACCATGCTTACCCTCTCTCCGTGGCCTCCGTGACCCCCCATCAGTTAAGGGTCTAACGTCTACGGTCTAAAGCCTGCCTTTCGCTCAATGAGTTCTGTGGCTCATTCAGCGGCGACATGAGGGGTCACTGGAAGATCCGATTGAAATGCGCGCCGAAAAATGGTAGCCTGTTACTGTGTGGCCAACATTCGCTGGTGCGTACTGAGCCGGATCCAGTAGTGTCCACACCCCGTGGGGGCAGAGCCAGGGGGACAGCGCCAGTTCGAGGAACGGAGATTGTTGCATGTTACTGAAAAGTCTCAACTACTCAGAGCACTACAAGCAACCAACGTATTGGGAGATACAGGATCTCGTTCTTGAAAGAGTCAACTTGATCGTGGGCAAGAACGCTACGGGCAAGACGCGGGTAATGAATCTCGTAAAGAACCTAGCTAGGCAGTTGGCGGGTGGAATGCAGCACCTGTATGACGGTAATTGGGAATTGACGTTCCAAACGCAAGATGAGAAAACCTACTATTATCGTTGCGCCGTTCTTCACAAGTTCGTTGTCGAGGAGAAGATCGAGGTTGACGGGGAGACGGTGCTGGATCGAAAAGCAGATAAGGGAAAGATTCGTGACCAAGGCACCGGACAGAATAATGACTTCGAGCCGCCGCTCGATAAACTGACGCTCCTCGTTAGGCGAGACAGGAAGGCACATCCCTACCTCGAGCAACTATTTCAGTGGGCCAGTAGCTATCACGCATTCATGTTCGCATCCTCGGCCCCCAATGAGTTTGTTCTAGGCCCCGCCCCCCCCATCACAGGAATGCTAGAGTCCCTGGTGGCTGTTCCTCAGTTGCTGAAAGAGGCTCTCGAAGAAGGTGGAATGGAACAGGATATCATCGCGGATATGAAGACCGTGGGTTATCGGGTCGAGAGGGTACAGGTTGCCCAGTACATCCAGACAGTAATTCCGTGCCCTATGGTTCTCGTGAAGGAACACGATCTTGACTGTGACACGATTCAGCACAAGATGTCCCAGGGGATGTATCGCGCCCTTTCTACCGTCGTCATCCTCAACAACGTTTTGAGAGAGAAGAGGCCCTGCACCCTCGCAATCGATGACATTGGGGAGGGGCTAGACTTCGAACGGAGCTCCAACCTAATTAAGCTCATTCTGGATCGGGCCAAGAACTCCGACATACAGGTGATCCTTACTTCAAACGATAGACATTTGCTGAACGCTGTCGACGTGCGATTTTGGAACATCCTCGAACGAAAGGGAGCCAAAGTCAGAGCGTATAATTACTCCAACAGCAGAGAGGCATTCGATGAGTTCATGATGACGGGGTTGAGCAACTTCGAGCTTCTTACCGGGCAGATGTATAAGCAGTTGAAGCGAAAGTAGTGATGAAGATCGCTATCTTTGTGGAGGGGCAGACAGAGGACATCTTCCTAGATGCGCTGCTTCGCGAATACTTTGGAGGGGCCAAGATCGAGATCCGTTCTGTGGTGCTTCAAGGGGACTGCGCCAGAAGGATCACCTTTGCGACTTTGGACAACGCCTGTCAATACGCCGAGCACGTGTGTCTCATCGTCGGCGCTTCGGGTGGTGAGGCTGTCCTGTCGCGATTGAAGCACAACTACGCGCGTATGCGTCAACGCGGCTTCTCCGCATTCTTCGGCTTGAGAGACCTGAAATCGGATGCGTACGACACGTGGGGGGAAGCCCGTGTCGTAGGTAGCGTGCATCAGGTCGTTAACGGCTTCAAGACCGCTGAAGACGTCTATTTCCATTTCGCAAAAATGACGACGGAAGCCTGGTTCCTTGCTGCGCCAAGTTTCTTCGCCAGGATTAACTCCGCGCTGTCCATAGACGCAATTGAACGGACGCTAGGCATGGACCTGCAAGACGTGGATCCAGAAACAGACATCCACAACCCAACAGGTGTGATAAAGACTATTCTGGACGTGGTTGGGTTGAGATACGGAAAGAGCAAGAATGAAGTGCACAGAATTGTGTCGAGACTGGACTGGGCAGAACTGTGCTTAGTCGCAAGGCAGAAGAGCAAGATATCTTTCTTCTTCCGTTTCCTTGATGACCTAGATTCCGTCATCCCCTGACGCAGTTGTTCAGGCCCCGCCGGTCAGGCTCGCATTCTCCGCTCTGACGATCTTTTCTCTTGACGTTTTTCGGTCGTTCCGGATATAATTCCGCACATCGTAGACGGGGTACGTCGCGGGTTCTGGGGATTCATTGCAGAGTGGTGCGTCGGTGCATTCGTTTCTCGTTGAAACACTACGGTTGTACTGAGATGGAGGTGATGTCGATTGGGTTTTACGCCGAGTGAGATGTTCCTGACCTGCGGTGTCGGTTACCACACGGAGAAGCTCGCCAGCCTGGAGGAAGCGTTGCGCGACGCGGGTATCGAGCGGTTCAACCTGGTGAAAGTCTCCAGCATCCTTCCACCTCACTGCAAAGTGGTCTCGCGCAAGAGAGGGCTCGCAAAGCTGCAGAGCGGCCAGATAGTCTACTGCGTGCTCAGCGAGAACCGGACGTGCGAGAATCGCCGACTGATCGCTTCCTCGATAGGCGTGGCTATACCCGCCAATAGAAACGCGTACGGCTACCTCGCGGAACATACAAGCTTCGGCAGAACCGAGGCGCAGGCCGGAGACTATGCCGAGGACCTCGCGGCCACCATGCTCGGCACGACGCTCGGCGTCCAGATTGATCCGGACCTCGCGTGGGACGAGCAGCGCGAACTCTGGAAGATCAGCGGCAAGATTGTCCGCTCAACCAACGTCACGCAGTCTGCAATAGGAAAAAGTAACGGTATCTGGACAACCACGGTTGCCGGGGCCATATTTGTCAGCTGACGGTGATCGCATACCTTACGCGGAGACGATGCGATGAAAAGAGATAAATACACAGATGCGCCAACGCGTCCGTTTGAGGTCTCGAAAGATGCTTCCGTATCCTCTGTCCTCGAACGGATGAAAGGTATATCGTTCCAGGGACGGTCTCTGGCAAGGGCATACGACGTATGGTGCCGGGCGCTGACCGACGAATGCACAATACTGTTCGGTCTCGCGGGCGCGATGGTGCCTGCCGGAATGCGCAAGATCATCGTCCATCTCATAGAGAACAGGCTGATAGACTGCATCGTGACGACCGGCGCAAACATGTTTCACGACTGCCACGAGACCCTCGGGTTCCACCACTTCCTGGGCAGCGCCGATCTGGACGATGCCGAGCTGAACAAGCTCAAGATCGACCGCATATACGATACCCTCTCCAAAGATGAAGAGTTCGACACGACCGACCAGTATATAGCGGATTTCGCCGCGCAACTCGAGCCGAGACCCTACACAACGCGTGAGTTTCTCCACCTTCTGGGGAAGAAGATGGCCGATTCGCCGGAACAAGGCATTCTCACGGCCGCGTACGAGGCCAAAGTGCCGGTATACTGTCCTGCAATAGCCGATTCGTCCATAGGTATCGCGCTCGCCTCGCTTATGAAACCGGAGGACCACACGGTCACGTTCGACCTCGTCCCCGAACTGGCGGAAATGGCACAGATCGCGCTGAAATCGCCTGGTACGGCGGCGATACTCGTCAGTGGCGGCACACCGAAAAACTACATCCAGCAACTGCAGATTACCGCAAGCTTCATCGAGCCGGACAGGGAGATCGAGGGGCATCGGTACGCGATACAGTTCACCACCGACTCGCCTCAGTGGGGTGGGCTCGGCGGATGTACTTTCGAGGAAGGCCAGTCCTGGGGCAAAATATCGCGTGGCGGGCAGCGCATAGCATGTTACTGCGATGCGACCATCGCGCTGCCGATAGTCGTGTCCGCGCTGGCCGAACGGGCGGGCGAGCTGCGCCGAAAGAACGTCCCGAGGTTCGATATCGGGCGGGAGTTCAAGATAAACGTGTAGCCGACGCATTTGCGCGAAAGGATAACGCTACGTGGATGAGAAGTATTACGTTCCATACAATTTCGCGGCTATACCGCGCGAATACATCGCGTACGATACCGCGCGGGTCGTAATACTGCCTGCGCCGTTCGAGTCAACCACCACGTTTCTGCCGGGAACCCGCAACGCGCCGACGCAGATCATCAACGCGTCCGGTCATATGGAACTCTACGACGAGGAGATCGATCAGAAGACCTGCACAATCGGAATATGCACCGAGCCTGAACTGGCCCTGCCTGCGGACCCGCCGGGAGCGGTTGACGCGATAAAGAAGGCTGTAACGAAGGCCCTCGACGACGGCAAACTAGTGTGCGTCATCGGCGGCGAACATACGCTCACAATCGGTTCGGTCGAGGCTGTACGCGACCACTATCCCGACCTGTCCGTGCTCTACCTCGACGCGCACGCCGACCTGCGCGAGAGCTACGGCGGTGTGGAGGTCAACCACGCGTGCGTCGCGAAACACCTGGCAGAGACCTGCCCGGTGGTGCAGATAGGCGTCAGAAGCCTGTCCGAGGAGGAAGCGCCGCTCGTGAACTCCGGCAACGTGACGACGGTGTTCGCCCGGGAAGTGCATTCCGGATACGATATCGAGAGCGTTATCGATAAACTGACCGAGAACGTTTACATCACCCTCGATATGGACGTGTTCGATCCCGCCGTAATGCCTGCCGTCGGCACGCCGGAGCCGGGTGGACTCGATTGGCGGCAAGTGAACGCCATCCTCGAGACCGTATGTGAGAAACGTCGCGTTTGCGGGTTCGACGTCGTCGAACTCTGTCCCATCCCCGCATCCACCGTGTCGGAATACGTGGCGGCACGGCTCATATACAGACTGATCGGACTGATCGCCCGCGCGAGAAAGTGGTTTAGCTAGATAAAAACAGAACGCCCGCTGATCAATTTCGCCGAACAAACACTTGTCCACGGCGTGAAGAGAATCTCTCTGTGAGCTCTGTGTCCTCTGTGGCTGGAAGGATATGACGAAATGGCAGGTCCCTTACCGTTTGGCGAGACCGTCCATCATGAGACTGAGATTCTTCGGGCTTGTGGCGGCTTCGAGTGCGGTCTGGTCCGCGATGATTCCGTCCTTCCAGAGGTCGTAGAGTGCCTGGTCGAATGTCTGCATCCCGTACGTGCTGTACCCGTCCTCCATGAGCTTATGAATGTCGCCAAAGCTCTTGGCCGTCTCGACGAACTCCTTCACCGTGGGATTTCCTATGAGTACCTCGACCGCCGCCACTCGGCCGGTATCGTCTTTTCGTCTCACGAGGCGTTGGGATACGATAGCGCGAAGCACGGCCGCCAGATGTTTCTTCATCTCGCCCTGCCTGTGTTGAGGAAACATGTCCATGACCCGGTTCAGAGACTCCACCGCGTTTGTTGTGTGCAGAGTACTCATCACGAGATGGCCCGTCTCTGCCGATCTGATGCCTGTCTCGAAAGTCTCGAGGTCGCGCATCTCGCCGATTAGTATCACGTCCGGATCTTGCCGTAACGCTGCTCGTAACCCGTTGCCGAACGAGTGCGTATCAAACCCGACCTGCCGCTGCGTGATCATGCCCGTCTTGTCGGTGTGAAGGAACTCTATCGGGTCCTCTATCGTGATGATGTGTCTCGGCTCACTGGTATTGATCTCGTCCACCATCGCGGCGAGCGTTGTGGACTTGCCGCACCCCGCGTGTCCCGTTACAAGCACCAGCCCGCTCTTCTGTTTGCACACATCCTTCAGGACCTGCGGCAGTTCAAGCTGTTCAATGGTGGGCGGCGCAAGCGGCACCAGCCGCAGCACTATCCGCAAGTTGCCGTCCTCGCGGCACACGTTCACGCGAAATCGCGATACATCCACGATCTCGTAATCGAGATCCAGCTCGTTCGTGGATTGGAGCTTTTCAAGCTCGTCCTCGCACGCCATCTGCTTGAGCGCTTCCTCGATGTCCGACTCGCTCATCAGCTGACCGTCGAGCCGCTCGAGAAGTCCGTCCACGCGCAACACCGGCGGACTCTCGACCTTCAGATGCACGTCGGATGCACCCCGTTCCCGCGATTCCAAAAGTAGACCGTTGATGTCGAACATTCTTCCGCTACCTCCATCATAATTCTACCACATAGCGCAAGTGCCTACCCGCCGGCGCGCACAGCTCGACACGCCGGCGGCGGGAAAGGGTACGCTGATGCCATAACATATGTATTGACAATGGCTTAAGCACGCGGCGCAGGCTGAATATCTCAGCGGACGAAACGGCGCCGCTTCCCCACTGTCTTCAGCGTTACACCATCGCCTGCGGATGGCAGACAGGAATCCGCCCCAATATGTCAGCGCTCTCAGTTCAAAACAGGTGTGATGTCCCCTCAAAGGTTCAGTCGGAACGTATTTGTTGACAGGACTCCAACCCCGTGATAGCATTGAAATGCGATGGTGAGCGTCGCCCGAGGAGTGGTCCAATGCGCAGAAGCAAAGTTCGCAGACAGTTTTCCGCGGTCCTGATCGCTGGCGTGATCGTGATGGCGGTATTGGGCGTGAACTCAGAAGGATTAAGAGAGGATCGCGTCCGATTCACCATATACTGGGCGATAGTCCTTGTGTTGTTGCTGTGGGCGGCGTTACTTTCGCTGCTCGAATTGATCGCGGTACGTCTGGAGCTCACGGCTGCCAAACGGCACATATTCGACAAGACTATAGGCGATCCGGCCTTCCTGAAAAAGCTCCACGACGCCCGGAAGGACAAGCAGAAGCCGGCGGACGAACAGGACGAGCAAGAGTAGTGTTGACCCCCCACCGCCCGATCGCCGGCATCACCATCTACACCCGGCAGAACCCTCCCTACTCCACCGAGCTTGAAAACATACTTGCGCGGGTGTTAAGATCAACGGGAAGAATAGATTGCCAAATCAGAGGTGGCGCGACGGAGAATCATGTCCGCAAAAAGCAAAAAAGGCAAAGGTAATACCGTCTTATTCCTGATTGTCGCCGTGCTTGCGGCACTATGCGGCACAGGTGTAGGCACGTTTGCGGCATTCATCCACGAGAGCCCACAGATAAGTCTGCTTGACGACTGGCGACCAAGCGTCAACACGAGGATCCTGGCGGCCGACGACTCTCTGGTGGCGGAGTTCGCCCTCGAGAACAGAACCCTCGTGAAGCTCTCCAAAATGCCCCTGGATCTCCAGCAGGCCTTTCTGGCAGCTGAGGACAACCGGTTCTACAATCATTGGGGAATCGATCTCAGAGCGACTGCCCGCGCCCTGGTGGCAAATGTAAAGGCACGCAGCAGAAAACAGGGCGGCAGCACGATAACGCAACAGCTCGCGCGTAACCTCCCGATTGGCATTGACAGAAGGAGGAGCATCTCGCGCAAGGTGAAGGAGGCTTTTGTAGCGCTTCAGATCGAGCACAAGTTTACGAAAGAAGAAATATTCGAGCTGTACCTCAACCAGATATACCTCGGGGAGGGCGCTTACGGCGTCGAGAGCGGCGCGCGAACATACTTCGGAAAGAACGTCGAGGATCTGACTCTTGCCGAGTGCGCGATGCTGGCGGCTCTCCCGAAGAGCCCGAGAGACTACTCACCGCGCAGGAACCCGGACAAAGCGCTCAAGCGGCGCAATATGGTTCTCAGACTCATGCTCAAGAAAGGTTATGTAAATAAACCTGCGTACGACGAGGCCGTCGAGGAACCGCCCGAGCTGCGCCAGTACGAGACCGAGGAACCGTTCGCCGAGTACTTCGTCGAGCACGTCCGACAACAGCTCGAGGAGACACACGGATATGACAGGTTATATTCCGGCGGGTTGACGGTAGAGACGACTCTCGACCCGGCGATGCAACGCGCCGCCGAACGGGCGGTCCAACAGGGTCTTGAGAACTACCAGAGTATGCGACCGGCTCAGGCTGAGAGCCAGGACGAGTCCGAAGAGGCCGAAGAGAGGGTGGCTCAGGCGGCTTTGATAGCTATTGAGCCGAGCACCGGATACATAAAGGCGATGGTCGGCGGACGCGACTTCGCGAAGTACAAGTTCAACCGCGCGGTTCAGGCTAGGCGCCAGCCCGGTTCGGCGTTCAAGCCGTTCGTGTTTGCGGTAGCTTTCGAAAAGGGGTTCACGGCCTGCGATACATTCCTGGACGCTCCTTTCCAGTATCCGTACCGCGACACGACCGGCGAACGAGTCGCGTGGGCGCCCAAGAATTTCGAGGAAGAGTATTTTGGAGAGTCAACGCTGCGCCAGGCGCTTGTGCGCTCCCAAAACGTTGTCGCAGCCCAGCTCCTCAAGGAAGTGGGGCTGGGTCCGGTTATACGGCTGGCTCACAAAGCAGGGATAAGCAGTTACATTGACCGCAACCTCAGTGTCGCGCTGGGCACAGCGGTCGTCACGCCGCTGGAGTTGGCTTCAGCTTACGCCACGTTCGCCAACAAGGGCATGTACTGCCACCCGCTCTCGATATTGAAGGTCAGGGATCCTGACGGGAACATTCTTGAGGAGAACAGGATTACGGAACGCGAAGCGATGCGTGCCGATACGGCCTACCTGGTGACACACATGCTTCGAGCCGTGATCGAGGACGGCCGCGAAGCCACTGGCCGGCGCGCGCGCGCTTTCACGCGCGGCAACGCGGACGATCTTAATGCTAAAATCATACGACCTGCCGGCGGCAAGACCGGCACCACCGAGGACTGCAAGGATGCGTGGTTCGCCGGATATACCCCGGACCTTGTCACCGTAGTGTGGGTCGGGCACGATGACAACACCACGCTCGGAAAACTGAGGACGGGAGGAGCTGTGGCATCCCCTATCTGGACCCAGTTCATGCTGGAAGCCGTTGGTGATAGAGTCAAAATAGACTTCGATAAACCGGAGAATGTTGTCTTGGTGCAGGTTGACTGGAATACCGGAAAGCCCGTCAAACCTGATCGCGAGCCTAAATGGCCTGTGATAAACGAGGCTTTCCTGAGCGGCAGAGAACCGAAAACCACATCATAGTCCTGAAATGAAACGAGTTGGAAACGAATTTCGAGATAGGAGAAAATCGATATGCTCACCGTATTCAGACGACATCATAAGGCTATCCTCATAGGAATCTGCATATTCATCATTCCAGCCCTTGCCTTCTGGGGCGGCGCCTCCCGAATGGGCGCGCGAGGGCCGGGTGAGGGCGAGGTGGCCAAGGTCAACGGCGCCCCCATCACCGAGCAGGAGTTGACGGATGCGATCAGGAGAATTGACCAGAACCTTCGACAGGCTATGGGCGAGAACTACGACCCCAACATGTTCGGATCCGCCGCCTTGACGCAACGCGCTCTCGGCCAACTCATAAGTGAAAAACTTGTCATTCAGGAATCCAAGCGATTGGGCGTGCGTGTCACTCGGGAGGATACTGAGGAGCGCCTCAAGAGCCTGAGCCTGTTTCAGGTCGACGGCAAGTTTGACGCTGACAGATACAACGCGTTTGTCAGCCAAGAACGCTACCCTTGGAGCGAGCTCTATGAGGATCTGGAGTTCCAGATTCGGCACGAAACGTTGCTGGCCGATGTTGAGGGTGGCGCGAAACTGACCGAAACCGAGCTCAGGAACGAGTACAGGCTGCGAAACGAGCAGGTGAAGGTCAAGTATCTTGCACTTAATCCGTCGCAGTTCGAGAGCGAAGTCGCCGTGACCGAACAGATGCTCAAAGACTACTATGATATGAACAGCGCGAGCTACATTGAGCCCAAGAAGGTGAGGGTCAGATATGTAGAAGCGAGAGTTGAGGCGAGCGAGTCTGACCGCCAGGCCGTGCACGAAAAAGCCCGAACCGTCCTGGCAAAAGCAGAAGCGGGTGAGGAGTTCGTGGAACTCGCCAAGAGGTACTCCGAGGCACCTGATGCAGCCCAGAAGGGCGGCGAAATGGATTGGGTGGAGGAGAGTCTTCTTCCCGATGAGGTCGCGTCAGCGGTCGCAGAACTGGAGAACGACGATCTGAGCGACATCGTCGAGACACAGCAAGGCATTCACATCTACAAGTGTGAAGGAAGAAAAGAAGAGGACGGCAAGAAGCAGATCAAACTGCGCCGGATAGAGTTCGCACTCGCCGCGAGCGCCGAGACGCGCGACAAGATAACATCGCAAGTTGACACCTTGTGGGCGGAGGCGAACAAAACCACGTCACTCGAAACCGCTGCTGAGACCGTCGGCATGGAGGTCAAGGAGACGCCGCTGTTCGGTAAGAGCGACCCGTTCATTCAAGGGATACGACCGGACGCCGCGCGAGATTTCGTAAGCGCAGCATCGACACTTAAGGAAACGGGCAACCTCTCATACGTAGTCCGAACACCCGACGCGTACTACGTGTTGGAGCTTATTGAGAGTCAGGAAAGTCGTTTGCGCGAACTGTCCGAGGTGGAAGAACTTGTGCGTAACCGAGTTGTCCGCCAGGAAGCACTTGTGCTCGCAAGCAAGAGGGCCGATGAGATAGCTTCGCAGATAACATCGCTGGGCGACCTGGAGGGTATTGATGAGAATCTCGCATCCAGCGTGAGGGTGAGCGAGCCGTTCACGCGCAGAGGGTACATCCCGGGTGTCGTCGGCGACCGCGAGTTTCACAATGTCGCGTTTGCCTCCGAACTGGGCGAACTGAGCGGACCCATATTGGGCAGGAACGGCGTTTACTTCCTCGAAGTCGTCGAAATGATCCCGATTGATACGGACAAGTACGAGCAGGAGAAGGAGAAGCTCAGAGAGAACCTGCTCGCACAACGAAAGCGGATGCTGTCAACCGATTGGCAAAGATGGCTCCAAGCCCGAGCCGATATCCGTACGAACAACGCACTGATCGCCAAGTACATGGGCGGCGAGTAGGACGCGCAAACCGATCACGTGCCACATCGTGTTCTCTACGTGAAGCCCGCTTACCGCGAAACCGGTATCAGAAAGGCAAGTCGCAGACCGTCAGACACGGGTCAGAACTGAACAAAGAAGGACTCTCCGGCATACTCGAACAAGATGCCGTCACTTCTTATCTCGATGACCTCCGCACCGTCAACGCTCTGTCCCACAGCCACTTGCTGGCTGTTCACTACGGCAAGCGCTTCCGGGAACTGTTCAGAGGGTGGGCGTAGAATGTTGATTTTGAGCGCAGGTTTTTGAGCAACGCTTGCCACGTTGTCCGCGGAGGCTTCGGGCGACGCCGAAACGTTTTCTTGCGCCACCATCGGCTCCTCCACCGCACTCCCCGGTTCAGAGGCTGTGGGAGCGGGAGCTTGCGATTGAACAACCGAAGCGGGCGACGGAGCAGGCGGTTCTGACGGTTCTTGCACAACGGGCTGTCCGGGAAGCTGCGCAGCGGTGGGTCCGCCGGCTTGATTCCCGGCTGCTCCTGCATGCCGACCGCCCGTTAACCTCCCATAAAGAAAAAAACCTCCCGCGCCGCACAGTCCGACCACCGCGACCGATACAAGGACGATTGCAGCTCGATGCGTGCCTGCTGATTTGCGTCCCTCTTCCTGCTCTTCGCGCACGAGAAGCTCTTTCTCGGCGAGCATATCCTCAACCTCGCCGAGATCCACCTTCTCCTTAGTCTTCTCCGCTTCGACCTTTCTCAAGGCGTCGAGAATCGAGCTCATCTACACATCCTCTTGTGGTGCCGAGGGTTCAACACTGAGCTCCGGAGTATCATATTTGTCAAGCGCCGAGTATATCGCCAACCTGGTGTTCGGTCCGACAATCCCGTCGGCATCGAGCCGGTACTCTCTTTGGAACTCCATAACCGCCTCCATCGTTGCCAGGTCATATCTGCCGGGAATCTCGCCCTCGTACAATCCCATTTCCTGCAGTTGCGTCTGCAGCCACCTTACTCCGTATCCCGCGCCATTCAGGGCAAGAATCTCAGGAACGCTTTCAAAATCGCGCCAGAAGTAGAAGGTCCGACCGTACCAATACCTCCCCAGCCATTCAAACGGAAACTCCCCTGATACATCCGCTCCTGCGTGTACAGCCGCAACCTCCCGTCCGTCCTCGTTACGCAGCCTCTCGACAGACACGTAAACGGGTCTATCATCTCCCGGCATATACAGTTCAAGAATGCACGGAAGCCCCATACGCTTAAGTTTATCGAAATCGGCGCGAACCGCCGAACAGCGCAATCCTCCTGCGCTGGCGGTATCGAAGAAGTCGATGCGACCGGTGGCCCACGTCGACGGCAGGCTTTCGGGGCTGACGCCCCAGCAGTCCAGCATGGCGAGAGCGGAATCGCGCTTCGCCGCGCGGTAACCAATCGACCGCAAGAACTTCATAAACTGCCTCTCGAGATCCGCTTCCGGGTCGGAAACCGGAGCTTCCGGCTCAACCGGCTCCGGAGGCGCCGCCTCAGGAACAACTTCGGGCGGGGTTTCCTTCCACTGGTTGAGGCTCGACAATAAGCCGGGCCATCCACCGGGCAACACGGCGAATACGTAATACCCGCCCGCCAGCACTGCGAGCACCAGCACCATCGCGAACACGGCTGCGCGCACCCGACGGGGTTTTCTCGCAACCTGTCTCCGCTTAACCTTAACCTTTTCGCCCTCAACTTCTTTTATGGCCTGCTTGATTATCGCGGAGTTTATCTCCTTGCTCTCGCGGGTGTATCCGATAAGCAGCGCTCTGTCGCACACCGCGTTGATAAGACGCGGGGTACCGCCCGAATACTTGAATAGTACCTTGAGCGCGCCTCTTGTGAACCGGATCTTGCCTCGACCGCCGGCTCTAGTGATCCTGTGGCCTACGTATCCGACGATCTCGCCTTTGTCCAGCGGTTTCAGATGGTACCGGGCGGTAATCCGCTGGTCCAGCTGTCTCATTTCACGCGTGGTGAGATGCTCCTTGAGCTCCGGCTGACCGACAAGCACTATCTGCAGGAGTTTCTCCGTGTCGGTCTCAAGGTTCGACAGCAGACGGATTTGCTCCAGCACAGGCGCCGACAGATCCTGCGCCTCGTCTATGAGTATAACGCAGTTCTTGCCCTCCTCGCGCCGGGCCAGCAGGTGCGCGTTGAGCTCGTCTATCAGCTCCTTCTTGGTGACCGCGCTCGACTTGATCCCGAAATCCTCGTTTATCGCTCGCAACAGCTCGGTTGCAGAAAGATAGGGGTTGAATATGAACGCGATCTCGACTTCCGGACCCACCTGTTCGAGCAACGTTCGACAAATGGTGGTCTTGCCCGTGCCGACCTCGCCGGTGATCTCCACGAAACCGCTGCGGTTTCTTATCCCGTAAAGAAGGTGGGCAAAAGCTTCCTTATGCTTCTTGCTCAGGTAAAGAAACTTCGGGTCGGGTGTCAAGTTGAACGGTTTTTCGCGTAAACCATAGAAGTTCTCGTACATGAGGGGCGATCCTCCCCAAAACTATGCTTGTTATCCTAATATCATTCTAACACCGTACCCTCGCTCCGTCAAGGCAAATCTCCCTCTGGAGTCCCCCGCAAACGCCATTCCGCAAGACTCCTGAGACGTGGAGAGGATTGACAGACACGGAAGGCTCTGCTAACATTCACTCCGAGGAGGGCCTTTCCTCGAAGATTGTTTCTGTTTGATTAATTGTCGGGGCCGATATCGGTTGTATGGCGTGGATGGAGGTTTAAGGAGCGGGAGCAATGTCAGAAAAAGCAGTCCTTGAAACGAGATTCAGCGGCGCTGTGGAAGCGTGGCGAGGAAAAGTGCGTGACATCTACGATCTGGGCGATAAGCTGCTGATCGTAGCCACCGACAGGATATCGGCGTTCGACCATATTCTGCCCACGGGCATTCCCGATAAAGGCAAGATTCTCACCAAGCTGTCCTCCTTCTGGTTCAACAAGATGGAATCTGTCGTCAAAAACCACGTGATCTCAACTGATGTCGACGATTTCGGTCTGGATCTCGGTGACGAAAGGCAAGTGTACGGCGGCAGGAGCATGCTCGTCAAAAAAGCCGAGGTTCT
Source organism: uncultured bacterium (assembly GCA_965603355.1). Classification (GTDB taxonomy): domain Bacteria; phylum Hydrogenedentota; order CBFDCQ01; family CBFDCQ01; genus CBFDCQ01. The sequence goes on from CBFDCQ010000017.1 coordinate 35,307, forward strand.
TCCCGTGGAATGTGTCGTACGAGGTTGTGTCGCAGGTTCCGCCTGGCGCGAGTATCAGGAGTCGGGCACCGTGTGTGGGATTGAACTGCCTTCGGGTCTCCTCGAGGCCGACAAACTGCCCGAACCGATTTTCACTCCCGCTACCAAAGCAACCAGCGGACACGACATGAACATAAGCTTCGAGGAAATGGAACGACTCGTTCCAAAGGAGATTGCGCACCAGTTAAGGGAGACAAGCATCACCGTTTTCAGGAACGCAACCGATTTTGCCGAACAGCGTGGGCTGATACTGTCCGACACGAAGTTCGAGTTCGGTCTGATAGAGGGTGAATTGACGATAATAGACGAACTTCTCACTCCCGACTCATCCCGGTTCTGGCTGAGCGAGAGCTACGAGCCCGGACACGCTCAGTACGGGTTCGATAAGCAGTATGTGCGCGACTGGCTGGAGACCACCGGCTGGGACAAGGAGTCGCCGCCACCGCCCTTGCCGGAGGAAGTTGTCGCCGGCACGCGAGAAAGGTACATGGAGGCGTTGCGCCGCATTACGGGAGGAGGTCTCCAGGGGTAACCCGTGCCATGACGACGACAATGATGCCTGCCGATAAGCCGCGAGAAGAGTGCGGCGTGTTCGGCGTATACGGTCATCCGGAAGCCTCGAAACTCACTTACCTGGGACTGTACGCGTTACAGCACCGAGGTCAGGAAAGTGCCGGTATCGTCGCAGCCCGTGACGGCAGCGTCGCGGCACACCGCGGGATGGGACTCGTCGCGGACGTGTTCGACGCCGCGACACTTGACAGGCTCGAGGGCGATATCGCAATAGGGCACAACCGCTACTCCACGACCGGCATGAGCGTCATCGAGAACGCGCAGCCGTTCTCGGTGGTTTACGCTCACGGGTCGCTCGCGGTGGCTCACAACGGTAATCTTGTCAACGCCGACGGTCTTCGCGACGAACTCCAGTCGAAGGGAGCAATATTCCAGACAACAAGCGATACGGAGGTCATCGTTCACCTGATATCCTGGTCGCGAAAGAGCCCGTTTGCGGAAGCCGTAATCGATGCCCTGTCGAAGGTCCACGGAGCATTTTGCGTCCTCCTGACTAACGGCGAGGAGCTGGTTGTGGCGCGCGATACTCACGGTGTGCGACCGCTGTGTCTGGGCAGGCTCGGCGACGCATATGTGTTTGCGAGCGAAAGCTGCGCGTTCGATATAATTGATGCGGAGTTCGAGCGCGAAGTCGAGCCGGGCGAGGTCATCGTCGTGACCCGCGACGGGCTGCGTTCGTATTTTCCGTCCGAAAAGACGAAGCTCGCTTACTGCATCTTCGAGTTTATCTACTTCTGTCGGCCCGACAGTTTCGCCTTCGGCAAACAGGTGAACACGGTGAGGGAGAATCTCGGAAAGCAGCTTGCCAGAGAGAGTCCGGCGGATGTGGATGCCGTGATCGCGGTGCCGGATTCGTCCAATCCCGCCGCCGTCGGCTACGCAAGGGAGCTGGGAATACCGTTCGAGCTCGGACTCATAAGAAACCACTACGTTGGCAGGACGTTCATCGAACCCGAAGCCTCGATACGCGATTTCGGGGCTAAGATAAAGTACAATCCTGTCCGCGAAGCGCTCAAAGGCAGACGTGTTGCGGTGGTAGACGATTCCATCGTGCGCGGGAACACGAGTAAGAAGATCGTGAATATGCTCCGGAAGGCCGGCGCCGAGGAGATACATTTCAGGGTGGGCTCCGCCCCTTACAAACATCCGTGTTACTATGGGATTGATGTGGCTACGTACGGCGAGCTTGCGGCGGCGCCAAAAAGCGTGGAGGCGATGCGCGAGTTTATCGGGGCCGATACCCTGCGGTATCTGTCCGTGGAAGGGATGGTACTCGCCACGGGCAAGACCGCTGACCAGTTCTGCCTCGGCTGTTTCACCGGCGATTACCCGACAACCGTTCCGGAAACCGATGAGAACGGTGCAGCGAGAGGTTGTAGCAATGGACGGAGAACTACGTTACCGCGACGCCGGGGTTGACAGGGATGTCGCTTCGGAAGCGAAACGTCGCATCACCGACAAAGCGCGTTCGACATTCTCGTCGAACGTGCTGCAGGACATTGGCGGTTTTGGCGCTCTGTACGAGCTTGAAACCGGACGGTGGACGGAACCGGTCCTTGTATCGAGCATAGACAGTGTCGGCACGAAGCTGAAGATAGCGTTCATGACCGGCGTGCACGACACCGTCGGGATTGACATTGTCGCCCACTGTGTCAACGACATCCTTACGATGGGGGCAAAACCGCTGTTCATCATGGACTATCTCGCTGCCGGCAAGCTCGAGGCAACCGTCGTTGAACAGGTCGTCTCGGGACTCGTCACGGGCTGCAACGAGTCAGGATGCGCGCTTATCGGCGGCGAGACCGCCGAACTGCCGGGCTTATACGCCGAGGGCGAATACGACCTTGCCGCCTGCATCGTCGGCGTGGTTGAGAAACGCGGGATAGTCGACGGATCAAAAGTCGCCGCAGGCGACCTGCTTGTCGGTCTGGCGTCATCCGGCCTGCACACCAACGGGTATTCACTCGCAAGAAGGATAGTATTCGACCTGCTTGCGCTAAAACCAGACGACCTCTTGGAGAACTGCAACAGAACCGTCGCTGACGAGTTGCTTGAACCGCACAGATGTTACGCGCCCATTGTGCTGCCCCTGCTGGATGCCGGAACGGTTCACGGGATGGCTCACATCACCGGCGGCGGATTGACCGAAAACCTGCCGCGCACTCTGCCGCCGCGGCTCGCGGCGCAAATCGACAGATCGGCCTGGGATGTGCCGCCGATCTTCAAGTTTCTTCAGGAGAAAGGCAAAGTCCCGGAAGCGGAAATGTTCAAGACCTTCAACATGGGCGTGGGATTCGTCCTGATTGTGCCGCCGGGCAACGCTGAACATGCCATTTCGGAGGCGGGCAAACACGGCTGCAACGCTGAAGTTATGGGGCGTGTTGTCGACGGACAGGGGCAGGTTGAATACATTTGACAATGCGGTTCCCGCCGTGTCGCAACGCCCGGCCGCTCACCCGCGGCGGCAGGCCGGCACCGGCAACGAGGATCCCTTGCAGACGTATCTGGTGTGCGCAACGCCTGTTATGTCAGAGTCAAGAGAGAACCAAGTGCCGTACCGGCACTGTGAATGAGTCCCGCAGGGGCCGAAAAAAGTGCTTGACTTACAAGGCTATGTTCTGATATAATCATTTATGAATGGGGCAATTGGCGAATTTCGTAGGTTGGTGCTGTATACCCCCGGGTTTTAGGGGTGTGTTCACAAAAAGGTGGTGTGAGCTTGGTTAGGAAGGGGGGATTATCCACTTACCAAGAAATGTGTTTTGACTCGAGACAGTTTTCCGGCGGGGGAATTGTATGCTTGAGTTTATTAGGGGGAGGAGTTAGGTTCATTTACCCAAGGGCGGGCGTGACCCGTTCTTGATGAGATCAATCTCCTGGACCGGTGTTAAGTTGGCAAGCTGAGAACGAAAACGAAGTCGCGCAGAAAGGAGAGAGGTAATGGAGAGCAGAAAGACAATGTGGCTTGCGATAGCGGTGGTAGGATTGCTATTGTGCGGGCTGGGGATGGGAATTGTCCCGGGCAGCAGCGTACTGCTGCCGTTGCGACAGGTCCTCGCAGACTATGAGGTTGAAGGGATCGTCTTCCCAATGAGCCAGGCGAGTAGCGTGTATGTGGCGTCGCCGGCAGGGGTCAACACCACGTTCCTGCCTGTACGCGCCGCTGTGAACACGGCAGCGCCTCCGGCTAGGGTGACTTTCGACGAGGGTCCCATCTTCGACCAGGATTTTGAGATCCCGTTCATCGGGCATTTCGACGAGATCAACCTTGGCGTCGACGACAGCTTTGATATTGACGCCAACGCATTCGGGCCCGACCCGGGGACGTTCGTCAATACCGTGTCGAGGTCCATTGACGTGTACGGACTCCCGGACGACGACGCGAACGGCATCCCTGAGAACGAAGGCGGCGACAACGATGTGTTCGCTGTAGAGACAGGCGGTGTATGGGTCGCCCAGACGGGGACCGGCACTGTGTATTCTGCGGTTGCCAGCGTTGGTGAAGACACTATGGGTGTCACTGAAGAGCTGGCTCTTATGGCTCATGTCGTTACCGGCAGCGACGTCACGCTCGCCGTTCCAAACGAGGCCGTGCCCGGTACGGACGGCAGACTTGTCGTGAGAACTGCGCCGGCGGCGGACGAGATCAGTGCCGGCCTCGACGATCTGCTACCGTCATCGCTGTCCGGATTTGACGTATCGCAGATAGTGGCCATTGACGCTCATCTGATCGATTCCGGTGGCGCCCAGGTAGGTGCACTTGCTGCGCCGATTATGGTTCATGTACCGGTTGATGTTACGGAAGAGATTACAATACCGATCTTCTATGCGGAGACCGACCTCGATGCGAACTACGATGTTGATGCCACTGGCGCTGCCTTCCAACAGCTGCCTGTCGGGACTAACATCGTGAACAAGGAGCTGGTCTTCCCGGTAAGCGACCTGACGATGTACGTCCCGCTCCTGCATGGTGGCGCGCCGATCATCAATTCGGTCGAGGCGCCCGCTGCGGGTCCGATAGCTGGTTGTGCACCTGTGACGATTAGCGCTTCAGGATATCTGGATGAAGATGCCCTGACCGTGCAGATCGGCGGTAGCGACGCGACGGACGTGTTCGTAACGTACGACCCTGTCGCGCTAACCGGCGAGATTACCTGTGTGGCGCCTCCGGGCAGCGCTCTCGGCGCAGCGGATGTGAGCATCACCAACCTGGATGTTGGAGGCGAAGGCTTCGACATCTTCGGCCTGCTTGAGGATGCTTACGGCTACACGCCAAGCGTGCCGGCCAACCTCGATATCGACCCGGATTCCAGCCGTAGAAACAGACCGTTCACCATAACCGGCGAAGGTATTGAAGCCGGCGCTGAGGTGTTCTTCGGCGAAGTGCCGGTGGATGACGTGGTAGTGAGCATCGACTGCGTCGGCGAAGGTCCGACACACACGATCACCGGTACTATTCCCAGAGGAGTGCCGCGTGGACTCGCGACCGTTACTGTGAACAACCCGCTCAGCGGCACGGCGGCCATTGTGCTGATCAACATTCTAGGGCCACCTACACCACCACCGCCTCCAGCTCCAGTTGTTGTTCCTGCAGGCGGCGGACGCGGTGGAGCCGGCGGTCCCTGCTTCGTGGCTACGGCGACCTACGGCACGCCTATGGCGGACCAGCTTGAAGTACTGAGAACCTTCAGAGACAGGTACCTGCTCACCAACGCTGCCGGTACCGCCTTGATGAAGACGTACTACAAGTACAGTCCTGCTGTGGCGAACACGATTGCAGACAGCTCCGCACTGAGAGCGGTAACTCGTGTGGCGCTGACGCCTATCGTGGCGCTGTTGGTGATGCCGCTCTGGATCAAGCTGGCGCTCGTCAGCCTGGCCGTTGCTGCGGCAGCGCTCATCAGGAGGAGAGTACGCGCGTAACTTAAGACGATGATTGCTTCGGCTGGCGCGCCGGCAAAGGCGCGCCGGCCGGATAGAGATGGTAGGAAGGCAGGCTGAGTTTCAGCCTGCCTTTTTACTAGGTGCCGCGCGTACAGCACGCCCGAAGGAGTCACCAGGTGGGTATCAGGGTTCTGGAAGTTGTAAACGCCCTCGGCATGGGCGGGACCGAGAAGGTGCTCCAGATACTTGTAAAATATCTCGACAGGAGCAAATTCGACGTATTCGTTTGCGGAGTTCACGAAGGGGGACCGCGCGCCGATATCATCCGCGAATACGGCGTTGAGGTCTTCATCGCCCCGGAGATAAGGGATTTATGCCGGAAGTTGCAGCCGGACATACTCCACGTTCACCGCGCCGGATGGGCGGAACCCGGCGTCATTGAGGCGGCAAAGGAGGCTGGTGTACCGGTGGTGATCGAGACCAACGTGTTCGGACGCGTCGACACGAGCCCTGCCGAACAGGCTATAGACTGCCACCTCTTTGTGAGCTACTTCTGTGCCAGACGGTACCAGGGTTGGGTTGGCCATCCCCTCACCTCCGATAAGTACAAGGTGCTGTATAACCCTGTGGATCTCGACGAGTTCGATGCCCGCCCGGTCAGCGGCGAACGCGGCCGGTCCTGCGTCGGCAGGATAAGTCGCGCGGAGAACCTGAAGTGGGATCCGATATGTATAGACATGGTGCCGCTGGTGCTCCAGTACGTGCCCGACCTGAAATACTACGTTATCGGCGCGACCGATGACGTCCGGACGAGAGTCCGCTCGCTCGGTGTCGAAGACCGTTTCGAGTACATGGAAATGACCGCCGACGACCAAGCGTTGATGCGGTTCTACGATAAGATAGACGTCTACGTGCACGGCACACAGATCGGCGAATCCTTCGGATGCAGCATTGCCGAAGCCATGGCGAGAAGGATACCGGTGGTGACGCACAACTGTTTTGAGCAACGCGATAACGCCCAGGTCGAAGTCGTCGATCACGGAGTGACCGGGTTCGTGGCGGACACCGTCGAGGATTACGCGCGCGCCGTCGTTACCCTCCTGCAGGACCCCGGCCTCTGCCGGAAAATGGGAGACGCCGGACACGACAAGGTCGCGCGAAACTATGAGGCAAAAACGATCACCCGCGCATTGGAGGGGGTGTTCGAGAGCTTCTACGACAAAAAAGTGGGAGCTACACCAAGACCCGTTGCGAGCGGATGAAACAGCGCCTTCTCCGTCTGCCCGTCCAGCGGTTCAGCCTTTCTGCGACCGGACCTTTTCCTTCTCCCGCTTCTTCTCCTCCTCAAGCTCGCCCAACGTTACCGTCAGCCTATCTTTGACCTTTGCGACGTCGTCGAACTTCCCGCACCCTGTCAGCCGGGCGCCCTCGCTTTCAGCGAGTATCTTTCGTTCCGCAACCTTCGCCTCGTAGACGCGGTCGATTTCCGCCAGTTTATTCTTCTGTTCTTCGGTCAACGCACCGCCTTCTGCGGCGGTATCGCTGAGCCCCATGCGTTCAAGCGCAGATTCGTATGCGCTCTTAATCTTCTTTCCCATATGTCACGTTCCTCGGATTACTCCTTCTTCTGCCGCAGAGTCGGTTTGCTCCTTGAGAAATGATAGCGCAACGGGCACACTTTGTGCAAGGACGCGTACGCCAATCAAGTCAAGCCCCTCGACAGGCCCAGGGCATGTTTGAACAATTCGATGTCCTCCGAACGAGGTCCGCGAAAGATCACGGTAAGAATCAGAACGATAACTACGGCGGCGATGAGCACGATGGGAATCGAGAGAAACAGCCGGACTATGCGACGGCTCTCGGTCATCCCGGCCGTCGTCTCGATGTGGTAGTACAGCCACGCAAACGGGAACACGGCGGCGATCCAGGCCAGGAAATTGAGCAGCGGTACCCCGAGGAACGCCCCGGCAAGACTATCGTGCCATATCCACCAACGGGAATGCGTGGCGAACGGATCGATCTGCAGATCCTGCAAGACAGCCACCGCAGTGACACCTGCCGCGAAGATGCACGTCTTGAACCGGCGAAACTCAAAGCGTTCGAAGATACGCTGCCACACGTACACCGAGATGTATAGACCGACACTCCAGCCGACTATGTTCACGACAGGTGCGGGCAGGTGCGGGATGTATAGCAAATAGCCCGGCTCGCTGAAGAATCCGCCCAGAATGCCCCCGTTCTCCAGTATTGCCCCGTATACGAGCGCCACAACGAAGAACTTGACGAATGTCGCCCTTGACGTCGCGAGCCAACAGTGAACCGCAAGTAGTGCCGAAAGGACCAGCCGCACGATCTCCGCACCCCGCATCAGGACCTCGTGCGGTCGCGGAGTCGGCGGTATAATCCAGAAGATGAGAATCGCCGGCGCAAGGCAACTGAGGCTTACGAGGAGAACGTCTTTCCGCCGGTTTCGAGTCCTGTCGCTTAACGGCCTGGCCAGGTAATACGCGGCGAACCACGCCAGCGGAAAAAGCGCTGTGAACGCGAAATCGCGCCTCGGCGGGTCAAGCAACCTGACCTCGGTATCGAGAAGCGAGAACGCCTGAAACCACAGGTACCATGCCGGCACGTGCACCAGCGCTGCTTTCAACCGTGCTGACATACTCTTGTCCACAATGCCTGACCCGGATGACACCTCGTGAGGAGGCAAAGCACGCCTCACCCCTACCCTCGCCACATCAAAATCAGTCTCGCCAAACCCAGCGCAGCTACGTTCGGACAATTCCGGAACGGGACTACAATCTCATACCGTAGAGCTTCACTATACTCGCGCCGGCGTAATAATGTTGCAGGATTCGCCTGTACGTCTCTCCGCGCAACGCCCTTCCGCGAGCGCCATCCTGGCACATGCCGACACCGTGACCTCGGCCGGCTCCGACAAACGTAACGCTGACCAGCTTTCCGGAATCGTCTCTTTGAATATCAACCACTAACGCCGCACTGTAAAGTCCACCAAACAGGGAACGTATCGGAAGCTCTTTCCGGACAACCTTCTCGCCGCGCGTACCCACGACTTTCAACGCTTTCAGACGACCGGATACCCCCCTATCAAGCGGGACGATGTCCGTCACGGTACCTATGCCGCCGATCTTTGCGGACACGAGATCGTTGACCTCATCAGCCGTGTAGATCTTCTTCCAGCGAAAATTCTCCGGTCTGTGAGATTCCGCGCACATGACCTCCGGCCTCGTTGTGACCCAGCCGGCAATCTCCCTCTCCCCGATCGGCGATGGCAGACTGCCGCGGTCTCCCAACGTGTCGAGTCTACCCCGCAGCGCCGGGGCGGCATTCAACGACCACACGTTCTCGACGTTTTCTGTATGTCCACCGCAGTTGAGACTGTACACCGTGTCAACCGGGCGCACTCCCTCCATGAGGATCTCGCCTCTTGTCATCCTGGCCGCGGCGGTCGTTGGCGGCGCCCGACGGTTCAGACCGCCGTACGCCTGGCAGTGCTCCGTCGCGCAAAGGTCGTAACCGTCCGCGAGGTGGCGCGTTCCGATCTTCGCCACCGTCTCCGTGCGTGCAGCTACCGATTGCGCTTGAAGCGCGGCTTCCGGCCAGCTCGACGGCATCTCGGCAGGCACCACGCCCAGAATGTACGATTCAAGGTCAACGTACTCGACCACCTGCAGGGCGCCATCCTTGCCGACACCTACCTCCAGCGCGCCTTCATACGTCCTGTCCTCACGACGTTCGTTCCAGAATCCAAAGTTCACGTCCTTGATCATGACCGGCGACTTGGACACCAAGGAAACGGGAGCGGAGACTACGAGCGTGCTCGCGTTGTTTACGTCGCGCACCACGATCGTCCCTGCGGCGGGCGTGACAGCCTCCTCCTCAATCCACGCCGCCACGTTCGCTGCCGACAAATCCTCTCGCACGCGCACCGCCTCATCCCTGTCCGCGTGGGCGCTGACGGACAGTATCAAGCTCGTGTTGTCAACGAGATGATCGCCTATATTGAGCTTCCTGCCCCGTCGTATAAGTTCTGCACGATATCCTTTCCGCCTCCAGCTCCTCATATCTCTCCAGGCTTGACGCCGCTCGCTCCCGCGATGCGATGCGACACAGACGCGGTACAAAGTCTTCGCAGACACGGTGGTGCCGACCTCGAAGACCAGCCTGTTACTCTGTTGAGTCGGCAAAAGGAGATCCCCGCGCTTGAGCAAGATGCTGCCTGCTGAATGAATCTCTATACTGCGCTCATTCCGAACGATGCCTATGCGCAACACCGGCGGACAGCTCCTCTCGAGACGGTTCCTCTCTTGCCAATCGCTTCGCCGACCGAAAAGTTGAGCAGGAGCGCCGCAACTTAACAGGCCCCACAACATCAGAGACGTCCCGATCACCGCAATCAGTACCCTCGATCGCTTGAGCCTACTACACACAACAAGAACCCTCGCCATTTTCTTTCGTCTCCAATGCTTTGCGGAGAATGTCCCCGGATTCAACCAGAATCTGCCTGGCTCTGTCGGAATCCACCGAGAGCCTCTTCATAATGATCGCGACTTTCACTTCGTAATCCGCAAGTTTGAGCAGTTCGGACGCCTCTGCATCGTCCACGGCGGCAATGTCCGAGACGATCTTGCGTGCTCGCCTGCGAAGTTTGGAACTGCGCGGCTGCACATCCACCATCAGGTTGCCGTATACCTTGCCGAGCTTAACCATCACGGCGGTAGATATCATGTTTAACACCATCTTCGTCGCGGTAGCCGCTTTCATCCGGGTCGAACCTGTTATCACCTCGGGACCGACCACGGGGTTTATCACAATATCGGCTTCGGCAAAACTCGCTCCGCGAGGATTGCACGCGACGAGAACGGTGGTCGCACCTCGTCTTCGAGCCTCATCGAGCGCGCCCTTGACAAAAGGCGTAGTCCCGCTGGCAGCGATTCCTACCACAACGTCCGCTCGGCTGACCTCGCGCCGCACGACCTCTCTCATCCCCTCTTCAGCATCGTCTTCAGCACCCTCCGCGGCGACCTTCGCCGCCGAATCTCCGCCGGCGAGAACAGCCTGCACGGTCTCCGGCGGAACCCCGAACGTCGGAGGACATTCCGCCGCATCCAGCATGCCGATCCGCCCGCTGGTGCCGGCGCCCACATACAACATTGTACCTCCTGAGCGCAACGCATCCGCAGCAGCATCGACTGCGCGGCCGACACTCTCCAAAACCTGTTTAACCGCCGGCGCCACTTTATGGTCTTCGAGATTGATTATATCGAGCATCGCCAACGTCGACAGACGGTCAATCTCCTGGGACCGCCAGTTTCTGGCTTCGGTCACCGGCAGACTTGGCAGCTCGCTTGCGACATCATCATGGAACCTCTCGCCGGTCACGCTGTCGCGCGCAAGCCTTGCGGCCGCAACTGCACCTTCCACGGTGGGACGCACAACTGCCGCCGTCGGCAGCAGCTCTGCAATCTCACTCCTCACTCTATCGAAATATGTCGGGAAATGTTCGAGCAGACCGCCATAAAGCACTACTTCCGGCCCGTCAGCCTCGAGCCCAAGCTGTGCCGCAACATGGTGCACGAGTTCGGCGAGGTGTCGTGCACCGGTTTCGATTATCCCCTCTGCAACGCCGTCGCCTTGTTCCGCGCAGCTGAACACGACGTCAGCAAGCGAGGCCACATCGCCTACGCTGGCACCGTAAACCCACCTAACCACATGATCCGGATCGGCCGCTCCCACCCTCTCGATGAAACGCGCCAGAAGCGAGGTTTGAGCGCCACGGCCCTGTCCGGCTCTCGCCGCCGCCCGCAACGCTTCGGCAACTATGACGTAGCCGCTGCCCTCATCTCCAAGCAGGTGACCGCTTCCTCCCGCTATCAGTCTTTTCCCTTCCGCGTTGACACCCGTCACGCAGGAACCGGTGCCCGCCACCACCGCTATACCGCATTTCTCCAGTCCGGCAGACGCGAGCGCCAGAAACGTGTCGTCAGTAACGATCGTCTTGTCTGCCACGCCAAGCGTTTCGCATACTCTTCTCACGAGAGCAAGATCAGCGCGAGCACGGACTCCGGCTATGCCGAACGAGATCGCTTGCACGCGGTCGAGCCGGTAGTCCCGCAAAAGATTCTCGAGAAGGTTGCCCAACACGTTCAGGCAGCCGGTTTCGCCGACAACGTTCGGGTTCGCGGGTCCGACCGCGCACCTCGCCAGAACGTTCTCTTCCTCGGTCAGAACGCCAACGGTTCTTGTCGCACCACCGTCCACACCGATGAACAATGCCATCCCGATTTTCCTCTCGTCCTTGTCCAGGCCTGTCGCGATGATACCATACCACGCCAATACTCGGCAACGATGATCGCGAAACGAAAACGGCGGAGACATGCTCCGCCGTCAAGTTCTGTCCGGCACAGGTCAATCCCCCGCTAACCGGTTTCTGGATTACCCGTTACTCTTTTTCTCGCTCGAGCCGAAGACGCTCCATTGTAGCCGCGAGGCGTGCCGATTGTCGAACCATTTCCACACGGACCTTCTGCTCCTCGACCCACGGCGACAGCTGAGCGAACTGTTCCTTGGTCACGTTTTTCTTGACGAGATCCAGAAGTTCACCGCCGAGCGCCTCAAGCTTGTCAACGCCCGGAATTATTTCCTTAGTGGAAGTAATACCGGCGCTGATCTCGTCACGGCTGCCCCACGCCTTCTGAAAAGCCGGGCGTATCTCCAGCAGCTTGGCGTCAGCCACCTTGAGGGTGAAGGTGACCTCGGCCCACAACCCCTCGATGTTGCACGCCGTTCCATAGCTACTCCGGACACCGCTACCTCCTTGCTGAGCATGGATGCCCAATGCGCACAAACCCAGCGCAACGACAAGAACCGTCCCCAGGACAATCATCGAAACCTTTGGCCTCATTTCCTTTTCCTCCTCAACTCAGTATCGACTACACGACACTCGTGCAGCACTACATCATCGGTTGAACGTTCAACGCCTGCTATAGTTATAATATCGAAATTGCCCTTGCCGGTTCCCATCCTGTGCGTCTGACAGTCTCTATTGCCTCATCCAGATGGCGTATCATGTCAGCCTTGTCCTGCGGCAGTCTGCCGTCCAGCGACAGCAGGTTTGAGATGTGGTCGCTCTTGAATGTGGAGCAAATACCATCCAGGCGCTCAATCATCAACCTCTCCTCTTCAAGCAGCTCGAGCGTCGAGCAAGGCGAAAACGCGCCCTCCTCCAACATTGACGCGAGAGGTGTGCCGGGGACGACAACCAAAGTCCGAACGCGTATGAAATCCGGAGCGATCCGGTTGAGCGCGGATGCGGTGAATTCAGCGTGTTCACTGTGTCTATCCGCGCCGCCGAGCCCGATGAGCACGTACTCCGACAGCGATATGCCCGCCTCCTTCACCTTCAATCCAGCCTCGACAGCTTGCGCCGCCGTGAAACCCTTTGTCACGTTCCCGAGGGTCTCGTCGTCGCCGCTCTCAAGCCCGAGATGCAATCGCGACAAGCCCGCTTCGGCCAACCGCCGCAGCTCTTCGACCGGCTTCTTCAGCACGGTCCTCGCCCTGCCATAGCTTGTGACGCGTTCCAGTTTCGGGAAATGCCGGTACAGATGGCGCAGAATCTCCTCGAACTGATCGACCGGTATGATGACGCTGTCGGCATCCCCGATGAAAGCGGTGCGCGCATCTGCACGAAACCCCGCGGCAACTTCAATATCGCTCAGCACCTCGTCGACGGGCCGTTTCTTGAAGCGCGACCCTTTGTACATGCCGCAAAACGCGCACCTGTTCCACGGACAGCCGCGCGTGACCCGGATTAGCACGCTGAACGCCTCGCTCGGCGGCCTGTACGGAGGCATCTCGTAAGCTGGTTCACCAGAAATGCTCAACTCTTCTGCCCGTTTTCAGCCTATAACTACAATACGTTCAACCGGTTATGAAACGTGGCTCTGCCACCGGCACGGTCGACAAGAACCAGCCGATTCCGTCCTGTTTTCCCGACAATGGTAACCCTAAACAGGCCGGAAAGTCAACGCACGCCCACAAGAATTGTCATAACTCCGTGATAATGTCCTCTTGCCGACTCGGTAGAAATGTCCTCTATGGTAACCTCCTTTGAGAAGGAGGTGATTATGGAGGGAGAATTGTTGATGAGTGCGAAGGAGAGGCGTCGCAAGGTGGAGTTCGAGGGTATAGTAGAGGGTCGTATGACGATACTGGAGGTATCAGAGAAGCTGGGGTTGTCGTATCGGCAATCTCGCCGCAGCTATAAGCGGTTTCGTGAAGAGGGAGACGCGGGTCTTGTGCACCGCAGCCGGGGCAGGAGGTCCAATAGTGCCAAGCCGGAGGA
>CBFDCQ010000018.1:0-47467 GCA_965603355.1 uncultured bacterium
ACTCAGCGCAGAAGACCGTAAACGGGAGATGAGACGGACCGACGGCGCGTAACGCGTGACGACAATACTCCGGCTATTATAAGCGCTTTCGAAGGGAGGGTCAATACGGCATTAACCCGAGGACACCGGCGTGGCGATTGCCCCGACGGAAATGGGTCGGCGTGCGCCTCGTAATTAGTATTCTGGCAGGGGGGGCAGCTTCGCTAACCTTGGAACTTGTTCAAGGTGCGCCAAGAACGCCTGATTAATTTCTTTCGTAATTCTTTCTTCGGCCCTCACGGATAAAACGGTCTTGGCACCAAGTACATTGGCATAATCAAGAACGACACCAATTGCCTCGATGTGCGAGATGGTTGCTGGGGCCGCCAAGAGGAGCGCCTGATTGCCGACAGACCAAATGCCACCGCATTGAGGTTCTATCTTGACGAAACCGCGTTCATCTTCTACGAAGGGACGTTTGCGCCGGACAGAGGTCTCATGCCGCTCCTTCAGGTCCGCCGGAGGGGCAATTACGTCGCCCGTGGGGCCCGAGTAATTGAGCGACAGTGATTTTTCAGGATCTCTCTCAAATAACTGGACTTTTCTCACGGTTACTGGAACATTCGATGTGTTGCGGACGGTTATGCCAAAGCCATCTATATCCGTGGAGGTCCCTGGATTCTCAAACACTTTCTTTAGCGAACGCCGGATTGCGCGATGCCTTATCAGGTTCGCGCCGTACAGGATGCCGGCCCATACTACTGCGGTGACGATTCCAGCAATGACGGACTCTGTAATATCGGACCACTTCATCATTTCTGCTCCAACCAACTACGCAACTACGCTGTATATGCTCTCTGCCTCACCCTAGCCAATTCAGCTTGCTTTCCGTGTGGTGTCCACGCAATTCCCAAGCCGGTTGTCAGTGATGACTGAATCTTCCCCGTAACTCTGTATCGGTTTCCTTGCGTTGTCGACCCCAATCGGTTTCCTCCTCAAAATACTTCCTCAGTTCCTTCACACGACGCGGATCGATGCTAATGACCTTTGCGTTCGGATCGATAGGCTTTCGAGAGGCCACCCGGTTGCCAAAGAGCTTGCTGAGAAAGATATTCTGCAGCTCAACGTTCAAGTCGTAAAGGTACGCGCCGAGGTCACCCCGCGCGTCCTTGTACCCAGAGACCGTCGTCTCGAGCTCTTTCAGTCGTTCATCATTAGGTTGAACATTGTTAACGGTTTGCACCGTTCCATCGTCACCAGCGACATCCACCGGCAGTATTATCAAGAGCAAGCTGTTTAGTGGCCAATATGTTTCCGTCACGTCATGAATGGCGGCGTTGAGAGCGGTCTTGAAGATATCCAGATCCGGGCTCAGAATTTCGTATTTCTCGAAAAGGCGTATTAGATCTATTATGGAGTAGTTTGCTTCAAAATGGAGTTTGCCAAAATGAGCTGCACGCTCCTTGATTGGCGCGGGATTCACGCCAGATTGTAGCAACTGACGATACAGCGTCACGTTTGCAAGAATACGGGATGCATAGCTTGTTGCCGAAATCGTTTTCTGGCTTGCATCCTGCAGTGCAGGCGAGAACTCTTGATATACCTGTAGACGAAGCTGCTCTCTGAAGTTTTCCTTTTGGAGGGCCATCTCACTGCTATGCTGACGGCCTAATTGGTATACGATCATCAACGCCCCAACAACCACGGCAACAAGAGTTAAAAGATCCCCTATCCACCAAGGGCGCCCATTTGGATTGGCGCTGTCCTCCCCGGCGCGACTGATGTGCGGGGTCGGGACATCGGATGCCCCTTCCGTTGCTTCAGCGGTCTCACTAACAGTTACGTCCGCAGCTATCGCTAAAGACGAGGCAAGAAGAAGCAACAGAAGAACAACGACGGCTGCTCGCTCGAGTGAAATAGGGCACACGCACCTATTTGCCATGCCGATTATCCCCAGAGAAGAACATGCGTGACCCCTTTGTTCTTTCGCCCTCGCGACCCCCATAGCGCTATCATAGCGGTATGGACTAGCATTACCGGATAATCTTAACGTAAACTCCCTATCGAGTTAGAGAATGCACCTAAGAATAAGTCCCAGTTCCCCTCGGTGCTCTCAAAGACACCCCGGAGACACAGTACTACGAATAGAGCAACTGGTCCAAACAACCAACAGTCCGCCGAAACGAGGTCTTCGCTAGGTCGGTGGAACTCGCGAACCGGATTGAGAAGAACGACAAAAGCATGCCGAAGATTGTTTCACGGTGTTTCTCAAGTGTCGGCCTCTTCAAATGCGTGATGGCTTGCAGTAGTAGATTGATCGGAATCACGGCTTCAGCATCCGCAAGCAATTCAGGATTCTGGTTTAAGACAGCCAGCAAGAAGGATCGCTTTTCGTGAAGTGTCCTACCTTGGGCAAGCTCCGTTTTCAGTTCCTCCAAGCCGATCCCTTTCACCTTTGGCAGCTTGGCCTTGACTGCGCCGGAAGGCTTGATGACTTGAGACCCCCTGATGCGATTAATCAGTCTTCTGCGTATGGCTATGAAGCTTGTGTTTTCGGACTGCAGTAACTGGATAGCTTCGTCCTTGGTGAGCTTTGCCGCCGACATGAAGTAGAACAGTGGTATGTAATGGGAGGTCTGGTGGCAGGTTTCTCTCAAATAGGTGGCAGCATCAGAGGGATCAAGCTGCCTTTGAGCAAGAAATGCCGTCACCAGATCTCCGTAGTGTATGCCTCTGTGGACTATCCTTTCACTGGTCACCCCAGACATGGACCGGAGCTCACCAACTAACCGCAATGTCGGCGCGCCAGTTGCCTGAGAAAAAGAGCCCTCACGAACGAATTTGAGTTGGCGCAGTAGCTTCTCGTCAATCAGGAATGGCGTGCTCCCGCCAAACACTTTTCCCTGAATGGTGTCGATGACTGCGACATTCAGCGGGCCTGTTCTGCTTATTGCCTTAAGATGCTGAATCCACGCACGCCGCTCTCGATTGAACCGGCACTCTAGGATCTTGCGAAGCTCCGCATACTTTATGGCGGTTGACTGCCCTCTGTATCGGTAGTAGACCACACCCTCTTTCAAATCCTTGCCAGCGTTCGCGGTGACAATAATGGGCTTCTCCAAAGACTTCTGAGTGTACACGAAGCCTAGTTCATACCCAAACGCCTTGATTGTACCCATCTCCCATTCAAGCTCGGGACTTAGATGATCATTCAGGAATCCAGAGACCCTCGCAGGATCGACACTCTCGAAGTTGTCTTTGTTGAGCCCCGCTAGTTCGTGTGGTTGGGGCTTCACGCCGAACACGATGTAACCACCTTCATTGTTTGCGAATGCAGCCATCGTCCTGGCATACGCCGCTGTGCTGCCCAGGCTGAAACTCCGCTTAAACTCGAGCGAAGAGCTTTCACGGTTGGACAGGATGTTCTTCTTCCCGGAGCGCAGCCGCAGACGCCGCTTCAGGTTTGCGCCGACATCTTCCTGTCGCATCTGGTTCTCTCCCTACTAATCGAATATGGGAAATAAGCGACAGGCACCCATTTCCCATGCCGATTAACCCCGGAGAACATGCGTGACCCTCATTGTTCTTTCGCTCACACTATCCCTATGGTGCTATCATAACGCTATGGACTTCCATCACGCTACAATCTCAACGTGAACTCGCTATCTAGTCAGAAGATGCATCCCCCAAATAGCTGCGTGTCCCCTATTTGGTTCGTGACTCGTACTGCGCGCTACAAGACGTCAAAAAACGCTTGCCAATAGTGTCGATTTATGTTAGCGCTGTACAGCCTGTACAACTGAATAGACTAAGAACGCCAACCACGCTGCGCCAAGACCTATCGGCAGAGTTCGCATTAGGCCAAACGCCCTCCTGAGCCAAACTGGCTCCAAACGAGCTGGCGAGAATTCTTGCGGCCTGGAGGGGTAGTTCAGATCCGTGAAGACTACCGGCTCGCCGTAATGGAACACCAACTGCTCGTTGTGGAATGTGCCTTTCCAGCCCATTTCAGCTTCAATTTGTCTAGCCCTATATGCTCGCAGGTCGTGGTGCATCTCCGCTGAGAGGAGCACCCCCCGCCAGCAATAGCACGTCGCGATCCCAAGCACAGCTAGAATAACGTGCACGGGTGCAACTACCGCGCCGAATTTGGCGGCCGCGGCCAGCGCACCGTTGAGCAGGATGAAGATCTCCGCTGCCCGCAACATGAAGTTATCTTCATGCATATACAGATTGATCATGAGCTCATACTCTTTCAGAGCTTCCTGACTGCGCTTGCTCCTGCCCGCGTGCTCCTGCTGCTTATGATCTACAACTCCCATGACAACTCACCTCACTTTCCGCCCCCTGCCACGCCGTGCCTGGGCAACTCCTACGGTGCCCGTCGTCTGCAAGCGGGGGCTATCTCCCGACTACTTATCCCGTAAGCTTCCCAGAGGCCTTATTGCGCCCTCCGAATCCTTGAGATTCCAGAAATCCCATCCGTTAGGGGCATGTATGCCGTGCTTCGCGGTAACCGCACCGCCGGCTGCCGACGGTGTCTTGTAGCTCGTGCCCTCAAACAGAATCGTTCCCTCCGCCTGCACGGTCGCTTCGTATGTCGTTCCCCTGTATTCCGCAAAGAGCTTGGTATCTGGCTCAAGAAGGTTGGCATCTATCAGATCCGATAGTCTGCATCGCGCACCGGAAGGCCCTTGCTTCTTAGGCGTTTTCCCTTTTTCGGTCTCCGGCAAAGATACACGCACGTCGTCAAGTATCCCCGCAGCGCTCTCGTTGAGCATCTTCCGGAGCGCTGTTACGATACGATCCGCTGCAACTGATACTCCTGTGTCTCTCTTCAGAACTCGACGCAAGGCGCTCATCGAGCCGTCAGAAAGAATGGCTTTGAGCAGGCTCTCCGGCGCAAGAACTTCTGCTATCTCCCAGAGAGTATCAAGGATCCCGCGCTTCAGTTTCCTGAGGCTGATCAGGTCAAACTTCTTCGCAAGTACTTCGACATCGTCCTGAAGTAGGTTCCATTGCTCGACCAACTTTGTCACGGGCGGCTGCCCGAACTCCACGTGGTACAACCGCCACTGCCGTCCATTCGTAACAAGAACCCACTCACACCCCGCGTCTATTGCATAACGGGAAGCCTGCTTCACGTGCTTGGGCGCTAGGTCTACACTAACTCGTTTCAGTTCGACCATTATCAAAGGTCGCACCTCTTCGCCCGGCTCCATCTGGATCGCAAAGTCGACGTGTTCCGTATCGCCTGCGCCGCGAACGGCTCGCTCGCGAGACAAGTGGGTCAGGACATCGTAACCCATGACACGCTCGAAGATACGTTCCACTCTCCGACGCGTTTCTGCTTCATTTGCCTCTCTTCGCTTGATATCAGCGATTAGGGTCCGCGAATCCAGAATGGCCCGCTTACGATCTTTGCCTAGCTTGGATTTCGCCATTTATACTCCCCCCTTCGAACATAGCGGATAGGCACCTATTTCTTCTACTTCTTGATCCCGTATTTTGTTCTGATTGAGCTAGCAACAAATTCTGCGTCCAAGACCAACCCATCAATCTCGGGCTTATCTTTGGAGCAAAGAATTGTATTAGTGACTCTCGGCTTGGAGGTGAGGTTGGTTTGCCCACCGTAGGTTGTGGTTGTTGCACTACCGTGAGCGTAAGAACCGGTGCTGTACGCACTCCCCGTCGTGTATGAAGTCGAGGGGGTCGTATGGGTACCCAGCTTGGAATACTTCTCTGAGTCGACAACGACGAAGTATCGAAAGCCATTTTCCAAGGTCAGTTCGGCCGAACGAAGAAGGCTGAAATCCGCCGCTCGTTCTCGACTGGTGGAAGCGTTCCCACTGAACGACACTTGAAATACGTCTTCACGAAGGCGCGTCTCAGAATACCCTCCTGTGAAGCTTTTCGCGTGGTACGTGGTAGCGCACCCTGACAAGGCAACCGCTACCATCACAATGGATGCTGCTCTCATCACTGCCTCCTTTGACCTTGAAAACAGCGGACAGGCACCTATTTTGACCCCGATACGGCAGAGACCGTTCTGCGCACCCCCTTTCCCCTTTGGTTCAGGAGATCAGCGTGAACCGTCATACTGTTGACATGTAACGTTTTTCGGTGGATTTCTTGGTCCGAAGTCAGGCAGCCTCTAACGACATAGGACAGTATATACTAATAATGCGGATTTGTCAAGGCCCCCTGGTTAGTTATCTCACCACGAAGATCACGAAGGGCACGAAGACCCTCCACGAGTCAGCGAACATGTAGGGGAGGGTCTTGTACCCTCCCGCCGGGAGCCCACGAGGGGCTCCCCTACATTGGCGGGCAAGATGCCCGCCCTACCTATCGTTGCGCCCTCCCCTTTGCCCCCTTTACGCCTCTGCCCCTCTGCGCCTCTGCGTTTTAGACGCGCGCCAGTCTCCTGGCCGATAGCGCTACTCTAGAGCCAAAACCTCAATCCCTGAACGCGCGTCTCGACTTCGCACGACGGTCTGGACCGCCTTCTGAAAATCACTCGCCTTGGCCCGGGGAATGTCTACAAACGTTTGCGGATTCCGGTCCACGAGCGGAAACCATGTGCTCTGAACATGCACCATGATTTTGTGGCCGCGGCGGAAAACATGGCTGACATCCGGCATCGAGTATTCGATGTAGGTCAGCTCGCCGGGATTCATCGGCTCAGGCTCTTCGAGGCTGTTGCGGAATTTCGCCCGGATGGGCTCGCCGCGCACCAGCTGTTGGTAGCCGCCCATGCGAACGTCCGCAGGATTCGGTTCGAGGTCCGGAAAGTCATGCGGATACACGTCGATGAGTTTCACGATGAAATCGCAATCTGTCCCGGTCGTCGTCACGTGGAGCTTCGCCGTTACGGGCCCCGCGATCGCGACATCCTCTTCCAAGACCTCCGTCTCATAAACGAGCACGTCGGGACGGCGGGACGCAAAGCGCTGGTCGCCAACCATGTACGGCCGCGGAACGCCCAGCGCCGTATACCCGATGAAGCCCACCGGGCGGTTCGGGTCGCTCACGTAAGCGTCTTGTCCCGCAAGGTCATCCGGCGCCTCGAAGGACAGCCCGCCGTCCTTGCGGAAATACAGCCGCGTCGCCGTCGCGGCCTTTGGCGGCCACTGGTCAAACATCCGCCACTGGTTCGTGCCCGTCTCAAACGCCCACGTATCGGGGAAGTCCCCGTCGCCTTCGTCGTAGAGATAGTACTTAAAGAACGGGAATTCGATGTGTTCCCGGTAGTACTCCGAGGTCTTCGCGTTGAACCGAACGTCGCCGAGACCCTCGCCGTCGCCGCGCGACCAACCGCCGTGAAACCACGGTCCCATCACCAGGTGGTTCGACGTGCGCCGGCTGTTCGCCTCCACCGCGTGATACACGTTCAGCGGCCCCAAGGGGTCCTCCGCGTCGAACCAGCCCCCGACGGTCATCACCGCAGGTGGCGTCCGGCGCAGGTGCGGGATGATGTCCCGTTCCCTCCAAAAGTCGTCGAAGGTCGTGTGTTCGATAACCTCGTTCCAATACGGGTTCTCGCCCTTCAGATACAACTCGTTGATTCGCCACAGCGGGCCGGCGTCCATGAAGAACTCGTACGCGCTCTGCGTCTTGTAATCGAAGCTCAACCGCCGCGGCGGCGGTTCCTGTTCCTCCCGCTCGTCGAAGCGCGAGAAGAAACGGAAACAATGCGCGAGCATAAACGCGCCGTTGTGGTACCAGTCGTCCCCGCGATAGAAATCCGCCACCGGCGCCTGTGGCGACGCAGCCTTCAGCGCCCGATGCGCATCGATCATCCCCACCGCGACGTAAAACCCCGGATATGAAATGCCCCACATCCCCACCTTTCCGTTGTTGGTTGGGAGGTTCTTCACCAGCCACTCGATTGAGTCGTACGTGTCCGTGCTCTCGTCCACGTCCCCAGACGACTTGTTCGGATTGTGCGGGCTCATCTGCTGGAACTCACCGTCCGACAGGTATCGTCCCCGCACATCCTGATACGCGAAGATGAACGCGTCGCGCGCAAAGTGCTCCGACGGCCCCAAGGTGCTGCGGTACTGATCGACTCCGTAGGGCGAAACGCTGTATGGCGTGCGCAGGAACATGATTGCGTACTCGCGCGACGCGTCCTTTGGCACGTACACGCTCGTAAACAGTCGCGCGCCGTCGCGCATCGGGATATAGTGTTCGTACTTCGTGTAGTTCGCCTTGATGTATTCGGCGAGCTCGTCCGCCTCGTCCGTCTGCCCGAGCGCTGGAACAGCCACGCCCGCCAGTACTAACGCCACGACCCACGTCCTGCAACGAAACCATCGGTAAAAGCCCATTCGAATCACTCCTTTCCCGGATAACGGCCAAACCACTCGAGCAAATACAGTTGCGTTCGCATGAAGTTGGACGGCTTCGACCCTGTGCCGTGGTATTCCTCGTTAAATCGGATTAAGGCCGTCGGAACGTCACGCAATTCGTAGGGCAGCGCTTAGAGACCCCAGCCGTCGCGGAATTCCGGTTTTATGAAACGATCCGCTTCCGGCGCGTTGGTGGCCTTCATGTTTTCACTGTCCCAAAGCAACTTCTTTCCGGTACGCAGCGCAGCGGCGCCGAGCAATACCGCTTCGGTCATCGGCCCGGAGTAGTCGAAACCGCCATGGACCTGTTCGCCCTTTATGATGGCGTCAATCCAGCCCTTGTGATGGCCATCGACGCGCGGGATGGTCTTCTCCGGACGCTTTGGGAGGTAGGCCCGCATTTTCGCCTCGGGAACGATACGTGGGGGGCCTCCCCAGCCGGGGCAAATGATGGTGCCTTCGTCGCCGACGAAATGGATACCATCGACGTAGGCTTTGCGGTCTTCCTCAAGGCCTTTCGGTCTGGGTGGCCGCTCTGTGCCGCTATACCACATCACCTTAACGCCCTGGCGATCGCCCTTGGCCGGGAATTGGAAGGTATAAACGGCGCCCCTGGGCGCCGTCTCCTCGGTGATGCCGGTCGAAGTGCCTTCCACGCTGGTAGGCGGACCAAGGTCCAGCGCCCAGAATGCGGGATCCAAATGGTGGCAGGCCGCGTCGGCGATACAGCCGTTGCCGAAGGCCCACCAGCCGCGCCAATTGAACGGTGCGTAGGCTGGGTGGTAGGGCCGTTCGGCGGCAGGTCCGAGCCAGAGATCCCAGTCCCAGCCGTCCGGGACCGGCGGCGTTTCCTTTGGCCTGGTGACTCCGTGGGTAAGCCAATCAGTGGCTCCAGTACAGTCGCGGCTGTGGATCTCACTAATGTTTCCAATGGCCCCATCGCGGATCCATTCCACCGTAAGGCGAATGCCTTCTCCCGAGTGGCCTTGGTTGCCCATCTGTGTGATGACACCCATCTTCTTCGCGGCATCGGCCACGAGACGCGTTTCATAAATGGAGTGGGCCAGCGGCTTCTCGCAGAAAACATGCTTGCCCTTATTGATGGCCGCCAGGCATGCCGCGGCGTGGACGTGGTCCGGCGTAGCGACCATCACCGCGTCGATATTATCGCCTTCCTTGTCCAGCATTTCACGGAAGTCCTGATAACCGGTGCAGCCCTTGCCATCACCCCCGTCTTCCGAATATCGTTGCTCAACCCGACGAAGTGCGGCATCCAGCCCTGCGATTTTGGCGTTCGGATTGCTTACACCGAGACCGCCATGGTTAGCGTAGTCGACGACCCGGCAAGCGTCACAAACGGCGGTCACCCGTACCGCGTCGACATTCATCAGGTTTTCCATATCGCCGCGACCCTGCTCGCCTACGCCGATACAGGCCACCTGGACCTTTTGGCTCGGTGCCGCCTTCGCGTTACGCACCAGAAACGAACTCGGCACAATCGTAAACGCGGCCGCGGCCGCCGACCGTCCCACAAACTCACGCCGGCTAATTCCCGTCCCCGAACGCAGGTGCTTTCTACGCTTCTTGCCCATTTTCCGTTCTCCTTTCGACTCAACAACCAGGACCAAGAGGTCCGTTAACATACCACCACTATGTGCTTTCACCGCACGGTTGTCAAGACCCCCCACGGCGGGCACGTCAGTCTTTCACCACGAAGAACACGAAGAGCACGAAGACCCGCCACTTTTTGCCAAAACCTTTCAACGCAAAGACGCGGAGAAGCAGAGAAACGCAGAGAATAGAACCAACTCCCTTGCAGCTTTGCGCGAGAAGAGGAAGGTCATGATCCTGACAGGATGGACAGGATACCCACGATACACAACCGTAATTCCCGTTCAATCCGGTTCATCCCGTATATCCTGTCAACTGCCTTGACGGTGGGTCCAACGAACATGTAGGGGAGGGTCTTGTACCCTCCCGGCGGGAGCCCACGAGGGGCTCCCCTACGTGGGCGGGCACGATGCCCGCCCCACCCGTCGTGGCGACCCCCCCTTAGCGTCTCTGCGTCTTTGCGCGAGAAAACATCTGTCCCACCACGAAGGGCACGAACGGACTTGCCGGTCAACATGTCACTTGCGCTCCCGGCCAAGATCAAGGTACAATTGGGATGGACGACCGCGCCGGTGCTGGGTGTGTACGAGGAGTAGCGCACCAGCAGCGGTGTCATAGGGAGTGTGGGCATCTAAACGGCAATCTGACCCGCCTAACGGATGGAAACACTTATGCAGCGTGGCTGGTGGCCCTGCGAGAGGAGACTTGTTCCATGAAGAGACACATCGTGTTGTTTGTCCTGTTTGTTGCAGTGTGTGGCGCGGCATACCCCCAGCAAGGCGGACAATGGCAACCGCTGTCTGCTGACGCTGCCCCTTCAGAGAGTTTCGTTTGGCAAACGGAGCCCATCGCGAACGGCCTCCAGGTGTACTGTACGCTCGATGGAGTGATGACACGAGACATCAAGGAAGAAGGGAACGTTTTTACGAGACTCTCCATCGAGGGACTGGGCGCTTCCGGCGATATTGGCACGCCTGAAATGCCGGCGTGGCGCCGGTTCATCGAAGTTCCGTACGATGCTACTGACGTACAGCTGGTCATCGGGCGCGGGGAAGCACAGACCATTGACGCCCAATCGGTCGGCATCGCTTATCCGGTTTACCCGGTCCAACCTCCTCGCGTGAAGCTTCCTCCACATGGCGCCGAGGAACCCTTCGTGTGGAATCAGACGCTCTACGCCAGTAAGACCAGTGTCAGACCTGCTGAGGTGGAACTCGATCCTGTGGGAGTAGTCCGAAATCGTCAACTCTACATGGTGACGGTCCATCCGTTCGATTACAGTCCTGCCGGCCATCGTCTCACCGTGAGGAGTTCCGTTACGTTTGAAGTGCGGTGGGAAGCAGGCATAGCGGAAAGCGACGAGCGGTACCGGTCGCCACTTTTTGACAGTGTTGTGGACGAGTTTCTTCTGAATGCGGAGCCGGACAGGTCTAAAGCTCTCCCTGCGCCTCCCATCGGTTACCTGATTATCACGGATCCCGCATACGCTGCCAACGCCGACCTTGCCGACTTTGTCGACTGGAAAACCGAGCGCGGCTTTCATACAACTCTTGTCACTACCGGCGACACCGGCACAACCAACACGAGCATCCAAGCCTATATCCAAAACGCTTATGATGCCTGGACCGTTCCGCCGACCTTCGTCCTGCTCGTAGGCGATACCGGCCAGATTCCCCACTGGGTGGGCACGCAAGAGAACAACCCCGACACAGACCTCTACTACACGACGGTGGACGGAACGGAGTGGAACACGCCGGACGTAGCGATCGGGCGGTTTGCGGTGTCCTCAGCCACTGAACTTGGCAATGTTATCCAGAAGACCCTGGACTACGAGCAGGGACTGTGGCCGGGCGGGTACGAGGGCTGGGAGCAGCACGCGACCTTCATGGCGGGGCAAGATGAGAATTTTTGGTCGTTCTCCGAGGAGACGCATAACGCGGTCATCTCCAACCATTTTGATCCTGCCGGATATACCAGCGACAAGCTCTACATGGTGACGTACGGTGCCACTACAAGCAACGTCTCGACAGCCATTAACGCCGGTCGGTCGCTTGCCGTATACTCGGGACACGGGGCCGAGACATCGTGGGCCGACGGTCCGCCTTTCAGTCAGAGCAACGTGCGTGCGTTGACCAACGAGGTCCATCCCTTCGTCATGAGCTTTGCCTGCCTCACGGGAAGATACTCGATGTCTGAGTGCTTCGGGGAGACGTGGCTGCGCGACGAGAGCGGGAGCCTCGCGTTCTACGGATCATCGGTTTATTCTTACTGGGACGAGGACGACGTCCTCGAAAAAGGTATCTTCGAGGGTGCATTCGATAACGACATGACGTTGCTCTCGCAGATGTGCAACTACGGTATGCAGGAACTGTACGCGCATTACGGGGACGCCGACATGGTTCACCGCTATTTCGAGATGTACAACCTGCTGGGCGACCCTACCGTGGACCTCTATATGAACACCGCCGGCACGCTTACCGTCTCTCATCCGCCTGTAATCACTGCCGGGGCGCCGACTTTTTCCGTTGACGTTGCTGAAGACGGGGCACTGGTCGCCTTGTCACAGGATGGCACTCTGCTCGGCGCGTCCGTTAGTTCCGGCGGGTCCGCTGTGGTGACACTCTCGCCGACGGTGTTTACAGGTGACGTTCTGGTCACGGTTACGCGGCACAACTACACACCGTATCAGGATACTGTCCTTGTCTCCTCAGGGCCGGACGGTATTGTAGAACTGGACAGAGCAGTTTATACCTATCCGAACACGGTAAGCATCCTCGTGGCGGATTCCGACCTCGAGTCGAACGGCACACAAGCTGTCACGATCACGACGGATATTGGCGGCGACTCCGAGACGGTAACCCTTCCCGTGACGGCAACGGCCGGCGTGTTCTCAGGGACGATCGCGACCACCGGCAGCGCTGTGACCCAGGATAACGGTTCCCTGCAGGTGGTCCACGGCGACGTCATCACCGTGACTTACGAAGATCTTGACAACGGAACGGGCAATCCGGAAACCAAGACCGACACAGCTGCGGTGGACACACAGGGTCCGACGATCTCCAACGTTCAATCGACAGTTACAGGTACTACGTCAGCCACCGTCACATTCGATACGGACGAACCGGCCTCTGCAGCAGTCTTGTGCGGCGAGGTTTCCGGCGGGCCGTACGGCATTGTCGTCGAAAGCGCCGGCTTGGCGACAAGCCACTCGCTTGACGTCCCAGGACTTTCATCCGGTACGCTCTACTACTATGAGGTTGACGCGTCGGATAGCGTGGGCAATCAGGACGCAGACACAACCGTTCGCTCTTTCACGACGCTAGACCAGATCGACTATTTCACCGAGATCTTCACCTCGTCCGATAACGACCTGGATAACCTGACAATAACGTTCACACCGAACGGATCGGCGGACTTCTACCGCGCGAACGCCGCATCCGCAACGGCTTTCCCCACCGACCCGAGCGGCGGGACCACTCTGTCCCTCGCTGACGACGGCTACGGAACAGTTTCTCTGTCCGGCGAGCAAGTCTCGCTTTACGGCACCGCGTATTCCAGCTTCTACGTGGGCAGCAACGGGTACATCACGTTCAATCAAGGGGATAACGAATACATGGAGTCCCTGGGCGGACATTTTGCCATACCGCGGATCTCGGCACTATTCGACGATCTCAACCCCAGTGCAGGCGGGACGGTCAGGTGGCAGCAGCTTGGCGACAAAGCTGCCGTGACGTTTCAGGGTGTTCCGGAGTACGGCGTGGCCACTTCAAACAACTTCCAGGTGGAGATGTTCTTCGACGGCACGATACGGATCACCTGGCTCGCCATCGCCGCGTCGGACGGTCTCGCCGGGCTCTCGCAAGGCGGAAGCACGCCCGGTGACTTCGTCGAGAGCGATCTGAGCGCCTATCCCGAGGGGGGGGGCGATGAAGACACGGACGGCGACGGGCTGCTTGACTCCGTGGAAACGAACACGGGTGTCTATGTTGACGAGAACAATACGGGCACGAACCCCAACAACCCTGATACGGACGGCGACGGGCTGAACGACGGGCAGGAGGTTCTCACCTACAACACCGACCCGAACGATGACGATAGCGATGATGACGGTTTGCCCGACGGGTGGGAAGTGGACAACGATCTGGACCCGAACGATGACGCCGGCGATAACGGCGCCAACGGCGACCCGGACGGGGATACCTATACAAACGAGGAGGAGTACGACGCCGGAACCGACCCACAAGATGAAGGTTCAGTGCCAGGGGGACCTCCTGTAGCGGCATTTAGCGCCAGCGTGACCAGCGGGATTAGACCGCTGGACGTGGAGTTTACGGACGAATCCGCTGGGGAGATAACCGGTTGGTCGTGGGATTTAGGTGATGGATACGATAGCACGGAGCACGACCCGTCACACACCTACTACTTCACGGGCGACTGCACTGTCACGCTCACAGTGACCGGCCCTGGCGGATCCGACAGCGCGACCGCCGCCATTCACGTGGACCAGGCGCTGCCGGCTGACGGTCTTGCCTACAAGGCCGTCATAAACGGCGTGAAGGTGACCTATACGAAGCCGACGTGTTTCGCCACTTACAACGACATGCAGGACTCGCTGCTCATCGCCGTTTGGGGCGCCGAACCCGGCGCGCTGAAAGTGATCGCCAAGGAGGACGCTCCCGCGCTATGGGGCTCCACTTGCGACGTCGTTATTGACGCGCCCGATACCTACATCAAGAAGATCATCGCCAAGGGGATACAGGACTTGATGGACCTGTACGTCTGCGGCCAGGTAGGCTACGTCAAGAACTTCATCCTCAAGGACGGTTACGTGGGCGACACGGGCCATTACGGCGTGGACTTCGGTCTCGGCAGCAATGCGATGGATCCCTCGAAGAAGGTCCTGATAAAGCGTGGTGCTGCGACGGCATCGGTGTTCGGAATCGGGTACCCGGAGCTTCGTTCCATTCCCGCGAGTGTGGGGGAGGCGTTGGCGAGGCTTGAGATGCAGATAGAGCTCAAATCCAAGCCGTTCTATGTCGTGCTGGACGACGAGATTGATGAGGACGACGTCGATGATGAGGATTACAAGCTCGCCGAGCTCGATTTTGCCGAAGTTGAGGCGCGCGTCGAGACCAAGGCGGCGTACGTGATCGATATCCACGGCGTAAAGGTGCGCTACAGCCTGCAGGGCTGCGAGGCGTCCTATAACGATACAGACGGCACGTTGACGATTCAGATCACTGAAGACGGCGGGGACTTGCTTGTAAAGTGCGGCGAAGAAGCGTACGTCGAGTGGGCCGATCACTGCGATGTTAACATTGATGCCCCGGCTGCGTCGATCAATACGATGATCCTGAAGGGTAGAGAGGAAACGCAGCTATACGTTTGCGGCCAGGTCGATTACGTCAAGAACTTCAAGCTCAAATACGGGTGCGTGGGCGATACAGGACATTACGGCGAGAATTACGGTCTGGGCAGCACGTCGCTCATACTGCCGAACAAGATACTGCTCAAGTGGGGTTGGACGACGGCAGCCGTACTGGGCGTCAGCTATTAGCGCAATCGCGACCGGTTCTGATGACAGGGTGACTTGCGGAGTCGCGCGTCGGCGAGCGGTTTGAGCCGTCGGCTTGGCTCATCGTGCCGGTTTCTGTACTACACACTATCCAAGCAGTGGGAGGGGTGCATCACACGACGCGACGGGGCAACAGTATGACCGTTGGACTCAGCGCAAAAGATAAAGAGATGCTTGACGGCTTCCACGGGCCGGGAAGCCAGATGGCCATGCGTATCATCGTGCGATTAGCCGAGGCCTGCGGCATAACAGAGCTTATGGATGTTACGCAGGCCCATATCGATGGTTGCGGATTGTTAAGCGATTCCGGCCTGGAGTTCGCTGAAACGCTCGCGGCTAAAGGTGCCCGGGTCTGCATTCCCACAACGCTCAACATGGGACCGCTCGATCTCCAGAACTGGGAACGGTTCGGTATAGATCCGTCGTTTGCCGACAAGGCCATCCGGCAGGCCGCTGCATACACAGCCATGGGCTGCATTCCGACATG
Source organism: uncultured bacterium (assembly GCA_965603355.1). Classification (GTDB taxonomy): domain Bacteria; phylum Hydrogenedentota; order CBFDCQ01; family CBFDCQ01; genus CBFDCQ01. Next base: position 16,007 of record CBFDCQ010000018.1, read on the forward strand.
GACCTGTGCACCTTATCAGAGCTATTTGACGCCCGGTTTCGGTCAGCAGATCGCCTGGGGCGAGTCCAACGCCGTGGCCTACGCCAATTCCGTGCTTGGCGCAAGGACCAACCGCTACGCCGATTACCTTGACATATGCGCGGCCATCACGGGTAGAGTTCCACGGTGCGGTCTGCATCTGGAGGAGAACCGCAAAGGTCAGATACTGTTCCGGTTGGTTGACATCGCCCCGGACCAGATGCGGCAGGATGACTTCTACTCGGCATTGGGGCATCTTGTAGGCGTTCGAACAGGGAATAAGATTCCCATCATCCAGGGATTGCCAAAGAGCGTCACCAGTGACAACCTGAAAGCCTTCGGGGCCGCCGCCGCTTCATCTGGAACGGTGGCCATGTTTCATGCCGTCGGCATCACACCCGAAGCCAACACACTGGAACAGGCCTGTCACGGTGACGCGCCGGAACAGACCGTCGACATAGCTCCGTTGGACATCCTGCAGGCCCGTGAGGACCTGTCCAGCGCCGCGCGCGGAGACAAGCTCGATCTCGTTGTGCTTGGCTGCCCGCATTTCTCTTTTGACGAGTTCCGGGAGCTGGCCGGGCATATACGAGCGGAACAAGCCGGCGGCAAGTCGCTTAATCCGGACGTCAGGTTCGTTGTTATATCCAGCCAGACTTCATACGCGCTGCTGCAGCGAGGCGATTTCATAGGCGTGCTGACTGACTTTGGCGTCGAAATTACTCTCGATACGTGTCTTTTCCATACGCCGATGGTCTCTCCGGAGACGAAAGTCATTATGACGAATTCAGGAAAATGTGCTTACTACGCGCCGGGCGAACTGGGCGTGCAGGTCGCCTTCGGCAGCATGGCGCAATGCGTGCACTCGGCTGTAGAGGGACGTGTATGTTAGATGATAAGAAGCCAATCTGTCTGCAGGCCAAACCTATTATACCTGGTACTGCACAGGGACTGACGCTCGTCTCCAACGAACCACTGAGCTTCTGGGGCGGAATTGATCCCGAAACCGGCGAGATCATCGATCGGAGACATGAAAAATCCGGCCAGACCGTATCCCACAGAATCTTTGCCTTTCCCAACGGCAAAGGGTCAAGCACTGCGAGCGCCACCCTGTTGGAATGCATCCACAAAGGGACGGCCCCTGCGGCGATCATCAATTCGTCAATAGACACGGTTCTCGCGTTGGGCTCTATCGTTGCCGACGAACTTTATGGCAAATGCGTCCCCATAATGCTCGTTTCCAGCGAGGATTTCGCAAAGCTGCCTGACGGGGCATCCGTTCAGATCCATCCGGACGGACGTATCATCGTCACCGAACCTGCGCGAGGGGAAAGGCCGAAATGATGCAGAGTAAGCTCTTGTACCTTTCAATGCAGGATGTGGAAAACGCCGATGTCAGCATGGAGCAGATTATTGATGCTCTCGAATGCGCGTACCAGCAGAAGGGACAAGGGAAAGTCGAGGTGCCTCCAACGCTGGGTATACACACGCGCCCCAACGCCCTTACCCATGCCATGCCCGCCTATATCCCTTCCACTAAGGCTGCCGGTATGAAATGGGTCAGCGCTTATCCGGAGAACTTCAAGTACAACGTCCCGCAGGTATCGGGTTTGATAGTCCTCAACGATGACGAGACGGGCGTTCCATACTGTATCATGGACTGCCGCTGGGTTACCGCCAAACGCACCGGCGCCAAAACCGCTGTGGCAGCGGAATTTTTCGCGAGGAAAGACGCAAAGGCGGTCGGTATCATCGGTTGCGGCGTACAGGGTCGGAGCAACCTCGAGGCTTTGAGCCATCGCTTTGATATCGACTTGGTGTGCGCTTATGACATCAACGCCGAGGCTGCCTTGAAGTACGCTTCAGAGATGGCCGAGCGGTTCGGTCTCACCGTCAAGGTTGTTGGCACGCCTGAAGAAGCGGTTCGCGAAATGGATATTGTTGTTACCGCGAGTCCCATTAAGAAGGACCCCGATCCGGTGATTGAGAATAGCTGGTTCAAACAGGGCGCGTTTGCGGCGCCGGTCGATTTTGACTCGTACTGGAAGCCGGAAGTGCTCCAGAACGTCGATCTCTTCGCCACAGATGACGTCGCGCAGCTCCTGCATTATCAAGAGCTGGGCTACTGCAAAGACCTTCCGGCAAGAGAACACATCCACGACCTTGGAGATGTCGCGACAGGCAGAGCGCCGCGCAGACAAAACGACACACAACGGATTCTCGCCATGAACTTCGGTCTTGCCCTCGACGACATGGCTACCGCCCCACTGGTTTACCAAGCTGCCAAAGAAAAAGGGATCGGCACCTGGCTCGATCTGTGAGCCTGAAAAAGGCTGTCAACTACCAGCGCTCAGCGGTTGAAAGCCACTCAAATAGAGGCGACGGTGTGCGGCAGGACGGGAACCCCGTCGAGCCGCTCTTGCTGTTGATTCGGGTGGACCACACTGGTAAACCGGAGTCACATGAGCAGTGCCATTTGTCGTGCGGAAGAATGCGTCCACCCCGACCACGCAAACAGGCGAAAAAACGCTGACTGTCCCCATTAACCCCCGGCTATTGCCGCGTCGGAAATAGAGGCGGGGTCCCCCGATTCTCTCCCCGAGTCTCTGCGGGTCGGCTTACGTCAAGAGCCAGTCGGTCCGTCCTCTCTCTCGTGCGAGGTGTTGGGCGGCGGGCTCTCCTGGTTGTCGTTGGTCTTCGACTCTTCGTAGGGGTGGATTAGGTCTGTCATTCTAGCCATTGATTCTAGGCGTCGTATCTCCCGATTCTCCCTGTATTCCTGTAGTTTGAAGTACCAGATAAGAACGCCTATTGCCACCAGGATCAGAAAACCTACTGGTGCGGACACTCCTGACACCTCCCTGAGTACAGTGCTTACCAGAGCTACGTTTTGCGAAGGTTCGCGTCGGGAACGTTGAGCCTCAGCGCTACTGAGCCCCAGCCCTCATCGAAGAGGACGGCAACGACCTTGTTGCCTGCCTCCTCTTCGACTCTCTTGACCGTGCCCAGGCCGTACAACGGATGTGTAATCCGGTCCCCGACTGCAAAGTCGGCATCATCCGGAGGCGCTTCCTTAAGAATCTTTTCCCTGTCGCCCGTGCTAAGCCCCTTGCTAGGGTCTATTCCAGCGTCTTTGGCCTGCTCTCTTGCGACGCCGAGGAACACGTTTCAGGAGAGCGTTCAACGTTCATCTCAACCGAATTCGCGAGGCAATATTCCTTGATGACGTCGAGGAAGACGGCACCGTACTGTTCGCTCTTTTTCTCTCCCACTCCGTTGACTTCGAGAAAGCCTTCGAGCGTGGCAGGCCTTCGCCGGGCCATGTCGCGCAGCGCGGCGTCGCCAAAGATGATGAAGGCCGGAACGCTCTTTTTGTCCGCAATTTCCCGCCGCAACTTTCGCAACTCCTCGAACAGCCCCTTATCGACACCCTCCCACGAATCTTTCGCGACTTTGGACAGCCTGACCCGTTTTTTCGCAGGCTTGAGCAGACCGGGCGTCTCTTTTCCTTTCAGAACGCGCCAACCTTTTTGGGCAACCTTCAGAACGTTGTATTCCCCGGTCTTTTGAATGTATCCCTGAGCCACGAGCTGTTCGATCCAGTCGCGGACGACGCCCTTCGTGAAGTCGGAGAGGATGCCGTAGGTGCTTAGCGCGTCGTGGCCGTTCGCCAGAATTCGCTGGTCGCGCGAACCGATCAGCACCGACGCTGTGTAGGCGGCGCCGAACCGCTCGCGCAGGCGCATAATACAGGAGAGGATCTTCTGGGTGGTCTCCAGCGAGTCTTCCATATAGTCCAGGTCGCCGAGACACACGTCGCAGGCGGCGCAGTTGCCCTTGTCCAGGTCCTGGCCGAAGTAGTTAAGAATCGCCCTATGTCTGCAAACCACGCCCGTGCAATAGTCATACATCTTGTTCAGTTTGCTTAGGGCAATTTCCTTCGCCTCCGGCTCCATGTCTCTCAGGATACTTTTCCAGATCCCGTAGTCGCCGCCCGAATAGAACAGGCAGCATTCGGCTTCGAGGCCGTCGCGGCCCGCCCGGCCGCTTTCGTGCTGGTAGTGTTCAACCGACTTGGGCATGCCGGTGTGAATCACGTGGCGCACGTTCGACTTGTCGATGCCCATGCCGAACGCGATGGTGGCGACAATGATGTCGACCTTTTCCTCGAAGAACGACTGCTGGTTTTTCTTTCGGTCTTCGTTCTCCATGCCTGCGTGATACGGCAGAACTCTATAGCCCCTGTCGGTCAACGCTGCGCACATCTCATCCACGTCGACGCGCCGGATGCAGTAGACGATGCCCGTCTCTCCCTTGTGGCGATCGAGGACGGCGCAGACCTGTTTCAGTTTGTCGGTGCGCCGTTCCGCTCTGTAAACGAGATTCGGCCGATCGAACGAGCCAACCAGCACTTCGGGATTTTCGAGGCGCAACTGCTGGGTAATGTCGAGGCGAACCTGTTGGGTGGCGGTGGCCGTGTAGGCGTGGATGGCGACGCCCGGGAAGGCCTCCTTCAACAGCCCCAGTTGCCGGTATTCCGGCCGGAAGTCATGGCCCCAAATACTGACGCAGTGGGCCTCGTCCACGGCAATTAGAGAGAGTTCGGTTTTTCCGAGGAATTCAATAAAGCCGTCCGAGAGAAGCCGCTCGGGCGCAAGGTAAAGGAGTTTGAGCCTCCTGTTGCGAATCTGGGCGCGAACGGCGTCCCGTTCCTTGAGGGACTGAGAGCTGTCGAGACGCGCTGCCGGGACGCCACATTCGACCAGGGCGTCGACTTGGTCCTTCATCAGTGAGATCAGGGGTGAGACCACCACGGCCAGGTCGGGCATCGTCACTGCCGGCGCCTGGAAGCAGAGCGATTTCCCACCCCCCGTCGGCAGGACGACGATCGAGTCTCGCCCGGTAACGACGCACTCCATGGCCTGCTTCTGCAACGGCAAAAACCTGTCATAACCCCAATATTTCCTCAATGCTTCTTCAATATCCTGAATCATGATTCACCCTGGCCCGCGTGACGGAGTGACCAACATCAAGAATGCGCATCTGCTCGCGCAGTTCTTGAATTGGCGTCCACGTTTCCTCTCATGTTTTGCCACCGTGACGCCTCCATAGGGACCGCTGTACGCAGTATATTAATCTACTCCCCCGGCGTCCGTAGCGTGAAATAGGGGATATAGGGATATAGGGGACAGGCACCTATTTTAACCCCGATGCGGTATAGACCGTGTTGCGCACCCCCTTATCCCCCTTGGTTCAGGAGATCAGCGTGAACCGTCATATCATTGACATCTCACGTTCTTCGGTGGTGTTCCAGGTCGGAAGTTCTGCAGCCCCTTACGACATAGGAAATTATATGCTTTCAATGCACATTTGTCAAGCGCCATCATCCTGGCCGCTTCATTGTCTCACCACGAAGGGTGGCACAGGCAGTCTTGCCTGTGGCCGGACTCCTCCACAGGTGACAGAGAACACAGGCTAACAGCCTATGCTACTCCCCACCCTTTGCGCCTCTGGCCGGTCATCGAAGATGTAGGGGAGGGTCTTGTACCCTCCCGCCGGAACCGCTTCGCTGCGGGAGCCCATCCGCCACGGCGCACGTTCCGCCAGGGGCTCCCCCACGTTGGCGGGCAAGATGCCCACCCTACCTATGAAAAGCGCGTTCCCACGCCAAGGGCGTGGTCGCAATGACGACATAAGGTGGTGTTGCACCACACGCGTCTACCGTCCCCCGTCCTGGATTCCCGCTTTCGCGGGAATGACGCATGGCGGCGTGCTGGCCGTTCGCTGGCGCGAACGGGCAGCCATCTCCGAAAGTCTTTGGAAGGGGGTACGGGGGAGAACCTTTCTGCCGAGAAAGGTTTCCCCCGCCAACAGGGCTTCACGTGTTGATGTTGCGCGCGACTTTGTTCTATAATGGTTCCACGTCGTTACCCGGCGGTCGCGGGTAAGTGGACTCTCTGCGATAAATCTGGAACTTTCAAAGGGGAGAAGCATGAAAAACACTGCGCTTGTTATCATAATGGTTGTCTGTGGAGTTCTGCTGTGCGTGACAGCGAATGCGGCTGTTTCCGAAAGCGCGCCTGCAGGTGTGGACGCGACAGAAACGCGCACGAGGGTCTCGTTCAATCTTGGCTGGAAATTCATGAGACATGACCGCGACGCGGAAGAGATCGAAGGCGCGGAGAAGGTCGATTTTGACGATTCCGGATGGCGAGTTCTCAATCTGCCGCACGATTGGGGGATTGAAGGGCCGTTTACCGATGAGATCGACGCCGCCGAGGGACGCCTACCCTTCCCCGGTATCGGCTGGTACCGCAAGTCCTTCAAAGCGCCTGCCGAGGGCAAACGCGTGTTCGTCGAATTCGATGGCGTCATGAGATACGCGCAAGTATGGCTCAATGGGGAGAAAGTCGGCGGCTGGCCGTACGGCTATTCCTCATTCTCCTTCGAACTGACACCGCACCTGAGATACGGTGGCCAGGACAACGTGATAGCGGTCAGGTGCGAGAATGAAGCGGAATCGTCACGGTGGTATCCCGGTTCCGGGATTTACCGCAACGTCTGGCTGACCGTGGTCAATCCGGTTCACGTTGCCCATTGGGGAACCTATATCACAACGCCCGAGGTATCAGATAGCAGGGCGACCGTTAGCATTCGAGTGGAAGTGCTGAATCAGTCCCACCAATCAGAAGATGTATCTGTTGAGACTACCATCGTCGACGCGGATGGCAGCAGAGTCGCGAGCAGTGAGCTATCGATGAAGGTTGACGCGAACGGCACCGGCAGATTCGGCCAGATGATGGCGGTCAACAGTCCCGTCCGGTGGGACACCGACAATCCATACATGTATGAGGCGGTAACTCTGGTGAAGACTGCCGGCAAGGTCGTGGATGAATACCGCACTCCGTTCGGCATCCGTACATTCCGTTTCGATGCCGAGAAAGGTTTCTTTCTCAACGGCCGCAGCATGAAGATCAAGGGGGTCAACCTGCATCACGGCCTCGGTCCTCTCGGCACCGCTGTCAACCGCCGTGCAATCGAACGGCAGCTCGAGATCATGAAGAGTATGGGCTGCAACGCGATCCGAACGGCGCATAACCCGCCGGCACGTGAACTCCTTACCTTGTGCGACGAGATGGGGTTGCTGGTAATGGATGAAGCGTTCGACGAGTGGTTCAGAGGCAAGATGCCTAACGCGTACCATAACCTTTTCGACGAATGGGCCGAGAACGACCTGCGTGCAATGGTACGGCGCGACAAGAATCATCCTTGCGTCATCGCATGGAGTATCGGTAATGAGATACCCGGTCTCGACAGCGAGAGGGGCGCCGAGACCGCTCGGCGTCTGGCGGACGTCTGCCGTGAGGAAGATCCCAGCCGGCCCGTCAGCATCGGTAACAGCGCGCGCTTCAGGCGTGTTGCGGATGCCGTCAAAGCGCTGGACGTAGTGGGTTCGAACTACCGATCCAACACGGGCGACTATGACAGCATCCACGCCGCGTATCCTGAAATGAAGTTGGTCGCCACGGAAAGCTGTGCGCTTGTCAGTTCACGCGGCGTGTACTTCTTCCCGGTCAAGAAGGTGCTGAATGAGAACCGTAATGGACAGGTAAGCTCCTACGACCTGACGAACCTGGTATTCGGCGGGCCTCCGGACGAGGAGTTTCGCGCGCAGGAAGAGGCCCCTTACGTGGCCGGCGAGTTCGTCTGGTCGGGATTCGACTATCTCGGCGAGCCCGAACCCTGCGAGGACGTTGCGCGCAGCACCTATTTCGGTATCGTCGATCTGTGCGGGTTCCCGAAAGACCGCTACTACCTGTATCAGAGCCAATGGACGGATGAACCGATGGTGCACCTGCTTCCGCACTGGAACTGGGCAGGCCGCGAGGGCGTGATCACGCCGGTGTACGTCTACACGAACTGCGCGTCGGCGGAACTCTTTGTGAACGGACGGTCATTGGGGAAGAAGTCCAAGCAAAAGGGGGTATACCGTCTGAAATGGGAAGATGTCACCTATGAACCCGGTTCTATCAAGGCAGTAGCTTACGATGAGGAGGGAAATGCTCTCTGCAGCAAGGAAATCAAGACCGCAGGTGAGCCGGCAGGGATCGTGTTGACGCCCGACAGGGCTACTATTGATGCCGACGGCTATGACCTTTCCTTTGTGACCGTCAAGATCGTTGACAAAGAAGGGAACTTCTGCCCGACAGCGGACAACAAGGTGAACTTCAAGATCGATGGTCCGGCGACGATCGCCGCGGTCGGCAACGGCAACTCAATGAGTTATGAATCGTTCAGGGCCGACAACCGCAAAGCGTTTAATGGTCTGTGCCTGCTCGTTGTCCGATCCGAACGTACGCCGGGCAAGATTGAAATCACCGCTTCTTCGGATGGCCTGGAATCCGTATCCCTGACGATAACCGGGACATAAAAGCCAAAAGGGGGCGCAAAAGCTTTCGCTTGGGTGCATCTATGCGCACTGCTCAGCGCGGCCGGAACTCAAAGCCGTCAACAGGCAAGAGTCACGCCGGGGAACTCGCTTGACGCACCTGGTAAGGACGGCGTATCATTCGGTCAGATGAGTGCACAGACAAGCATAGCCTATACCCATGTGCTCAACCGTGGCGGTCAGGGCGTGAGGAGTCCGGTTGATGCTTTTTGAACTAATCTGGAGATGCGTGTTATGCGGAAACCATATATACCGTAGGTAGGCGGTGCTGGTAGATTGCCCATTATGAGTCGCGCTGAAGGCTTGGGTTCGATGAGAAAGGAGAATCCAAAGTGAAGGTGACAAGAGGTATGATTTGGAGTGTGGCAGCAGCAGTGGCACTAGGACCCATCATCGCTCATTTCATGTGTGCGGGCTCGCGCCTGTCAGGCATGAGATTCTTGGTGCACTCTTACCTCTCGCAGGACCCGCCCAATGTGGAAAAGGCGTTGCGCACAGTCGACAGGACTACTTCCTCCCTCGAGAAGACCGTTGTCGTGGCAGCAGTTTGCTTCGTCGTGTACATCCTCTGTGTATGTATCTCATGGATCGGACAAGCGCGTGAAACCCGTGACAAATCATTGTCGAGGTGAGAGAAGGAGGTTTGCCTAACCAGCGGATCGAGTCGGACTGACGCCGCTCATCCGCGCAACGTTATGCGGATTGAAGGACAGGGAAGCCACATAAGAAAGAGTGTGATTCAGATTCTTGTCACTGTGATACGTCTTGGCTTCGCCAAACAGAACTACTAATGGCATAGCCTATTGCATCGGCTAGTGCGTGTGAAAGGAGCAGATCATGCCTCAGCTAAACAGGCGGCGGTTTTTGAAGAATTCAGTAGTGGCGGGGGCGGCGGTAGCCGCGACGTTCACGGGAGAGAAGGTGGTCAAGGCGGCTCCCAGCGAACGGGTACGTGTAGGAGTAGTCGGCGCCGGCGGACAGGCGGGCTACTTGATGCGAGTGTTTGCCGAAAACAAGTATGCCGAGGTTGTGGGGATTGCCGACATCGATTCGCGGCGACTTCCGCGAGCCGTGGAGGAAGCAAAGGAGCGGCAGGGCAAGCGACCGTGGACCACGGGAGATTTTCGCAAGCTGATCGACGACCCCTCGATCGACGCATTGGTCGTTGGCACTCCGGACCACTGGCACGCCATCCCGAGCATCATGGCCTGCATCGCGGGCAAGGATGTGTACGTCGAAAAGCCGGATGCCCACAACATCATTGAGGGCCGGCGTATGGTTGCCGCTATGCGCAAGCACAAACGTGTCGTTCAGATGGGGTCGCAGCACCGGTCCACGAGGCGGCTGCCGTCGGCAATCGAATATGTTCGCACGGGAGCGCTTGGGCGCTGTCTGATGGCGAAGGCATGGGAAAGTTCCCGTCAGGGCTCGATCGGCTATCCGCCAGACGAAGAAGTACCCGACGGCGTGGACTACGACATGTGGTTGGGGTCCGCCCCGAAGCGACCGTTTAACCCGAACCGTTTCCACGGCGAGTGGCGCTGGTTCTATGACTACGGTACCGGCGACTTGGGCAATGACGGAGTACACCGGCTCGATATGGCCTATGCAGCGTTCAACGCCGCCTGCGAAACGCAGGGCGACGAACCGCTCGGCCTGCCGTCGGCCATCAGCTCCAGCGGCGGCAAGTGGTACTTCGATGACATGCAGGAGTGGCCGGACACGATGGTAGTGACCTACGATTTCGCCGGTAGAACACCCAAGATCTTGACGCACGAAATGCGCGTCTGGACACCCTACCGGTTGCATGGACTTGCGGAAGGCTCAGCGGCTTACGGGGACGAGGGCTACATCATCATCGGCAACAGTGGCTGGCGGGCTTACGGTCGCGATAACGAACTGCTCGAGGAGGCTCGGGGCAGCGGCGATGCGGTTGCGCACGTGCAGAATTTCCTTGAGTGCGTCAAGTCACGCGAGAAACCATACTGCGATGAGGAAACCGTCGGGCATCCCGCTTCGGTGATATGTCACGCGGGCAACATTTCCGCCCGCGTTGGCCGTAAACTATATCTCGATCCCGACACGGAAACCTTCATCGGTGACGCCGAAGCCAACGCACTGCGCGGCCGACCCGAGTGGCGAAGTCCATGGGAACTGCCCAAAGTCTGAACACGATGGCGTCCGGTTCCTAACTGTGCAAGGACTGTATTGAGTTTGGCTCGCTGCCAGGCGCTTCAGCGGACTCGCGCCGCTGAGCTTTGAGCGTTATGCTGCCAACTAACCATGCACTAAGGAGAACGGAATGAAGATATTCCATGAAGAAGAACTTCGAGGAGAGGCCGTCATCGAGGTTGCGAAACGAATGATGACGGCTGCGAGAACAGCTCCCAAGGGAAGGGGTACCGACAATACTGTTGTTGCTCTGCTGAAGAAAGATGGAATTAAGGAAGTCTCGGATAAAATGAAAGAGATGGTGCGTCGAGACAAGCTACCGGATTTCTTTTTGCGAGACGCCGTAAACATTCTCTCAGCAGATGCTATGATTGTTCTGGGAACAAGAATCGCATCGATGGGCTTGCCCCTTTGTGGTATGTGCGGTTTTTCCAATTGTGCAGAAAAGGATAAGCATCCGGGACATCCCTGTGTTTTCAACACCGGTGATCTTGGGATAGCCGTTGGTTCTGCTGTAAGCGTGGCAATGGACAACAGAGTCGACAGTAGAATCATGTACACTGCAGGACAGGCCTTGCTGGAAATGGGTGTTTTGGGGAAAGATGTTAGGATAATCTATGGCATACCGGTGAGCATCAGTGCAAAGAACCCTTTTTTCGATAGAAACCTGGAAGAATTGATCAAGAAGGCATAACAAAGCCACGAACTCGGACGCGGAGATACCAGCGCACTCTCTGCGCCGTTCATGACACTCGTTAGCCTGAAGGAGATCAGCATGAACCGACGTAGTTTTCTTAAGAGTTTGTCTGCGGGTGTTGTGGGTTTGGCTGCAACCAGTTGCTTCGGCGCTATGGGGCGATTTGCCGGTAAGCGGCCTGATGTGCTGTTCATCGCGATTGATGACATGAACGATTGGACGACGCTGTTCGATCCGCAGAACCCGATCAAGACGCCTAACTTAGCGCGTCTGGCCGAGCGCGGCATGTTTTTCAGCAGGGCCTACTGCACGACGCCGGCATGTACACCTTCCCGGACAGCCATATTAACAGGATACAGGCCGACTACATCCGGGAGTTATCTAAACGAAGATTTCTTGAGGGACGTAGTCCCTGATGCTGTGACTCTGCCGGACTATTTCCGGAAGGGCGGCTATTCCGCAAAGGGGGCCGGCAAGATATTCACCCATTTCAATGGAGCAATGGGAGGGGATCCTGCGGGAAAGAGTTTTGATGAGTTTCAGCCTATGCTGGAGACTAGAGGCCCAGAGAAAAACTACAACGGTTATTCAGAAAAAGAGGAACCGTTGAACGAGGTCGATTTCGACTGGGGGGAACATACCCAGAAGATGATCGATATTGACATGGTGGAGTATATCGAAAAGGTAATGGATGAGGAGCGGGCAAAACCGATGTTTCTGGCTGCCGGTATATATAAGCCGCATTTGCCGTTTTACGCTCCACCCGAGACTTTTGAAAAATACCCGTTCGAAAACACGATATTTCCGGAAATGAAGGATAACGATCTTGACGATGTTCCCGCCATCGGAAGAAGAATGGCGCACTCGGAACACTTCATATACTCAAACACTACCGCCAAGCCTGAGAACGATCCGGGGAGCCTTAAGAAGATGATTCAGTGTTATCAGGCATCAGCAGATTTCTCCGATCAGATGGTGGGGCGTCTGATAGACAAGCTCGATGAGACAGGGAAGGCGGACAATACTATTATCGTTCTGTGGGCCGACCACGGCTATCATCTCGGCGACAAGGAATCGTGCGTGAAGTTCACCCTGTGGGAGAAAGCCAATCGCGTACCGTTCATCATCGTTGCGCCCGGTGTGACCCGCCCCGGTAGCCGATGTGACAGGCCGGTTTCGCTCGTAGACATCTACCCAACACTGCTCGAGCTTGCAGGACTGTCCCCCAAAGAAGATCTGGATGGCAAGAGCCTCGTGCCGCTACTAAAAAACCCAACGCAGAAATGGCACCCGGCATTGATGACCATGGGGAAAGGCAACCACGCCGTGCGATCCGACCGATGGCGGTACATACGCTACAGAGACGGCTCGGAAGAGCTGTATGACCACTCCAAGGACCCTTGGGAGTGGACAAATCTCGCGACGAAACCGGAATATGCCGACGTCATCCGCGAGCATAAGAAGTGGCTGCCGACACGCGAGAAGTGAATACGAGATAGCAGGAAGACGCCAGAGGAATGAGTGGAACGTCCCCGGGATTTGGAAATCGAGATTCTTCGCTTCGCTCAGAATGACGACACAAAGCAGCATCCAGGACAGTCCGCCCAAGGCGTCATTGCGAGGAGTTCGCCCGGCGGACGACGAAGCAATCTCGGTTTGCACGCGGCCACTAACTGCGAGATTGCCGCGCTTCGCTCGCAATGACGACATCACCCGAGAGCACAGCCTGACAGCCTGTCTACCTCTCGGTTTCAGTCGTGGTTCATTCTACAGGCAGGTTTTCCTCGAGGTACCTGGTCATAAGCTCGTATAGATGTCGCGTGGTGTTCTCACCTTCACTTATGCTGTGAGTACGGCCCGGATACGACATCATTGTGAACTGTTTGTTGTGTTTGATCAGCTCGTTGACGAGCGCTTCGCAGTTCTGGTAGTGGCAATTGTCGTCTGCCGTGCCGTGGATGATAAGCAAATTCCCCTCGAGTTGATGTGCGAACGTTATTGGTGAGCCGTCTGTGAAACCTTCTTCATTATCATCAGGCAAGTCCATGTATCGTTCCTGGTAAGCCGTGTCATAGTACCGCTGGTTGCTTATGAACGCGATCGCCATGGCCGTTTGATACAGGTCCGGATACCTGAAAATAGCGTTCAGGCTCATCGACCCGCCGCCGCTCCATCCCCAGATACCGATCCGTTCGGGATCAATGTAGGGTCGGCTTTCGAGGATAGCTCGTGTCGCGGCAGCCTGGTCGGCGGAGGCTTGAATTCCGATCTGCCGGTAGACACATTTTCGCCAGTCGCGGCCACGCGGCGCGGCAGTGCCTCGGTTGTCGACGCTGGCTACAATATATCCTCGCTGTGCGAGCATAAGATGCCACAGGTGTCTCGCGTTCTTGCCGCCCCATCTATCCACGACAGTCGTCCCGGCAGGTTCTCCATAGACATAGAACAGTAAGGGATACTTCTTTTTCGGATCGAAGTCCGGAGGCTTGATACACCACCCGTCAAGCAGCGCTCCGTCACCGATGTCAATACGGAAGAACTCGGTCGGACATTCTTCCAGCGCATCGACCTTCGCATGAAATTCCGAATTGTCCTCGAGCACACGCACTCTTTCATGATCGGGCAGCCGGATGAGGTCGATCACAGCCGGTTCGTTAAAGGTTGAATAGGTGTGGATCGCCCATTTCGAATCCTTTGATATCTGGTAGCTGTGCGTGCCCGGCTGATCGGTTGGCGTGAGCCGCTCGGCTCTGCCGGTGCCATCCATCGGCGTCCTGTACAGATAGCGCTGGGTCGGATTATCCGGCGACGCGATATAATAGACCCAACCGCCCTTTTCATCGACGCTCTGAACGCTTATCACATCAAACTGCCCCGGCGTAAGAACAGTAACCTTCTCTCCGGAACGTGAGACCAGGTACAGATGCCGCCATCCGTCCCGGTCGCTGATCCAGGTGAAGCTGTCTCCGTCATCCATCCAGCGAAGATCAGGATGAAGGTCCACCCACGCGTCGTCACGCTCAGTCAGAACCGTTCTGACCGACCGCGTTCGAACCTCGCCAAGCATTACGCGGTTCGTGTTCTGTATACGATTGAGCTGCTGAATAACCACCTCTTTGGAATTGGCTGCCCATTCCATTTTCGGGATATAGTCGTTGCGAGGATCGCCGGGAACCTTGAACCATCGTGTCTTCCCGTTCCGAACTCTCACTACCCCGACGCGGCAAGCCGAATTCATCTGGCCGACCTTGGGGTACGGGAAGGTAGTGATCTCCGGGTACAGCGAGTCTGTATAATTGATCAACTTGAACTCCTTGACCCCTTCGATATCGAACTGCCAGTAAGCGATGTACCGGCTGTCAGGACTCCAGCGAAATCCGTCCCGCAAGAAGAACTCCTCCTCATACAACCAGTCGGATGTGCCATTGATGATGGTCTCAGATCCGTCCCTGGTCAACCGTTTCGTCCGGAAGTTCTTCAGATTCTGAACATAGATGTTGCTGTTGCGAACATAAGCAACGCGTCCTCCGTCCGGTGAGAACTTAGCAAACATAAGCGTCGACTCGTCCGCATCGCCGCCCAGCTTGCGCAAGTGCCCAGTAGGAAGATCGAGAACCCAGTAATCCCCGCGCGTATTATTTCGCCAGACACGTTTGGTGTTCGTAAACACGAGCAACTTGGTGCCATCCGGCGACCAGGAATAGTCATCTATCTCCAGCGGCGCCGATTCACCCGCCGGCACAAGACGCGCGGAAGGAACCAGCACGTCACGATTACCGGTGGCCGGATCGTGACGTACAATATCCTTACCTTCGTCCTCGGTATCGGAATCTTCCAGCGTCGTGTAACCCGAGCCATCCTCCAGCCAGCGTATGGGCCCGTAACGTTTGGCGTCAAACTCGTCGGAACTGAATATCCTCTCGAGCGAGAGAATGGCGGGATCATCCACATCTTGAGCACTCGCGGATACGACCGGAACCGCAACCAGTAACGCCAGAACCATGAGCGTGACTCGATAATGCCCGCTTGCCGCTCTCATTTTGGCCGCAATATTTTGCAACATACCTATCTCCTTAACTTATGGTCGTTCAACCTGGCCCCCTAACGCGGAATCTCAGCGTCGAGGAGCAACGCCCGCACATATTTGACTGGGGGCGAGCCAAAGGAGAGCACCTTGTCGTGGTACTCCTTGAGATTGAACTTGTCTCCCCACGTTTGCTCAACCTCTTTGCGAAGATCCGTGTGCTCCTGGTAACCGACAAAGTAGGTGGACAACTGCACGGATGTCAATTGTGCGCGCGTCCATTTAGCCGCGGCTTCGCTTTCTTCCTGGAAACCGCTCTCGACCATCAATCGCATGGCTTCGTCTCGAGTCATACCGTCGACGTGAATCGCCTGATCGATAATGGCGTTGGTAGTGGCGCGCAGATACCACTTCAATACGATCAGCTGCATGAGCGGATCGCCGTCCAGGAAACCCTGCTCGCACATCATCCATTCCGTGTATTCGGCCCACCCCTCGATGAACGTCCCCGAGGAAAGAACCGCGCGCAGTACGCCGGGGTAGCGGTTCGAGTGCGCCAGTTGAAGAAAGTGACCCGGCATGGCTTCATGAACCGTTAGATTATGGATGGAACGGAAGTTGTATTCGCGCAGGAACGAATGTACCTGTTCGGCCGTCCAATCCTCGGGAAGCGGCGCAACAGCGTAGAACGTCTTTTGCCCCGCGTCCAGAGGACCCGGCGAATCGCAATAGGCGAGGCTGACGCCTCGTTTGAACTCCGGCATGATGATGATCTCGAGCGGATCGGGCGGCAGCGTCACGATGTCGTTCTCTCGCGTAAAGGTCGTGGCCAGCTCGAGGGAACGCTTGGCCGCATCGACAACGCCGTCACGTTCAGGCAACTCGCTGCACGCCATTTCCAGGCACGCCCGGATGATAGCGTGCTTGTACGCATCGGAAGGTTCGGCCGGGAAGTCTGTGTACGGATACTGTGCCCGGTATGCCTCCTTCGCGATGTCGTACATTTGATTGTGCACCTCTCGAAGTCGCCGCTCGGCACGCTCACGGATCTGCTGTCGCGTAAGCGGGGTCTGGAGAGTGAAAGCCAACTTCTTATCAAAAAGATCCGCTCCAATACGGAACTCGCCGCCGGCTTTCGGAAGGAGTTCCGATTCGAGCCACTTCTGATGAACGTCCACGGCGCGTCGTGCGGTCTCCATGGCGCGCTTCAACCGGGCCTGCTCGGCGTCGGGCAATTCCGCCAGGTACGGCTCGACCATATTGTCGAGAATGCTCAGGACGCCTCGGTTCTGCTTGACTGCTGTTTCCGCGTGAACCTTGGGAACGCGTTCGGGAGCCAGCGTCGCACGGATTTGCTCAAGAAGCCGTGGAAGCTGTTCCAGGCGTGCCGCGACACAGGTCAGGCGCGTTTCCAGCGGCCCGAACTCTCTTGCCATCAGGCCGTAGACAGCGTTGCCGACCAGACGAGTGTATGTCAAGGGATTCCAGGCCCATTCCTGCAGTTCTTCGAGCCGCCAGAGCTGGGCCTGAAGGCTGTGCTTTAGCAGCGCGTGATCCACTTGGTTGGAACGCGACAGCGCGGCAGGATCGATTCGGCCGAGCTGATCGAGAAACTCCTGCTCAAAGCGGGCCTTGCGCGTGCGGGCCGCTTCGCTTACCTCGTTGAGTTCAGTGTCATACCGGTGATCGCCAAGCAATGTCGCGGAAACCGGTGAGAGCGCCGGAAACTGATCGATATAGCGCTCGGCCAGTTCTTCAAACTGCTTGTCCGTGGTCGCACCTCCGGGCGCTGCTTGGCATGCTGCTGATAAGACAAAGAGCGAAACAGACCATACGGAAAGAGCGCTACACATTCTTTTCATGATCATCTCCAGTCAAGTCCTTCTTGAAGCGTGTTGAGGTTCTCGCAACCTTGTTCGGTGACGACTACCATGTCCTCGACGCGGACGCCGCCCACGGAATTCGTGTAAAGGCCGGGTTCAACCGTGACTACATCGCCGACGACAAGCGCAGGGCCCTTCATGTCGAGGAGCGGCGGCTCGTGAACGTCGAGCCCGACACCATGTCCGGTTCCATGCGTCATCGCACAATAGGAGTCCGGCGAATCCTCCTTTGGCAGCCCCATCGCGTACCCGTTCCGCGTAATGGCCGCGGTAGTGGCCAGATGAACTTCCTCGCCGCTAGTGCCGGGCCGGATCGCGGCGATACCGGCGGCTTTGGCTTCCCGGACCGCCGAATGCATGCGGGCGACGGCGTCAGGAATGTCGCCATGGACCACTGTACGGGTGCAATCCCCGTTGTAGCGTGAGGCCCGGCTGGTCGGGAAAATGTCGATAATGACCGGTTCTCCGGTCTTCAGCGCTCCGGAGCCCACGTTATGGCAGTCGGCACCCTGCTGTCCGCCGGCGATGATGGATGTGCGGTTAGAATACTCCCTTTCGA
Source organism: uncultured bacterium (assembly GCA_965603355.1). GTDB lineage: Bacteria > Hydrogenedentota > CBFDCQ01 > CBFDCQ01 > CBFDCQ01. The sequence goes on from CBFDCQ010000018.1 coordinate 33,809, forward strand.
GAAACCAGATATCGACAAGGGTCCTGACACGCTCCGAGGTGAGGACCTCGCCCTCGTGCAACAGGACGCCATCTTTCCGCGCTTCAGCTCGCGCAATAAGTTCACAGGCCATTTGCACGGCACCTTCCGTGACACGCTGCGCCTCCCGAATCCAGGCGATCTCCTCCTCGTCTTTGGAACGCCGTTCGACAACGCACATGTCCAGATCGCACTCGACCCGGATGCCGGATTGACGAATCACTTCCGCGAAAATCAGCGGCAGCGTGCGGTCGCCAGTCACGCACTCCACTCCGGCGCGGCGAAGGCATTCGGCGGCTGCCTGAGCCGTCGCCGTTTCTCTATCGCCGGAGAGACCACCCTCCGGCGCGAAGTCCGCCGGACAGGAAACCTTATCGGCCCTGGCCTTTTGCCGCGCGCGTCCCATCTCGATGTCACGAAGGATCAGAATGGATGATTTGGGGACATCGTTTTCCCGCAATTCGATTAGTGCGACGGGATCGCCTACGGCGAACCGGATCCGCCAGTACAGCGCGGCGTTGACCTCTGGGATGCCGGCCATGATCCTGGCTTGGCTGGTAGTGAGCGAATTCGATGCTGTCACTTCATTTCTCCTGAGTTGTGTGTCAGTGAATATCTACGGCGCTTTCGGCATCTGTCCTTCTCCGGGTCAGCCAGCTCACCACGACCAGGCACAGAACGGAGATGGCGATGGCAGGAAGCACCGCGTCCACATCTGAAATGCCGGATGGAAGTCTGTCCTGTACGAAATTCGCCTCATTCCAGACTAGTGTCACTATGATTCCCGAGAGTATGGAAGAGACAGCGCCCGCTTTTGTCGCTCCTTTCCAGACAATCGCTGCTACCAGAGAAGGCGTAATGGAAGCACCGTAAATCGTAAACGCGTACAGGGCCTTCTCGAAGAAACCTTTGGATTCGCCGAACATCAGGGATACGATCCACGCTATCACACCGAAAAGCACAACCATCACCCTGCTCAGGAATATGGTCTTCCTCTCGCTGGCTTTCGGGTTTATGAAGTTGAGGTACACGTCTTTCATGAAGGTCGTCGCCGGGACCAGCAGGAACGAATCGGCTGTCGATATGATAATGGCCACGACCGTGACCATGAAGAGGCACCCCAGCGGCAGCGGCATGTAATGCTTTGCGGCATAAATGAGTATGTACTTGCCGTTTTCGGGATCGGGCGTCATGCTGGCCGCTATCCATGCACAGGCAATGATGAGCAGCTCAATCGCCGCGGCAACGAAAATCATTGTTGTTACAGCCGACCTTGCCCCTTTGGCATCTCTGCTGGCGAAGATCCGCTGGTACTGGTTCGCATCGCCCAGCACGAGAAGGAATACCGGCAGGCAGTAATTGATGATTTCCGTTGGCGAATATACGCCCCAGAACTGCATGTGCTGCGGCTTGTCGGCCATGGCCGCAAACGACGCTGTCATCCCGCTCCACCCGCCGCTCTTGAACCAATACAGTGGAAAAGCTATCAGCATGGACACGGTTATGATAATACCGGTAAGGATATCCGCATAAGCAAGGCTCATGAGTCCTGCCAGCATGGTATAGGCTATGATGAAGACGGCCGCGATGACCGTGGCCTTTTGCGCCGTTAATACAGGCTCAATCAACTCGAGTGAACCGTCTTCGGGCAGAGATGACACCCGATAAGATCTGGCGAGTTCAGTCTCTGGACCAATGATTACCCTGGCATAGTTGTTCTGTTTAATGGCGATGGAGTTATCAACATCTTTGAGCCCGTTCTTCGCCTCAATAATCTCTTCAGGAGAAACGACATCGATCGTGAAGGTTGTGTCCTCGGTTGACCATGACTCGCCGGTCGCAGCATGCAGAGTCACACTTACGCTGCCCTTGAAATCCTTCTCAGGGGTAAAGACGACACGGCCACGTCTGACCTGGGCCCGGGTCAAAACATCATCGATTTTTACCGCGACGGGCGTTCTATTGCCTGTAATCACCTCCAGCACGGCTCCACCGGCATTGAACTGGTAACTGACGATCACCATGTAAGCCATGACGAGGGCAATAACAGCGAGCGATCTTGCCCCCTGCCCGAAGCGCCCGCCTATGATCTCGGGGACGGAAGTCGCTTCAATATCGCGGGCTTTTGCAGCGATCAGCGACAGCAGGATCATTCCGATAAAGGCGCCTACCGGCAGGATAAGCGCCGCCATGCCGGTATCGTACGTCTTCTCGGCATTTCCCACGATCGAGCCGGTGCCGATCCACACGGCCAACATCGTGCAGACCATAATCCAGGGCGACAGCGTTCTTCCCGCCACCGCAAAATCGTCCTGGCTCTTGACCTGTCGTGATTTCCAGACACCGATCCCGGCGAGTATTAACAGATAACCAAATACGCTAACGAAATAGACCATGCTGTCCTTTGCAATTGACGATTCCGGCTAGTTTACCAACCCCCGTTTTCAGCCGCCCGTTGGCACCCACGCCCCGACGCGGCAGCCTTGCTCTTATTGGGCGCTTGACGAGCTCCCACTACTCTTCACCTTGTTCGCTTTTCCTGCGGCCTAACGGCAGGGCTATGCGGCACGGCGGTCTAAGCTGTGTCCGACTTCAGCCCATGGTTATGTATTACGTCGAATTCCTCCTCTATTGTCTCTCGAATTTGGTGGTCAGAATGCGGTTCACCTTCTCCACAACCTGCTCGGCTATGCGGCGTTTGAACGGAATTTCGTGATCAACAGCCACATCTACTGCCAACTGTTCGATCTCCGCAATATGAGCCGGATCAGCCCATAACGCATACAGGTCCAGCGCGCGGAGCCTAACCTCACAGTCCACGGCCTCTTTGCGCTCTCGGCCCCTATAGAAGTAGACGTTCGCCTGTATGAACGTCCGAATGCGTTCCTTATCCCGCATGATCAGGTCCGGCGCACGCTCACACATCTTGGAGAGAATATCGAAGGCGCGCTTCACATCTATATAATACATCAGGACGCCCTCGAGGACGCCCTCGGGCATCTTCACCAAGTACTCTGGATTTACCGGACCTGAGCCGTGGGCGGCCGTGAGAATCGAGTTCAGCGTGCGTTCCGGGTTCACGCGCGCGAGGTACTCGACCCGCCACTCACCCGACGGGGCATTGGGTTGTAGCACAAGCTGGTACTCATAAATGCGAGGAGACAGAGTTGCCTGCGCACAGGTTACAAGAGAGTCGAAGAATTCGCCGGATTCCCCCTTTAGCTGCCACGCGGGGTGCGCCGGCGTGCCGTGTTTTCGTGCGGCGTATTCGGACAGAACCCATTCTACGATAGCATCCTTTATTTCCGGGTTCCCGTACTCCAGGGAGTGCTTACCCCAGGGCTCAGCGGGATAATAGCCCATAACGCGGTGTAGTGCTTCGGCGGCAATTTCCCAAATTCTCCAGTTACTGTCGTAGTCCTTGCAGGCCTGCGCACCGCTCTTAAGACCTGTGACCAGTTCATTAACCTTTTCCTGATCATCAAGCAGGTGCGGAGAAAACGGGTCGACCAGAAGACTCCCCAACTCGACGTCCGTCGCGTTCGCCAGCGCCAGGCACGTGGAAATCAGCGCTGCACAACCAAGTCCGAGTATCTTAGTCATAGCAGACCTCTAATTTTGCTCAATTCTAGGGACACCGTATTCACATGGCCGCGTTTTCACTCTGACGTCCCTCGAATTCTGTCGAATTCTCTGTTTGTTCCCCAACATAACTACGTGTTGTATAGTTTCTATACAAAACCTAATTCATCTGGCGATTTGCCTATATAACACGCACGCTGAAGCTCCACCATAACGCGTCCGCAGGACTCCGCACGCCACAACTCGCCGGCGCCCAAAAGTTCTAGAACGAACCCAGCTCCGTCCTTGAAATTATCTCGTTCTGCAAATCCCTGCCGATGTTGACGAAGTAGTCGCTGTACCCGGCGACCCGTACGATCAGATCCCGGTGTTGTTCCGGTTTTTCCTGGGCCTTCCGCAACGTATCGGCATCAATGACGTTGAACTGGACATGATGGCCGCCGAGTTTGAAGTACGCCCTTATCAGATGAGCGAGATTGTCTATACCCCCATCATCAAACACTTCCGGGGCAAACTTCATGTTGAGCAGCGTGCCGCCCGTACGCGCATGGTCGATTCTTGCAGCGGACTTGGCAATCGCAGTAGGGCCCTTCGCGCCGAAACCCTGACTCGGCGATATGCCGTCCGACACGGGTTGTCCCGCCTTTCTACCGTTCGGCAGAGCGCCCACAACTGATCCGAAATAAATGTGCACCGTCGTGGGCAACAGATTGACTCTGTAGCAATCGCCTTTTGTGTTGGGCCTGCCGTTCAGGAGATCATAGTAGAGGTTGAAAACCTGCTCGGTGATGCTGTCGGCATACTCGTCATCATCACCGTACTTCGGTGTACGGTTCAGAAGCGTTTGTCGGAGCCGCTCGTCACCTTCAAAATCGTTCTGCACGGCCTCCAGCAACTGCCGCATCGTCATGGTCTTACTGTCGAAAACGTTATATTTCACAGCAGCCATTGCATCGGTCACCGTGCCGATGCCGACACCCTGGATATATGTTGCATTGTATCGGGGACCGCCGTTATGGTAATCACGGCCGGTGGCGATACAGTCGTCAACGAGGATCGACATGACAGGAGTGGGCATGAATGTGGCGTACAACCGTTCGATGATGTTGTTGCCGGCTACTTTCACATCAATGATGTATTTCATCTGTTCCCGATACGCTTCCATGAGCTCCTCAAAGGAGGTAAACTCGGCGGGATCGCCGGTCTGCGGGCCGATCTGCATGCCTGTACGCGGGTCAGCACCATTGTTGCAGGCCAGCTCGAACACTTTCGGCCAGTTACAATACCCGGTCAGAGTACAGCTCTCCTTACCGAACGCGCTGATTGTCACACAACCGCTCGGACCGCCTGTCCTCGCATCGGCCACGCTTTTGCCCGCGTGTAGAAACTCTTCGATGATCACATCGGTGTTGAACACCGACGGCTGGCCAAAACCAGTGCTTATCACGCGACATGCGCGTTTCAGGAACCGGTCCGGGTTCTTCCTGCTCAACTGTATGCACGCGCTCGGCTGCGTCAGCCGCATCTCCTCAACGACATCGAGAATCAGGTATGAGACTTCGTTGACCGCATCGGAACCGTCCGGCTTTATACCGCCGACGTTAATGAGCGCAAAGTCCGTGTACGTGCTGCTCTGTTCTTCGGTTACATCGACCTTTGGCGGCGCAATGTGATTGTTGAACTTTATCCAGAAACACTGGAGCAGCTCTTTCGCCTGCTCGGTTGTCAACTCGCCCGCCTGCGTCTGTTTGAGGAAGAAGGGGTACAGATGCTGGTCGAGTCTGCCGGGATTGAACGAGTCCCACACGTTAAGCTCCATTATCACGCTCAGGTGCACAAACCAGTAGCTTTGCAGCGCTTCGTGGAAATCGCGCGGCGCATGAGCGGGTACGTGCCTGCACACTTCCGCGATCTTCTCCAGCTCAGCCCGGCGGACCGGATCGGATTCTTCCTCCGCCAACTCCAGCGCCTTGTCCGCGTGCCGATGGGCGAACGCTATAATCGCGTCAATGCAGATATCCATCGCGATGAGCTGCTCGTTTTTCGGCCAGGCTTGAGGATCGTTCAAGAAGTCCAGACTCGCCCTGCTTTTCGCAATATCCTCCTTGAAATCGAGCATGCCGCGCCGATATATCTTGTCGCCCAGAACCGCATGGCCCGGCGCGCGCTGTTCCATGAACTCGGTGAATATCCCTGCGTTGAACGCGTTGGTCCACTCGTCGCTCATTGCGGCAAAGACCTTCTCGCGCATCGTCTTGCCGCGCCAGAAGGGAATGATCTTCTCCTCGTAAACCTGCATGACGTCGTCGCCGACAACAAAGGGATTCTTGTCTCTTGTGTGGAGCGTCCGAAAATCGTCGAGACTGTGGCAGCACAGTTCCGGGTAAGTCGGCGTAGCTTTTGGCCCGGGTCCCCGCTCGCCGACGATAAGCTCGCCCTCATTGATGCATACGGCCTTGTTCTCAACAAAGTGCTTGAACGCTTTTGCCCTGCACACGGGCGCTGAGACGCGCATAAGTTCATCGCTCTGATAGAACTCCGTAATAAGCTCTGCGCGCTCGGCAGAAATATAGGGTCTCGTTTCCACACTCTGAGTGCGTAGCCGTGCCACTCGCTCGTTCATCCCGTCACCCTCTTATCTTTACCTCTAAGCCAAACTGTTGCAGCACGTTCCGTACCGCGTTCAACTTGTCGTCGGTCGGCGGTTCGGATTTCATCAACTCGCGGTGTTCCGGCAGCCGGGCTGCTTTTTCGATACCACCGCTATTATAGGGTAATACATCTACCCTGCCGATGCAACCCAGTGACGCGGCGAACCTCCCGCATGCGTCGATGTTCGTCTCGGCGTCGTTAAAGCCCGGAACCAGCGGTATTCTCAGAATCATGTTCGCGCCGGCCGACGCCAACCATCTGATGTTGTCCAGAATAAGCTCATTCGGCGCGCCGGTAAAACGTCTGTGCGTTTCGCTGTCCATGTGCTTTATGTCGCAGAGAAACAGGTCGGTTTTCTCGCGGACCCTTTCGAGCACGTCCCGTTCAGCGTAACATGAAGTGTCCACCGTCGTACGCATGTCATGCGATTTGCACCGGGACAGGAGTTCACAGAGGAACTCCGGTTGCATAAGCGGTTCGCCGCCTGAAAAAGTCACCCCTCCGGAGGACTCGTCGTAGAAGACGACATCCCTCTCTATCTCCGCCATGACGTCATCGACGCTCACGTGCCGACCTATGAACTCCCTTGCGCCGGCCGCACACTCTTCAACACACTTTCCGCAGAAGGTACATTTGGCGACGTCCGTAACCGGCCTGCCGTCCACCTGCGACACGGCCCCGCTTTCGCAGACTTCGATGCACCGGCCGCAGCCGATGCACCTGTTGGCCTGCAGGCCGTGTTCCGGGCTGGCCGACCAGCTCTCCGGATTGTGACACCACAGGCACTTCAGCGGACAACCCTTGAAGAACACCGTCGTGCGGATACCGGGACCATCATGAATGGCGTACCTCTTGATATCGAATATGACGCCCTCGGCCGATCCGCCGGATTGGCGCGTCGTCTGTTCCTCTTTCCGCTTGTGCGATATACTGGCCAACACTCGTTACCTCTAAAACATCCGCAGCTAAGGGCGTTCATTGCCTCGACTTATCATCTCACATCTCTTCTCGGTCAACCGAGCCGGCTTATCATGCAAACCCGTATGGAGGGTAGTACGCCCCCGTGCCGACGATACGGGCACATATTATACGCGGTTTTGGCGGGATAATCAACGCGTCGCTAATCTCTCAGCAGCGCCATCATCGTGGCCGGTTAGCTGACTCACCACGAAGAACACGAAGGGCACGAAGTCACTTTGCGCCTTTGCGCCTCTGTGTTAAGGACAGGCTCACAGCCTATAACCCGGCCTCGACAGAGCCATGCAATCGCTTCCGTCATTTTGCGGCTTCGGATGTATCCTGTCTGCGAGTGCGTGCCTCGAGAACGAACATTGCGCCGAGAATGAGCGCCGCGCCGCACCACTGGTGCAGGATGAAATGCTCTCTTAACACGAACCATGCGATAGCCGCCGCGAACAACGGCTCCAAAAGAAGCATCACTGCTGTCCGCTGCGCGGTTGTATAGCGTTGCGCCCGCGTGAAGGCCCAGAAGTTGAACGACGTGGCGACGAGGCCGAGGAAGCCGATGGCCGCATAGGTTGTGAACGGATAGGCAAATGACCTTGTCTCCTGCCGAATCACGGAGCATAACAGGTTCAGCAGGGCTACGACACTGACCTGGACCGCTGTGAGCACCGTGGTGTCGTAGCGGTGGCTGTAACGTTTGGTGAGAATCAGGTGAACGGCTACTGCGACCGCGCAGAACAGCGTCAACACATCGCCCACAACGACACCATCGCTCCAGAATCTTGCCCATCCGTTGTCCATGACCAGCAGGAGCAGTCCCGCCAGGCCCGTCCCGCCTGCCAGCAAGGTCTTTCGCTCGATGGGGACGCGCAGTGCGACAACCATGAGAAACGGGACCCAGAGTACGGCGGTGCTCAATATGAACGCGCTCTTCGAAGCTGTGGTGGTCAACAGACCAGACGTCTGAAAGGCATAACTGACGGAAAGGACCACGCCCAGCAGAGCGCCCGCGCCTGCAGCGCGCCATCGAAGGCCCGGGGCCGCTCCTTTCTGCTCGCGGGGGGTGACAGCCAGAAGACCCCACAGCACCACGGCGGCCGTGCTGAACCGGAGCGTGAGAAACCAGTGAACCGGTACCGTGCGGATGACTTCTTTGACGACGACGAAGGTGGTCCCCCAAAACAACATGACGAGAACCAATACGGCTTCGGCCATCAACTGTTTTCGCCGGTCGTTCATTTTGCGCTGACAGAGTCTCCTCGGAAAGGATCAGGGGAACCGCATTATATAGAATTCCCCACGCGGAACTCCCCGTGACCACGGGATCGTTTTCAAGACATGGGAACTAGGGAACTTGCACCTGTTTTGCCCCCTACAGGCAGAGAACGGCCTGCGCACACTCTCTGCCACAGTTAAAGAGAACGGCGTGAACCGCCATTTCATCTACATCTAACGGTTTTCGACGGATTTCGAGGTCGGACGTTCTGCAGCTTCTTAAGACATAGCAGAGTATATGTTTTAGACGCACGCCTGTCAAGCGCCTTGATCGTGGCAGCACTATTGTCTCACCACCGAGAACATGACGGACACGAAGAGCCTTAACATCCAAACCGTCATTGTGCCCCACGGCGCTGGGCATCCAAAAGGACTGATTACGACCTTGACAGCGTTCGTCGCCGCAATTATACTGGCTCACACCGACCGAGAGCGGTCGCGGATGGGCCCATATATGGGAAATCTCGGATAAGTGCCGTGAGCGAGTCGATAAAGGGGACGGATTTCTCCTGTGAGTGAAAGTACAAGAGAGTTGATCGAACGGGCTGCGGCGAACATCGTCGACTCGAGTTACGCCGTTGCTCTGACGGGTGCCGGAATCTCAACCGAATCGGGCATACTCGACTTTCGGGGACCGTCAGGGGTCTGGACCAAAGATCCCGACGCGGAAAGAAGAGCCTACGAGAGTTACCCAAAATTCTTGAACGATCCCCGGGGATTCTGGGAAGAAGTGTTGACCACTGAGATCAGCTTCGTCCAAGACATGATGCATGCGGTGCCGAATCCGGGTCACCGTGCGTTGGTTGAGTTGGAAACCATGCGTGTGCTGAAATGGACAATTACCCAGAACATTGACGGTCTTCATGAGAAGGCCGGCTCTGAGAACCTTCTCGAGTACCACGGCAGTCTCTTTAAGCTGCGCTGCCCGCAGTGTAACGCCCGGTTCGGCCGTGGTGAATTCGACCTTGACGATATGCTGAGGGAAGGCCTGCTGCCGCCTCGCTGTACCGCTTGCGACGGAGCGCTTAAACCGGATATCGTCTTCTTCGGCGAGCCGATTCCAACGGACGTCGCGATTCAGAGTGAGGAGGAGGCACGAAAGTGCGATGTGATGCTCGTTTGTGGCACGTCCGCGGTCGTGTATCCGTTCGCCAGGCTTCCTCGAATAGCAGGGCGGGTCGACTCCTCAAAGATGACTGAATACCTGTTTGCAGGTTGGAATGCGCCCGCTGCGACGATAGTTGAAATCAATGCCGAGCCCACTCCGTTGACTCATGAAGGGGTCTCAAGCTACCTGATCCAGGGTAAAACGGGCGAGATCCTGCCGCGAGTTGTGGAAGCCGTGAAAAGACTGAACACAGGCTGACAGCCTATGCTACTACCGTGGTGAGTTCGGGTGACATCAATTCGGGACACACGCAACAAGATGATGAAACAAGTATGTTGCTCCCCGAATTACGAGAGCCGGAAAGGTTTCCCTGACGCGTAGTGTTTCTCGAATCGCAGTACACGTTCGATGTACTTGCGCGTCTCGGGATACGGAGGGACGCCTCGATACCTCCTCACCGCATTCGGTCCCGCGTTGTATGCCGCAAGCGCGAGCTTCTTGTCCCCGTCGAACCGCTTTAACATCTTTGCCAGATAGCCTGTGCCGCCTGCAATATTCTCGTCGGGATCGAACACATTGAGGACACCCATCTCGGCCGCCGTGCTCGGCATCAACTGCATGAGCCCGCACGCGCCGGAACGAGACTTGGCAAACTGGTCGCCTCTGGACTCGACATGGATTACGGCTTTGACCAACGCTTCCGAGAGCCCTCTGCGTTCCGCGTGTAAATCGACGAGATCTCCAATACCATCGAAAAACGGCCCTTGTCCATGACGCCTCCGGGGACCGTACGTTTCAATCCGCACACTGCCCACGGCTTCCGTCCACCAGGAATCAGACTTGTCCAGCACGCCGTAAGCGTTGAACGAATCCTGTGAGGAATTGAATGCCTTTCCAGGAAGATCATGCCGGATCTCACTGAGATGCTCTTCGCCACCGTTTTCCGGTGGAAGGACAGCACACGACAGGTTCGTCAGGCTGAAAATCAACGTCGCGGTACATAACACTGTGTACCGTCGTTTACCATTCTTACTGCACACCCTCAATCTGACCTCTCTCTAACCAGCAGGTCTGCGCTCAACCTTCAGGGCAGACCTTGCACGTTACGCCGACGACGCAGACATAAGACAACACACAATTATCCCGCCAAGAATATGCAATTCCTGTGCCATTCTACCGTAAACCCTGTCGTGACACAGGTTACACCTCGCATCGGTCGTTGTCATTATTTATACGACCCCCGAAATGTCTACGTAAATGGATATGTCCACCACATTGATTCGGGCGATTCAACCTGTAATACTATATCCACCAGTCATTTAGGGATGTCTGAGCAACCGATTGATATATGTTGCGGTTTGTCAACATCCGGTGCAGATTCCCAACATTAGCGAACTGTGAAATGTGTGAAATTGAAGCGGGAGACACACTATGAGCCTTCACCTTCTCCGCCAAGACGGATGTGCTTGGCAATTTGACGCTGGATGATGTATGCTATGGCAGGAGGTGGGGTACCGGAGCCAAATCTGAACCCCAAATGGCACCCATCTAGAGACTCACAAGAGAGAATGGATGAGGAAGGAGGAATGTCAAGATGACGGGATTCACACCGATTGCGATATTGGCGGTGCTGGCGATGTCTCTTGCCGGAGCAGCTGAAGGGGATGTCGATGGTATCCAGCCTCGGTGGTCGACGGAGAAAGCGAACGAATGGTACTCCAAGCTGCCATGGCTCGTGGGATGCAACTTCACCCCAAGTACCGCTATCAACCAGCTGGAGATGTGGCAGGAGGATACGTTCGACCCGGAGACTATCGACCGGGAACTCGGGTGGGCCGCCGACATCGGTTTCAATACCGTGCGGGTGTACCTCCACGACCTGCTCTGGGAGGATGACGCGGAAGGCTTCGAGAAGCGCATCAACCGTTACCTGGAGATCGCCGACAGCCACGGTATCAAGACTTTGTTCGTTATCTTCGACGATTGCTGGAATCATTATCCGAAGCTCGGCAAACAGCCTGAGCCCAAGCCGGGCACGCACAATTCCGGCTGGGTACAAAGTCCCGGTGAAGCTATAGTTCTGGATTCGTCCCAATGGGAGCGCCTGGAACGCTATACGAAGGGCATTCTGAAAGCCTTCAGCGGCGACGACCGCATCCTCATGTGGGACCTTTACAACGAACCCGGCAACCAGGATCTCGAAGACCGCAGCTACCCCTTCGTGAAGAAGGCGATAGAGTGGGCACAGGCTGCCGATCCATCCCAGCCTCTGACCATCGCAGAATGGAGTCGCGAGGATAGCTTCAACAGACTGAACGCGATCCAACTGGCCGGGTCGGACGTGATCACCTTCCATGAGTACAACACCTTCGACAGCCTGAAGGAGCGTATCCAGCGGTTGAAGAAGCTCGGCCGCCCGGTCATCTGCACGGAGTACATGGCGCGGACGCGCGGCAGCCGATTCGAGACGTTTCTGCCCGTCTTCAAGTGGGAGAACGTGGGCTGTTACAACTGGGGTCTGGTGAGCGGTAAGACTAATACTATCTACCAGTGGGACACTGTCCTGGACCACGAGCCGGATCCGTGGTTCCACGACATCTTTCGGAAAGACGGCACACCGTACCGCGAATGGGAGGTCCGTCTCATTCGTGAACTAACCGACCGAGAGTAGTCGAAATTCAGGGACAGAGGGGCTGTTGAAGAAGTCCCTGCACACAACCGGACGTCATTCTGAGCGAAGCGAAGAATCTCGCTTTCCCGGGGTTGTTCAGACGCCAGATCCTTCGTCCGCCACGGCGGACTCAGGATGACACCTAAATGCACTTTTTCAACAACCCTACAGACTGCCAATTTGCATCTACCCTGCTGGAAAAGAGGTGCGGTCCCCGAACGAGCGCTTCATGCCGGGGTATATCACGGACTCCTCCAGCCTAATCCTCGACCTCCAACTCAGGGTTCTCGGGGCCAAAATGCTTCAGCATAACAAGTGGGTCGCTCATACTCGGGTTGGTGATTTGCACACCCTGTTTGGCCGCGCTCTCCGAGATAAAGAACTCGTCGCACGTCGTCTGCCCAAATCGAATTAGTGCAGGCGTCTCGATAGACCAGACACCCATCGTCCCATGACCTTGAAGCATTATCATACCGTACGCAGCACCGTCGCGGATCGTGACGGTACAGCCCGGAGACACCGTCAACTCTTTCGCGCTGAACGCCTTCGATTTGTAGCAGACCCAGTTCTCAGTGTATCCCGCTGCCTGCATCTCTTCAATGGGACGCACGGGTACCGGCCGCATGAAGTGATGGTCAGCGTAGCCGGGATCGGTGGTACGTTCCCAGTCGATTGCCTCGATCAGAAACTCGATATCGTCTATTCTGTCTTCGGGTGTATTTCTCCATAGGAGTTCCCTGCCCAGGAACCGGTTGCCCGACAGCGACTGATAGACCGCGAGGTCATCGGTGGCTCGCTGTGGCTCGTAAGTACAGAGGCTGCCCGGAGCATGAAGTATGCCCGGAGGCGTATCCCAGCCCGTGCCCAACTCCATGGTGTAGCCCACCGAGAGTTCCGTAATCCGGTTGTCGCCCTTCTCAAAGTTAAGAAGGCACTCACGCACCTGCTCCTTTGTGGTCCCCGGCTTAAGACCGAAGAATGCGCATGGGAAATCGCCCAGATGATTGTTCAGTTGTGCAGGAAAGTAATACGCTTCCGCTTTCGCCATTTCTCCGACCAGGCTCGAGTGCTCCTCACGATGGTGGATATGGATAGGCAACGGGCACTGGAAGTCAAAGAACTTCGAATACACGGGCCAGCAACCGTTCTCCTCCCAAATTCGGTCCCCAATAAGACCACCTTTGAGCTCATCAATGGCGTCGCGCAGAAGGAACTGTTCGGTCGTCTTGCCATCCTGGAACACGACGTAACCCCGGCCCTCGTTGGGGCTCGTCGAGGGTCCGTTGTCCACCTGCGTCGTGGATGACATCCACCGTTCGCTGATGCCGCCCCTATCCCCACCGTAAGTGAACCGGTCGTCGGGATGCAACTTGATGCGGTTGCCCGG
>CBFDCQ010000019.1:0-46192 GCA_965603355.1 uncultured bacterium
GGAGGACATTTCTAATGAGCTAACACAGAGGACATTTCTAAAGAGTCTTGACACGATCAATTTCGCAACTTGAAAGTGATTTGCGTTTTTGCGAGACCAATACGGTATCTCAGGTGGGAGGACAAGAGGGAAGAATGGGCCTGAATGCCAGAAGGGGGAGGCTGTGGTCTGCCTCCCCCTCCAAGTATCGATTCGGACACCCATGGTCCGAAGAGAGTTCTGTTAATGGACTATTCGCCTTCCTTCGCAGGAGCTTCTTCTCTTTCTTCGTCTCTCTCTCTTTCTCTTTCTTTCTGCATCTTTATCAGCTCCGGAGACAGGGGTGGTTTGTGTCCGGTCATCTCCCCAAGCTTCTTCCAGAGAGCTACAGGATCCGACCATGCCTGCCACATCGCTATTTTGCCCTCCTTGTCCACGACGATCAGACTGTTGGGCATGCCGCCTCCCAGGGTGTTCTGGAGGCACTTCTCACCGAACGTGTCGATCAGTACCGGTCGGGTCTGCGTATACTCTTTCAGCATTTCCAACGCGTAATCAACACGTTCCTTCGCGGTTTTGGTTTCTTTCTTCTTCGAGAAATCGAAGTCGTCCATCTTTTGTCCCGCGTGAGGTTCGCGCGTGTACAGCATGTAGAACACAACCCCGTGGTCCTTGAAGTCCTTGGCGATTTTGTCCATAGCTGGAACTTTCTCCAAGTAAGGCGGTCAGGTGCATGCACCCAATTCCAGAACGAATATCTTCTTTCCCTTGAAACTGGACAGCTTGACCGGCTTACCCTTCATGTCTTTCAACGTGAAATCAGGGACAACTTGACCAATCTTAGGACGAGGCGGTCGCCGTCGCCTGCTCCTGCGCCGTTCGCCGCGCTCGCCCTCCTGGGCCAGCAGGCTTGTGGACAGGAAACATGCGAGGGTTACAAGAATCAGCCCCATCCACACTTTCCTTCGCATTCGTCTATCACCTCCTTCCTCCCGTTGTATTCGTGAAACGAAACCACTAAGTTCTCTCTTGAATATAACACATAATCGGCGCAACGGTGCCCATGCCTGTGTCAGTCCCCTCAGGAATCCAATCACGGTGGGCCCTATTCAAACTGTAGACCGAAATCCCGGTAGAAGGTCTCGGTCGTAATGCGCAATGGTTGTATCTCGTCAGGATCAACAATGCCGTCCTGCAGGAGCGACGTGACAATGGTTGACCAGTCCGATCTCGCCTCATCGTACGCGGCCGTACCGCCCTGCGCACTTGCTGATAGAGACGCCTCTTCGAGCCGGGACTGGATCGAATTGAGCTCGTCAGCCGCGGGTGACTCCTCAAGCAGTTTGGCGCGGTAGGCGTAGATGTAATCGTTCGACTTTTGCAGTTGAGCTCTGACGTGCAGAACGTGGAAATGTTCTCTGAGACTTGCGAGGAGTTCCCGGGCCTTGTCAATCTGACCCTCTTTTAGAGCGTCTTCTGTGTTGCGTGTGAGGACGTAGAACCGCTTCGTCCAGTCGCACCAGTCCTTCATCTTCGAGAAACGGAGGGGGTAAGTCTTGCCGGCCTCCGAGTAGAGCTTTTTGGCGTGGGTGACAAACCCGGTCTTAAAGTCGTTGTAGGCTTCTGTGGGAGTACCCTGGTCCAGCTGAGAAAGGGTCTTGAGATAGCTCTCGGACAGCGCTACCATCGAACTGTCCCAGAGTTCGTCGAGCCGAGCGGCAGCCAACGGGCTCCGCGGTGGCGAGCCTCACCCCGCGCACGCAACGCGCGGTAACGCGATGCTAAGCATCATCGCCACAACGACGGCAATAGTCCTGGGTCGCATCTTGTCAGCCTCTCCTTCGGCAGCATAATTCTACACGGTCATGCCGGGAGTTGTCAAGGATTAGGTTCCGTCTGTATTCACCTCGATCACGAACCCTTCATATGCCTTGCCTTTTTCAAGATTGAACGTCTTGAAGCTCTGGTACCGGCCCATCCCTTCAACGCTATACTGCAAGTCGATTTCACCCTCCGGAAGGTATATCTCCCAGGTTCCATCCTCATCGACAGTGGGATCGTAGCGATTGGATGCCCTGAAAGCCATCAGAGTCTTCCAGCCCTTCAGTGCTTCTCCCGTCTTGGCATCGACGAATTTCCCTCTCACCGGTATGCCCTCTTCAATTTCGAGCGTTATCTCCACGGTCTCACCCGGTGCCGCGGTAAAAGAGGGCGGCGATGCGCACACGTATTTCCTGCCTTCAGGCGTCGTAGGCAAGTACCAAAGGTTATACTGGCCGGGTACCAGGTCGTCGAGAAAGAATGTCCCGTTCTCGCCTCGCTCACAGCGCCTGTTGCCACCTCCGCAGACCACTATACTTGCGTCGGTAGTTGATTCCGGTTTGCCGGTCTCCTTGACAATAACCGTTCCCTTCAAGATTGCAGCTAAGGAAAGGCTGAAGATGCTTTCCTCGTCCTGGTCCGGGGTCAACCACTTTTCTTCAATGGCGTAGCCGGAGGCGGATACCTGCAAATATGCCAAGTCCCGCTTGTCGAACCTCGCCAATTCGAACCGCCCCTCTGCGTCGGTCGTGTACTTGAAATCGAGAACCTCGCGGAAAAAGGCGGTAGCGGGAAAGCCCTCGAGATGCCCCTGGCGCATTCCGATCACTTTGACCTCGGCACCGGCAAATGGTTTCCCATTCTCATCCAGAACTTGCCCGGACCAGTGGTCACCCCCTGAATGAAGTACAAGTTTGCCCTCGACGTCCTCGTTGAGACGAACCCCGCGGTACGCCAGGTCGTATCCCTCGAGGTCACAACCAAGGATGCCGCGTCCCGAAACCTTATCGCCGGCCGGTTTGAAGGAGAACTCGGCCTTGCCGTCACCGTCCGTCACAGCCGTGTCAGAGTGAGCAGTTTCCTTCCCCTCTTCCTGGAGCTTCACCAACAGAGTAAGCGGAGCACTTGGAACAGGATTGCCCTCATCGTCAACAACGGTGATCCGATAACCAGTCCCCTCAGAGAGGGGGCTGAGCACGGTCTCAAAGTCGACGCTGTCGGTGGGCGCGGTCGCCGAGCGTGCCTTGTATCCTTCTGCCCGGATCATTAAGGTAACTTCGCCGGCAGCCAGCCGCTCGACAACAAATTCGCCGTTCTTATCGCTCGTGATTTGCTCATTCCGAACGTCCTGCGGGAGCATCTGCCATGAGGTGACCTGAATACGCGCACCATCAATCGGTTCCCCCTTGTCGTTGACGACGCGTCCCATGAGCGCGTTGAGAAACTGTTTCGCCTCAAAGGTTATAGGATTTCCCGGTTCAAGTTTGGAGATATCGATGGTTGCATTACCGTAGTCGTAGTCCCGGTTATCCTCGTCGTCGGAACTCCACCACGCATAATAGGTCGCTTTCGGGCACAGATTCTCGACTGCGAACTTCCCGTCCACATCGGCTTCAGGCTCCTGACGGACACGATAGTGCGCTCTCCCGTTCAGGTAGACATCCAGGTAGAACACCAAGTTCCCAGCGGGCAGGCCTTCGGCGTTGAGCACCTGGCCATCATAGTCCTGCGTCGGCTCGAGCGCAATGGCCGCCTCGGTGTCTCCCTTGTTCAACCGGACCAGCGCCGCCAGCTCCTCGTCCTCGGAGATCGCGAACAGTTCCACGCCGTCACCTTTTGGCACCGTTTTCAGCGTGAAAGCCCCGTTATCGTCCGTCTTGACGGCCGGCAGGTCGGAATGAACGTGGACCATGGCGCTCTTCACGCCGTGCCCCTGATCGTCCAGCACACGCCCTGTCACCTGGCGTGCCGGCAGGAGTTTGACCTTGACGTCCATGTCAGTGATGTCTTCCGTCACCGTACCCCGGTACGCGTAGTAGTTCCCCTGCTGTCGCCGCCATTCTTCGTCGATCAGGTAATTGCCGTCGCGCCTGGACTCCTCGAAGCTGAGCCGTACGCTAGTGCCGGGCGCCACAGTCACGCTGAACGCCCCGTTCTCGTCCGCACTGGCATCCTTGGTATCCAGGTTTCCGCGCCCGGTTTCTATGAGCAGACGCATAACCATGTTAGGGACCGGCTCGCCGGTGACGAGATCGCTCACTGTGCCTGACAACACAAATCCGCGGTTCACCGTAAGGTCCTTGACAACCTTATCGCCGGGACTAACGTCGAACGTTATACTCTTGCCAACGTATGATGATCCCGGTCGGAAATCAATAGCCTTGAGTTCAGAGTGACCGCCACCTTCCGTTTGGGTCTGTTTCACGGCGTCACTCAGCCACCAGAAGTAATACCCGGATCCCGGCGCGTTGTTAAACACATAGTTGCCTTCCTTGTCACTGACCGTCACCTGGTCGCAGAACAGCCGCTGCCCGTGATAGATGTACTGGACCGCTACGCCGGCAGCGGGCGTGCCGTCCTCGAAGTTTACCTTGCCCGACACGCGTACCGCGTCGAACAGGCCTACGGTCCCGCGCCCCCATATCCGAGTGTAGCCCTCCTTGTCGAACCAAAACCTCCCCGGCGGCAGTCCCATCAACTCGATCCTGCCTTCTTCATCGGTCTCGCCCGAGCTGACTCCGATGTCCTTGTCAAGCGAAAGGCTGTTGTAATACCGCTCGTACTCGCCCGGGTGGGCTTCCTGGTGCTCCCCGCTGGATAGGTACACGTGGGCGCCGGGAATTGGGTTTCCCTCCAAATCCTCGAGTTTGATCTCATAGGTCACAACTTCAGAGAGAGTAATCGTAATATTGTCGGTCGGATCTCCCTTGAGCCGCGTCTCGAAATCGATGCCGAGCTCAGGGTGTTTGGCAACGAAGCTATAGCGTTGTGGGCGCTGCTCGCCGCCGGTCAGTTCGGGTTCCCACACGACGGCCTTCTCGAACTTGAACAGCCCGGTCTCGTCGGTCGTCGTCCTGCCTACAAAGCGGTCGCGGAAGCGGTATTGACCATGCACGAAGTACGCGTAGACTTGCGCTCTGGGCACAGGATTACCTTCCAGATCCACAACTTTCCCGGAGGCGTCAAACCGCTCAAGTTTGGCGAGAGTCTCGTCGAGTTCGCGGAAGCCCGTGGGCAACGGGTCAACCGCGCTTTCGGGCGCACCGGTCGGTTGTGCCCCAGAGCTGTGTGAAAGGGACGCCAAGACCAGCACAGCGCATAATACAGTAAGCTTCCTGGACAGAGTGTTTCTCTTGAACGCGTTGCGTAGTTCTTTTCTCATTCTGGGCCTCCTTCTGCCGGCATGGCTCCTCATTCGCGCCGAGATTCTCACGGATCAATGGCTACTGGATTCCAAACTGATCAAATAAAGACAAGATTCGTGTGAGTGCTGATAACGAAGCGACTCACGTGCCCCCCCAATCCCCGGCTTTTGGCAATTGACCACCACGCGCCCCGCGAGCACCTTCCCCCAACATTATAAACCGAAAAAGACAGGTTTCTGTTGTCAAGCAAGTATCAACGCTAAACCACACCGTCTCAGAAGGCGGTCGGTGATGAAACAACCTAGAATAGTATATCGCGAAGCGGTCTTGATGTAAATAGGAGGCTTCTGGGGGACAATTTCTGCATTTTCGTGTTGCATTATCGGGGGATAGAGTGTATAAAGTTATCTGCTGAGCCGGTTATCGGCTCATCGTCGGCGCCGGGTTTTGCAGGAGAGTGTAAACAGGGAGGCGGAGGTGACAGGGGCCCGGTGGCTCCCGCGGTCTTCAAAACCGTAGAGCTGCTTAACCGCGGCGGGTGGGTTCGACTCCCATTCACCTCCGCCAATATGGTGAACCATGGGGAAAAAAGCCAAGGATAGCGGCAGCGACCCGAGACGCAATCTGCCGTCTGTCGCTGCCCTGCTCGAGGAAAAGGCGGTCGAGGCTATGATCGCCGAGCATACCCGCCCGATAGTGCTGGACGCTGTCAATGACGCGCTGGCTTGGTTCAGGAAGAATCTTAAGAGCGGTGAGGCGGCTCCCGGTGTCAGCGACGTAATCGCAAAGGTCGAATCGTTCCTGCTCGCGAAAGAGCGCGACAGGTTGCGTCCCGTAGTCAACGCCACCGGCATCATTCTGCACACGGGGCTTGGCAGGGCCGTGCTGCCTCAACGCGCCGTGGACGCGATTGCCGGACTTAACCGCTGCTGCAACCTCCAGATGGATATGGAGACGTGCGCGCGCGGGAAACGCAACTACATGACCGAGTACCTGCTGGCCAAGCTGACCGGTGCGGAAGCGGCTATGGTGGTGAACAACAACGCCGCCGCGACGCTGCTGATTCTCACGGCGTTGTGCGAAGGTAAGGAGGTCATCGTCTCGCGCGGCCAACTGATCGAGATCGGCGGGTCGTTCCGGCTGCCGGATTGCATACACCAGAGCGGCGCTATCATGGTAGAGATCGGTACGACGAACAAGACGCATCTGCACGATTACGAGCGGGCGTTGTCGGAGAATACCGCCGCGATTCTGCGTGTGAATCCCAGCAACTACCGGGTTATCGGATTCGCCGGCCAGGTGCCAATCGCGGATCTGGTAACGCTCAAGAAAAAACAGCCGGTGGTGGTGATTGACGATCTTGGATGCGGCGCTCTGGTCAATCTCGAGGAGTACGGTCTGCCACACGAGCCGACCGCGCCGGATAGCATTGCTGCGGGTGCGGACCTGGTCTGCTTCAGCGGGGATAAGCTGATCAGCGGGCCCCAGGCGGGAATAATAGTCGGCAAGAAGGAGCTGGTTGACAGGATCAAGAAACATCCTCTGACTCGTATGCTGCGTGTATGCAAGCTGACCGACCTGGCTATGGAGCAGACGCTGCGGCTATTCCTCGAGCCGGATACCCTGCTCGAGAACCACCCGACGCTTCGCATGCTGACTGTACCTGCGGCCACGCTGAAGAAAAGGGCCGCGAAGCTGAAGAAGAACATCGAGAAGGACAAGCTTGCAATCAACGCGCATGTGGCGGAAGGCGAAAGCGCCACCGGCGGCGGTTCGCTGCCCGGTGTGCCGATCAAGACGTACGTCCTGGCGCTGACCTCCTCGAAGCTGTCGGCCGACCGGTTGAGTTATCTCCTCAGACAAAACGAGCCGCCCATCATCGCAAGGATAGCCGATGACGAAGTGCTTCTCGACATGCGAACCCTGCTCGACGGCGAGGAGGAACTGATCTTAGAAGCATTGAAGGGAATCGCGCACTCTTGAAATCCGGAATCCGTGCTCGCCGAAAGAAAACACCTAGACATTAAGCACAAGCGAGGAATTTATGACAATTGACGTGCAGCGCCGCAAGGCAGTGATGGCGCGTTCGATAAAGCTGGGACACTGCGTCTGCAATCCCAAGAAGCCGTGCCCGTGCGACATATTCAGGGAGTACAACATCTGCCAGTGCGCGGGCGAGAAGATGCCCGTGAAGACCGGCGATGTGCCCTTGACCAGGCACGTGCGGAAGGCCGGGTGCGCGTCCAAGATCGGTCAGGCGGACCTGCTGCGCATTCTGAGCAAGCTGCCTGCGGTGACCGATCCCAACGTGCTTGTAGGCACTGCTGCGGGAGACGACGCAGGCGTCTACAAGCTCGACGACCGGTACGCGCTCGTCCAGACCGTGGACGTGTTCACGCCGTGCGTCGACGATGCGTACCTTTTCGGTCAGATCGCCGCCGCCAATTCCGTGAGCGATGTCTATGCTATGGGCGGCAGGCCTCTCACCGCGCTGTCGATTATCGGTTTCCCGATTGATGAACTCGACGGCAGTCTTATGGAGGAGATGCTTCGCGGCGGGATGGAGAAGCTCGAGGAGGCCGGATGCAGCCTGATTGGCGGTCACAGCATCAACGACGAGGAGATCAAGCTCGGGTTCGCGGTGACCGGGCTCATGGACTCGGAGAAAGCGGTCCAACGTGACAATGCCCACCCTGGAGACGTGCTCGCCCTGACCAAACCTCTCGGCACCGGAATGGTTTCCTTTGCCGCTCAAATCGGGCGGATTAGCCAAGAGTGCCTCGACGAAGTCGGCGCATCGATGGCTGAGTTGAACAAGGACGCCGCCGAACTGATGGTCAAGTATGGAGCCAACGCCTGCACGGACGTCACCGGGTACGCGCTGGCGGGTCATCTCGTGGAGATGGTGCGTGGCAGCGGCGTGACAGCGGAGATAGATATGTCCAGTCTGCCGGTGTTTGCCGCAGCGCAGGCGTGTCTCGAGAACGATATTCTGCCGGGCGCTATCGAGCGTAACCAGGAGTACTCGATGGCGTGGGTCAAGGTGGCGGATACGCGCGGTGAGAAGAATCTGCCCATCCTTTACGACCCGCAAACTTCCGGAGGACTCTTGATCTCGCTGCCGGAGGAACAGGGAAACGCTTTCGTAAAAGAGATGCGCGAACGCGGACGCAACACCACATCTATAATAGGACGTGTGCTAGAAAAGGATGAGCCGCAAGGCAAGGTCATAATCGTTAACAGCGAATTGCAGAACTTTGTAGGAAAAAAGGAGGCCGTTATCATGGCCGGGAAAAAGAAAGCCGAGAAACCAGCGGCGGCTACCGCGCCGGCTGATATGAGTTGCTGTGAAAACCCGCCCGGGACTGGAGGAAGTGACGCTGCAGATACGCTCGCTATGTTTAGTGACTTCATGAAGGAAGCGAGCAAGGCTGGCAGGATCGACGCGCGGAACAAGAAGCTGATGGCCGTGGCGCTTTCGATCGCCCAGCACTGTCGTCCGTGCCTGAAGATCCACCTGCAGGGCGCGATCAAGATGGGAATTCCTAAGGAGGAGATCGACGAGGTCGCATCCTTGGCCACCGCGTTCGGTGGGTGCACAGCG
Source organism: uncultured bacterium (assembly GCA_965603355.1). Taxonomy (GTDB): domain Bacteria; phylum Hydrogenedentota; order CBFDCQ01; family CBFDCQ01; genus CBFDCQ01. The sequence continues at coordinate 8,770 of CBFDCQ010000019.1, forward strand.
ATGATGTTCTACAAGGAGGTGTGCGAAGAACTCGGTTTGTAAGGGCCTAGAGGAATCAGCCGCGGCGGAACTGAACTCATGAAACACGAACCACCAGGACAACTGCAAACGGACGTCGAGCCGGACGTGATCATGATGGTCTGCACGGCCGGGCACGTTGACCATGGCAAGACCAGCCTGGTGAAACTGCTGACCGGGTGCAACACCGACCGCCTGAAGGCGGAGCAGGAACGCGGCTTGACGATCGAGCTCGGGTTCGCCCCGTGTCTCCTCGAGGGCAATATCTGCATCGGCATTGTCGATGTGCCCGGTCATGAGAAGTTCATCAAGAACATGGTCGCGGGGGTGTCCGGCATTGACATGACGATACTGGTAATCGCGGCGGACGATGGCATAATGCCTCAGACGATCGAACATTTCCAGATCATGGGACTGCTCGGCGTGCGTCACGGCATGGTAGCGTTGACGAAGACGGACCTGGCTTCCCCCGAACGTGTTCAGCAAGTTACCGACGACGTCCGCGCTTTTCTCAGCGGGACTTCCATGGAGAACGCTCCCATCTGCCCGGTTTCTTCCGAGACGCTGGACGGTTTCTCGGAGTTCTACGATGTTCTCGTCAAACACGCGGAGGGGCTCGTCAGAAAGCGCAGCTTCGGTATCTTCCGGATGCCGATCGAACGCGTCTTCCCCAAGAAGGGTTTCGGAACCGTCGTCATGGGCATTCCGGTCGACGGCACAATCGAGGTAGGCGCGCAGGTCGAGCTTGTTCCGGGCGGCCAAAGGGGTAAGGTGCGGGGTATCCAGCGTTTCCTCAGAGATGCGTCCGAGGGCGGGTACGGGTCGTGTCTGGCGCTCAACGTTCCGGAGTTCAGAAAGAAGCCGCCGGTACGCGGGCAGGTTGTCTGCGAGCCCGGATACCTGAAACCGTCCCGCTACTTCCATGTCACAGTGAAGGTTGTGTCAAGCGTTGAGAAACCGTTGCGCAACAACGAGGAGATCAAGTTCCACACTGGAACCGTCGAGGAGAGCGGCAAGCTATACCTTCTCGAGGACAAGACGCTCGGTGCGGGTCAGACCGGTCTTGCTACGTTCGCGTTGACGCGACCTGTAGCTGCTGCCGCGCACGATAGGTTCATTGTCAGGCGTCCGTCTCCGGCGGCGACCGTAGCTGGAGGAAATATACTGGCGGTTTCATACGGTGAGGAACGTCCGCGCAATAAGCACGTTCTTGGCCGCGTAAAAGCGTACACAGATTTCATGGGCGGGGTGGATCCCACCAGCGCTGAGGGTTTGGACAGGAGGGTTGACTATTTCCTCGCGGAACAGTGTAAAACGGGCGGCACACTCAAGGACATATCCGTCGGCACACTCATCCCGCCGGACGTCGTCCAGGATCGCCTGCAGCGTCTCATAGACAAGGAAGAGGTTATGGCGCTGCAGGAAGATTACTACGTCCTCTCGACAGCCTACCAGTCTTGCATGAAGGATGTCGAGGCGCATTTGCAGAAGGTTGCCACGGTGGATAAGATCCTCAGTATCGGTGTCAGTGATCTCCGGGCACGTTTCGGCTTTCCTAACGCTTTGTGGGCGCGGATTGAGGAGGATCTGCAGCGCGACGGCCGAGTCACCGTGCGAGATGATAAGGTAGTCCTGCGGGATGCCGCCGCAGAGCTCGCGAGCGTCGACAGCGGCCTGATAGCCAGGATTCTCGACGTGTACGAGAAGACCGGGTTCCGCTCGCCCCGGCCGGAAGAGTTGCCGGACATGTTGAAGGCGCCGCAGGCCAAGGTCGACAAGCTGATGGAACATCTGTGTCACGAAGGGAAGCTGATCAAGCTTTCGAAGAATGTCGTTTTGAGCTATAATCACTTTCAGAGGGCCCAGGATGCGGTTGTCGAGAGTATCAAGAAGAATGGCACGCTCGATTCGGCGGATTTCAAGCACGTTATCGGCTCGACGCGGAAATATGCGTTGGCAATACTCGATTTTCTCGACCTGCGTGGGGTAACTGTGCGTATTGGCAACAACAGAAAGTTGACCTCTGATTATCAGAAGAATCTTTTGGTGAAATGAAGAGACCCGTTGTTCAAAAAGTGCTCGCCGCGTGCGTATTGGTTGCTGCCCTGGCGCTCATACTCGTCAGCAGTGTGCGCGTCTACAAAGTATACGATGCGGACGCGGATGAGTGGGGTGAGGACGTACGCACGTTCCACAAGATCGGCGAGCGGGAATTGGTCGAGGATGCTACGTTCACCGGCGTGATACGTGAGGGGGCCGAACTGCTGTCCACGTATGACCGGACTAAACCTAAGGTCAAACGGCTGTGCCCCACTTGAAAGTAGGAATCCGGGCGGCCATGGCGGCTGCGAAAAAAACTGAATGGTTACTGCAAGACGCATTGTCCAGACTATATCGCTGATACTGCTGCACAGTTCGTGGGGCCCTCAGCTTAAGTCGCTGTGCACGCCTGTGCTGAGCTGCCACTCGTGCATCCTGTCGTGGTTCGCGTGCCCGATCGGCGTGTTCGTTCACTACTCCGGCTACCGCCTGTTCCCATTCCTGGCGGTTGGTACGGTTCTGCTGCTGGGCGTTGTATTCGGGCGATTGCTGTGCGGGTGGGCCTGTCCGTTCGGTTTCCTGCAGGATCTTCTGTACAAGATCAAGAGCCCGAAGGTATTCCTTCCAAAATGGACCGCGAAGACGAAGTACGTTATTCTGGTGGTGATGGTATTTCTCCTGCCGTTCATGTTCGGCGAGCAGACGGCGTTTTCGTTCTGCAACTTCTGTCCTGCGTCGGCGATTCAGGTGACGATACCGAACCTGATCACAGGCGGGTTTCAGACGGTCAGTGCCGCGACCGTCGTGAAGCTGGGTATACTGGTCGGCGTGCTTGTGCTGGTGGTATTCAGCAGCCGGGCGTTCTGCAAGGTGTTCTGTCCGATCGGAGCGTTGCTTGCCCCGCTCAACTTCCTGAGCTTCTGGACGGTGAAAGTGCCTACCGATAACTGCGTCTCCTGCAAGAAGTGCAGCCGCGTATGCCCGACACGCGCCGAACCGGATTCCAGGATCGTCGAAGGAACCACCCCGAACCGCGCCCTCGAGTGCATAGTCTGCCACGATTGCCAACCGGTCTGCCCGCAGAAAGACGGAGAAGGCTCCGAAGAATAAACCCGTTTGACCTGTCAACGTGTGGCCCTCACTGATCCCCAATTTCCGAACGAGATCACTTTTCCACCTACAAGCGTCTTCTCTGCGGAAGTCCCATCGATCGTAGAGACGCCCCGGTGGGGCGTCTGTCTTTGGGAGGGCCGACCTCCGTGTCGGCCGCGGGCGGGTCTTAGATCCGCCCCTACGTGGCAGACAGGAATGTCTGCCCCACCATCAGAGAAGACGAGGCCGCCCAACGCGGCAACAATCACCAGCCATAAAGGCCCCGTCACGCGGGAGTTCGGGGCGTATTGCAGAACTGGGGATGAGTGAGCGTGTGGCCCTAGCCGGTTGAATAAACCCTCTTCCATTGGTGTATACAGTGTGGTAGAATAGCCCAGCGTTTCAAGACATAGGGGAGAAGACGTGATCCTGGCGTCCCGGAGGCACCGATGCGACACGTTTCTCGAGCAAACCTTGTTCTGGGAGTTCCTGCCACCGCTCGATTCTGTTGTCGCTCATTTTGCGTTCCACTTGTGGCTTTCCTTCTTGGCTTTTCCTTTTGCGCGGCGGCTCCGTCCGAGGAAGGTGATGAGCCGACCAGGCACGTGTTCCGCCTGAAGTACAAGGAAGTTGATTTTTCCTTACAGGTTGACACCCCGCTTGAAGGCAACGAGGTATTTTTCGGAAGAGAGCCGAAATTCAGCGGACGCGATATTGTGCGCGGCCCTTTGCGGCGGTTCAGGCAGGCTGATATGGAGTTCATCGGTTTCGCCTGGGACAGCTCCGCCGGGAAACTGTATCTTGACCTGAACCGTAACCTCGACCTTACCGACGATCCCGACGGCATATTCGAGAGCAAGGATGGCTGGTTCAGGGACGTCCGGTTTGACATTGAACGGGGGTCGATGCGGATCCCCTGTATGATTGATTTGGCAATCAGGAGGACCTCTGGCGGATGGGTAAGCTGCGAAGCGTTTGTCCGATCCGTCTGGCAAGCCGAGATCGAACTGAACGGCAAAAAATGGTGGTTTGCCGTCCAGGACAACATGGACGGGGAAATAGATCTCCGGGACTGCGTTGTCTTCAGGAGTAGCGAAGAGAGCTTGACGAGCGTGCTTACGGACGGGCAAATAGATCTCCGGGACTACCTTGTCTTCAGGAGCAGCGAAGAGAGCTTGACGAGCGTGCTTAACGAGGTCCGGGCGAATTTGGCTCAGATACGTGCTTCCGAAATCCTAGAGGCTCCCGACAGCCTGCCGCTCATGCAGCGCCTCTCCTTCGACGGTGCCAGTTACGATCTTGAACTAGGGTTCGAGTACGCGGAAGCGGGAACGGAACTCGTAGCCACGTTTACGGAGTCGGATATCCCCTTTGGCGAGTTGAGAATAGATGGGAAGTCCATCAAACGTTTAGTCCTTCAGAGACAAGATGAGAAAGGCGTGTCTTTTGTTGTTCTTGATGCGCCCGAAGCGAACGTCAAAGTGCCCGTAGGCAGCTATTTATCCCCCACGGTCTTCTTGGACGGTGGAGGTTCGACCGGGCTATTCTCCGCCTCTTCGCCTAAGGGAGTCTTGATTACCGAGGATAAACCCGCGATCTTGAAGGTAGGCGGACCGTTGACCCATCGTCTCACAGTGAACCCGCGCGGAAACCAACTGCAACTGTTGTTGTCTTATAAGTTGCTCGGTGCGGGCGGCGAAAGCTATGTGCCCTGTGAGCGGGCACGGGAGAGACCGCCGCAACTTGCCATCTATAAGGGTGACACGAAGATCGCCTCCGGCTCGTTCGAGTATGGGTGAGGCGGAATCTGCATGTACCCATGGCGGGTACCCTTGACGACCTTCGGGAATCTCAGGATCGTCGCATCCCAGGATATCGGTACGCTGGGACCGCAGCAAAACACATCGGTCACCTATCACTGGAGCCTGGCCCGGAACCTGGCGTGGATATTGGCGCGGGTGATGTTGGTTCCGTTGCTGATGCTCAAGCCGAACCGTACTTGGCGGGCGTGGCTGGTCCTCTTACCTGCGTTTCTCATAACGGGCTTCTTGTCGCTACTGGCTCGTTTTCTGTATGGCATGCCTGTATTCTTTGGAAATTTAGGCTTCCTGAGCTCAGTGCCGATGGGTTTAGGCGCACTGTGGCTCCTTTCTTATAAGGTGGAGGCACTGGGCGGGCGCAGGGGTTTCTTCACTGCAGCGGGCATCTTGACGGTCATGTGCGTTGTGAGTGGCGCTCTCTACGCCGGCGTGAACTCTTTTTCGCCGTACATGGTTGTGTGTGTGCTCGGAGCCCTGGCGGTGCTGCCTGCGATGGCCGCCGCACGCTTCCTATGTAGCGAACGTTACAGCGCCCCACGTTTCATGTCCTCGCTCTTGCTATGTCTCATATTGATATTCACATGTCTGGCCACATCTTCTGTAGTGATCGGCCACATCATTCCATCGTCCGTGGTTGTGTGTGTGCTCGGAGCGTTGGCAGTGCTGCCGGCGATGGCCGCCGCACGTTTCTTCTGCCGCAAACATTACAGCGCCCTGCGTTTCATGCTCTTGCGTTTTCTACGGGTCATGTTGATATTCACGTGTCTGGCCATACCTTTTGCAGTGGTCGGCCGCATCGCGGAGGATCCCTTGATACTGGGGATGATGCCTGCGGTCGGGGCTGGAATAGGGCTTGTCATGTACATTATCCTGCTGCCATTTATGCTCCTCACGTTCCTAAACAGTTTCTACCGCGCACGCTTTTATTCGATCTTCCGCTTCGAGAACCAGGAGGAGGAAGCCTGCAAGGAGGTGTAGCCCGACGTCCCCTGGCAGCGAATTGCGCGTGATCTGGGCAACAGAGGGTTGGTCATGAGAAGATCTCCGTTGGGAATCTGTATTCTGGTGGCCGCATTGGCTGTGCTCGGGTTATGCCTAATGGTGGCCGCTGAGGACTCAGACGCGTCGTCAATATCGGGCGTCATCCGCGATGCTAGAGGAAGGCCGGTTCAGGGCGCGCATGTCGAGGCGCGGCAGGGAGTAAACCCGTTTGAGGACGAACCAGGGTCACTCAAGATTGCCCAAGAGACAATCACAGGGGCTGACGGCAGTTATACGCTCGCACCGCTGCCCGCCGAACAGAGGATGCTGGTGCTGGTTAGTCATCCCGATTGGGCAATTGGCGGAGGCCGGGCGGAACCACTGGAAGTAAGCGAGCACAGGACGGGTGTCGATTTCACCCTTGCTCATACGGTGACCGCGTCCGGTGTTGTCGTGGACGAGCGCATGAAGCCCATCGAAGGGGCGGTTGTTACCGTGAACGGCGTGAGGCACTTAGCTTACTATAACCGTCGGAAATACGCTCGTGCGAGCGATGCGGGCCTCACATTTATCCATGCCTTGTTCTACGGCGGCCTGGCCAAGACTGAGAGCGATGCCGATGGCCGCTTCACGTTTACGCACCTCCCGAAAGACACTGTAACATTGGGTGTCAAGGGGGAGAAGAAAGGATATGGGACGGACTATGCGTGGAACCGGGAGAGCCACGAGAAAGGACAGCGTCTTAGGATAGCAGGGGAGAAACAAGTACTCTGGTTCGGAGGGGAGTTTCCCTTGCCGTGCAATAACATCAGAATCGAGCTGAGAAAAGCTGGCACTATTAGCGGGCGTGTGCTTGACGATGCCACCGGGCAGCCGGTCGAAGGCGCTGTGGCACGGCTGCAAGGCACCATCGACAGTCCGTACCCAAGTGCACGCCGGCAGCATTTCCGGACCTCAACGCGTACTGATACCTCCGGTTCGTTTCGTATCGAAGATCTCCCTGCGAGTCATGTGCTGGTAGGCGTGGATAAGGGCAACCTCGTCGGCGAACCGCGGGAGGTTACCGTAGAGCCTGGCGAGGTGTACGACGGAGTCGATTTCAAGCTTGTGGCTGCCGGTGCAATAGAGGGAACCGCTTATGACGCGAGATCTGAGCGTGCCATTCCTGGCATGTTCGTTCAGTGCTCGAACGTACGCATCTGGGGTCGTATGCCAAACACGAGAACGGACGCGAAAGGAATCTACCGGATTGACGGTCTCTTTCCGGGAGAGTGGCAACTGAGCGCGAGCGGCTGGCGCTCCGCGGACTCACACGATCCGCTCGGTTGGGCCATGACGGTGATGGTCCGCAGCGGACAGACGACCCGTACCGATCTCTATCTGGAAAAGAGGGAAGAGTAAGGTCGTCGAGGTGGAACTGGTGGTGCCATAGAGAACAACAGAACGCTCTCAAATCCAATCCCCTCAGTGAAGCCTTCCCGGCACGCGTCTGCGTCCGATTGATCGGGATGGACGCGGTGTTTACGGCGTTTCCGATGTCATTATCCGAACTACTGCCACATTTAGCGGTTCATTGAGGTGAGAATGATGTGAAAAGCCTTGGTGAATAAATACGGGTGTAGTACAATATTATAGTAGTGGAGGGGAGGAAAACCGTACAGAGCTGCTCGTGTTGGCTCCGGGTTTCGGGGTGAGACTCATGTTTCAGCAAGCCAAATATGTTCCCCTCGCCGGGCTCCTGACGTCGACTATCCAGATTCTTGCTTCGTCCGTGTTTTCCACCCTCTCAAATGTTCAACGCAAGTTTGATCGCAATACCCCCCGTAATGTCATATATGTTTGGAAGACGACCAATGCTGATAACCGAGGGAGGTGAGGGGCAATGCGGCTGGGATACCTGACGAGCAGTGCGACGGGCCTCGCGTGTGTTCTGTTTTTCGCGGTTTCCCTCCACGCGCTATGCCCAGCTCAAGTTGACACTAACGGCCCTCATGATCGGTGGCGTAAATCCGTAGAACAGGCGCTCTACGCTGCTCAGAGCGAGCAAGTAGAGAAGCCGAAGTCGCTTGATGACATGCTCGTGAGCGGCGACGACACGGGACAAAATTATGTCGCGGAGCCGGAGCGCTTTGTCTTTAGCGTACAGCGGAAGCTGCAGATTGTCCCACCAGCTATTATGCGTGGCAACGAGGCACCGGAACTGGATATAGCGGAGTGGCTGAACTGCGCACCGACGAGTTTGGCATCTCTGCACGGCAAAATCGTTGTATTGATCTTCTCTGACTTGGAGTATAACGGAGCACGACGCGCCAGCGGCCAACTGCCTGATGAAGCCAGAGAAAAGCAACGAGACCTGATAATACAACCTACGATTGAGAGTAGTGTTGCCGCAATCGACCTGCAAGGTGTCAGTCTCGCTGAGGCTCTCGGAGTTGTGCTTGAGCCAGTGGGACTCGATTTCAAGGTCCTGGCAGGATTCATTTGGGTCTCGAGACCCGACGTTTTGCAGAGCCAGACATTTGGACCGATCGAGGACCGGTTGGCAGTTCCCGCTGTAGATGACGAACAGGGCGCGTCATTGGTCAACAAGCTTGAGATGATCCAGGACAGATTGGCCGACGACATCAACCTTCATTTCGCCCAGGGAACCGATATTCGCGACATTTTGTGGTTCCTGTCGGAGTTTCTCGGTATAGGAGTGATACTTGACGAGCGCGTGATGCTGCCTCCGGCCGGCGGCACTGCTCGTCGGGTAGGAGGGATCGACCCAACTGTTGACGAGAAGGTTCACAGGGTCGATGTACCCAATATGCCTGTGAGCGACGCTATGGTTGCTATCTTGGAACCCATGGGACTCGACTATCGTGTTCTGCCGGAATTCATCTGGGTATCGAGACCTGACGTATTGCAGGCCGAGTCGTTCGAGCCATTAGAGACTCGCTTCACCATTCCACACGGAGAAGGACCGGACACAGGTCCACTGACCGCTGAGACGAAGAGAATGGTGGAGAAGTTGCATATACCGATCAGCGTTGACTACGGCCGAGGGACCGACATTCGAGACATTCTGCCGGTTCTCTCAGAGATGGTAGGCGTGGATGTGGTACTTGACGAGCGCGTGATGCTGCCTCCCGCAGGCGGCACCGTAAAGGATGTTGAGGGAATTGAACCGACCATTGACGGGCAGATCCGCGGCACCTACTTTGAGGACGTCCCGCTCACGGACGCGCTGATAGCGATATGCAAACCTCTGGGATTGGACTATAGGATTCGCCCGGAGTGCGTCTGGATCTCAACACCCGAGGTTCTGGCCCAGGAACGAAGGTTCCGGCCATCGGAGCCCATCCCTGTACCACCTGTCGCCAAGAGGAAGGAGTCGCCCAATCGGGGAGTGGAAGAACTGAAGAAGAAGCTGGAGACAGAGGTGACGGTGTCTTTTGATGAGGGTACGAACATACGCAATGTATTGAGAACCATGTCGCGCTCAGGCGGGGTGCGGCTGGTACTCGATGAACGTGTGATGCTGCCGTTTGGCGTACGAGCTCCCAGCAGGGAATCGCTCGGCGAGGCTCTGGTACTGTCGCTCAACGAGTTGCACGACAAATACTCCGCGGCCGGTGCCGAGATCCTCTTCGTACACACTTCCGACGGTGACCCGGTTGGGTTGAGGCAGTACGTAGCGGATAAGTCGATAAGGTACCGCGTTGCTTTGGACACACCGGCGTCAGGAAGGCTGCATGCAGGAGCTACCTTTGAAAAGTACGGGGCAAGGATCCTACCAGCCATATACGTCATAGATCGCAAAGGTAAGATCCGGTACCAGGACATCCCGCTTGCTGCGGTGAGCGCGGCGGTGAAGACTTTGCTGCAGAGTGATAGGCCGAATGATGTGGCCGAAGACCAGGAGAAGGTGCAAGCTAAGGTTATTGATGAGCCCCCGTTCTTCAATGACGATATACAGGACCTTGCCTTCACGAAGATCGAGCAGGCTAATCTACCCGGTTTATTGAAGGCGATGAAAATCGAGAACAGAGATTTGGTGTCGGCAGATCAGTTGGACAATCTGCTCAGAGTGCTGAAAGAGAACATATGGGCCTTCACGGTAGGCTCCACGGATCTCATTCTGGCAGACAGACTTCGAGCCCCGTACGAGCTGATTCCTGAGCGTGCCGAATTTGACAGAAAGTTGGTTATGGAAAAAGAAGGCATTCCAGAGAGCGGGATACCTGAGGACCCTCAGGAATTCCTTCGTATCGTGATAAGCAGACAGTATGGTGGAGGAGAAGGCGGGCCGGGATACCGTCACTTGTACTACAAACTGAGTTCCGAGGGGTCGCGATTCACATTTCGCAAGGCAAGCTCCGTCTCTAAGAGCCTTGGGGAGGAGATGCACGAGCAAGCCATGGCAGATACGATTAGGGTCCGGGCAATGGTTGTCGCTAACCCACGCATTCAGTACAAGAATTCTCCGGAGAAGGTATTGCAGAAGCATAAGTCACTCCTGTACGTGGACATCCGACTGGCCACAGAAGATGAAGAAAAGGGCGACAGGTATTCCCGGCTCAAACGATACTACTGGTCGCCGGATGATACCACCTGGCTCCCCACGGACGTGGCAGTAGTCAGCGACAGAATGAGTACTCGAGGACTGCGATTCGAGTTTTTCTAACCCAGAGCGGTGGAGGAGGCGGTGAGGGCTCTGCTCCAGGAACAATAGACGGGCGTTTGGAAGGAGGGGAGAACGATGTTGAGAAAAAATGGGTGCCTGTTGATTGTGTGCGCGCTGACGGTTTGCACGTCGTGTGCGGTTTCGCGGACGGCAGTGCGCGAGACGGAGAGGCCGAGTGTTTCTGAGCAGGAGCGCAGCTTCACGGAGGACATTCAGGATCGGTTCGATTGGGTCGGCCCTGAGCTTGCAGAGCTGTGGCTCCGGCCACATCAGATACGCCCTCTGCCCCCCGGCGCTCTCTCTGAAGGTATTACCCCGCCACCAGTGCCGGAAAATCAGACCCTCTATGCTGTCAAAGTGTCGGTGGTTCGAGTTGTGACACATGACGACATCCGTCTCGTTGAAGGGGAGTTGCACAGCTCAGCACTATCCACGAACGCCGAGGTCTACCGTGAGGCGGTGTTGAGTATTGGCAATCTCAATGTGAACATCAGAGGGGACGAACTGGAATGGACTTACGGCTGGGGTATCACCAGGCCGGCGGTGCATGTGATCACTGCTCCTAAGATAGTCAGCCCTGAGAACAAGGCCAGCGTGTTTATGGATGTGCAGTCGTCGCCCTACGTCGAGGTAATGCAGGGAACAAAAGCGCTGTTTATGGTGTCTCCAGGCCGGGATGATAGGTCAGTCGACGTTGATCTTGCCTTCTGGAGCATCACGGCCGAGAAGCGGGCAAGGATGTTTGGTCCTCTCTCATTCGATGTGGGCGAACCGGAGCTGGATTTCCAGGGCATTATCGCAGAACTTCAAACGGAACTGGATCAGTGGGTAGCGGTTGCCCGCCGCGTGCCTGATGGAGGCCACCTCCTCGTTTGCTTGAAGATCTCGAGACTTGACAAAGATACTACGCGAATCCTGAGTAATCTTGAGAAGGTTGGAACGCCCGTTTACGGGCAAGTGTCCGAGCGTTGAGGGGTATGTACAACGTGGAATACCGGAACAGGAGTGAACGATGACTTACGTAAGCAGACACACTAGATTCGCGAGACTGTTGACTCTCTTAGGCGCTGCGGTTCTATTCACCGGTTCCGTTCTGGCTCAGGCATCCAGCGTGCCGGCGGGTGCCACCGTCTACGACCTGGAATACAAGGTCGATCAGGATGGTTCTTTCATGCTTCGCACTATCGGGAATGCTGTAGATATTTCACCGAGAAAGAATTTGATCGTAGAAGCTCGCTACTTGTCCTACAACCCGCGATACAGTTGGCTCTGGTTGGGGACTTATTCGCGGAGAAATCTCGAGAATCTACACGTTTGCGCTATTGACGAATCCAGAGGAACGGGTACGGGTTACGACACTCTCATCATCGACACCGACAACAACCTGGCTATGTCGGACGACCTGAGGGTGGTGGGGATGCGGGATACGACCGGCAAATTCACGAATATTCCGCCGATTGAGCTGGCGGTAGAATCGAACGGCACCGACTATCCGTGCCACGTCAGGGCTCGAATTGATTCCAGCTACGGGTTCCCGACATTCGCCTTCTGCGGTTATTGTGAGGGCAGCATTGTACTGCGGGGCAGGACATACAGAGTTGCCCTGTTCGACGACACCCATAACGGTCTGTTCAACGACCGGTTTGAGATCCTTTCCATGCCTGACGGACGCACACAGTATATGGCAGGAGATACCCTGGCTATTGATGTCGACGGGGACGGCACGTTCATGAAGGAGACCCAAGACACGCCGGAAACGTATCGTCTCGGCAAGTACCTTTCGCTGGAGGGGAAGTGTTACGAGATAGAAGTGCTGGATAACGGACGCAAAATAGCGGTTCGTGAGACGCAGGAGAGTTGCGGGACGGTGATTGTCACGAGCCTGTTTTCGCGATATTCGCTTGACCTGCTGAGTTACAGGTGGCCTGTTCAGCTGAAGGGTGCGCCCGGCACGGTCTTCAAGCTGCCGGCAGGAAGCTATCAAGTGCTTACCTGGAATATTGAAGGGACCGGCGGGGAGAACACTGTCTGGCAGGTCCAGGGTGTGGGGACACAGACGGACCCTGTCGTCCAGGTAACCGAGAATAAGTTCACCCGTTTGATGTTGGATTCAGGGTCTCTTGGCCAGGGATCGTTCAGCCTCGAGAAGGTGGACGAGGGTGGCCGCAGATGGGTTATCCAAGGCAGCGGCTCGTTGAACGCATCGACGGTTGAGGGCAACCCGGATGGTACGGCACGTGCAGGGTTTGGACCGCCGTTCACAGCGACGGTGCTGACGCAGAAAACGGAGAACTCCCTCGTGCTCAGCGTTGACATGCGAGGAAGGGACGGAGCAAAGTTCAACCCGGGTACTCTCAGAGTGGACGGCGCCCTCCCTCCGGTTCCCGAGTTCGAAGTCCGGAACGGGCAGGGTACGGTAGTCCACCGCGACAAGTTCAAGTATGGGTGAGGCGGCACGTGCTCGTACTCATGGCGAGTACCTGCAGATCTGAAGGGCGACTTCGAGATAGTGCCTGTCATCAACGGCGGACCGTATGAGGTTCAGGTGAAGAGCACGCCAATCCTCCTTTAGGAGACTTCAAGTTTCTCAGTTGATATTGCATTGCCGTGGTTTCGTGTGTAGAATGTGCCTGATATTGAGGCGATTGAACAAAGGTGGCATTAACCACACGCGATGTAGCGTGTCTGATTTGGAAGGAGGGTAGAGTAGTGTTGAAGAAGAGCGCATTAAAGACCGTCCTGTTGATGGTCTGCGCAGTTGCGCTATGCACGTCCTGTGCCACTCTGGGCGGAGGACCGGCACCGGAAGGCATGGGTTACGTCACGAGCGATTACGGGCAGTATTCTGCTCAGCTAATCAGCGACAGCGGCCGTTGCCTGAACCTGAGGGGCGGTGCCGACAGAGTCGAGGTTCCCATCGGGGAGTACCGGCTCGCCGCGTGCACGTTCGTGGACAAGGACGACGAAGGTGCGCAGTGGCAGATTGTCGGCAAGAGTGAGCCCGCGCGGTCGGTGCTCAGCGTAAGCCAGAGCAGAACCACCGCATTGACGTTCGGTCCGCCGATTACAGTAAGCCTTGGCGTCGAGCAGCAGGGAGACGCCCTCAGCCTGGGCCTTAACATCAGGGGCCAGGCCGGTGAGACGTATTCGCCCGCCGAGTTCACCCAGAATGGCAAACAGCTTGCCCCACCGCGATTCGAGATAAAAGACGGACGCGGCGAGATCATCGCCCGCGGTCAGTTCCACTACGGGTGAGGCGGTACCTGCGCGTACTCATGGAGAGTACCTCAAGATTTGAAGGGTGAGATCGAAATCGTGCCGATCGTCAACGCTGGACCGTTCAAGGTTGATAACAAGGCGAAGACGTTCACAATATCCTGATTTGTCCTTGCTAGACTTTTCGTTACGGGCCTGGAGCGTGAATCGCTCCAGGCCCGTTCCTCCCAATGGGACATCCCCAACAGCGTATCTCGAAAACCTGGCAGGAAGAGCGACGTGCTAGTCGTGCTCGGCGCCGCGTGACAACGTCCACTGTTCCCCATTTTTCCGGCAATGTCGAGTCTGTTCTTCCAAGACACTGTAGAGCGTCCTTTCTGTCGTTATCCCCGCGCAGGCGGGGATCCACGCCGCGTGCCAAACCTCCTGCAGCCTCACTGGATGCCCGCTTCGTCTCTGTTTAGCGTTGATGTAAGGAAGTCTCTTTGCGGAACGTGCGTGGTGGCGGACGGACTCCTGCAGCACCGCCTTCTTGTTCATGGCCACTCTAGTGCGCAAGCTGCTGAACGCTTTATCGTTTAGCCCGCCTTGGCGGGCTCCTCTTTGCACCCCGCTTGAGCGGGGGTGAGTAGAACTGTGGGACATCGAGACAGCGCGCTTTAGCGTGGCTTCCGCTGACGCTTCAGCAGCAGTGCCGGGTCTCGACCTTGCTGAAGCCGGTTCGAGAAGCGACGCTGAAGCGCCCTATGACTGGTTGCGCCTTCCTTTTCACCCCGGCTGAAGCCGGGTGCAAAGAACGGCCCGCTGGAAGCGGGCCAGGGAAGCCGAGTGTTGCGGGGACCGGGGCAAGAGCAAGCTGGGGGAGACTGCGTGTCGCGGGAATAACGCGTGCAAGGAACCGTGCCCGCCCAAATACCCACAACGCGGCTCCGTTGCAGGATCCGCTCCCCCCGTGATGAGAGAGTCGAGATGATAACATGATAACATCTACCTGCGGTCCTGGAGCAAAGCAGAAATGTGCTATAATGAATAATCACGTGGGGTGGGGGGTATATAAGTACAGGACTGTGTATCATTCCGAATCATCTAGCAGTGGTTGACAACAGCGCCGGTACCAGTTACACTGTACTATGAAGATAGCACAGTGGGTCAGTATTCGTGTGCCGGGCGCAAACAGAGGGGTGTTGAACACGAGGGGGGACCTACGATGAACAGGTCTTTGACAGGAGTTGCGGCGATCGTGCTGGTAATGGTGATCTTGTGCTGCGGTACCGCGTGGGGCCAAGCGCAAGAGGTTGCGGGCGTCGTCGTGGACGAGGCGGGCGACCCGATCGCGGGTGCACGATTCGTCGTAATTACCATGGATGTGGGGACTATCTGGCAGTTCAGCGTGAGCGGTGAAACAGAGACGGATGAGAATGGCCGTTTCTCCCTGAGTCCTGATGAGCAGGAATCGAAGGCCTCTTACTCCTTCTACGCGGCGCAGCATCCGGATCACGGCCTTGCATGGACGTTCGGTCCGGTTCTCGGCCGTAGCGGGAAGGATATCTCGGATTTGCGTCTAGTGCTGCCGGAGGGCGGTTCGGTGCAGGGTAAGGTGACCGATTCCGGCGGCAATCCGGTGGACGGTGCGGTGATTACACCGTTCGTCACGCTTCCGGAAGGAGTAGCTGACGAGCAGGAGGCGTTTCTGCCTCCTTGCGATGCGTTGCTCAAAGCGACAACCGGTTCGGACGGTACTTTCGTACTCGACGGCCTTCCCGCTGGCGCGACGGTGATGCTGGCAGTGAAGCATCCGGATTTCGCCGTTGCCGTGGAGGGAATACCTGATGACACGCGGCGAATGCTCAGGGGCAGGATTCCGGTCGGCGCGGACGACGTAACGGTGGAACTCCGGCCGGGCGCGACGATCGAGGGGAAGGTCATACTCGAGGAGACCGGTGAGCCCGTCGAGGGAGCCAGCGTGAACGCAAGGGCCATACGTACAGATATATCGGCTCTCATCATAGGAGTCCAAGAGGCGGCAACCGATGCCGAAGGCCGGTACATGCTGCGCGGACTTGCAGCTTCCTCATATGCTGTTACCGTAGAGCACTCGGGCGGAACAGCCGCGCCGAAGACTGTCCAGGTCGCCGCCGGGGACCGATTGACCGACCAGGACATCATTCTTGGGAAGGGAGTGCTTGTGTCGGGCAAGTTCGTCTACGCGGAGACCGGCGAGCCGGTTGGTGATGGTCAGTTGGTTGTTGTACTAAAAGGCGCCAGGGGTGCATGGGGTCAGACGATGGTGGAGCTCGAACCAGATGGGACTTTCTCGTTTCGCCACCCGCCGGGCGAGATACTCCTGAACGGTATTACGGGATCGTCCGCCAATGCCCGGCTCGATCTCTCACTGCTTGAGGGAGAAGACCAGACGGACGTGGTACTCGAGGTTGCGCAACCGCTGGCATTCAAGGGCAAGGTTGTTGGACCCGACGGCGAAGGGTTGGCCGGTGCGACCGTCCGCAGCAAGTGGGGCGGACAGCCCTCCCCAGCGCAAACGCAAGCGGACGGCAGCGTCGAGCTTCCGCTCGGCGGCCAGCAGCCGAGAGAGTACGAGGCGCTGTTCATAGAAGCGACCCATCCGGATATGCCCGATCACAGAGGTATTCTAACAAAGCCGTTCCAGAGCGAGTCCGATGCCGAGGGAGTAATCGAGATGCGCAGGACCGGCACGATCAGCGGACAGGTTACAGCGGAAGATGGTGAACCCATCCCATCGGCGAACGTGCGAACCACGTTGTATTCCGAGAGGCGCGGTTGGCAGGACGAGAGTGTCACGGCGGATGAGGAAGGTCGCTACGAGTTCGCCAGTGCAGCTAGTGGCGTCCAGTACGCCGTAACGGCCACGGCGGAGGGCTACGGCCAGGATAAGTCCGAACGGTTTTCGGTAAACGAGGGCGAGAAGTACGAGGTACGCGACCTCGTGCTGCTGGATGCCGACCAGGTCATCGAGGGAAGAGTCGTTGATGAGGATGGAAACCCGGTGGCGGGCGTGAATGTGAACTGCCATTCCCGGGCGACGGGGTCGCGCAATACAAACACGGATGAAGAGGGCAACTTCCGTCTGACGAACCTTGTGGACGAGGACGTCACGATATGGGCATTCCATAGTGGTCCGGAAGGATCCGTGCAGGGTCAGGTGCGCGCCATGGCGGGTGACACCGAGGTGGAGATCGTGCTGGGACAACAGCAGCAGCCGATCACCCCGCAGGAACGTGAGGCGATGCGCCTTGTTGGCGAGCAGGCTTACGAGATCGAGGTCGCGGAATGGGTCCATGGCGAAGAGACCAGCCTGGAGGAACTCCAGGGCAAGATTGTTGTACTTGCCCTGTGGGATTCGGCGCACAAGTCGGCAGCGGAGGTCGTTGAAGCGCTCAACGCTCTGGCAAAGGAGCGTCCCGACGTCGTGGTACTTGCCGTGCACGCGGCCGAATGCGACCGGGATGCATTGCAGGAGCTGGTAGAGGACGAGGATATCACTTTCCGTATCGCCATCGATAAACCGTCGCAAAGAAGGGTTCCCGGCCTGACCTTTGAGAGTTACAGGGTCAAGAGACCGCCTGCCGTGTTCGTCATTGACGCGGGCAGCACGGTCAGGTACCAGGACATACCGCTGGGTGCGCTGGAGGCCTCTATCGACAACGTGCCGAAGGAGGTGGAGGCGGCGGCGGGACCCAGAAAGTGGGACGCACCGGTAGTTCCGCTTGACAATGCCTCCTGCAGCAACAACCTTAAGCAGATGGACCTCGTGTTCAAGATGTACGCCAATGAACACAATGGCAAGTTCCCGCAGGTAGACGACCGCGAGGGTAATCTCATGGTAGAGGGCGATGAGATCTTTCCTGAATATGTAACGGACCTTAACGTCCTGAGGTGTCCAAACGAGCCGGGCGAGCGTCCCACGACAGCGGATGACGTCTCTGACGACAGCTACTTCTACCTTGGCTGGGCGATTGCCACCGAAAAGGAAGGGCTCGCACTGCTGGACATGTACGAGTCTCTCGAGCCTGCCGAACGTGACAAGGACCTACCGCTTGACCCGTCGAGAAGCTCCGGGGGCCTCGAGAAGGTTTACAGGTTGCGCGAAGGGATAGAACGGTTCTTCATAACGGATATCAACAATCCCAGCGCAAGTTCCGACGCGCAGGAACGCATTCCGCTAATGTGGGAACGACCCGGCCATCACGAGCCTGATGGCGGCAACGTGCTCTTCATGGACGGTCACGTCGAGTACCTCAGGTACCCGAGCAGGTTCCCGATGACAGAGGCGTTCATAGAACGATGCGAGGAGATCTCGGCGAAGAAAGACTAGCATTGATTCAGTGAGCAGCGTGCCTTGCGTTGTATCTGCAATAAAGCGAAAGGTAGTGCGTTTAACTAGAAGGGAGGGGAATATGAGTAAGGGGCATCTTGTACTCTTAGCACTCGTTGTTCTTGCCACAGCGGTGGTGTGCCACTGCGCGTGGGCGCAGACACAGGAGGCTGCCGGCATCGTGGTGGATGCGGATGAGAACCCTGTCGCCGGGGCGAGAATCAAAGTTCTTACCATGGAGCTGGGCGCGATCTGGCAGTTCGAAGTAACGGCGGAGGCCGAGACGGGTGCGGACGGGCGGTTTACTTTGGCGCCGGATGACGACAAAGCGAAGGGTCTTTACTCCTTCTATGCTGTGCAACACCCGGATTATGGCGTAGCATGGACGATGCGGCAAATCTTGATCCAGTTGGGCAAAGACACCTCGGACCTGCGTCTTGTACTGCCGAAGCGCGGTTCCGTTCGAGGCAAGGTGGCGGATTCGGAGGGAAACCCGGTCGAAGGCGCGGTGCTTTCGCCGTTCATCACGTTGCCTGCGGGCTCGGTTGATGAGCCGTTGCGCATTCTGCCTCCCTGCGAGGCGCTGCTCAAGGCGACAACCGGTGGGGATGGCGCCTTTGTGCTCGACGGTCTTCCCGCTGACGCCACCGTGATGCTGATTGTAAAGCATCCCGATTTCGCCGTCGCAGTGGAGGGCGCCCCTCAGGATATACAGGGATTCCCCGAAGGCGAAATCGCTGTCGGTGCGGGAGACGTGGCGGTGAACCTGGAACCCGGCGCGACCATTGAGGGAAAGATCACCCTGGAGGAGACCGGCGAACCTGCCAAGGGCGCTGCGGTGGAAGCGATCGCGCAGATGAACGATGTCACAAGCTTGCTGGCAAGACCCGAGACGAGTGAAACTGATTCGGAGGGTCGTTACCTTCTCCAGAGTGTTGCGGCGGGGACGCACAGCGTTAAAGTGACGCATACGGACGGGGCAGTCGCGCCGGTTACGGTCGAAGTTGCGGCAGGGGAGCGCAAGACCGACCAGGATATCATACTGGGTAAAGGGGTGCTGGTATCCGGCAAGTTGATCGACGGAGAGACCGGCGAGCCTGTTTCTGACGGTCAGTTGATCGTCATGCGCACGGGCGGGCCAGCCTACACGCAGGTGAGTGTCAAGGATTACGGGAGGTTTTCTTTTCGCCAAGCACCCGGCGACTTTATGCTGGTCGCAATGACAGGGACAGGTTCGCAATCGACACGCCAACTCACGCTCGTTGCCGGCAAGGACCAGACGGACCTGATCATCGAGACACAGCAACCTCCTGTGAGTCCCGAAGTACGCGAAGAGCAGCGGCTTTCCGGGGAACAGGCTTTCGAACTGGAGGTCGCGGAATGGATCCACGGCGAGCGGACCAGCCTGGAAGAACTCCAGGGCACGATCGTTGTACTCGCGTTCTGGGATTCGGCGGACGATTCGGCCGCCGAACTCATTGGAGCGCTCAACGCTCTGGCCGAAGAGCGTCCGGACGTAGCTGTAATTGCCGTGCACGGTGCCGGGGCCGACCCGGATGCGCTGCAGGAGTTCATTGAAGAAGAGAGTATTGCGTTCGGTATGGCCATTGACACGGAGTCGTCGCTGACGTTTCCCGGTCTGACCTTCGAGAGCTATAGAGTGCGGAAAGCGCCGGCGGTTTTCGTCATTGACCCGGGCAGCACGGTCAGGTACCAGGACATACCGCTGGGTGCGCTGGAGGCGGCTATCGACAACGTGCCGAAGGAAGTGGACAGGTCGCGGGGACCAAGGAAGCGAGACGCTTCAGCTTCGAAAGCGTCGCTTACGGGAGCGCAGAATGCAGCGCGTCGCTCGTCGTGCGCGAACAACCTCAAGCAAATGTGTATCGTGTTCAAGATGTACGCCAATGAACACAACGGCCGGTGGCCGCGGATAGACGACCGGCGTTACAATCTAATGGTTGAGGCAGACGAGATCTATCCTGAGTATCTCACCGACCTTAACATCCTGAGGTGCCCGGGCGCGCTGGGTGGCGAGGTCGAGGAGGTCCAGGCGACAGATGCTGTCACCGACGAGAGCTATTTCTACCTTGGCTGGGCGATTGCCACCGAAGAGGAGGGGCTCGCGCTGTTGGACGTCTACGAGTCCCTGGAGTCTGCTGAGCGGAACGAAGACATAAGGGTCGAAGAGGGGAAAGGCAACGGCGGCAGCGATCAGATCCGCAGGTTGCGGGAGGGAGTAGAGCGGTTCTTCATAACCGACATCAACGACCCTGCCGGCTCCGCCCTGGCCCAGAGTGAGATCCCTGTGATGTGGGAACGGCCCGGTAACCACGAGCCCAGCGGCAGCAACGTGCTGTTCATGGACGGCCACGTCGAGTACCTCAGGTACCCGAGCAGGTTCCCGATGACACAGGCGTTCATAGAGCGATGCGAGGAGATCTCGGCGAAAAAGGAATCGGACTGAAGGCAGACTGAATTGATCGATATGTAAGATAGATTACATTATATATGTAGATGAGGTGAGATGAGATCCCAGAATATCCCGCTGCCGGTAATGGAGGTGGGCTGATGAAGACGGGTGTGGTTGTAGGCGTCGGGTGTTTTCTGGCACTGTTTTTTTTCGGTGCTGCGGCGCCGGTTGATGCTGAAGGCATTTCGGTGGCAGAGGTCGTCGAAAAACTCGAGGAATCGTTAGCGCATTCGTTGCTGGAACGGCCGAAGATCAGTTTTACGTATAGCGAGAGCTCGCGATGGTCCGGGCCGTCTCAGCTAGAGGGCCAAGGCTGGTATCGGAGGGATGGAGAGCGCTTTGACTTCGGCAGTAGGGGCTTGAGCGAGGATCCCGAACGCAAACTTGTTTTCAGAAACAGATGGGTCGTCAATGACAGACTGTGTCTCTCGTACTCGTACGGGCACGATCCCGACCGCGCGGTTCAACCGGAGTGGGCGTCCTACAGAGATTTGCCTCTTGATCAGGATGCTTTCGCAAAGGCTGTACGGGTGAACTTGCGTGAACTGGGTGTGTTGTCCGGCATCATTCGCGGCGATGACGGGGCAAGCATAGTCGATGTGTTTCGCAGTTGTCCGGATCTCGAGATGGAAGGCGACATGGCAACCATAGATGGTCACAAGACGTACGTTCTTCGAGCGGATACGGATAATGGCGAGTACACCCTGTGGCTCGACCCTGAGTCAGGGTTTCTGCCGAGGCAGATCCATGTGTGCAAGGAGGGCGACGATCTTTATTATGGCAAACCACTTTCGCATGTAAGTGAGGAGCGCCTGAGATCGGGACTTCCGGTAGCACCGCAGAAGAAGAAATGGACCCACCTGGTGCGTTCAGTGAAGCTGCAGCGGATCGGCGGGCACAATGTCATTACGGGCTTTTCGTCGGAGAACAATGTGGAATACGTGACCGGGGGCAAGTCGTTTCTTAAAGGGAATCTCCAAGTGACTGGGGTGGAAGTCGCGCCCGATTTTGACGGCATCGATGCGTTCGAGATGGATCTTATCGAAGGGGCCACGCTCATTGCCCGCGCCAATCAAGGCCCACCGCTTGAATGGCGCGAGGGACAGGCCGTGTTAAGCCGGGACGGTGAGATCGTACCTTACCGCTCGACGCGGTTGCTGGAAAACCAGTCCCCCGACCTGGACGTGGCAACTTGGGTCCGTGGCGAAGCGACGAGCATGGAGGCGCTTCGAGGAAAGGTCGTGATCCTCGCCTTCTGGGATTCGGCGCACGAGTCGTCGACCGAGGTTATCGAGACGCTTAACGCGCTGGCGAGGCAGCATGGTGATGTCGCAGTAATCGCCGCGCACAGCGCTGACAGCGATGAGATGGCATTGCAGGAACTCGTCGAGGAACAGAACATCGCCTTCCGCGTGGCTCTCGACAAACCTGCAGAGAACTACAAGGGAGCGACGTTCGAGAGATGCGGGGTGAAGAGCGTGCCTGCAATATTCATCATCGACGGTGAGGGCAACGTCAGGTATCAGAATATCCCGCTCGCTGCTGTGGAGCAGGCTTTGAAGAGCCTGCTGGGCGACCAATAGCCCCGGCAGAAAAAAGTGTTGAAATATTAGCATTTCGGGTGTATAATGCGTGAAAGAGGAAAGTTATTGAACGTAATCGGTAGCCGAACGTACTGTAATATGGGGTACTAACAGGGAGGGTGAACCGATGTTGAACAAGAACGCGTTCAAAGTTGCGATAGTGGTGGTGTGTGTGGTGATGGTCGGCACATCGTGCGCACGGCTGAAACCGGCGCCTCCCGTGCCGCCTCCCGTGCCGGTTCCCCCGGTAGTTCCCACGCCCGTCGGCCCTGTAGTTTCGGAGCTGGAATACAAATCTACGGAGGATACCCCAGGTCTCGGATACATGGGTTCGGGGTATGTACAGATGTCGCTGCGCCCTTCCGAGAGGCTTTCCGAGGAACCGGTGTACTTCTCCAAACGTCCTCTGTACGGCGAGATCAACCTGGGAGATTCCGAGGATGCCAGGTACGTCCTTGTGATTGACGAATCGAAAGGAACGCGGGCCGGGTACGACACGCT
This sequence comes from uncultured bacterium, assembly GCA_965603355.1. Taxonomy (GTDB): domain Bacteria; phylum Hydrogenedentota; order CBFDCQ01; family CBFDCQ01; genus CBFDCQ01. Next base: position 31,517 of record CBFDCQ010000019.1, read on the forward strand.
ATACATAGACGCGAACAATAACGAGGACCTCACGGACGATGAGAAGGTTGTCGCCAAGAGCGCCGGCAACAGCCAGATGACTGAGTTCCCTCAGGTGGAGCTGACTCTCGAGTATGGCGACAGCAACTACCCGTACTACCTCACGCCGCGCGTTTACTCGTTCGGCGATACGCAGGTGAATTGGACCTCTGCCGGCTACTGCGAGGGCGAGATTACGTTCGGCGATAAGACGTACCGGGTGGCGCTGTTCGATGACACCTGCAACGGCGTGTTCAACGACGCTTATGCTCCTCGGCGCGGCGCTCCGATGAGCGGTACGATATACGCACGGGGCGACACTCTCGTGGTCGACGTCAACGGTGACGGCGAGTTCGGGAAACACATCTACGACACGCCGGAAATGTACCACGTCGGCAAATACGTATCGTTCGGCGATAAGTGCTACGAGCTGGAGATCGATCCGAGCGGTCGAAAGATCACCGTTCGTGAAAGCGAATCGCCTTGCGGTTATGTGACAACTGACCAGGACGGGTACTCTGTCGAGCTGCTCAGTGATGATGGCGGGCTGAAGCTGGCCGGCAACGCCCGCACGCTGAAGGTCCCTGCGGGGGAGTACCGAGTCGCGGGGTGCAGCTTCGAAGTGGAAGATGACGATGGCATATCGTGGAAGATGATCGGACGGGGCGACTGGAGACAGGATGCCGTTTCTGTTAACCCGGACGAAAAAGCCGCAGTGGCGTTTGGCGCGCCTCTTACGGCCAGCATCACCGCAGCCAGGAGCGGCGATTCCTTCAGATTCTCTTTGGAGATCAAAGGGCAGGGCGGCGAAACGTACTCCGCCGGCGAAATCCAAAGAGATGGCTCGCGTCTCCCTCCGCCAAAGTTCGAAGTGAGGAACGGCGAGGGTGAAATCGTTGCCAGCGCCGATTTCGCATTCGGGTGAGGGGGCTCATGCACGTACTCATGGCGAGTACCTGATGGTTTAAAGGGTGAGTTCGAGGTAGTGCCGAGTGTCAACGCGGGACCGTTCGAGATCGTATCAGAAAGTAGCGATATCCGAATATAGCAGAGACGCGACTCGCGGAACGGCTGCAAAATAGACTGTTGTATGTTTGCCCGGGGACGTGTATTATAAGAATGGTGGGTTGAGCGGGATCTTCGAGGTGCTAAACAAGGCAAAGAGCTTGACGATATAGTGATTCACCACGCATGGGAGGCATACGAGTGAAGAGAAGAAGAGGTTTGCTGAAGAGAGGCATCCTGATTACCTGTATCGCGGCTATGTCTACGTCGTGCTGACCGGGTTCGCACCTGTACTCACGGCGAGTACAAACCGACCAGGAACGCACGTCTGAGGCTGTACAGACAGTTGAATCGGGACTGCCCGAATTGACTGGCAGCGCTCAGAAGCTCGTGTCCGGCTAGGCAACGGATGTCCGTGCCGATGTAGCACGGTGAGGAACGGACCATGGGGGGAGTATGATGGGGGAGGATCAATGACAGAACGCACAGTCAAGGTGTTGATGTTCGTTCTGGCATTGTGCGTGACAACGAGCGTTTTCGGACTGGACGTCCCGATCGAGTATCAGCGGTATCCTGAAGGAGCTACTGAGTTCCTACCCTCCGGCGGCGCTGTGATGCAAAAGATGATCGAAGTCCCGTCAGGTGACTGGAAGCTGCCTGAACTTAAGAGCAAGTCGCCTATATACGCAATCATCCAGTTTGCAGACAAACCACGCTTGCTCATCCTCGATCGGCAGAACGACGACGATTTCTTCTACAATCGGCTGTACTTCGATGCGAACGGGAACGGGGATCTTACCGATGACGCCGTGGTCGACGGAGACTTCGGTACACCAGCCGGTGCTCAAAGCGAGGCAGTTCAGGCCGATTTCCCGCCGGTTGATGCCACTGTCACGGTTGGAGGCAAGTCCCTGCCGTACAGCTTTACCATTTCAGTGCAGTACCTTTACTTTGGGGATTACGGGAGGCCGGACAAAGAGCTCAAGCAAGAGCATATTGACCAGAACTTCACACTGACTCTCTTCGGCAATTGCTTCTATTCAGGCAAGTTTCAGCTTGACGGCCAGAGCTATCGCGTCGCGCTCGGCGATGGCAACGTCAATGGACGTTTCAACGACGACATCTCCCTGTCGACCGTATACCTGTGCTCCCAACCTGTCCTTGCTCCCACTGGCGATCTGTTCTATCTCACGACTGGCAGCGAGCCTGGATTTCGCGACACGCAGATCTCCGGCGACATGCTGCTGCTGAACGGCAAGCTGTTTGACGTCAGCATCAGCGCTGCGGAAGGGAAGCTGACGCTCACGCCGACGAGTGAGAAGCTCCTGCCTTTGAAGCTGTCTATGGCAACGGAGCGAATGACTATGTGCACGGAGGACGCCTCGCACTGCGTGATGGCGTACGGACCGGGCACGAAGATCATGGTTCCTGAAGGTACGTACCGACTCCTGGATTATACTGCGCTTCGCAAGGACGAACAGGGCGATGAATGGTCTATCAGCGGCATGGCTGCCGTCGAAGGACCGACCGTCGCCGTGGAGGAGGGCAAGGATGCTATCCTAGCTCTCGGCGAACCTTACATGCCGACGGTAAGTGTGTCTGAAGGCAACCTGCAAAGCGTGAGGGCCGGCGACGCCACGGCCGCGCAGTTGCAATTCTCTATCACAGGTTCCGGCAAGGAAGTCGTGACAGATTTAGAGCGTGTTTCAGGCAATCGTACCCGCATTTCGCTATCGAGCAACGAACCCAATCGTCCGAAAGAACCCGCCTACAGAATCGTGAAGGCCGACGGCGAAGTCGTCACCCAAGGCGACTTCGAATATGGCTGAGGATTCAGCTGCTCGGCCACATGGAGTGGCCCCTCAGTTAACACTGAGTACCAGATCCTGTGCAGGTACCAGGTCGGCCCGTTCGAGACCAAGCCGGTACGGAGTACGATCAACTTCTAGCCCGTTCGGCAGAATATCAGCCCGACAAAACGGAATTCCCGACCTTCCAGGATTCAGCATTTCCAGAAACGATCATACGGTAGAATTCAGCTCTTCTCGTGAAGGGTTCGATGCGTAACTGGCGAGGAAAGGAGGACAAAAGGATGGCAATACCGGAGAAAGCAAGAGCGATGATGGAGGAGAGGAGAACCATAGGATTCGCGACATGCACGAAAGACGGCGTGCCAAACGCTGTCCCGATGCTGCAGTATTGGTGGTTCGCGGAGGACACCCTGGTTGTCGGTGACATGTTTATGAAGGCCACGCGGGAGAACGTGGAGAAGAACGGCGTCGTCTCATTCTGCGTCTGGGATGAGGAGAAGAGGGAAGCGTATAAGTTCCGCGCTTCAGCTGCCTACGAGACAAGCGGGCCTGCATATGACATGGCCAACGAGAACCTGCACAAGAAGAAGCCCGACAAAAACTTCAAGGGTGTCGTGACCGTCAAGATAACCGAAGTCTACGACGCCGCGCCGGGCGAGAATGCCGGCAAACTGATCGCGAAGGCGTGAGGGGGGACGGGATGATGAGCATGAGACGGCGCACTCTCAAAGTCGCAACGTATGTGACATTACTTGCTCTTGCATCTTGTGGTGACCGGGGAACGCAAGAGGAAAGGTCTGCAGTGCCGGCACAAAGACCGGGTCCGGCTGCTGTGCCGGAGTTTAACGTCGGTCACGTTGGGCACGACCATCAGCTGGCGCTTTACGTTGCCGCGCTCGAAGGTGACGCGCTTGAGCCGCGCTGCGGAGCCTACTTGAAGGAGATCAAGCGCAAGGAGGTATATGACCTAATGGAGGGTGGTACAAGGTGCGCCCGGTTGCATTTGATCAAGGTGGGCGGCGGTTCTCGGATGCCCGCAGCGATGGAACGCGGTGAGATCGACATTGGCCTGGGCGGCGTTGCGCCGGTCGCGTTTTTCGTGGACAAAGGAAATCCGTTCAAGATCGTGTTCCCGCTGCAGACGGACGGCGACATGTTGGTTATGAGACCCGACTTTCCGGCCACCGACTGGAACTCGTTTGTGGATCATGTCAATTCGTCCGATAGAGCGCTCAAAATCGGTTACAAAGCGCCCGTGGCCGTGGCCAAACTGATCTTCGCGAAAGGGCTGGACACCGAAGCTATACGGGTAGCGACCGCGCCTGGCGAGGAGGGAGGTAAGATTGGGCTTGTCAACCTCCAGGGCGAGGGGAACATGGTGCCGTCGTTGCTGAGCGGGGCGGTAGATGGCTTTGTCATCAATCAGCCGCACGCGAGTACCGCCGTATACAAGAAGGCGGGGAAGATCGTCTGCGACCTCTCGACGTTACCCCCTGCCGGCAAGTGGGAGCAACATCCCTGCTGCTGTGTAGCCGCAACGGAGTCTGTCATAGCCGGGCATCGCGGTATCTTGAAAGCGTTTCTCAAGGTTCTCCACGCTGCAACGGAGCTCATAACAAGCGACCAGCAGCTCGCTATCAGAGATGCGGCCGCATGGACCAAGTTACCGGAAGAGGTCGAGAGAGACAGCGTGCCATCGGTCAAGTATCTAAACGTTCCGACGGCGAAATGGAAGTCGGGGATGGAAACCTGGGCCGAGATGATGGCGGATCTCGGCAAGTTCACGGGCAGCTTGAGGGACAAGAGCGCGCGCGAGGTAGCGGATTCCATCTGCGACCTCTCGATCATCGAGGAGATCCTCTCCGAGAGCGAGGCACAAGATGTCAGCTGGTAACAACCAGACTCAGCCGAGCAAGATCCTTCTGGGCGCGATCCTGCCGGTGATCCTGCTGTTCATCTGGCAGATGTGGGCGAGTCGGTGGAGCGTCGTGCCGGCACCGCTTGAGGTACTGGCCGTGCTGCTGAAGCCGTTCGACGAGCCGCCGAACCTCGACTCGCTTCCGCTGGCACACAGCTGTGGCATAAGCGTGCTGAGGGTGTTGATCGGTTACGGGGCAGCGGTGCTCACAGCGGTGCCGCTGGGTCTGCTAGCCGGGCGTGTGTCCTGGATCCGGCGCGTTATAACACCGGCTGTTGAGATGGCCAGGCCGATATGTCCTATCGCGTGGCTGCCGGTCGCGATTCTCGTGTTCGGGTTTAGCTCAGTGGGGAGCCTGTTCTGGCAGCAGGATGCGTGGCGGCACGCGATACTGAACCAGCTTCAGTTCGCCATGATTGCCGTCATCTGGTGGGGCGGTTTCTTCCCGATATTCGTAAATACGGTGCACGGCGTCGAGCACGTGAAGAGCCTCTATCTTGAGGCGGCGAAGATCCTCGGTGTGTCGGAGCGTAAAGTCTTCCTCGAGATAGTCCTGCCGGGCGCACTTCCGTCGATATTGACGGGGATGCGCCTGGGGCTGGGAATCTCGTGGATGGTCATAATCGCCGCGGAGATCTTCCCGGGAACGAGGGCCGGACTCGGCTACATCATTGCAACAAGCCATCAGGTTGCCGAGTATCAGTTCACGTTCGCGTCGATCATTGCCATAGGCGTGATCGGGTTGATTTCCAGCAGGTTGCTCTATGCAATATCGCAGCGGGTGGGCAAATGGCAGATAATGGAACGATGATCCGGGTGCTGAACGTCTCCAAGTCGTTTCACGGAGGGGACGCTCGTCGCGTAGAGGCCCTGAGCGACGTAAGCATGGAGGTCGCGCGCGGAGAGTTTCTCTCGGTGGTGGGTCCAACCGGGTGCGGCAAGACCACACTCCTCCGGATTGTATCAGGGTTGGAGACGCCGGACGAGGGTTCAATCGAGATCGCGGCACAGGGCAGCTCGAACCGCCCGTCGGTGGGGTTTATGTTTCAGCAACACGCACTGTTCCCGTGGATGACCGTTGAGAAGAACGTCCTTTTCGCGCTCAGTGCGGTGGACCGGGACAGGCGCGGAGCGCACGAGAGATGCAGGGAATGTCTGCGTATGGTCGGTCTGACGGACTCGGCGCGGTCGTTTCCTTATGAGCTGTCCGGGGGTATGCAGCGGCGGGCAGCACTTGCGAGGACCGTCGCCTCTCGTCCGGAGGTTGTCCTAATGGACGAGCCGTTCTCTGCGCTCGATATCGCAACGGCAAGAGATCTCTACGATGAGGTACTCGAGATGCACGAGCGGTTCCACATGACGATCATATTTGTAACGCACAACATCGAGGAAGCGGTGTTCCTCGCTTCGCGGGTGATTGTCATGGCAACGTCGCCGGGTCGCATTGTCGGCGAGGTGAGCGTGGACCTGCCTGAACCGCGCGACCGGCTGAGCGACCCGTTCGTCGATAAGATGCTTCAGGTGAGAGAGTATTTTGAGAAAGGGACTGTTGGATAAGCAAAGGGGGAGCGGTATGAAACAGCTGAGTCGGGGGATCTGTATGGTTGCGCTGTTTGTCATTTGCGGGACGACGTTCACTGTGGTTGCTCAGGAGGCCGAGACCGGCCAAGAGAGCTGGAAGGACTATCTGAAGGAGATCCCGCTGGGCCCCGGAACGTTGAATATAGGTGGCAGCCTCCGATTTCGTTACGAGGTCTACGACAATTACAACATCAAGGGATACGGCACAGATGAGACCGACAACGTGCTGCTTGAGCGGTTGCGGCTGGACTTCGAGTATAAGCTGCACGAGAACCTGCATGCGTTCGTTCAGCTGCAGGACGCCCATTACTGGTTGTCCGACCTGCACGTTCGTGACTTCTCCGTGATCTGTCCGTACGAGAATCCGCTCGACGTGAAAAAGGGCTATGTCCAGTGGACGCACATTGGCGATACGCCGCTCGGCTTAAGAGTGGGACGGCAAGCCATAGCATATCGCGACAGCCGAGTATGGGGTCCGGGCGATTGGGGTAACGTGGGCCGCTACACGTGGGACGCGGTCACGCTCTATTGGGACACCGAAGTTGTCTCGGCCGACCTCATCGGTGCGCAGCGAGTGCTTAACGACGCGGACAGATTTGACGAGGATCACTTCGACTTTGACGCGTACGGCCTCTATGCCCGCGTTAAGAAACTCCCGTTCGACCTCGATCTTCTCTACATTCAGAAATACGATGACCATGGGACAACGCGCGGAGCGACTGGTTTAGGCGATCTCAGGACGCAGTCGGTGGGCGCTTATCTCAACGGCACGTTCCAGGAACGTATCGACTGGGGCGGACTCGCCGTATACCAGTTCGGCGATTGGGGTGAGGACTACATTCGCGCTTACGGTTACAACGCGCGCCTCGGTTACACTTTGGACGCCCCATGGACGCCTCGCCTTGGCATTGAGTACTCATTCGGTTCTGGCGACAGTGACCCGGACGACCGCAAGCACGAGACGTTTGACGGTTTATTCGGTGCCGTGGACAAGTTCTACGGTAGAATGAATATGTTTGCCTGGATGAATCTGGAGGACTGTCAGGCGAGTTTCAGCATTAAACCAACGAAATCCCTAAAGGTATCGTTGGACTACCATTTTCTTACTCTTGATGAGAACAAAGACGCCTGGTATTACTGCAGCGGCAAGCCCCAAAGGCAGGACGTCACGGGTAGGTCCGGCACAACGCTTGGCCACGAGATCGATCTGTTCGCTAAGTGGCAGGCCACGGACAGCCTGGAGTTCTTCTGCGGCTACGCTCACTTTTCTCCGGGGTCCTTCGTCAGACACACGGGCGAGCACAGTGATGCGGACTGGGTGTTCTTCCAGACCACACTCTTTTTCTAATTCATGTGGCTGAAAGGAACTTTCCAAAACGTTTTGGACGTGAAGACTTGCAGCGCGCGGTGTTGGGGCAGATAAATGGTTGAATATATCCTCAAAAGGCTGGTCGCAGTTTTTACCGCGATCTCCAGGTTCCTTCCAATCGGCATGTACTCATGGATCGTGCCGCCTCACCGTATAGCAGATGTTCAGGACAGGCTGCTCAAATCCCAGTTACTGGTGGTCACTCGACCCATTCTGGATTACGGCTGACCGGCAGTCACCTCGGCCACGTGGCGTGGCCATTAAACAAATAGTATAGGCTAAATCAATCGCAAGTACCGGGTCGGACCGCTCAAGACCGAATTTGAGAGGCGAATGTTCGCGTCACAAACAGCGCCTACCGTTCTACTACGCCGCGCTTTCGAGTGAGATCGCCTACTCGGTGCTGGCTCTGTGTCTGACAAAAAGCCAATTCCCGAGGCTTCGTGTCTCGTGATAAGAGGGGAGGTATACCCGTGAAGTCGTTCAAGACGAAGAAGAAACTTGCAAGCGGAGCCGCTGTGCTCGTGGCTTCCATCCTGACTTTGGCTGTGGCGCAAGGAGTTGCCGCCCAGGAGGAACAGAGCGCGCCGCCGCTGCCGTTGCATTCAGTCGAGGGGACCGGCGGGGTGTTCTCGACACAGTCAGCGTATTTGGTGAACCCCGCCAAGGAGGGGGAAGTATTCGGGATGCCGAGCGTTGGGGTCCTGCACGTGCACCTAGGCAAGGGCAAGGACCTGGAGACCTTCAGTGTAACCGAGACGCTGTGGGACAGAGTCGAGCTCGGATACGCGTTCAACTACGCCGATTTCGGCGATCTGCCGCAGGATATCGAGCGCATAACAGGTATCCGAATTGGCGATCAGTACGTCGGTCTCCACAACGTCAACGCGCGCCTTGCGCTGATGAAGGACGGCGATTTCGATCAGGCGTGGGTTCCGGCGCTGACTTTCGGCGTACACTACAAGTATAACGACACGATTAATGACGCCAACGACGACCTGATGGGGGGACTCCGTGCTATCGGTATCGACGACAACGACGGTGTGGACTTCACGCTGTATGCGAGTAAGATGATCACGAACCTCCCCAGGCCGGTAATGGTGAGTGCTGGCATCCGCGCGACGGAGGCAGCGCACCTGGGTCTGCTCGGTTTCACAAACGATCGGAAGGTCGTTGGCGAAGGCAGCATCTGCGTGTTTGCCACAGATCGGATCATTCTGGCCGCCGAGTACCGTCAGAAACCGAACGAGTACGACGAGGTACCCGGTCTTTTCGAGGAGGAGGACGACTGGTGGACTCTTTGCGCAGCGTACATCGTGAACGACCGCATCACCCTGGGTGCCGGGTACGGCCACTTCGGTCAGGTGCTCAATCACGAAGCGAACAGTGCATGGGGCGTGAAGGCCAAGATCGAGTTCTGACCTGGAAAAGGAGCCAGTAACGATGAAAACTCTATCAGGTATCAGTCTGAGCGATGCGCAAGCTGTCTACAGTGGCGCGGAAGGCGACCTGTGGGAACTTGTCATGGGAGAACAGATCCACATAGGCGGTTTTCAGTCGTCCATGGACTTGGCCGAAAAGGCCGGTGTCGGTCAGGGAATGAAGGGGATCGACCTGTGCTGCTGCAATGGCGCGGGTATGCGGTTCCTGGTTCGTTTCAGAAACGTTGACCGCATGCAGGGTGTTGACGCTACGGAGACGGTGGTAGAACGCGGTCGTCGCAGGTGCAAAGAGGAAGGGTTGTCAGATAAGATGGAGTTCGTTCTCGCCGACGTTTGCGAAAGCGGACTTCCGGACGGCAGCGCGGATTTTGTCTGGGGCGAGGACGCATGGTGTTACGTCGTCGACAAAGAGAAACTTATCTCAGAATCTGCGCGACTGGTCAAGCCCGGCGGAACGATTGCCTTCACGGACTGGATCGAGGGGCCCGCGGGGCTGACTGAGGAGGAAGCTAAGAGGTTTCTCGGGTTCATGAAGTTCCCGAGCGTGCAGGATGTGAAGGGATACAGCGACTCCCTGTCCGCTAACGGCTGCGAGGTTATCGTCGCGGAACACAGCGGCCGATTCCCGCCGCACGTGGACCTCTACCTGAACATGTTGAACATGCAGCTCACCTATGACGCTTTGAAGATCATAGGGTTTGACACAGCGTTGATGGAGACGATGGCCGGGGAGATGGCCTTTCTGCAACAGCTCGCTCACGCGGGCAAGATCGCTCAGGGGATCTTCGTTGCACGTAAAACGAAATAGCGAGGAGGTTGAGGGAATGGGCAAGTGCTGCGGTGAAAAGGAAGTGAACGTTAACCCTGCGGACCCGTGTTCGCCTCCGGACTGTTCCTGCGCTGCAGGTAGTCCCTGCACGGATGAACAGAATGGTCCGGTAGCATACTTCCGCAACATGATACAGAATTGTGTGGAGTACGCGACCGCCAGCCGCGACGCCGGCCGGCCGATTGTGGGTATTATGTGCGAGTACGCGCCGCGCGAGCTGATAATGGCCGCGGGAGCCGTCCCAGCATGTCTCTGCGGCGGTTCCGCGGCCACCATTCCCGATGCGGAGGAACACCTGCCGTCCAACCTCTGTCCGCTCATCAAGTCGACGTACGGGTACCACCTTCGTAAATCGAACCCGTTTCTTGAGATGGCGGAACTGATAGTCGCGGAGACAACGTGCGACGGTAAGAAGAAGATGTTCGAGCTGATAGCCGAGGTGCGACCAACGTATGTGCTCGAATTGCCCCAGAAGGAGGACGATGCGGATGCCATGGAGCACTGGCTGTCCGAGCTGCGCAAGTTCAAGAGCGAGCTCGAAACTCGACTCAACGTAGAGATCACGGACGATAAGATCCGAGACGCGATCGAGACAATGAACCGAGAGAGAGGGCTCCGCCGTGAGCTGGCGGCGCTGATGAAATCCGATTCGCCGCCGTTGACCGGTCGTCAACTCTTGGAGTTCAAGAGCACCATATCAGGGATTTCGGCGGACTTCGAGCAATACGAGAAAGCGCTGAATCTTCTCAAGGACAGGGTGGGGGACCCCGACGCCGCGTCGCGGGTCCGCGTGCTGATGACCGGCGTACCGATCGTTCACGGCGCGGAGCGCGTGCTGGATCTCATCGAGGGACGCGGCGGACTTGTCGTGTGCATGGAGAGCTGCACCGGTTTGAAGCCGATCCTCGACGATGTTGACGCAAGCGCATCTGATCCGGTACGCGCTTTGGCAGAGAAGTACTTCAAGCTTCCTTGCTCCGTGAAGACGAAGAACGAGGCGAGGGTTGAATCCCTTCGGAAACTGGCGGCGGAGTACAGGCCAGAGTGCGTTATAGAGCTCGTGTGGCAGGCGTGTCTCACGTACGATATCGAGTCGTACCGCATAAAACGTTTTACGGAAAAGGAGCTGGGCGTTCCGTACCTGCGAATAGAGACGGACTACTCGCCGTCCGATTCCGCGCGAATCGAGGTGCGGGTGGAGGCTCTTTTCGAGACGGTCAAAGGAAGACGCGAGACGTAGCTCAGGGTGACGGTAATGAAAACAGTTGCGTATAGCTGTCCGTTCGTTCCTGCTGAATGGATTGCGGCTCACGGGATGCGCCCGAGCAGGATTATGCCGCACACATCCAGACATACACACCTTTTCGGCGCGGCCGAGGGTGTGTGTCCGTACGCGGCTGGTTTCGCGAATGAGGTATCCTCAGACGCCGGGGGGGACGCTGTTGTTTTCACAACCGCCTGTGACCAGATGCGCCGCGCCTCGGAGTTGGTGGATCGCGCGCGACACGGACAGGTGTTTCTCATGAACGTGCCATCCACCTGGCAGACCCCAGCTGCACACAAGCTGTACATGAGCGAGCTCCAGCGTCTTGGCCGGTTCCTTGTCCAGCTCGGTGGCGGTTCACCCTCTCACGAGAAGCTGGCAGAGGTCATGCGGGAGTATGACGCCACCCGGTCGCAGTTAAGGTCAGCGCGCGGACGTTTATCGCCGCGACAATATGCCGAGGCAATCGCGGAGTTCCATCGCACCGGCACGTTTGAGGACCGCGCCTCCGAATCGGAAGAAGCGAGTTCCGGAATCCCCTTGGCTCTTGTTGGGGGACCGCTGCTGCTCGATCACCTCGTTGTTTTCGACATGATTGAGCGCGTCGGCGGGTACGTTTCCCTGAATGCCACTACCAGCGGCGAACGGACAATGCCGGCGGCGTTCGACCGTAGGGCACTCAGGGATGATCCCTTTTCAGTACTGGCAGAGGCGTATTTTGGAGGTATCACCGACGCCTTTCGCAGACCGAACAGCGAGTTATATCGCTGGCTGAAGCAGGAAATCGCGGAAGTAGGCGCTCATGGCATAATCTTCTGGCGATACGTATGGTGCGATATCTGGCACGCTGAGGCGCAACGCATGAAGGAATGGGCGGATGTACCTCTTCTGGTCATTGACGGCGATGACGGCGACGTTGACGGCCGGACGGTCTCCAGAATTCAGGCCTTCATGGAGGTGCTCACATGATGGACGCACCGAGACAGATCGCCTTTGCAGACTGGGACGCGCGGTACGCTGAACTGACCGCCGCGGGACTGCGCGAACCGGCTTACGGCGGGCCGCTTCGCCGTCATGTTGAAGATGGCGACTTACGGCTGCTCAACCTGCGGTACGACAATTCCGCCGCGTCGCTGAGGCTATGGAACTTTCTTCTGTCAGAAGAGGACCGCCTGCATCAGGCCAGAGCCGAGGGGAAGAAGATTCTGGGCGCCATGAAGGATCTTGGCACGGTGCCGGTGATGGCGTACTCCTTGCCGAACGTCGTTGCATTTTATCCGGACGGTGCATGGTGGACTCCATGTGTGATGGAGCTGAGCGCCGGACTGCTCGGAGTCGCCGACTCGTTAGGAATAGATGAAGCGTTCTGTCCGGTACGGGCCATGCTTGGCGCCTTCTTGACAGAAGCGCATTTTCCCATCCCGGATATGCTCACGTGCAGCGTCGGCGCGACCTGCGACGATTTCTCCGCGATAGCGCAACGTCTCAACGGTCTCGGTTACCCGATCCTGTGGTGGGAGATCCCCAGCCGTCGGCGTCCGGATCGGGGCGAGACGACTGTTCGTCTGCCGGGAGGTTTTCGCGCGCCCAGAACGCAGGTCGATTTCGTAAAATCCGAGTTGGAGCGTGTCAGAGATGCGATTGAGTCACTTTCTGGTGAACGTCTTGACGATGACCGACTGTCGGAGGGCATTCGGGAGGCGAACTGCGTCAGGCAGCTCCTGGCCGAACTCCGACGCCTTGTTTTCACTGCGGATATCTGTCCGCTGCCTGCTCTCGAGATGCTTATAGCTGAAATGCTGGCCATTCATTTCTGCTCAGACAGAGACGAAACGATCGCAGTGCTGACCGACCTGCTCGAGGAGGTTAAGGAGCGGCTGGATGCCGGACAAGGAGTGCTTCCGGACGAAGCCGTACGTGTTTTCTGGATCAACCCGGTGGCAGATCTGCGTGTGATGAACCTGCTGGAAGAGTGCGGCGGCAGGATATGCGGCACGGAGTACATGTTCTGTCATGCCATCGACGAAATACCGGAGGAGCTGCCTCCAACGGAGGCTCTGGCACAGGTAGCTTTGGCTGATCCCATGGTAGGCTCCACTGCGGACCGCGCCGAGCGAGTGTGTTCGGATATTGAGGCGTTTCGTGCGGAAGCGGTCGTCTTATCTCGCATCCCGGGCGCGAGCCACTGCGCCACCGAAGGCGGTGTCATTCGAGATATTGTGCAGTCGAGGCTGGACATTCCAGTAGTGGAGATCGAGGTACCACCCGTGTCCGACTCGACGTTGCCGACGCTGCGGACGCGTCTGGAAGTGCTGGTCGGAATCGCCAAAGATCGGAGAAAGAACGCATGATTTGTGCAGGAATTGATGCTGGATCGAGGGCCATCAAGATCGTCCTCGTGGATTCTGATACGTATGACGTGTTGGCATCGGGTACTATGAAGCAGGGCATCGAGCAGGAAGCGCTGGCTCTGCAACTTTTCGAGAGGCTGCTTAAGGAGGCTGGCGTCAGGCGAAGTGACGTATCGAACATTGTAGCGACAGGCTATGGGCGCAACATAGTGGGTTTCGCTGATACAACTATCACCGAGATCACGTGTCACGCGCGCGGTGTTCGCCACCTCGTCGATGATGCGTTGACGATTGTCGAGATCGGCGGCCAGGACAGTAAACTCATACGGCTGGATGACGGCGGTTCCGTGCGGGATTTCGCCATGAACGACCGGTGTGCTGCCGGTACAGGCAGGTTCCTCGAGGTCGTCGCTGAACGTCTCGGTGTACGGCTCGAGGACCTGGGCGGCATTGCAGAGCGCAGCCGGAAACCCGCTGCGATCAGCAGCATGTGCGTCGTCTTCGCTGAGACAGAGATCATCGGGCTGCTCGCCTCGGGTGCGCAGCGCGAGGATATCGTGGCAGGCGTTCAGGGGGCTATGGCCTCACGAGTCGCCGCAATGGCGGGTCGCCGGCTTGATCCGCCTGTGATATTTACCGGCGGCGTGGCGCTCATCCTAGGGATGGATGCCGCGTTGCGATCCGCTCTTGGGCATCCGGTGGCCGTCGCCCCCGATCCGATGATGACCGGCGCGCTCGGAGCGGCCATCCTGGCTGCCGCACGGTGAGAGCGCCGTCCTCCACAACCTAGCCGAACGGATGGCGCTTTTTTGCCCGCAGGTGCAGTCAATTTCTAAGAAATTACTTGACACTAAACAGCAATGGGTGTATAATTCGATATAATTGGCGGGGAGGCAACACCGCCGTTGTTCTTTCTCAACCCCTTGAGTGAGAATTGCGTGGTGGAGTTTGCGTAGTCGGCTTTTCAAATAGAATCTCAGGACCTCGCTTCCAAAGCGGAGCGACAGACCACACAAGCCCTGCCGCCTGATCGTTGTTGAGGTGTTTCGAAAGGAGGTGATAAAACCCTGCATGGCTGTTCACACGAA
>CBFDCQ010000020.1:0-44959 GCA_965603355.1 uncultured bacterium
CTTCAGGCTCTTTGGCGCGTGAAGGATCTGAGTGCTTTAGGTAGATAATAAATGCGCGGCCATGGGTGAATTCCCGTGGCTGGGCATGTTTATACTTGCCGTAGTTCCAGGGTCATCCATGACAAATACTTGTCATGGATGTCTCCGGGATTTTGGGAATTGGTTTTGAATTCCTCTACGGGTGTCGCTATGGTGAATGACGCGCTCGCGATGGGCGCACGCGGGCTAGTAGAGGCTATCCCGATACCAAACCAGAGCGATTGGTTGAAAGAAGCTATCCTGGACATTGATGTAACCTAAGGAGTTTCGACATCCACGGAGGGATGGCCTCGCAGGCAGAAGTCTGCGACGGTTTTCGGATAGCTTCGCCCTGAAACAGCGTCAAGCGTGCTGACAGGCACGAACTACCGTGCCTGTCAGCACATTATTCCACAAGACACAGAGAAGAGACGATATCGAGTGGCGGCAGGTTTTTCGGAATGCAAGGGAGTCTGCGACATAGGAAGGAGCGGAAGTATGACTCATGAGACCCGGTTGAACCGACGAAGTTGGCATCGGTTGTCCACCGTGCTTGGCCGCGGCAGCGCGACGGTATGTTTACTGTGCTTCTCGGCGGTGTTAACGTCGGCGGCGTTGGCGCTTCCTGCCGATGTGGTTAAGCCCGCGGTCGAGACGAAGGTGGAAATTGCCTTCGAGCCGGCTGATTTCCAACAAACGACCTACAGCGACGGTTGGATTCCGGATCGTATGGAAATCAATGTCGAGAAACGCCTGCTTCAACTCGATCTGGATATGATCCTCGATCCTTTTGTCAACCGGCCGGGCCCTCAATGGTGGGTTGGCGAACATGTCGGCAAATACCTGCATGCGGCGAGCTACGCGTGGCGGTTCACGGGCGATGACCGCCTCAGGGAACGCATGGACTACGCGGTCCAAGGGCTGATCGATACCCAACTCCCCAATGGGTATCTCGGCACGTACGAGGAGAAAGCCCAATTCGGCCAGGGAGACGGACTCGGGTGGGAGGGCCCGATCTGGGACGTCTGGACGCACAAGTACAACCTCATTGGGTTGCTCTCGTACTATCAGGCCACCGGCGACAGTCAGGCGCTCGAGGCGGCCAAGCGCGCCGCGGATCTGATGTACGAGAACTTCGTCGTGAAGAAGAGGAGCATGAGGCTTGCCAGCGCCCACATGGGCATGGCCGCCACCAGCGTGCTCGAACCCATTTCCGTGCTGTACCGGCTGACAGGCGATCCGCGCTATCTCGAGTTCTGTCACTTCATCGTCAATGCATGGGAAGACGAGAATGACCCTGTGACCTGGATGTATGAAGAGGGCTGCCAGCTCTTAACAAGTCTCTTGGAGCACGGAAGCGTATATAAGACGGCTAACAGGAAAGCTTACGAAATGCTGTCGAACATCGTCGGGCTCCTCGAGTTGTACCGCGTCGATCCCGACGAACGCTACATTACCGCCGCGAAAAACGCATGGAAAGACATTGCGACACAGCGGCTCTACATAACCGGAACTGCGAGTTATCACGAGCAGTTCACGCCCGCTCATAGACTGCCTCCCGGCGAGGCGGTTGGAGAAGGCTGCGTCACCGTCACCTGGCTTCAGCTTACGACCCACCTCCTCGAACTGACGGGAGAGGTTCAGTATGCCGATGAACTCGAGCGCACCGTGTACAACGCGCTCTTGGCTGCGCAGTCGCCTCATACTGGTGAGATCGCCTATTTCGCACCACTGCTGGGTCAGAGGTGGTACGGCGATCGCGATCGGAAGATGGATCCTCAAATCACTTGCTGTTCAAGCAGCATCCCCCGCGGCATTGCCATGATCCCGGAGTTCTCCTCCGGCACGCTGAACGGCAAACCGGCCCTGCTTCAGTACATCCCGGGAAGCCACGCGCTGCGTTACGGTGAGGGCGGCAATCGTAGGAACGTCACCCTCCATGTCCGTGGCGATTATCCCGAAACCGGTGACCTCGAAATTGAAGTCGAGCTGGAAGAGGCAGCTCGTTTCCCACTCGTGCTGCGTGTTCCCGCGTGGGCGAAAGGATTCGAGGCGGCGGTGGCCGGCGCTCGCTATACGCCTTCGGGTAATCGTCTCCTCGAGATTGATCGAGAATGGTCGCCGGGCGATAAGGTCCAGGTGACCATCCCTCTAGAAATTCGCATAGTCCCCGATGGAGATAAGACTACCGACACGGTGGCTTTCGTTCGCGGGCCGCAGGTCCTCGCCACCGACACCGCCATCGAAGAAAGCGGCGGCATCCCCGAAGAAGGCTGGTGGGGCGACACCGTGTACACGTACACTGTTCGGCAGCAGAGCGTAGAGAAAGAATTCCTGCTAGTGCCCTTCGCTGACGCAGGCCAGAACAAGGAGAAGTACGCTGCACTCCACGAAGGGATCGAAGCGCCATAGACAGCGTCGGAAGAGTACTCCACGGAATAGCGTCCAACGCGAGCCCCGTTGACCCTATTGCCCACATGAACTATCTGAGACTGCGAAATTCTCGGAGGAAGTCCAGTTCCAACCGGGTTGACAATTGCCGTCGATTTAGTTATCATCCGTCACAGGTTATCGCAGAAAGGTGTCAGAGTGGGCTGGAAAAGCTCCGGCTAGGTTTGGAGGGCCGATTATCCCAGTTGCGCGCGGGAATCTGCTCTTGTGGACTTGGAAAACGTCAGGGTGGCGACGTTAGGGGCGGGTGGCGGAACTGGCAGACGCGCTAGATTTAGGATCTAGTACCGAAAGGTGTGCGGGTTCGAGTCCCGCCTCGCCCACCACAGAAAACGGACATGAACATGGAAAACGTAAAGGTCACAGTCGAGGCTAAAGATAATTGCGTGCGCGTGCTCGATGTCGAAGTTCCCGCTGAAGAGGTCAACAAACAGATAGAGGAACTTCTCGAGGAAACAAAGAGTACGGCGACCGTGCCGGGGTTCAGGACCGGCAGGGCTCCGCGCAGAGTGCTCGAGAGAAGGTTTGGCAAGCGGGTGAGGGAGACTGCCATTGACGGCGCTGTCGCAGAATCGTACGAGGAAGCGCTCAAGTCCCAGGAGCTGACCGCCATAGCCGACCCCGACATTCAGGATGTCAGCTTCGAGGAGAACGAGCCTCTTAAGTACCGGGCGGTGATCGAAGTATCGCCGCGCGTGGTGGAACTTGACGAGTATAAAGGGCTGGTGCTCGAGAGAGGTGTCCGTGAACTGACCGACGCTGATGTCGAGCGGGTGCTTGAGAACACGCGAGAGGCGCACGCCGTTTACGTGCCGCGCGACGCTAAAGCGGCAGCCGACGGCGACCTCATAGTCATTGACTATCAGGGTGCTATAGAAGGCGAACCTTTTGAGGGCGGTGAGGGCGAAAACGTTACCCTAGTGCTCGGAGGACGCGGCTTTTTTCCGCAGTTCAACGAGGCGCTGCGCGGGCTCGTTCCGGAAAGCGAGAGCGAGGTCAAGGTGACATTTCCTGAAGACTATGATAGGAAGGATCTCGCAGGTCGGGAAGCCGTATTCAGCGTTAAGGTTAAAGAGGTCAAGGAGCGCGTCGTGCCTGCGCTTGACAGCGAGTTCGCCAAAGAGGCGGGCAGCTGCGACACGGTTGAGGAGTTCAAGAAGCGAATTCGCGAACAACTTGAGACAACGGAAAGAAATCGCGGCGAAGCTCATGTTCGAGGGCAGGCGGCGAGTAAGATCGCTGAAAGCTCCACTTTCGAACTGCCGCAGTCGGCAATTGAACACGTCGCCCAGGAGATCCTCGAGGAGAAGGTGAGAGAACTCCATCAGGCGGGGGTCGCGGAGAAGGATATCAGAGAGAACGAGGACAAGCTGCGAGAGGGATGTATCAGGGATGCAGAAGAATCGTTGAAGATAGCATGTCTTGAACAGGAAATAGCAAAGCGGGAGGAACTTACAGTCACGGACGAGGAGGTCGAGCAGGAAAAGGCCGACCTGAAGGAGACGGCCGGAGTTAAGGCGGAAACCGTTGACAGCTACTTTGACGTGCCTGACCTGGTTGAGCGGTACCGCCTGCGGATGCTGAGAAGGAAAGCCCTTGATCTCGTGGTCGAAGCCGCAAGGATCAAGGACGTTCCCGTCGCTGCCGAGGAGCCAACGGAGCCGCAGCAGGGTGATGAGGGTGGCAGCGATGCGGAGCAAACCGCTGAGTGACCTGGGAGAAAGGATTTTGCAGTCATGGCGTTGATTCCGATGATAGTCGAGCAGTCGAGCCGCGGGGAAAGGGCGTATGACATATATTCGAGGCTGCTTAAAGACCGGATCATATTCCTCGGCATGCCGATCGACGATCACGTGGCGAACGTAGCTATAGCGCAGCTTCTCTTCCTCGAGTATGAGGATCCGGACAAGGACATCAATCTGTACATAAACAGTCCCGGCGGGCTTGTGACTGCGGGACTCGCCGTGTATGACACGATGCAGTTTATCAAGGCGCCCATCTCGACGATCTGCCTGGGACAGGCAGCGAGCATAGCAGCGTTGCTCCTGGCCGCCGGAACGGATGGCAAGCGGTTTGCTCTGCCGTACTCCCGCATACTCATTCACCAGCCGATTGCCGGCATAGCGGGTCAGGCAACCGACATCGACATTCAGGCAAAGGAGATACTCCGGCTGCGTGATACACTTAACGAAATCCTGACAAAGCACACTAATCAGGACATCGAGCGGGTCAGGAAAGATACTGAACGAGATTTTTTCATGTCGGCCACCGAGGCCCAAGAATATGGTATAATAGACGAGGTCATGGTGGGTAAACGGGATTGACCCGGCAACACGGCCAGAGGTGAAAGGTGATGTCTGAGGATCGAGACACTACGAGCATCGCGTCATGTTCGTTTTGCGGCAAACGCCATGATGAGGTGAACAAGCTGATTGCCGGACACGACGTGAACATCTGCGATCAGTGCGTCGAACTGTGCGGCCAGATCATAGCCGAGGACAGGGTCCGCACAGCGCCCGTGCACGATGCCGAAATACCGAAACCTGCCGAGATAAACGCTATACTCAACGAGTATGTCATAGGTCAAGAAAGAGCAAAGCGCATCTTATCTGTTGCAGTACACAACCATTACAAGCGCATATCCATCGGGTCCGAAATAGACGGCGTGGAACTGGAGAAGTCCAACGTTCTGCTCATAGGTCCTTCGGGATGTGGTAAGACGCTACTGGCTCAAATACTGGCCAAGATACTGGACGTACCGTTCGCAGTCGCCGACGCCACAACGCTTACGGAGGCGGGATATGTTGGGGAGGATGTCGAAAACATCATATTGAAACTGTTACAGTTTGCCGATTACGATCCGGCTCACGCGGAAATGGGGATTGTCTACGTTGATGAGATAGATAAGATCGCCAAGAAGACTGAGAACATCTCGATCACGCGCGACGTGTCCGGCGAGGGTGTTCAGCAGGCACTGCTGAAGATACTCGAGGGTACCGTGGCAAACGTCCCTCCTCAGGGCGGAAGAAAACATCCCCAGCAGGAATATATCCAGGTGGATACCATGAACATCCTGTTCATCTGCGGCGGCGCGTTCGTGGGCCTGGACAAGATCATAGAGAAAAGGACGAGAAAGGCCTCGATGGGTTTCGGTGCGGACATAAAATCGCGCCAGGAAAGGAACATCGGAGACGTGCTGGCGCAAGTACAACCGGAGGACCTCATCAAGTACGGTATGATACCTGAGTTTGTCGGACGGTTGCCGGTCAGCGCCAGTTTGCACCAACTCACGCTGGATGATCTCATGCTCATCATGACCGGACCCAAGAACGCGCTCGTACAACAGTACATTAAACTCTTCGAACTGGAGGGAGTAAACCTCACTTTCAAGGAGGAAGCGCTGCGGGCAGTGGCGGCAAGGGCGCTTGAAAAGGATACCGGCGCGAGAGGGCTTAGAGCCATATTCGAGGAGATCATGCTCGACATCATGTACGAGCTGCCTTCCGAGGAGTCGGTGAAAGAGTGCGTTATCACCGAGGAGGTTATCACCGAAAGGCAAAAGCCTCTTCTGGTCTACAAGTCGGAACCAAAGAGCGCGTCCTTCTAACCCTCTTCTCAAGCTGCTTTTTTCGCTTCATCCCTGCGAACCGAACGTTGGTCGTCGACACCCGGGCTGGCGCAGTTCCCGGGCATTCTCCGGCCGACCTCGATTATGACTGATTGGAGATAGCCAACGAGGGTTGTTTGCGCAGTCTCGAACGGGTTCGCGGCGGCGCAGGCGTCACCCACCGGACGCGCACGTTGGCCTTACAAGCAACTGAGGGCTGACAATGGATTTTGCATTGTCGATCATAATACCGGCGTTCAACGCCGAGAAAACCATCGGTGCCTTGCTCGAATCGGTCGTAAACGATGCTGACGATACCATAGAAGTAATAGTAGTCGATGATTGTTCGACCGACGGTACCGCCGAGATTGTCGGACGGTTCCCCTCAGTGCGGATTGTGCGCGCGGACTCTCGCCGTGGGGCGGCGGCGGCGCGGAACCTGGGCGTACGACACGCAACGCACGATCTTCTGGTATTCACGGACGCTGACACGGTCTTCGAGGAGGGGACTATCCCCAGCATACGACACTTCCTGAGTTCGCACCCGGGAGCCCTGTGTGCAGCAGGAATCTACTCGCGCGTCCCTGCAAACAAAGGGTTTATGCCGCGGTACAAAGCGTTATGGGAGTGCGCGATGCTGGAGTTGGGAGATAAAGGAAAGGAAATCTCGCAGATAGTCGGTTTTCCGGTGCGACCTGGGATCGTGCACAGAAGTCTTTTCGAGAGGGTTAAGGGTTTCGACGAAGAGAGTTTCAGCGGAGCCGACCTTGAGGATATGGATTTCGGCAACCGAGTCGCTAAGATCTCTCCCATATATACCGTAAGATATATCAGGATACGCCACAACTATCCCGAGCGGCTCCTGAAGGAGTTGAGGACATTTGCGCGCCGCTCGTTCCTTTGGCCTAGGACCTTCTTGAAGCACCGGATGTTTGAGGGGCTCGGTGAAGCTAGCCTCGAGAACGTGTTTGCGAATGTTGCGGCGTTGCTCTTGCCGGTAGGACTTGTCTGCGCGCTCTGGCGCAAATGGTTCCTGTGGTTCGCGCTCGCGTGCCTGACACTGTTCGTCGTGGCTAATTGGCGGTTCTACCGGCTCGCTTTCAAGGAAGAGGGAGTGCTCTTCGCGGTGCGGTCCGCTTTGACACGCTACATTCATGTCGTTGTGCTAGCTGCATCGGCAGGTTTTTCGATTGTGACACTACCGTTTGCCAAGCGGAAGCAGGAGAACTGATGGTCAGGTACGGGCAATTGCTAACGACCTTGCTGCATCCGCGGTCGCTGAGTTACTGCATCTTCTTTGTGACCGCTCGGTGCAATTACCGGTGCAAGATGTGCTTCTATTGGAACGAGATCGACGATGCAGATCTCGCGAAGGAGCTCTCGCTGGAAGAGATCCAGAAGATTGCCGAAAACATGCCTCATCTCTTCGACTTGAACCTGACCGGCGGGGAACCCTTTCTTCGTGAAGACCTCGCGGATGTCGTTCGGGCTTTCTACGAGCGCAGCAGTCTACGTTTCATGACCGTGCCAACCAACGGGTCTATGCCGGAACGGATTGCGGACACCGTGGAGAAAATCCGCGATAGTTGCCCCGACCTATGGTTGAGAATAACACTTTCCCTGGACGATATTGGCGAGATGCATGACGAGATACGCGGTGTGAAGGGCGCCTTTGAGCGAACGCTTGAAACCCACGATAGGCTGGCTGAGATCGTCCGCCGCCGCACGAACCTTTCTCTAGGGATGGCAACAGTCTTTTCGAGATACAACCAGGACAGAATATCCGAGATATACGACTTCATCGAGAGCAGGCTCGAGGTGGATAATTTCGGTGTCCTGCTTGCGCGGGGTGATACGCGCGAGGAGGCCGCGACCGATGTTGAACTTGAGAAGTACGCCGGAGCAGTTCGTGAGGCGCACGCGCGATTGGCGGGACGACGACGGGGCAGGTCTCTGTATGACAGGTTGTTTAAGGCAATGGGTCAGAGTGTCGGCGACCTGATCATCAGGACCGTGCTGGAGAACCGGGCTGTGCTACCGTGCGTGGCGGGGCGCCGCATGGTGGTCGTTGGGCCGACGGGCGAGGTCAGGCCTTGCGAGATGCTCGGGCCGCTGATCGAGCACAAGGGATTCCCTCTCGACACGGACGTTATGGGGAACCTGCGTGAAACCGAGTACGATATCAGGCGGATTCTGACCAGCGAGAGGGCACGACACATTGTTCACACAATAAGGAAACAGCGGTGCCACTGCTCATTTGAGTGCGCAGGTACCGCCAATATTGCGTTTAACGCGCGGGCCTATCCGCTCCTCCTAAGGAATCTATTTCGGACATTATGACCTGGACGCGTTCCGCTCTCCTGTCAGGGTTTATGACGGAAATCGCAAACGTTGGAAGTACTTCATCTGGATCCACATCTATGGCGCTGCCCTGCGTCACGATCCTGAGCGCCTCTGATGCGGACTCTTATGACCGTTTTCCCCGAGAGTGGGTATTGGGCGCGGTTTGACTTTCGTCCGTGAGAGGATATAGTATAAAAGCAGGTAGGACATGCTGGCAAGGCTGAGACGTTTCCAGCACACGGTGCGGTAGGAGGACGTCCGGTGAAGCTTGTGAACGGCGAACGGTCGCGGTGTCAGGAGGAGGATCAGGCAGTTGCGGTAGAGAACCGCAAGCTGCGTATGCTCAGAGTCGCAGTTGACACGGCGTATGCGCTGATCCTTCAGGCGGACCTCACAATCGACGAAGCGCTCGACATAGTCAACGCGACCAAGCGTAGGGCTCTGATCTTGTTTCCCGACAAGGAACAGACGTTCGACCTGATTTACGGGCCTCGGCTGTCTCGCGCGGTGGCTGAACGGTTTGCTGGAGGCACCAATCCGCGTAAGTCCGGATTTCCCCTATGCATGAGTCATCTTGGTGACACGTTTCTGCGTTACCCCTTATGAATACAAGATGTTCTGAGGGTGACGCCGCGTCTGCAAACCCCGATACCTACACCTACACGTATCTCGAAGAGGAAGACTACCTGTACGGAATTCGTCTAGCCGCCAATCAGAGCCTACAAGGAGCCGTTGAGCATCTATGCACGCGTCCAGTCGGTCGGCTGTCGAGGCTCCCGAAGGTCTTCTGCACCAGTCTGGCCTACCAAGCCAAGAGCTGAGACGAACCGCGCCGGGTAGTCGCGAAGGTGAAATGGTACCAAAGAGAGACGTTTCTCCGAGTGGGTTTTATTGTGACGAATCTGCGCCGAAGTGATGAAAGTGTGGTGAAGTTCTACAACGGAAGGGGCACGGCGGACCACTGGATCAAGGAGCGCAAAACGCAGTGAAGTGCATGCGGTTATCGTGCCGTGACTTCGTGGACAACCAAGTCCGCTGTCCGTCTTCGGCGGATTCACATTGGCGTACATCTAGGGAACTTGCTTCGCAGGCTCGCGCTGCCCCGGAGCGTGAAGCATTGATCGTTGACGAAATCGGCAAGAGCGACTACAATGGGTGAGAATGAGTCTGCGGCGGTCGCAGGCGGGTCCATATGGGAAATCTCGGCTCAACGCAAAGGAGACCAACGATGACAGAGGAGGTCAAGCACTGTGTTCGCTGCATTCTCCCGGCGAACTACCCCGGTGTCACCTTCGACTCCGAGGGAGTCTGTTCGTATTGCCGGATGTTTGAACAACGATGGAAGAACTGGGGGGAAACCAACCGGGAACCTGAGTTCCTGGAAATCATGCGTCGCGCACGGAAAGGCAACTCCAACTACGACGCCCTCGTGGGCATTAGCGGCGGCAAAGACAGTTGTTATACGCTCCACGCCATGGTGAAGAAGTACAACTTCAAGGTGCTTGCCTATACGTTCGACAATATGTTTTTCTCAGACGGAGCCAAGGACAACATCGCCAAGATGGTCTCGAGACTCGGCGTCGAGCACCGGTACATCACCACCGGGCACGAGCTGGACAAGCGGCTATACCACTCCCTGTTCAAGAAACGCTGCGCCGACATCTGCATGATCTGCGCTAACGGGGCCCTGTCCGCCACCATCAACCTGGCGCTCTCTGAGCGCGTCTATACCATTGTCTGGGGGTTGTCGCCCCGCACCGAGCCCATCTTGCCCTTCGAAATGCTGAACGCCTACGATTTCCGTTTCCTGGTCGATGTGGCCCGGCCCGACCTGACCGTCGCGGACCTCCACCCCTACCGGCACTGCTCCCTCGCGCGCGCCTCGTACGCCACCTTCCTCCAGAAAGTCCGGTTTGTGTTCCTTCCGGAATACATCGAGTGGCCCGGCAAGGAAATCGCCGAGTTTCTTGAAAGGGAGTACGACTGGGTTGACTATGGGCGCGGCGCCCCGCATTTCGACTGCGCCGTCAATCCCGCCACCAACTATTTCATGAACCAACGTTTGGGCGCGAGCAAGGTGGTCGAGAAAGTCTCGACCATGATCCGCTGCGGACAACTTACTCGGGACGAGGCCCTTGCAAAGGAGAAGGAACAAGACACTGTCGAGGAACCGGTCGCGGCGGTGGACGAGTTGTGCCGACGCTTGGACGTGACGCGCAACGACCTCAAGCCGTATCTCGAAGGCAACACGGTCGACTACCGCTCTTTCAAAAACACGGTGGGAATGCTCCGGAGACTCAGCCCCGCGTTTTGGCTCATGTACAAACTCGGCCTGACGTCTGAGAGCCTATATCAGAAATACCGGATTAGGTAAAGGTATCGACGGCAGTTACGGGCTCAACGTCGACGGGACACCCGCCTACTGGTCGCAGTTGTTCTCGCACGCAACTACTTGGCCTAAGCCAAGCGCCATTGGTGCTCTCCTGCCAGCTCAGAGCGACCATGTCGAAGGACAGCGGGCAGCTAGTCAAATTCGGGATCATCGACGGTCGAGCGGAACACCTGCCGTAAGACCGATACAGGAAATCGGGTTCCGCTCAACACGTCATCCTGAGTATCCGCTTCATGGCGGCAAGTTGCGTCCGCACTACCTTTGGCCGGGATCGAGAGAAGCTGCGTTTCGCGTGGTATTCACCCTGTACTGAATTGGGGTAATTCCCTCGAGTTTCACGAAACTCTTAGTGAAATTGCTCTGGTCGGTGAAGCCTGTTCTAGCAGCGATATCGGTTGCGGTCAGGTCCGATTCACGCAACAACTTTCGGGCAAGCGAAAGCCGTTCCATCGTCAGAAACAGCCTGAAGCCAATGCCAAAATGGTCCCGCAGCGTTTCCTCCAGCTCACGCGCAGTCACGCCTACCGCCTGCGCCACTTCGTCGCAGGATAGCCTCTTTGCGAGAGAACGGTGAGTGTGGGCCTGAACCTTTTTCAATCTCGCCTTCGTCTCGCGGCAGACATCCGTCGAGTCGCGGGCTACGCGCCTGGCCGCGGCAACCGTCCAATCGAGTATGTCGCGGTAAGTCTGCGCTTTGAACAGCCCGGAGAGCGCCAGGTCTCGTGAGTCAATTCGGAGGTTGCTCCCATCTTCCTCAAGCGCGGCGCGCCACAAGGCGGACACAGTCTCAAGTGCGGCAGCTCTAACGATGTCCGCGCCACACTTCCAGCCCGCGTTCTGCAGCAGGAGCTCACCGACGTCCTGTCGCGTTTCTGCAAGATTGCCAAGCCTCGCTCTCGCGAGGACGAAACGCTGTTTGGCTGGACCGCTCGCCGCCGGACCCTTGCGGTGACGATATGAGTGTCCGGGGGCCACAGGGACGCCCGGAGCGTCCTCTCTCTCCTCGCCCGCACCCCCCTCTTTGAGTGCGGCATCCGGCTCGGCAGACGCAACGGAAAGCAGTTCGCTGAGGAGGTTCAGGCACAGTTTGAGACGTTCCGCCTCGACAACGGGTATGAGCTCGATCTCCCTCCTGACGCTACTCTCTGGTATATGAAAGCAAGCCAGTTTCCCCACAATTTCATCTGCCAGAAACGCGTCGACAGGTGCGAGAAAGAGCGGGCCGATAAGAGCATATGCCACGGTACTGCCATCAAGTTGAACGGGGACAATAACCTCGACGAGTTCAGCATGACACGCGTAGAAGTAAGCCGCCCCCAACTGCACGGCCCTGCGTGCCCCGTCCTGCCGGGCTGCAGCGCATAGTTCAGCACCCTGTGGAACGGCTTTCACCAGGTCGCAGATCGAGCTGGCGCATCGTTCACCGGCGTCAGGGCTCGGCTCGATCGTGTTCAGGGTAGAGTCCAGAACGGTACATTGCGTACCCAGAGACGCAGCGCACAGCTCCGCCGCCATTCTTGAGGCACGCATCCGCGGATCGTCAAGTTTCATCTCCATCGGCCGCGCTTTCCCCCGCCTCGTCGACGTCACGGCATCTCGAACACTTCCGTCGGCTCGTCTTGACTCGTCACGAACAGCGGCACGTGATTCAATCCGGTCCTCTCCAATACGCCCTCGAAGAGAGAATGAACGATCTGCGGACAATTGTTTTCCTGGCTTATGTGTGCAAGAAACACCGCGCGCAACTCCTGATGCGCGACCTCGTTGAGTACCGCCACCGACTGCTCGTTCGAGAGATGCCCGCGTCGGCTCATTATTCGTTGCTTGAGCTGCCACGGGTACTTCCCATTCATCAGCATTTCTCTG
This sequence comes from uncultured bacterium, assembly GCA_965603355.1. Lineage (GTDB taxonomy): Bacteria > Hydrogenedentota > CBFDCQ01 > CBFDCQ01 > CBFDCQ01. The sequence goes on from CBFDCQ010000020.1 coordinate 12,678, forward strand.
TCGTGGTTGGTCTCGAGGATAAGTGCATCACACTGTCTCAGTCTCTCTTTCACAAGTCTCGAAGGGTACCCAAGATCCACAGCCATCCCCACTTTATAGTGCTTGTGGCAGAAAAGGAAATTGACTGGGTCTGCCGCATCATGCGACACGGAATACGATACAATCTGTAAGTCCTTAAAACACACGATATCGCCAGACACGAAGATTTCGAGTGAGGGAAGGTTCTCGAACGTCGAATTGCAGGCCTCGCAGGTTCTCTCGGTCAGGAAGACCGGTATCCCCAGTCTTCTGGCAACCGTACCTGAACCGCGCACATGGTCCGTATGTTCGTGGGTAATGAACAGAGCCTCAATATCCTCTATTGCGACCCCTACGCTCTCAAGCCGCATGCTGATTTGCCGCATGCTCAAACCGGCGTCAATAAGGATTTTCGCCCTGTTCGTCCAGATAAGGAACGAGTTGCCAGAACTGCCGCTGCCAAGCATGCAAATCTTCAATGCTGCCGGACCTCTCCGAACGCGCAAAACCTCACGCGGTTATGTGGTTCTGAACAACGTGCAATGTGCAAGGAAGTGTCTCCGCACCACGTCCGCAGGGAAGGCAAACCACCCTGTCGCCCACGGGAACCGCTCTTCTTCCACCCCACGAGCGCAAGTCTAGCACCTTGATAGCCCACTTGTCAATTGACTTCTTGGCGGGATTTGGTGTATAATAACAGCGGGAAGGAGGAAAAACTATGGGTTTCCGATTAGAGCTTGTTCAGAAACAGGTTCAGAAGCTCGTTCTCACACCGAAAATGCAGCAGGCAATGTACATGCTGCAGTTGCCGCTGCTGGAGCTGGAGACGTATCTGCGCCAGGAACTCGTCGAAAACCCGGTGCTGGAGGAGGAGACCGCTCCACCTGAGGACCAGGAATCTGCGGGCACGGAGGAAGCATCCTCTCCGGATGAAAGTGAAGAGGATCACATCCTGGAGAAGTTCGAGGATGCCTGGAACGAGTACTATTTTGAAGGAAGCGACTTCGCCGGCCGGAGTGAAGACGAGGAAGCCAAACGAGCATATGTGGAAAGCTCCATCACAAAGATGGAGTCGTTCACTAGCCATTTGTTAAGCCAGCTGCGGCTTTCGACCGATGATGCGCAAGAACTTCGTATCGGAGAATGGATAATCGGTGAGATTGACGGCAGAGGCTATTTCACCTCCAGCGTTGAGGAATGTGCGACGGCGCTAGGCGTCAGCCAGGAGGCTGTTGAGGCTGTTCTCTCAGTGATTCATGCCTTCGAGCCGACAGGTGTAGGAGCGAGAGATTTGCGAGAGTGCCTCCTGCTTCAGATAGAAGGCAGGTATCCCGATAATCAGCCATTGAAAGAGCTGGTAGCCAATCATCTTGATGCCGTTCAGAAGCGTCAGCTCCCCCGAATAGCGGAGCGGATGAACGTTGGAATCGACGAGGTTGACGAACTCGTGAAGCTAGTGGCCACCCTGGAACCTCGACCCGCGCGCGCGTACACGGGTGAGGAGGTTCAGTACGTCGTCCCTGACGCCATTGTGACGAAAGTGGACGGCGAGTACGTTGTAACCGTCACCGACGACAGCATGCCACGGATTAGAATAAGCGCCTATTACCGACGGTTGCTGGCGGACAACGGGACGTCTAAAGAAGTGGCGGAGTATATCAAGGGCAAGTACCGCGCCGCGAAATGGCTCCTCAAGAATATCGAGCAAAGAAAAAGCACGATTTACAGGGTTACAAGTTGCATTGTGGATATACAAAAGGAGTTCCTTGATAAGGGCGAGGCGTTTCTGAAACCGCTCACGTTACAGGAGGTGGCGGAAAGAGTTGGGTTGCACGAGTCTACCATAAGCCGTGTCACTTCCAATAAGTACGTTGATACTCCACAGGGGATATTCGAACTTAAACATTTCTTCTCTTCATCAATAGAGAACCTTCATGGAGATGCCAAATCTTCGCGAAGCGTTCGCTCTTTTGTTGCCCACCTTATTGATGAGGAAGACAAGAAGCGACCGTTGAGCGACCAGCAGCTCGCTGATACGCTGCGCCGCAGAGGACTGAATATAGCGCGCAGAACGGTCACGAAATACAGGGAATCTTTGGGGTTACTCGCGTCGAAGTTGCGCAAAGAGTATTGAAATCGGACTGGAATTATAGGCATTGGCTTTTGATCATCTAGTTAAACGTCGGGTTGTTTCCGCAGGTCTGAAATCGCTACTCGCGGTTGGCCTCTTGTGTCTTGCGGTTCTGTTGTACCTCAAGTACCAACCTGAGTTGATCCCAACGGGCGAACCGCAAATAGAGTTCGATAGCGAATCGTACAATTTCGGAACAGTGCCCCAGATGGGCGAGTACGAAAGCGTTTTCAAAGTAAGGAACTCTGGAACGGCAGATCTCATAATAGAAAGAGTTCTCTCCACGTGCGGTTGTACCGCAACGCTGCTGTCCGACGAGATAATAGAGCCTGGCGGGGAAGGGGAAATTAAGGTTACTTTCAAATCGGGGATGTATAGTCGCTCAATTCGCAAGACTATTACAGTTCAGTCAAATGACCCTGAAGAGCCCCGCAAGAAGCTTTACGTCAAGGCCACCGTAGTGCCGAGACTCATCTTGAAACCGAGGTTACTCAACTTCAGGAAAGTTAATAGGAAGGAAGGGGCAACCAAGTCGATCATTGTCAAACCATCAGAGAATGAGGATGTCAGTTCTATCAGCGTCAAGTTTGTTGGTGCGCAGAATTTCAGCGCGAAGCTCGAGCGAGTCAGCGTCGTCGAGAACGAGTACAGGGTAAATGTATCAGTCCGAAAGAACCGGCCAATTGGGCGAGTCTCCGAAGTCATGCAGTTCTACATCAACAAAGAAACCAAACCGTGTGCGAGACTGCGCGTATCCGCCGCGATTGTTGGCGACATCACTTTGTCGCCGAACCGCCTGGTATTCAAAACGAAGCTTGGAAGCGATGACACGATCAAACCGATCACCTTGACGAGCACTGCGAGTGAACCGCTGCGGATCCTTTCAATTGAAAGTGACGTGCCGGGACTGGAGGTTGAGACCTCTCCCGTTGAGAAGGGCAAGAGTGTCACCATAGTTGGCCGACTTGCACCGGCCGCTCAACCAGGAAGCATGAAGGGGACCATTACAATCCGGACCAACAACGCTTACCAGAGCGAAATGACGATCCCGGTGCGTGGTACTGTGCAAAATGAGGTTTGACCTCCGTTGCGGTCCTCTCTAGAACCATTTCAGTGACCTGAAATGCCTGCGGACTCCTTCTGAATTATCGCTTCACGAGTCGGCGCGTGTCGTCACCGACAGTGGCATGCTTTGTGTCCCGGCAAGTGCCTGATCACGCCTCGTGTCAGATATTTGCGAGCGCCGTCCTCGAACGTTGGCACCCACAAATACAGTCTGCTGAGGTTGCCTTTCCACTACGCTGTTTAACCCACACATCAAAAGGCGCTGTAACTCGACTTCCGGCCTAAGTCACTTAAGTTCAATATGATACGACTTCCAGCAGCTATTCTGGAAAAAGCGCCCTTTGGTAACTGTTGAGTTTATGCAACATAGATTCTTTGGCCCAATTCCAGCTCGTTTGACCTAAGTGATTGATTTAACGTGAGTTATGCTATAAAAGCGCCTGTGGCACGTGTTATGCATCTATAGAAGACCGAGGTCATGCCGAGGCGGAATCGTCATACCAGGCCCAGAACGACCGCTTCGGTGGGAAGCCTCGCTGTGCTCCCAAAGCACAGCATCGCCACCTTGCGGCGGCGGCTTCGTTTCTGTGACCGGCTTCGCCCCACACCTAAGCCGGCCAGAAACAACCTCCTTCCGCACCACCAAGGAAAGGGGCAGCGTCCCGTCCAAATGCGCTGCCCTTTTCGCATTTTAGGCTCCCGGATTGCAGCAGAGGTGTGCGCGATTCTGTCTAAATGGCTTTTGTGGGTACCGAGTCGCGCGAAGCCCGGCGCACCTTTTCACCTATCTGGATTCTTTGGTAAAAGTCTGCCGGGACCTCCATATCTACCTCCGCACCCACTTCTGTCCTGACACGGATGTAGTAAAACATATCCTGCCGCAATGACTGGCCGCTGAGCGCGCGTATGCCCTGAACCGCAGGTTTGTCCCCCGCCTCTGTACCGGCCGGGCGTTCAAACTTGTCGATTACGAGTCCGGCGATGGGACGGTCTGACTTGGCGCCACCCTGCCAATAATGATAGGCCGCAAAGCAGAACGCCACGACAATCAAAACCATGACTACGGGAACAAGATTGGAATTCATCTCACACCTCCTCGGTTCTTGACCACCAGCAACCTTCCTTGCCGGAGCCGGCACACTACTTCCCCGGAGCACTGAGCACCTGTCGAAATTGTAGGGCAGCCCTGCAACGGAAGTCAATTGAGCACGTGTGACCTGGAGCTTGCGATGGAGCCTTCCCGGTCGTGAACGCACTCACAGAGGGACCATGGTAGCAGAATCGGAGCGGTGTTGAAATCATCGACAAGGCACAGTATAATCACCGGGACGCTTGTCTTTGGGGGTCGGCGGGAGGTCCGCACGTAGAATCCCAACTTATTGCATTCGAGTTGGCCAGGGGAGCCTCGCAGCAAAAATGCCCAAAGCGAAGCCCGTGGATAACTGGAACGGAGGTAAACAAATGATACGGCGTCTACAGACTGCACTATGCATGGCTCTCGTCTTAGCCAGCTTCTCGGTTTGGGGCCAAGGGTTCCCGACGGTCAAGCCGGAGGAAGTCGGCCTATCCAGCGAGCGACTTGAGCGTATTACGGTCGCCATGCAGCAACACATCGATGATAAGGAGCTAGCCGGTGTCGTGGGACTGATCGCTCGACGGGGAAAGATCGCCTACTTCGAGACTCTTGGCATGCGGGACAGGGAGGCTGCTAAACCGATGGAAAAAGACACTCTCTTCCGCATCTATTCCATGACAAAGCCAATCACAAGCGTGGCTGTGATGATGCTCTATGAAGAGGGGCGCTTCTACCTTGGTGATGAGGTCTCGAAATACATCCCGGCCCTTGGTGACCTCGACGTGTTGGTGGTGGAGACCGACCCGGAAACAGGTGAGAAGACCTTTACCCTCAAGCCCAGCGAAAAGGACATGACGGTCCAGGACCTCTTGCGCCACACCTCGGGGCTCACTTACGGTATTTTTGGCTCGACCAAGGTGGATGAGATGTATAAGAAGGCAGGCATTGCGGATGGAACCGTTGAGGATATGGTCGAGAAGCTGGGGATTCTCCCCCTCATGCACGAACCCGGAACCGAGTGGCATTACAGTGTATCGACGGACGTACTTGGTCGTCTTGTTGAAGTCCTGTCGGGCGTGTCTTTTGATCAGTTCCTCCAAGAGCGCATTTTCAAGCCGCTGGGGATGGATGACACGGCGTTCTACATTCCGCAGGAGAAGGTGGACCGGTTAGCCGCCATGTATCATATTGACGAGGAGAAGAAACTCCAGCGGGGTGACGAGGATGAGGCAGCCGATTCCAAACCCACATTTCTGTCGGGGGGTGGTGGACTGTTCTCTACGACGGAAGACTATCTCAAGTTCTGCCAGATGATGCTCAACGGCGGCGAGTTGAATGGTGTGCGCATCCTGAGTCGCAAAACCGTGGAACTGATGACTCGGGACCATATGGTGGGTATTTCGACGGCCGTCGATGATGTTGATGGTCAAGGATTCGGGCTTGGTTTTGCCGTGTGCCTGGATCCCGCGCAGAAATCGGCCGTCGATTCAGTTGGGACTTATCATTGGGGCGGCGCCGCACATACACGGTTCTGGATCGACCCGGAAGAGGAGTTTATCGGCGTATTCATGGTTCACATCTTCAACCCTCAGAGGGACTACCAGGAGCAATTCCGTATCCTCAGCTACCAGGCCATCGACGATTGACGGGTTCAGTGCTCTGGGGGCGGACGAAGAAAAGCACCGCTCAATCAGACCTGTCGCTTGGAAGGAGACAATAGTGGACAATCGCCGGCTAAACCTACGTAACTTCCTGAAGTACGTCGCAGCACTTGCTGTAATTGCAGCGATGCCTCACTGCACAACGACAGGAAAACCGAAAGTACCCGCCACACCCAACATCATCCTGATCATGGTCGATGATATGGGGTATGGGGATGCGGCGTGCTACGGCAACAGGACAATCGCAACACCGCATATCGATGCGTTGGCCGCGGGCGGGATACGATTCACGGATTTCTATTCAGCAGGTGCGTGGTGTGTCCCCAGCCGTAGAGGGTTGATGACGGGGATTCACCCTTACCGAGAAGGACTGAACCGTGACACCTTGAGCTCAAGCACCACCATGGCCGAGATGCTCAAGAGGCAAGGTTATGCCACCGCGCTACTGGGCAAATGGCACTTGGGTATGCGAGAAGGCTTGCATCCACTGGATCAGGGGTTCGATTATTATTATGGAACACCTGGGAGTAATGACGTCCCTGCACCGGAAGGAAAAAGCCAGAACTACGACGTGCTTCAGACCGCGAAAGAAGAGGACTGGCCCGTACCGCTGCTGCGCAATCGCGAACGTATTGAGCTTCCTGCAAAGCAATCGCTGTTCACCAAACGCTATACAGAGGAATCCATTCGCTTCATCAAGAAGAACAGGAACAAACCTTTCTTCCTCTATCTGGCCCACAACATGCCGCACGTACCGATCTTTGCCTCAGAGAAGTTCAAGGGCAGGAGCAAGGGGGGGATATATGGCGACGTGATCGAAGAGCTGGACTGGTCCGTTGGCGAGATTGTTAAGACCTTGAGGCAGGAAGGTATCATCGAGAACACGCTTGTCATATTTACCAGCGACAACGGACCGTGGTCGATGTTTAAAGAGTTCGGCGGCACGGCCAGACCCCTTCGCGGTGAAAAGGGAACGGGTTGGGAAGGTGCGACTGGTGTCCCGGCGATCTTTCGCTGGCCTGGTAAGATCGAACCGGGCGTCTCCTCGGCCTTCATGGTAAATCTCGACATCTATGCCACGGTCGCGGCCATCACGGAAAGCGAGCTTCCGACGGGCTATAAGCTGGACTCGCTGGACATGTCCGGGGTTCTGTTCAGGGGCGAGGACAGCCCACGCAAGAGCTACCTGTTCTTCTCCGCTGGCCGCTGGGATGTACCATTCTCCTATCGTTCAGGAAGCTACAGGATTCATTTTCGCAGTAACGAGATATTACGCGATCCCTTTACCGGTGACGACGTGCCGGTGACGGAATACGACCCGCCGCTGCTGTTTGATCTCAAGAAGGACCGCGGTGAGACCACGAATATTGCTCACGATAAGCCAGAGGTGCTGAAACGAATGATCGAGGAATACCATGCAATGGTGAAGGAAATCACCGGAGAGAATGAGGCACAGTAGTTGCGCCGAAGCAAACCGACGCGAAAGAGCCAAGCCATGAAAGGGAAGAACATGCGTGTATCGCGTCGCCGATTCTTAACGACCTCGGGGTCGCTGGCGGCAGCCGCATCATTGCCCGCATGGGTGGCTGGTGGGTGCGCCACGCCGCTCCGCAAATCAAGGAACTCGGGCAGAGCATTTCAGGAGAGGTACCGCCCCCAGTTCCATTACACCACAGTTGAGGGGTGGATCAATGACCCTATCGGCCTGGTGTATTACAGGGGCGAGTACCACATGTTCAACGATCATAATCCGTTTTCTCGCCAGTTTCCGGGTGGTCTGACCGATGGTGAGCAGTCGCACTGGTCCCATGCAATCAGCACCGACCTGGTACACTGGAAACACATGCCTATCGCAGTGTATCCCGACGAGAACGGTGCCTGCTGGTCCGGATCGGGAGTCGTGGACTGGAAAAACACAGCCGGGTTCCAGACGGGAGAGGAGCCGCCGGTGGTTCTGGCTTACACGTCTGCCGGCGCGTCCTTCGCCCAGAGCCTGGTTTACAGCAACGACCGCGGCAGAACGTGGAAGAAGTATGAAGGTAACCCGGTACTCACGCAGATTGCCGACGGGAACCGCGACCCGAATGTGTTCTGGCACGAGCCCACAAAGAAGTGGGTGATGGTGCTCTATGTCAGTCGAGGCAGCGCGCATTTCTTCACCTCCAACGATTTGAAAAAGTGGGCGCCAGCGTCGGACGTTCAGCTTACGGATTTCCACGAGTGCCCGGACTTGTTCGAAGTGCCTGTCGACGGTGACGAAACGAACACGAAGTGGGTCTTGTATGACGCCGGGTTCCGCTACTGGATCGGCAGTTTCGACGGTAAGGCGTTTACCCCGGAAGCCGGACCGCTGCAAGGAGATTACGGGGATAACTTCTATGCCGCACAGACATGGCACAACACTCAGGGTCGGCGGATTCAAATCGGCTGGATGCGCGACGGCGAATATCCCGGCATGCCTTTTAACCAGCAGATGAGTTTCCCGTGCGAGCTGTCTCTTCGGACGACAGGCAAGGGCATCACACTGTTCAGACGCCCCATCCGAGAGATCGAAACGCTCTATACCCAACAGTTTGAAATGACCGACGTGACTGTCAAGCCCGGCGATAACCCGCTCTCCGACATGTCCGGCGATCTGTTTGATATCGAGATGGAAGTCGAGCCTGGGGATGCTGCTGAGTTCGGTGTTCGTCTACACGAAACGGCAGTCACGTACGCCGACGGCAAGGTCTCCTGTTTGGGTTGCACAGCGGACGCATCTCCAATCAACAGCTCACTCAAGTTACGGATTCTCGTCGACCGAGCCTCTCTGGAGGTGTTTGCGAACGACGGGGAAGTCTCGATGAGCTCGTGCTTCGTGCCGAAAGAGAAGAACACGGGGCTGGAGCTCTATACGAAGGATGGGAACATAAAGGTCCGTTCTCTCAGAGTCTCCAAGCTAATATCCTCGTGGACAGTGGGCCAGCCATAGGCAGGAAGGTGGCGTCCAATCAGTCCATCCTGTCGCGCCCGGTTGCGTCACCAGATGGCGGTCTGCGGCCTTGCGGCTACGGTATGCTATAATCCCCATTACTATGAGCTACTGGGCGATCTTCACTACAGCGTTCATCGTAGGTCTTTCCGGCGCGGTCATGCCGGGCCCGGTACTCGCGTTGACCATTTCCGAGACCACGAAACGCGGCTTTATCGCCGGGCCGCTGATAATCCTGGGCCATGCAGCACTCGAGGGAATACTAGTGGTGGCTCTTGTTTGTGGTCTCGGCTCGGTTCTTGTCAAGAGCAGCGTAATAGGACCTGTCGCGTTGCTCGGCGCCATGGTGCTCCTCTGGATGGGTCTTTCGATGTTGCGCGAGACCATAAAGCATAAAGCAAAGCTCGACCTGTCGCTCGCGGCGCCGACCACCGGCGTCGGGACCCCGATCTTCAAGGGCCTCCTGCTGAGTCTCGCAAACCCGTATTGGATCGGCTGGTGGGCCACGGTCGGACTAACATTCATAGGAGCATCAGGCAAGCGCGGAGTGGCCGGCATACTGTGGTTCTTCTCGGGCCACATACTGGCGGACTTCGCGTGGTATAGCGTAGTAAGTGGGGCGATAACCATGGGAGGCCGCTCCGCCGTTAAGCGCGTGTACCCGTGGCTGTACGTCGTGTGCGGCTGTTTCCTCGTGGGTATTGCCGGATTCTTCCTCTGGTACGGCGTGCATAGTCTGCGCGGAAACTGACGCCGCTGCCTCAATCCCAATCGGAAATCGGCGGTTGACTTGCTCGATAGAACTGCGTATGATACCAGCGAAAATATCGTCGGGCGAGAACATTTGGAAGGTCTCTGATAGAGAATGGAGTGTCGGCACCAGGCCAATAGAAAGGAGATTAGAATGAAAGCGTCCAGGTTCTTAGCAAGTGTTGTTGTGCTGTCTGTGGTGTTATCTGCGGCTGTGGGGGCGCTGTGCGCCGAGCCTCCGAAGCTTCCTTCGGGTCCTCCCGGACCGGGCCGATTCGGCGCGGCGTATGCCCACCTCAAATTCACCCCGGAGTGGGACAGCCCCTGGCGCGTGGGTAACCATCCCGACGTAGTGGTCAGGTTTGACGATGGCGGCCACAGGTTCGTGTTCTGGCGCGGTACCAGCTTCATCCCCTGCTGGGTGAACGATAAGGGCGTGTGGTACACGAACGAGTTCGTCGAGCGGCGCGGCGCGCATAGTCCCAATACTGAGGGATGTGTCGAGCCGATGTCGGACAAACAGTGCCGTTTCTCCCACGTGCGCATAATTGAGAGCAACGATGCACGTGTTGTCGTGCACTGGCGGTATGCCCCGATTGATGTCCGTTATGAGCATCCCTTCGAGGATCCTCTGACGGGTTGGCATGACTGGGTGGATGAATACTACACGATATATCCCGATGCCGTTGGCGTGCGCACGATAACGGCACAGACCACGCGGCCGGACATGTGGATGGAGTTCCAGGAGGCTATCGTCGTGAACCAGCCGGGCACTTTGCCGGACGACAACATCGACCACGAGGCGGTCTCCCTCTGCAACATGAGTGGGGAAAGCAAGACATACCTCTGGACGCGCGAACGAGGCGGACCGGAATTCGAAGGACCTGAAGACTGCAATATCATGTTGGTAAACCTGAAAGGTAGGCTGCAAACGTTTGCCATTTCCGCGCCTCCTCAAAACGATGAGAGGCTGATAACTCCGTACGGAGGCCGCAACCGGAGATCAGAATCGCATTTCAACTGGTGGGACCACTGGCCTGTGTCGCAGGTGGCCAGCGACGGTCGCGGAGCTACCTCGGCAGCCAGACCGTCACATTCATCGCTGGCCCACATAGGACTTGCGAATCCGGATGCCTGGGGGGACTATAACCGAGGCGAAACGTGGCGCACCAAGATCATGTTGCATGGCCTGACGGAAAAGCCGGTCGAAGGTCTGCTACCTCTGACGAAATCCTGGATTCGGCCAGCGCCCATATCGGTTTCCTTGGGTTACCTCAGCGCGACCTACGATCCGACTCAGTTGGCTTACGTTATCACGCGCAGAGGGAACGCCCCGGGAATGGCCGGCGACGGCAAGGTTCACAATGTCCCGTTTGCTTCGGAACTGACGCTCGAACTCGCGGCAAGCACGGAGTCGCCGGCGATCAATCCGGCCCTGGTGATCAAGGGCTGGGGAGAGCGTGATGCGGAGCTGACACTGAACGGCAACAAGGTGGAGCGCGGCAAGGACTTCCGGCTGGGGCACAGTCATGGCCTTGAAGGCACTGACTTGATTGTCTGGATCAGGACAGAATCGATGAGGCCGATCAAGCTGACCCTTTCGCCTGTTGGCGACTGATTGTCAGGGTTTTTCATTGGTAGGAGGCCTCACGCGAATCTGGGCTGAGGTCGGGTTATAACACCCCGATATCTGTTACATTTTAACGGTTAGGAAAGAGACTTGGCTTGAAGAAAGAGACGTTACGGGTAGTTGTGTGCTCACTGCTCGCCGTTCTTGCCTGCATCGGGCTTATCGCGAGAACCGGCGAAACGATTGAGCCGGATGCAGCGTCTCTTTTCGACTCGTTGGACTTCGACAAGCTGCTGTTCGTCAGACGCTACACGTTTCAATCCAGTCACTATTATACTGACTTCATCGACGGTTGCCGGAAGTTCGGCGGCAACATCAGCATACTCTCGCTAAAGGACGGCTCCGTCACCGACCTGGTTCCGTCCATGAATCACGGCATTTTTGGACGTTGCGACCTGTCGTTTGACGGCAAGCGGGTAGTATTCGGCTGGAAGGAAGCGATCAGCAAAGGATTCCGCATTTACGAGGTCGGCATTGACGGCAAGAGCCTGCGCCAACTGACATTCGACCCACCGGATGAACAGCAACGCGTCGACAAGTACCGGCAAAGGGATCATGAGTCGGGAAAGTCTTACATGCATCACACAGACGACATGCACCCGTGCTATCTGCCTGACGGCGGGATTTGCTTTACCTCGACGCGCTGTGAATACGGCATTCTGTGCGACGCGCCGGACTTTTTCACAACATGCGTGCTCTACCGGATGGACGCGGACGGCGGGAATATCCAGAAGCTCACGAACAGCGCTGTGAGCGAGTTCGCGCCGACCGTGATGAACGACGGTCGAATCCTCTATCACCGCTGGGAGTATATCGATAAAGGTCACGTTAACACGAAATGCCTTTGGGCCATGCGTCCGGACGGCACCGGGTCAGTCGAGATCTACGGGAACGACATTGCCTGGCCGCCGGGCTTCACATTTGGTCGAGCGATTCCGGGCCATGACAACCTGTTTGTGTGCATCGGGGTCGGCCACGGGCCGCTTGCGGTAGGGACGGTGATTCGTATCGACACAAGTCGCGATCTTCGTACGCGCGAGCCCATGACATACATTACGCCCGATCTCGACATACGCGGCGAAGGCGGCTTCTGGCGCAGGACGGATGACGGATGGGACGAGCGTGAAGGCGGCCCGTTTTACATCGACCCGTATCCGCTGAGCGATAAGATCTTCTTGGTCTCGCTTAACCCGGGCAAGCCGTTGGAAGACTTCAGCGCATACGGCATCTATCTCCTGGATGAACCAGGAAACCACAAGCTGGTTTATGACGACCCGGAGTTCTCATGCTGGCAGCCGATGCCGCTTCGACCGCGTGCCAAGCCTGCCGCGCTGACCTCAGCCAAGGATTCTGCTCTGGCCAAGGATAATCTGGCCGCGTGCGTGGTCACGGACATCTACCGAGGCATGGAGAATGTCGAGCGCGGTACGGTCAAGTACATACGCATCAACGAGCAGGTGTCTCGTCCGTGGGCGGCCCGTCATTTCTGGGGAGGCGATACCCTGGGCAGCCACCATGCCGCGGTCGGCAATACACATCTCGGCCTGAAGGTTCAACACGGGATTGTGCCGGTCGAGGAGGATGGGTCGGCATATTTCCTCGTTCCCGCCGACAAGAACATATTTCTTCAGGCCCTCGACGACGATTTCATGGAGATTCAGAGGGAGCGTACCTACATAAACTATCGACCGGGCGAGGTCCGTTCCTGCGTCGGCTGCCACGAGAAGCCGAAGGACACGCCGTATAACACGGGCGGTCTTGATACAGCACTCATGGCGCTCCGGCGGCCGCCAAGCACGCCGGGTCCTCAACCGGGCGAGGTGAGCGGCGCCAGACCGCTGCACTACCCGACGGATGTCCAGCCGATCCTTGATAGGCACTGCATAAGTTGCCACAGCGGCGAGGAGCCGGCAGCCGACATGGACCTGAGCGGCGAGTACACGAGACTGTTCAACCGCTCTTACGAGAACCTCATCAACCGCAGACGAGGGCTGTTGCCGCTCATCAACGAACAGGACGACCGGCGTATGGGCGAGATTGTCCACTACCTGCCTGCGCGGAGCCTGGGCTCGCACGCAAGCAAGCTAATCAAGATGCTGCGCGAAGGACACCAGGACGTGCAGCTTTCGCGGGAGGAGATGGTCAGGCTGACTACATGGGTCGATTCTAATGCGCAGTACTACGGGTCCTGGTATGGTCGGCGGAACGTGAGGTACGAGAGTCACTCGAACTTCCGTCCGACTCCCACGTTTGCAGAGGTTGTCTGCCCGCACCCGCCGCTCAGGGAACAAGACCGCTAGCAAGGTGTTGAATCTCTGTGGGGGGATGAAACCTGTCTGCCTCCACAAGGACGAGGAAGGTTAAGTCCAGCTGTTGTCCGACCTTCGAGCACGATCGGACGCGTCAATTGTCTTTACCGGGGAGAACTGATATAATAACTCGGGTCTGGATGTTTATCCCAGCACAGTAAACGAAGGTCTGAGAGGAGACAAACCTGGACATGCTGAAGACTTGCCCTGCAAGGATTGTGGCGTCGGCGATAATGCTGATCTCCCTTGCGGTATTGACAGCGCTTCCCTCCGATTCTGTCGAGGAATACGCCGGGAGTCCGCGTAACGGCGGCATCGAGACAGTTACGGTTGACAGCCAACCGATCGACTTCGACAAGCTGCTATTTGTCAAACGCTACACTTACCAATCAAGCCATTTCTATACCGATTTCATAGACGGTTGCCATTACTTCGGGGGTAATCTCTGCATACTCTCATTGAAGGACGGAACCGTGACCGAACTTGTACCGTCGATGAAACACGGCATCTTCGGCCGGTATGATCTGTCTTTCGACGGCAAGCGCGCGGTGTTCGGCTGGAAAGAGAAAACCGGCAAAGGATTCCGCATTTACGAGGTGGGCATAGACGGCACAGGTCTGCGCCAACTTACTTTCGACCCGCCTGACGAGCAGGAGCGCGTTAAGAAGTACGACAATTCCCATCGAGGAGGTACCGCCGAGAGATACTTCCATCACACCGATGACATGCACCCGTGTTACCTGCCCGACGGCGGTATCTGCTTCATCTCCACTCGCTGTCAGTACGACATTCTCTGCGATGGCGGGATCCTGACGACAGCTGTCCTGTACCGGATGGACGGTGACGGCAAGAACATGGAGAAGCTCACCAACAGCTCGGTAAGCGAGTTCTCCCCAAGCATGATGCCTGATGGACGGATTCTGTATACGCGGTGGGAATACGTGGATAAGGGTTCCCTGTGCGTCAAGGCTCTGTGGGCTGTACGCCCGGACGGGAGCGGTTCGACGGAGATCTTCGGCAACAACCATAACCTTCCACCTTCCTTCCTCCACGGGCGGGCCATTCCTGACAAACAGAACATGTTCGTTTGCCTTGGCACACCGCACTTCCCGCAGGGCGGCGTCGGACCGGTCATTCGCGTTGACACCAACTACGACATTCGTACGCGCAAGCCTATGACTTACATCACGCCCGATGTGGACATACGCGGCGGCGTTATAGGGGGCGAAGGGGGCTGGGATTTTTGGAACGGCAGCAAGTGGATTGGGGATAGGAACGGCACGAGCGGGCGACTCTACATGGACCCGTATCCGCTGAGTGAAAGCCGGTTTCTGGTCTCCTGCAAGTACGATCCCAAGAAACGCTGGAACGATACAAAAGCCTGGGGTTTATACCTGCTGAACGACAAGGGCGACCACAAGCTGATTTACGACGATCCGGAAATATCGTGCTGGCAGCCGATGCCGCTCAGGTCTCGTCCCAAACCGCCGGTTCTGCATCCGTATGCTCGCGACACGAAACTGGCGGCGCAGAATCGGGCAGCATGCGTGGTGACGGACATCTATCGCGGTATGGAGAACGTTGAGCGCGGCTCGATCAAGTACATACGCATTAACGAGCAGGTACCGCGCCCGTGGATAACCGGTCACGTAAGCGACAGCTACGCAGTTGCGCAACGTGCCCACATGGGGTTGAAGGTGCAGCATGGTATCGTCCCGGTTGAGGCCGACGGTTCCGCGTACTTCACGGTTCCTGCTGACAAGAACATCTTTTTCCAGGCGCTCGACGAGGATTTCATCGAGGTTCAGCGAGAGAGGACTTATGTGAACTACCGGCCCGGCGAGGTACGCTCTTGTGTCGGCTGCCACGAGAAGCCCAAGGATCCGCCATCCAATATTAGCGATTCCAATACGACCATGGCCCTGCGACGTGCGGCCAGCGAGTCGGGACCCCAACCCGGCGAGGTCACCGGCGCCCGAGTACTGCACTATCCGACCGACGTTCAGCCAATTCTCGATAAGCACTGCATAAGCTGCCACGGTGGCGAGGAACCCGCAGCGCGCTTGGATCTCACCGGCGAGATGACAGATTCCTTCAGCCGATCTTACGAGAACCTGCTCAGCAGGAGGCGGGGGCTGATGAAGAACCTCGACGAGGATACGCTGCTGTTTGCCGAATATATGCCTCCCTACAGCCTGGGCTCCCACGCCAGCAAGCTGATAACAATGATCCGCGAAGGGCACAATGACGTGGAGCTCTCACGCGAGGAAATGATTAGGCTGACCACCTGGGTGGACTCCAACGCGCAGTATTACGGTTCTTATTACGGTTGGAAGAGTCTGGATCAAAGGAACGAGCCTAATTTCCGGCCGGTTCCGACGTTCGCCGAGGCGGTCAGCATGACCCCGTCGATGGCAGATAAGGGCATGTAACGGGAATCTTTATGGGAATAGCAATGGTGAAAAGAACGATTATTGCCGTGACATTGTTGGCTCTCATTCAACTCTTTGTTGGGGCTGTAGAGGCTCCTCCGTATTACGTTACGAAGAGCACGTGGCAGGACACCATGCGTGCATCGAGGGAGGAACTTTTGCGACTCGAGCAGGCCGGTGAGATGGGTATGCCACTGCCGGACCTGGGGACCGGTGACTTCACAATTATGGCCTGGATGAAAACGGAGGCCGAAACCGGCGCGATCGTCACGAAAGCGGCTCCGAGAAGAGGGAGGCGGGACAGGGATCGTTCTGCATCGGAGCGCCAACCACAGAATAAGGCGTTGTACCTCAACGACGGGGCGCCGGTATACGAGATCAGTTCCGTCGGGATGTTTGCCTCGGAGACGCGGGTCAGCAATGGTCGATGGCATCATGTCACCCTTACCGGAAATGATCCTCTGGAGTTTTATGTGGACGGTAGGCTGAGAAATACAGATCGAATCGGAACATCAGGAGACGTCAAGCCCGATGACCCGAGCCACGTTGTTGCCGTCGGCCTGGGTTTACGAGGCTTCGAGCGCGCCCGGCGCGGCTTCGACGGCGACATGGACGAGGTGCGCATTTATGGCCGGAGACTATCCGCTGAGGAAATCAAGACGGTCTACAAGAAGGCGGAGGAGTTCGGCAGTGCTCTTGCCGGGTGGTGGAGCTTCGAGGAGGAAGGCGTGGACTCATCCGGCAACGAGAACAATGGGCGCGTGTTCCGTGGGGAGGAAACCACTGGCAGGATAGGAAAAGCGCTTAGGCTGACCGGCAGGGGCGGTATGATACTGCCTCAATCACGCGGCGCCATACTGCGCGAGGAGCTGTGGGATCTTGTCTCCGGTGATTTCACCGACGAGCGGTCCAGAAAAGAAATGGGCCGGGAGAGAGAAGATGGCATATGGTCAGGCGACTGGAAGGCGGGCGACCTGAAAGAACTGGCCGGCAAATACGCCAAGGCTGTGCGTGATACCGGCGGACTACCTGAGAGGGCTGCGAGGCTTGTGTCGACGGTCAGCGGCACCGGCGACCTCCAGGAAGTGCGTGACGTCTATCATATCTCGATCCTTAACGAGACTGTGTTAGCGGATCTGCCCGCAAGGGTCAACTCGACGCGCCCGGCGATAGCCCACCTTGCGCAGGAGTATGGGCAGGAGTACCCCAGGCGCGATGAGTATCTCACGCGCATCGAGGGATTCGAGGAGCAACTGGCTCGGTTGGAGAAAGGCCTCGTCGATCCCGACACGGTCAAGGAACTGAACAAGGATTTCCGGCAATTCCAGCGTGATGCGCTGATTGCCGACAATCCGTTGATGGAGTTTGACAAACTGCTATTCGTGAAACGTTACACGTATCAGTCCAGCCACTATTACACCGACTTCATTGATGGCTGCGAGCATCCCGGCGGCAACCTCTGCATACTTGACCTCAGGGACGGCACGGTGACCGACCTTCTCCCGTCAATGAGCCACGGGATTTTCGGGCGATACGATTTGTCCTTCGACGGAACACGCGTTGTGTTCGACTGGAAGGAATCGCAAGAGAAGGGTTTCCGCATCTACGAAGTCGGCGTAGACGGTACGGGGCTTCGGCAGCTGACGTTTCCGCCGCCTGACGAGCAGGAGCGCATCAAGAAGTACGACAACAGGTTTACCGGCGCCTGGAGAGGACTCTACAACCACCATACGGACGATATGCATCCCTGCTACCTGCCGGACGGTGGGATATGTTTCACGTCGACGCGGTGCGAGTACGGCACCCTGTGCGATGCCCCTGACGTTCTTGCAACGGCCGTGCTGTACCGCATCGACGGGGACGGCAGCAACATGGCCAAACTCACTAACAGCGCCGTCAGCGAATTCGGGCCGGTCCTGATGGAGGATGGCAGGATATTGTACTCGCGGTGGGAGTACGTCGATAAGGGGCAGATCGGAGTCAAGTGCCTCTGGGTGATGCGTCCGGACGGCAGCGGCACAGCGGAAATTTTCGGCAACGATATTGCCTTGCCCCCTGTGTTCATACACGCGCGACCGATTCCGGGGCATAATGATATGTTTGTGTCCATGGGCACGCCGCATTTTCCACAATCGGGTGTCGGCACGGTCATTCGTCTAGACATCAACCGCCCGATCCGCACGCGGGAGCCAATGACGTACATCACTCCGCATATTGACATTCGGGCCGAAGGAGGATTCCACCATAGAGAGGGCGATGGATGGGTAAGGAACCCGAACGGCCCGCTTTACATGGATCCGTACCCTCTGAGTGAGAAGTTCTTCATGGTCGCGCATAACCCGGATAAACCGTGGAATGACGTGAGGGCATACGGGCTGTACATGATCGACGAGTTCGGCAACCACGTGCTGATCTATAAAGATCCGGAGTTCTCGAGCTGGCAGCCGATGCCGCTCCGGCCGCGCCGACGGCCCCCGGTGATACCCTCGGTGCTTCCGGAGGAAATCGCGGAGAAACAGGCTGTCGTTGTGATGACCGATGTCTATGAGGGACTCCAGGGTGTCGAGCGTGGAACGGTTAAGTACCTGCGCATAATGGAACAGGTGCCGCGCCCGTGGGACGCCCGGCGCTTCTGGGCTCAGGAGAGCGGCCACACAGAGCTTGTCAGCATGGGCCCCGTTCTCGGTCTCAAGGCCATGCACGGGATTGTCCCCGTGTACGAGGATGGCTCGGCCCATTTTGTAGTGCCGCCCGACAGGAACATCTACTTCCAGGCGTTGGACGAGAACTTTATGGAGATCCAGCGGCAGCGAACGTACATCAACTACCGCGCTGGCGAGCGGCGCTCGTGCATCGGCTGTCATGAGTACCGCCAACTGGCGCCCGGGAACAAGTCCATAATGGCGTTGAACTACCCGCCGTCCCAGCCCGAGGCGCAACCCGGCGAGACCGCGCCTCGCGTTATACACTTTGCCAGCGACGTTCAGCCGGTCCTGGACAAGCACTGCATTGACTGCCACAGCCGGGACGAGCCGGCTGGAGGTCTGGCATTGACCGGCGAGATGACCGATATGTACAGTCGCTCCTATGAAAACATTCTGATGCGGGACCTTGTGGTGACAACCGATGAGGGCTCTGATTTTGAAGGCACGGAGCCGGTGGCCCCGCGCACTATAGGCTCCCACGCGAGCAGGTTTATCACCGTTCTGTTGGAAGGACACGAAGGTGTGGCGCTTTCGCGCGAGGAGATGATCAGGTTGACCACGTGGGTAGACGCAAATGCACAGTATTACGGCACGTACTACGGCAGGAAAAACGTTGAGTACGAGGGCCACCCGAATTTCCGGCCGGTCCCGACATTCGCCGAGGCCGTCAGTACCGAGACCTCTTACGTGGACGAGTATTTGAGTCCCCAGGACCGATAATAGCGCGTACCACAGTGCGCGAGCAGGAATAGCGTACGAAACATTTCTTGCCGATAACGAGCAGGATATGCTACATTGAGGTTCCAGCAGGAACCGTAGCCCCCGCGGCGGGTAATCACCGCGCGCGGGAGCGCATAGTCGGGTAGGGGTAGTCTTAAGAACACCGTAAGAAAGGGTAGAGGATGAGAAACGCAAAAAAACGGAAAGCAACATTGGCAGTTGGCATGGTCACGGCGCTGGTTCTTGTCTGTCTCCCGTTGATGCAGGGCTGTAGCACGCTTTGCTGCGGGAAACGGTCGAGCATAGTCTTCGACAACGAGTATTTCTACAACTCAGACGGTACCTTTGACCCTGAAAGGGCCAAAGACGGGTACATAGCGCTCATGAAATACCATGGATACCCCGTATTCGATGGACTACGGGAAAAACTATGGGTTTCCGATTACGGTACCGGGCAGTTCGCCAAACTGGGACTTGGCGCGTACGGGTTCATAAACG
Organism: uncultured bacterium; assembly: GCA_965603355.1. Lineage (GTDB taxonomy): Bacteria > Hydrogenedentota > CBFDCQ01 > CBFDCQ01 > CBFDCQ01. Next base: position 32,643 of record CBFDCQ010000020.1, read on the forward strand.
ACGAAGATGGTTGGTACATGGGGCAGGACATGTACCTGCTGCCAAATCAGATGCTGCCCGAGCACTACCACTTGGACACAGAAAAAGGTTCAGCCAAGATGGAAGGCTGGCACGTCCGTCACGGCATCTCGTACGTTTACGGCGAGGGCGAGCCTACCAGGAACATGAAAGCTGTTGTTCCCAAATGCCATATGAACGGTACCGTTTCGGTGAGCCACGAGACGATTCTGCGCGTCGGCGAAACGGCAACGCTGAACAGGGCAACGGCACGGCACTGGCAGTTCGGTGGCCCCGAAGGCGCAATCGTCAGCGAATACGCGACCTTTCACGACAACGACGGTGTCAAACATTCTGACCCGAAGCTGGTTTTCCCGTAGCAAGAGGTGCATCATTCAGAAGAGTTTCTCGGAAACTCAACAATAGTATGAGGTGGAGTGTGGTCATATGAAAAAGCTGGCAACCTCAATGTGTTTGTGTCTGGCGATTATGGGGTCGGTGAGCGGCGCCCTCGGACAGGAGTATCTGTCTCCTCTGGCTTTGGCTGCGGACAAGGGCGGCAACAATCTCTACGTTGCGGAGTTCACGGCCAATCAGGTGGCGGTATTCGACATCGCTGAGGGTAAGGTCACGAAGGTGATTTCCCTGCCGGACGGCCCGACCGGGCTAGCGCTCTCGCCGGATGAAGCGTATCTCTATGCGACCTGCGCCTCTCCGGCAGGCAGCGTGGAGCTCGTGGACTTGAAGCAGGGAACCGTTACCGGGTCCGTTTCCGTGGGGCACACGCCAGCCGCCCCTGTTGTCAGCCCCGACGGCAACAGTTTGTACGTATGTAACAGGTTCGACAACAACGTCTCGGTGATCGATCTTGCCGCTCGGAAGGAGACAACGCGGATTCCTGTGTTGCGTGAACCGGTGGCGGCGGCGATCACGCCGAACGGCAAACTGCTGTTCGTGGCCAACCTACTGCCTGCCGGCGCTGCGGACGCCGGTTACACGGCGGCGGCTGTCTCGGTCATCGATACCGGTGCGAACAAGGTAACCGCGAACATCCAACTGCCCAACGGCAGCATGTCATTGCGCGGCGTCTGCGTTTCGCCTGATGGTCGATACGCGTACGTCACGCACGCTCTTGCCCGTTACCAGCTTCCGACGACGCAGCTCGAGCGCGGTTGGATGAACACCAACGCGTTAAGCGTCATTGAGGTCGCCTCGCAGACGCTCGTCAACACGGTCCTGCTCGACGATATTGACCTGGGAGGGGCAAACCCGTGGGGCGTTGTTTGCACACCTGACGGCGAGTACATATGTGTCGTTCACGCCGGGACGCACGAGCTCAGCGTGATTGACCGGCACGCTCTTCACGAAAAGCTCGCCGAGGCGGCGGAAGGACGGAAGTCCTCGGAGAGCCTGAACGCCATGTCCTACCCTGATGACGTCCCCAACGATCTGGCGTTTTTAGTAGGACTGCGGCGGAGGATAAGGCTGACCGGAAACGGTCCGCGTTCCCTGGTTATCGTCGGCACGAAGGCGTATGCAGGCGAGTATTTCACGGATAGCCTGGGCGTCGCGGACATTTACCGTGAAACCTCGACGGAAGTGCTGTCTATTGTGCTGGGATCCGAGAAGGACATGTCGGTTGTGCGGAGGGGCGAGATGTTGTTCAACGACGCTACGATGTGCTTTCAGCATTGGCAGAGCTGCGCGACATGCCATCCCGGTGAGGGACGTCCCGATGCACTCAACTGGGACCTTCTTAACGATGGAATGGGCAACCCAAAGAACACGAAGAGTCTGCTTTTGTCGCACAAGACGCCACCGGCTATGGTATCGGGCGTACGTGACGGCGCTGAGACCGCCGTGCGCGCCGGGATAAAGTTCATTCAGTTCGTTGTGCGTCCGGAAGAGGATGCTGCCGCCATCGACGAGTATCTCAAGTCGCTCGAACCGGTTTCGAGCCCCCATCTCGTGGACGGCAAGCTGAGCGAGTCCGCCGAGCGCGGGAAGGCGGTATTTGAGAAGGCTCAGTGCGTGTCATGTCATCCTGCTCCCCTATACACCGACTTGAAAGCATATAGCGTGGGGACGGGCAAAGACAGAGATGAGGATCGCGAGTTTGACACGCCGACTCTGGTGGAAATGTGGCGGACCGGGCCGTATCTTTATGACGGGCGTGCAGTGACTCTGAAGGAGGTTCTCACCAAGTACAACGTGGGTGATGAGCACGGAAGTACCTCCGCTCTGTCCGAGCAGGAGATTAGTGACTTGGCCGAGTTCGTTCTGTCTCAGTGAACGTCTCGGCTTTGATGACAACCCGGGGGACAATGAAGCATAACCAAGAAACAAGGTAGTGAAATGGATCGAAGTAGTGAGATATCTGCAACAATAACGAGAGTTGCTTCAGACGAACTTGACGTCGTAACGCTGTCGAGGCGCTGCTGCAATAAGTTCTACATAAACGCGCATCCTGCAAAAGCGGGTGAACGCTATTCCATGTTTGAGAACCTCGGCAGGTTCGTCCGCGAACATGACGCTAGAATTCTGGCGCAGGACGTTTTCGGTAGCTGCGAGCTTCACGATGACGGTATGGATGCGCTGCGGAGTGCGTGCGGTGAGGTCGGGTGGCCGGTAACATGGATAGAGGGATACGGTCGCTCCGGTATGAACATGACAGGCACTCAGGTATACGCGATTTCAGGTGCCGCTGTTGAGCCGGTTCGATTGGACGGACGCATCATTGGGGCCACGTGTGAAGACGATGACGCGACGTATTGCCTGTTAGGAGATTTGCGGCCGGCTGATACTTCCTGCTCCAGGACCGAGCAGACTCGGGCGACATTTGAGGAGATAGAAGCGGCCTTACGACTTGTTGACATGGACTTTTCCAACGTCATCCGCACCTGGTTCTACATAGATGAGATCCTCCTGTGGTACGACGGGTTTAACGCCGTACGAACGGAGTTTTTTGACGAACGAGACGTGTTCCAGGGCCTGGTGCCTGCGAGCACGGGCATCGGCGTCGCCAATCCTGCGGGCACGGCCGTGGTCGCAGACGTTTATGCATTGAAGGCGAAGCGCAACAATGTCGAGGTTCGTGCGGTTCCTTCACCGTTGCAGTGCTCCCCCATTGACTACGAGAGCTCTTTCAGTAGGGCGGTGGAGGTGAAGCTGCCGGACCACCGGAGGCTATACATATCCGGCACGGCAAGCATCGAGCCGGGCGGCGAAACGGCCCACCAAGGGGAGGTGGAAGGGCAAATTGCGCGAACCATGGAGGTCGTGCTGGCTATTTTGGAATCATGTGCGATGGACTGGGCGGATACAAGCAGGGCAGTCGCATATTTTAAGGATATTGAGCACGCGCCGCTGCTTGACGAATACTGTGGGCGACACTCTCTGCCTGCCATCCCCATTGCCGTGGCACACGGCGACATTTGCCGCGACGATCTCCTATTCGAACTTGAGGTTGATGCTGTCGAGTAGCTGGAGGAGTCAAAGTGAACGGTTACGCTATTGGTATCGACTACGGCACTAATTCCGTTCGCACGGTCCTCATAGACTGTGCCGACGGCAAGGAAATCGGTGGGAGCGTTTTCGCTTACCCCACGGGTGAGCAGGGCGTTATACTTGATGCTAAGGATCACAATCTGGCGAGACAGAACCCTGCTGACTATCTTGAGGGCCTCGAACACTCTGTGAAGGGCGCGTTGAACGGAGCTGCAGACCAGGAGGGTTTCGCACCTGAGAAGATTATCGGTATCGGAGTTGATACGACCGGTTCGACGCCAATGCCGGTTGACAATAACAACCAACCTCTCGCCCTGCATGCAGCATGGAAAGATGATCCCGCGGCTCATGCATGGTTGTGGAAGGATCACACCAGCGCGGAAGAGGCAGCGCGCATAACCGCTCTCGCTCGCGAGCACAGGCCGCATTTTCTTGCCAAGTGCGGCGGCACTTATTCCTCTGAATGGTTCTGGTCAAAAGTGTCGCACTGCCTCAAGGTCGCTCCGGATGTTTTCGACGCAGCCTTCAGCTGGGTGGAACTTGCTGACTGGATTCCGGCCGTTCTGGCGGGCGTTACGGCTCCAAACGCGATCAAACGGGGCGTCTGCGCGGCCGGCCATAAAGCGATGTACTGTGACGAGTGGGGCGGTCTGCCGGACGAAGAGTTTCTGGCAATGGTCGATCCGAAGCTCGCGGATCTCAGAGACAGACTTTACGATAAGGCGTACGACGCCGATACCGTCGCCGGAACTTTATGCCGTGAGTGGGCCGAGAAGCTCGGGCTTAAGGAGGGCATCCCGATCGCTATCGGTGCCTTCGACGCCCATTACGGTGCCGTAGGTGCCGGCGTCCGGGAAGGGACTCTCGTAAAAATTATTGGCACCTCGACCTGTGACTGTACCGTTGCGCCAAAGACGAAAAGGATCAAGGACGTCCCGGGCATTTGCGGCATAGTTGACGGATCAATACTACCGGGTCACTACGGTCTCGAAGCGGGACAGTCAGCCGTCGGAGACATTTTCAAATGGTTTGTGGAGACTGTCTGCGAAGGCGACGACGCGCTGCATGAGAAGTTCAGCGAGGAGGCAAGCAAGCTCAAACCGGGTCAGTCGGGTCTGCTGGCTCTCGACTGGAACAACGGCAACCGGACCATACTGGTCGACCCGAGACTTTCGGGACTTCTGCTCGGCCAGACGCTGTATACCACCCAGGCGGAGATATATAGGGCACTCATAGAGGCAACTGCGTATGGCGCGAGAGCCATCATCGAGCGATTTAGCGATTACGGTGTCCCCGTCGAGCGGATCGTCTGCTGCGGCGGTATAGCGGAGAAGAATCCGTTTCTGATGCAGGTATATGCGGACGTCACAGGTTGTACGATGCAGATTTCCGGTTCGGCCCAGACTTGCGCGCTCGGCGCGGCACTATCCTCGGCAGTAGCCGCCGGCAAGGACGCGGGCGGATACCAGAGCTTTGCCAAAGCGCAGGACGCGATGACGTCGGTGAAGTCAGAACAGTACGAGCCGGACCCGGAGAAGAAGAAGGTGTACGACCAGCTTTACGGACTCTACCGGATACTGCACGACGGTTTCGGTGGAGTCGCCGCGCAGGTCGATCTGTCACGGATCATGAAGGAACTTATCGCGCTGAAAGAAGCGCAGGCAAAGTAGAGGAGGAGCCATGTTACCGCTTAACACGTTTGCACCTGAAGTAAAACTCGGCATTGTCTCCGCGTCACGCGACTGTTTTCCGAGGGAGTTGTCCGAGAACCGGACGACTGTTCTGCTTGACGCGTGCGAATCGGCGGGCATCTCGCTGGTCATACCGGAAGGCGACTGCCGCATTATCGAGTCAAAAGCTCACGCCCGCGACGCGGCCAGCCAGCTGCGTGAAGCCGGATGCGACGCCGTTGTACTCTACCTGGGCAATTTCTCCCCGGAGATCGAGGACGCCTTCTTCGTCAAGGAGTTCGGCGGCAACGTCATGATCATCGCCGCCGCCGAGGAATCGGCCGCGACCCTTTGTACCGACCGGGGCGACGCACTGTGCGGGCTGCTGTCGGCTATGCTGGCTGTGAACAAGCGGAGTCTGATGTCAAAGATGTATCTCCCGGAAGACCCGGTCGTAGACGCCGGAAGCGGCGCCGCGGCCGTAGCATATTTCGCGCGGGTCATACGGGTGGTGAAAGGTATCAGCAACGCGACGATCGGCCTGTTCGGGCCGCGCCCGCGCGACTTCGAGACCTGTAACTACAACCTCGCATCGGTGGCATCTCTGGGCGTTGAGGTCGAGGAACACGGTTTCTTTGACCTTGTGAACGAGATCAAACGGGTTCAGCAAGAAGAGGACGTCTCGGACATCATCGATTCAATGAGAAAAGAGGTGCCCGGCGTTCCGTCCGGCAATTTTGCACAGCGGCTCGCCTTGTACGAGAAAGCTGTGCTGAACCTGCGTGATGCCTATAACCTTTCCGGCATGACCAGCCAGTGCTGGTCGGAACAGGAGCAAGCACTGCGGCACGTCCCCTGTTACATCAACGCGCGTATGGCGGCAAGGGGATTCCCGATCGCCTGCGAAAATGACGCTTACTCGCTGATCGCTGAGCTGCTCGGGCAGTACGCGTCGGTCGCCGGTGTTACCATTCTTGATATTAACCACTCCATCCCGGCAGACTTGCACAAAAGTCTCAAGGATTACCCGATTGAGGATGTCGTAGGGCTTTTCCACTGCGGCAATACGGATCCCGGTCGGATGAAGAAGCCGGCAATGAAGCACCAACTCATCATGAAGCGACTGATGGAACCGGACGGAGAACCGGATATCACGCGCGGAACGGTAGAAGGGCAGATTTCCGCGTCGCCTATCACGGTCCTGCAGGTGCACGGGGTGGGGGACAACCTGAGAGCGTATCTTGCGGAAGGCCGGTTCCTCGATCTCGACCCGAAAACGTTCGGCGGCACCGGCACGGCGTACATTCCCGGTTTCAGGCGGTTCTACCGGCACGTGATGCTCGGACGGTTCCACCACCATGCCGCGGTGGCGTTCGACCATGTCGGCGCCGTTGTGTACGACGCTCTCAAGCTGCTTGGCGTTGAGGAGATCTACGCACCTCTGCCCGGCAACGTTGCCTATCCGGGAGAAAACAGATTTCAGACCGGTCGCGTGCCTCGACAGCACAGTTCGACTTAGAGCAGGCTGAATGCGAAGACCGTAACCTTCCATTCTCCCTTTGCGGGATGGACTGAGATGCTCGACGAATTGAAACTCGACTCATACCGGGCGAACATGCTGCTTCCCGAACACGGGCTCATCAACCTGACGTTCGGAAATGTGAGTGTGATTGACAGGAGTGAAGGTATTCTGGCGATCAAGCCGAGCGGCGTATCTTACGACCAGTTAAAGCCGGAAGATATGGTGCTTGTCGATCTGGATGGCAGAAAGGTGGAGGGAGCCTTCAACCCATCTACCGATACGCCGACCCATGTCCGTGTCTATCAGGCATTTAACTCCGTCGGCGGTGTAGTACACGCACATTCCAAGTTCGCTACCGCGTTTGCGCAGGCCGGCAAGCCCGTGGCGTGCTATGGGACGACGCACGCGGATTATTTCTATGGAGAGATCCCGATTACGAGGAAGATGACCCCCAAGGAGATTACGCAAGCGTACGAGCTGGAAACCGGCAACGTAATCGTTGAACGTTTCCGCGACCTCGATCCGCTGGAGTATCCCGGCGTGCTCGTCCACAGCCACGGCCCGTTCGCGTGGGGACCGACCGGCGAAAAGGCGGTGGAAAACGCCGTTGCGATGGAGTTGCTGGCGGAAATGGCGTACTACACACTCCAGTTAAGCCCCGAAACCGCGCCGATTGAGCAGGAACTGCTCGATAAACACTTCAAGCGGAAACACGGGAAGGACGCGTATTACGGTCAATAGTGGCCTTCACGACGTTGTCCTCGAAGTTGGACACAAGCTCGAACGCCTCGCCGGCTCTCTCCAGCGGGAATGAATGGGTCACCAGCGAACGCACCTCTATCTTCCCTGACTCCACGAGCGAGATTGCCGTAGGGTAGTTGTACTTGAACCGCCGGCACCACTGCACGTTCAATTCTTTCCGTCGTGCAACCGTGACCGGGATCTGGTCGTACTCCTGGCCTGATATCCCCGCCAGCACACACCGGCCCGCCGGGTGCACCACTTTGAAGGCGTGCGAGAGGGTTTCGGAGGAACGCGCCATATCGAGTGCCACATCAACGCCTCGGCCATCGGTCTCGCGCAGGATGGTATCGACGGTGTCCATCTTAGTCGCGTTGAACGCGTAGTCCACGCCGCTCCTCGTCCCCGCATCGACCCGATAGTCGTGGAGATCCGTCCCAAAAAGGTACCCTGCACCGCCGAATTTGGCTACCTGGGCGGTCAGGAGCCCGATGGGCCCAAGTCCCAGGACAGCCACCGTCTCGCCGGGCTCCAGGTTCGCGAGTTCCACCGCGTGGACCGCCACGGCCAGCGGTTCGATCATCACCGCGTCCGCCCACGTAAGCGAATCCGGCACGGGAAAACAGAACGCCGCGTGGAGAGCCGTGTACTCGCACAACGCGCCGTCGCAGCCCGGCCCACCGGGGAAAAACATGTTCAAACACACATTGTACTGGCCGCGACGGCACCACTCGCACTCGAGACAGGGGATGCCGGGCTCTACGGCCACTCGTTTGCCGACAAGGCTGCGGTCCGCTTCCGTGCCGACATCCATAACAGTGCCGGCATACTCGTGCCCGGGGATCAGTGGTTCGGTAATGCGCGTGTTCGCGATGCAGCCCTGCTCATAGTAGTGCAGGTCCGACCCGCAGACCCCTACCGATTCGACGCGCACAAGCGCTTCATGCGGTTTCGGTACGGGCTTGTCAACGTCAACCAGCCGCAAGTCCCGTGGGGCATACCACTTCACAGCTTTCATCATTTAGTCACCGATTGCTTCTCCGTCGATCAGTATATCCACGGCGCGACGGTTCGCGCCACGCCAAAAGCATATCCTGTCAGGGCAGAACTGTCAATAGACCGGCTTTGTGTTTGGCAGGACTTTGCCCTATTGACAATTGGCAATCCATGTGCTAGCCTTAATCAACATCCGGCGTCGTTCCTCCATTCATGGTTCAGACGCCTGACGGTTCGCGTAACGGGGCAGCAAGTGGCGTTCACATGCAGAGGATACTCTGTGTGTTTGGGCGCCTGGAATTGTCAATCTCGCGTGAAAGGATCTAGAAGATGCCAGAATCTGGTGCGATGGTCGCGCAGCTTTTCGGTTGGCCGGACTGGTGCACACTGGGGTTGTTTTTCGTAGGGATGTTCGGAATCATCTGGTGGGTGTTGAAGCAGAAGGAAGAGACCTCGGTCGACTACTTCCTTGCGGGTCGTAATGTCGGTTGGATCGCGATCGGGGCGTCGATTTTCGCATCGAACATCGGTTCGGAACACCTGGTAGGTCTTGCCGGTGCGGGAGCCAAGAGCGGTATGGCTATGGCGCACTGGGAGATGCATGGATGGTTGATCCTTGTGCTGGGCTGGGTGTTTGTGCCGTTTTATGCGCGCAGCATGGTCTATACGATGCCGGAGTTCCTGGAAAGGCGGTACTGCCCCGGTGCGCGGACGATCCTGTCGATCATCTCGCTGGTCAGCTACGTCCTGACCAAGGTGGCGGTGACGGTGTGGGCCGGCGGAACGGTGTTCAAGACAGTACTCGGGATCGAGACCGTGCAGATTTTGAGGTGGGAGATAGATTTCTTCTGGGTCGGCGCCATTGGGCTGGTGATCATAACCGGCATCTATACGGTTCTCGGCGGCATGAAATCCGTTCTCTACACATCAATACTGCAGACGCCGGTGCTTCTGCTCGGATCGATCGTGATCCTGGTCGTCGGGCTAGCCAAGCTCGGCGGTTGGGGCGAACTGATGACTATATGCAAAGCGACACCGACCGGCCACGGCACCGACAACATGATGACCCTTGTGCGAACGGCCAGCGACCCGGAGTTCCCGTGGACAGGTGTACTGTTCGGGTCGGCGATCATAGGGTTCTGGTACTGGTGTACGGATCAGTATATCGTGCAGCGTACGCTGTCGGCGCCCAACCAGCAGGTGGCGCGAAGAGGAACGATATTTGCCGGTTACATGAAACTCCTGCCGGTCTTCATCTTCCTGATTCCGGGCATGATTGCCTTCGCGATGAAACAGAAGGGACTGTTGGTGCTTGACGATTCCGACAAGGCGTTCCCGTTGCTGGTCTCAACATTGTTGCCCGTGGGCGTAAAGGGCATAGTGGTCGGCGGCCTTGTGGCCGCATTGATGAGTTCGCTGGCATCTCTGTTCAACTCGTCGGCCATGTTGTTTACCGTGGACTTCTACCAGAAGTTCAAACCGGATTCATCCGAGAAGCACCTGGTGTTTGTCGGCCGGTCAGCGACGGCGGTGATCGTGGTACTGGGCATTTTCTGGATACCGATCATGGAGCGTCTCGGGCAGGTACTTTACGAGTATCTGCAGGACGTACAGTCGCTCCTGGCCCCCGGTATCGCCGCGGTGTTCCTTCTTGGCGTGTTCACGAAAAGGGCGTCGGCCGTTGGCGGCCTGTGGGGACTGATCGTCGGTTTCGTCTTCGGAATGTTCCGGCTGCTCGTCAAGGTCGTCACCAACCGATGGATCGTTCCCAGTTACATAGACTCAAACAACATAGGGACTTGGATCAGGGAAAGGGCCGCTGATCCGGCCGGTCTGAACGCTGTCAACACGTTCTGCGTGAAGTTCGTTGCGGTCAACTGGCTGCACTACTGCATGTTCCTGTTTGTGCTATGCCTGGTGACCATCTGGGTAGTCAGTCTGTTCACGCCCAGGCCGTCGGCAGAGAAGATCCAGGGACTGACTTACGGTTCAGCGACGAAAGAGCAGATCCAGGAGACACGGGCGAGCTGGAACAAGTGGGATGTGATCCACACCGCGATCATTCTCGGCGTAGTTGTACTATTTTACATCTACTTCTGGGGGTAGGGACCGGTTAACCGGCGCCAGGGGATCTACTTCAGCAGGATCCCGCCGCGTGTATGCTGGCTGAGGAAGATGCCCTGGAGATTCATCCGGAGCTCCTCGGGATTGTCAGACCAGAGCATCGCCTCCTCTTCGTCGACAAGCTCCTTCTTGACCAGGTCCGCCAGAGACATGTTGAAGCTCTGCATCCCTTCTTCCTTGCCCGAGAGAACCGCCGTGGGAATGCGTCTGATGTTGTTATCCCGTATGAGCCCCGCGATGGCCGGGTTGGCCAGCATGACCTCAACCGCCGGCACACGTCCGTCCTCGTCTTTCTTCGGCAGGAGCCGCATGGCCACCGACGCCTTTAGCTGCATCGCAAGCGCCGCGCGGACCTGATCGTGCTGTGTCGAAGGGAACAGGTCGACGATCCGGTCGATGGTCATCATGACGTTGGTGGTGTGCAGGGTGCTGAAAACGAGGTGACCTGTCTCGGCAGCGCTGATGGCCGCCTGGAACGTCTCCGTGTCGCGCATCTCGCCGATCAGTATCACATCGGGATCCTCGCGCAACGCAGATCTCAACGCGCCCATGAAATCCTGCGTGTCAATCGCGATCTCACGCTGCGTGACGATGCTCTTGTTGTTGGTATGCAGGAACTCGATAGGGTCCTCGAGGGTGAGAATGTGACATTGTCGCGTCCGGTTGATGTGGTCCACGGCGCTGGCGAGAGTCGTGGACTTTCCACTGCCCGTGGTGCCGGTTATCAGAACAAGGCCCCGCCGAAGCTGCGCGATCTGCTCCATTACCGGTGGCAGGTTCAGCTCCTCGAAATTCTGTATGTTGCCACGGACGTGCCGGAACACCACCCCCACAACGCCTCTTTGTCGAAACACGTTCGTCCGGAATCTGCCGACTCCGGATATGCTCACGGCGAGATCGTACTCACTCTGCGTCTCGAAGTCCTGGCGTTGGTGCGGAGCCATGAACTGCTTGATGACTTCCGACGTATCATCCGGTTTGAGCATCCCGTCGCCGACAAAGACGATCTGCCCGTCAATACGGTACGCGGGAGGGCTGCCTACCGCGAGGTGTACGTCCGAAGCACCACGAGCTACTGCGTCTTCAAGGATCTCCTTGACTGTGAGCATACCAGTACCCCCTGTATTGAGTTAACGGGCAACCTTTGCCTGAACGGCCAACGCCCTGCCAACACCACCACTATTAATTATACCGTCCGCCGCAAATCTCTCTCCAGGAAAGGCGTGATCGGCTGCTATACCGACGGTCAGGCCCCGAAAACGTGCGGTTTTGCGCGTATTGGGGCGCAAACTGGAGGATTCCCGTAACAGTAGATTAGCTGCCAGATATTAGTTGACGTGGAGGCAAGAAGATGATATAATGGTGCAACATCGGGGGAGCTGCCCACCAGACCGGGATTCACGCCCGAGCCAGTAGAGTGAGGGTCCCGCGTAACGTGCGGACGGTTTGCGCCAAAGCAACTCGGTGGAGAAGAATTGTGGCTGGCGCGGCTTAGACGGAACGTGCGGGCAGCAACGCAAAGTAACGAGGGAGGTGATGAGCTGACCCAAACGGAGGCGGTATACAAGATTGGCTAAGTGATGGTGTGTTGAGCACGTACAGGACTGCTGGAGTGGTCCTGGCGTGCCGGTGAAACGGTCCCGCCGTGAAGGGGCCAGGGGAGGTACTAATGAAGAAGTCACGTGGATTTACATTAATTGAGCTACTGGTGGTCATAGCGATCATCGGCATACTGGCGGCGATACTGCTGCCGGCGCTTG
>CBFDCQ010000021.1:0-42187 GCA_965603355.1 uncultured bacterium
GGCGTAAGCCCCCGCCGTTGACGTTGCCGGCGCAACTAGGTACAATATCACAAGCGTTGACCCCGAGGGGGACACTGGACCAATTTCCTCTTCAGTTAGAACGGACGTCGGGATAATGAGCAATCTCTGTATCAGAACATTCGGCTGTCAGATGAACAAGCGGGATTCTGAGATAATCCACAGTATGCTCGCCGAAAAGGGATACGTACTGGTTGACCGCGAGGAGGACGCGGACGTCATACTGTTCAACACGTGTTGTGTCCGCGAACACGCTGAACGGCGCGTCTACAGCCGGATGGAGCAGCTCGCCACACTCAAGATGCGACGTCCGGACGTCGTTCTGGCAATCGGCGGATGTATGGCCCAAAAGGAAGGTCGCAAGATTCTCGAAAGGCTACCTCACGTCGACCTTGTCTTCGGCACGGGCGCCCTGTACGATTTGCCCGCTCTTCTGGAACGCGCCGTTGCCGGGCACGGACCGGTGATCAGTGTTGACGGCGATGTTCGCCCAATCAGATCGCAGGCGGAGTTCGGTGCGCGGGAGACCAGTGTGCGCGCATGGGTGTCCATAGCCGAGGGATGCGATAACCAGTGCGCCTATTGCGTGGTGCCGCTGGTGCGGGGACCCGAGCGCAGCAAACCGGCCAAACTCATCCTGGACGAGGTGAACCGCGCCGTCGAGCAGGGACATACCGAGATATTCCTGTTGGGTCAGAACGTCAACTCGTACGGACATGACCTGGTCGGGGCGCCGGATTTCCCCGGGCTCTTGCAACTGGTCAACGACGTGTCCGGTGTGAAACGCATTCGGTTCACGACCTCCCATCCCAAGGACATGTCGCCGCGACTTGTCGAGGCGCTGCGCGACCTGCCGCACGTGTGCGAGCACCTTCACCTTCCGCTGCAGTCCGGGTCGACGCGCGTGCTGGACCTCATGAATCGCCGGTACACAAGAGACGACTACTTGCGCAAGATTGAATCGCTGCGCTCTGCAGTGCCGGGCATAGGGCTTACGACGGACATTATCGTGGGATTCCCGGGCGAGACCGAGGAGGATTTCGAGCAGACTCGGTCGGCTCTGGCGGAAATACGGTTCGATACGGCCTACATATTCAAATTCTCGCCGAGAGTGGACACGCGCGCTGAAACACTGCCCGGACACGTTCCGGAAAACGAGATCGTACATAGACACAGGGTACTGCTCGAGATGCAGAAGGAGATAAGCCGGGAAAAGGTCCTGGAGTCGGTCGGAACACGCCAGGAGGTGCTGGTGGAAGCTCAATCTGCAAAAGAGCCCGAGTACCTCACCGGCAGGACAAGGAACTACAAGGTCGTGCGTGTTGAGAGCGACGGCGTCCGCGTCGGCGACGAGGCGGAGGTGGATATCACAGAGGCTAGAGGTTGGACACTGTACGGCACGCTGACCGCACAGGCGGCCCTGCGGTCAGACGCTGTGAACGGTTGAAGGTGGGAGCGAATTGGCCAAAAAGAACTCAAAAAGGGGCGGTGAGACCCCGCAAGTAGCGATACGAGACCTGACACCGATGTTGCGTCAGTATCTTCGCGCAAAGGAGAGTTGTCCTGACTCGATTCTCTTCTTCCGCATGGGCGATTTCTACGAGATGTTCTTCGAGGACGCGGAGGTAGCGTCGCGAATACTCGAGATCGCCCTGACGTCGCGGGACGGCGGGCGGGCGGGTCGCGTACCGATGTGCGGCGTACCGCATCACGCGGCACAGGGTTACATGGCAAAACTGATCAAGGCCGGGAAGACCGTCGCCATCTGCGACCAAGTCGAAGATCCCAAACAGGCCAAGGGATTGGTCAAACGCGAGATTGTCCGCACCATCACGCCCGGCACGCTGATCGAGCCGTCGCTGCTTGAGGAAAAGAAGAACAACTATCTCGCAACACTGAACGTTCTTGACCGGAGCGCCGGCATCGCCTTCGTGGAGTTGAGTACCGGAGAGTTCCTCGCCACCGAACTGGACGGTCCTGCAACGCCGCAAAACCTCAGAGAGGAACTCGCCAAGATGGCGCCCGCCGAGTGTCTCTATCCGCTGTCAGTTGAAGGACATGAGTGGATAGAGACGCTGCAGGCCGACCTGCCGGATACCGCATTCAAGGCGGTCGAGGAAGACCTTTTCGACCGGAGTCAGGCGCGCCGGATGCTGCTCGACCACTACGAACTGCACTCTCTGAAAGGGTTCGGCCTCGAGAATCTGTCGGTCGCCATAGGATGTGCGGGCGCGGCTTTAGGCTACCTCATGGACACCCAGAAGAGCGACATCGTCCACCTGAAATCGATAAGGGTGTATTATCCACACGATTACCTTGTCGTCGACAAAGCAACGCAACGCAGCCTCGAGCTGCTCGCCACTATGTCTGAGGGTAAACGCAGCGGGTCGCTGCTCGGCGTGCTGGACTCGACGGCCACGTCAATAGGCGGACGGCTCCTGAAACGATGGATCACGCACCCGCTCGTGGACATCGTTCAGATCAGAAAGCGACATGAGGCCGTGGAGGAACTCGTTGGCGCACCTCAGGAAAGGAGCGTTCTCCGGTCGGTCCTCTCCGGCATCTCGGACCTGGAACGGCTTCTGGGCCGCCTGTCATGCACAAGCGGCATGCCGAGGGATATGAAGGCATTGGGGGATTCGCTGGGCAAGATACCGGAATTGAGGTTGGTCCTGTCAGGTTTTTCGAGCGAAATGGTGCGAGGATTGCGCGATTCGCTCGACGACCTCGACGATCTGACCGATCTGATATCGAAAGCGATCGTGGATCATCCGCCCGCCACGGTGACCGAAGGGGGGATATTCCGGGATGGATATGACGAGCGACTCGACGAGTTCAAGGGGCTCGTCCGCGACGGCAAGAGCTGGATCGCCTCGCTCCAACAGGACGAGATCAGTCGCACCGGCATAGCCTCGCTGAAGATCGGTTACAACAAGGTGTTTGGATACTACATCGAGGTGACGAAACCTAACGTGCACCTGGTACCTGCCGACTATCAGCGAAAACAGACCCTGGTGAACGCCGAACGGTACGTTACTCCCGCGCTCAAGGAGCGTGAGGAAGAGATAGTCCATGCGGACGAGAGGATGATGGAGCTGGAGTACGAGCTGTTCCAGGAGCTCAGACGCGAGGTCTGCAAACAGACTGCGCGGATACAAAAGGACGCGGAAATAATTGCGCAGACTGATGTGCTGCTGTCGCTTGCGGACGTGGCGACCTCAAACAGGTACTCCAAACCGGACGTTACAGACGAATACGGCATCGTGATAGAGGATGGGCGCCATCCCGTGGTTGAGAAGATCGGCGTTGACCGCGAGTTCGTGCCGAACGGTACCGTGATGGACGCGGACAACGCCTCGTTGCTGGTGCTTACCGGGCCTAACATGGCGGGCAAGTCGACATATCTCAGGCAGGTCGCCCTGATCGTGCTTATGGCGCAGATGGGAAGTTTCGTGCCGGCAAAACGAGCGCAGATCGGCGTGGTTGACCGTATCTTCACGCGGATCGGCGCGAGCGACAACCTGGTGCGAGGAGAAAGCACGTTCATGATCGAGATGAACGAGACAGCCAGTATCCTCAACTGTGCGACCGACCGCAGCCTGATAGTCATTGACGAGATGGGACGCGGCACCAGCACGTTTGACGGTATAAGCATCGCGTGGGCGGTCGCCGAATACGTTCACGACAAAATCGGCGCTAAGACACTGTTCGCCACGCACTATCACGAGCTGACAGAACTGGCGAAAGAGCTGAAACGAGCAAAAAACCTTAACGTTGCCGTGCGCGAATGGGGCGGTAAGGTCATATTCCTGTACCGCGTCGTGGACGGAGGAGCGGACCACAGTTACGGCGTCCAGGTGGCCCGGCTGGCCGGACTGCCTCAATCGGTGCTGGATCGGGCTCGCTTGATCCTCGAATCGCTTGAATGTGGCGCGTTTGCCCCCGCGGTCGGCAGGTCGATCCCGGCTCAGCAGCTGGCGCTGTTCCCACAGGAAAGCGAATCAGCAGTCCTGGGCGAGCTGGAGGAAGTCGACCTGGATCAGATGTCGCCGCGCGACGCGCTGGATTTCCTCTATCATCTGAGGAAGCTCTATCGTAAACCGAGGTAGACAACCTCTTGGTGTGGACAGACATCAATTACATGAGGGAGGACCACCACGATGGCCAAGTCGAGACAGTATGAGTTTGGACGCGTTTTTCTCGCTAGATTACCTCACAAAGGCGACCTCCTTGAATCGATCACGATGTTTTGCGCCGATAGTGAACTGGGCGCCGGTTTTGTCTCCGCGATCGGCGCCGTTCAGAGCGCGACTGTAGGATACTACGACCAGAAAGCCCACGAATACAGGACCATTTCCTTTCATGAACCTATGGAAATCGCCAGTCTTGCCGGAAACCTCTCCGTGAAGGACGGTCAACCGATGCTGCACGCGCACGTCGTCTTTTCGAGAGAGAACGGCAAGGCCGTGGGAGGTCATCTGATGAGCCCTACGGTCGTGTTCGCGGGAGAGGTGTTCGCCGTCGAGCTCTGCGGCGAGCCGCTGGTCAGGGAGTTTGACGAACCTACTGGTCTTCCTCTGTGGGCGGCGCTTCGATGAGGTTTGCCGTATCCTCGAGCTGCTCCGTCGCTTCGCGCGCTGCTTCCGTTTCGGGATACTTCGCGACGGCGGAAAGATAATAGAGACGCGCCGCGCCGCGTTTCTCTATCCGCTCGTAGAAACGCGCGATGACAAGCTGCTGCCGTGCCATGTCCTCGCGAAGCTCTGCGATTCTCGCTTCAGCCTCGTCGGCCTTGGGATCACCCGGATGCATCCTCAAGAAGAGTCTAAACTGCTCGACGGCCTTACGCGCGATCGTCTGATCGTACTCGGCGGGCAGCGCTTGCTTGCAGTAGCACATGGCAAGGCCGTACGTCGCCTGTCCCGCCCAATCGGACGACGGGTACTCGTCAAGCACCTTCTGATACTCGTAAGTAGCCTCAAGGTATCGTCCTGACGCAAAGTAACATTCGGCTACTCTGTACTGCGCTCGCGCGGCCGCTCGGCCAAAAGGCGCGTTCTCTATCACGCGTTGATACGTTTGCATTGCTCTGCGGACGTAGCGTCCGCGAAGGAACCTGAACCCTTCTGCGCGCGTTCCCTTCTGGTAGAACCGATCGGCGATCTCATACTGTTTCCCCATGACCTTGTCGAACAGATCTGACGCCGGCCAGTTCGATATTACCTTCTGGTACTCGGTGCTGGCTCGTTCGTAATCGCCCTGCGCCTCGTAAAGCTCCCCGACCTGAAACTGCGCCTGCGCACAAAGATCGCTGTCGGGGAAAAATCTAAAGAACTTCCTGTACTCGGAAGTCGCCTCCTCATAATCCCCGGCCAAACGCAGCTGACTTGCGTACTCGAGTTGAGCTTCCGCCGTCTCCTTGGGCTGATTTTTCGGGTTGATCCATCTGCCGGTCTCCGGAGTCCAGACCCATACCGCACCGGCGCTACCCGTAACAGCAAGATCGATAAGTAGGAATATAACGAAGGCCCAGACTACTCTACGATTGTTCAACAATACCCCCGTCCTGTTGCGCCCCTTTGAAATACTGGAAAATCTGCGGCGGCCGAGTCAAGAAGAGCCACGCAAAAAACGGCAGCACAACGCCTAGATTGGCGAGTAAGCGCGCAAAACCCGTCGGCGTCGTCAACCCTCGCTCCACACGAGCGACCAGAAGCGTGGACAGCTGAAGCACGTGCCACACAAAGAAAATGCCAAGCCCGATACACAACGCGCGGCACGTCCGCCGCCAGCCAAGACCCGGCGTCGCACCGACCAGCGTGGCAAAGGCTGTAATGTTTATCACCACCCACCCTGCCGGCATCATCCGCGGTATTCCGTCGCACATGAAGGTCAACTTCACCATAAACCAGTTCTCAGCAATTTGGGTCTCGGTGATCCCAAGTGCAGCCCGCCACTTCAACGCACCACTCACCACGTGGCCCAAGACATACGCGTACGGTTTCAGCAGCAGAACGAACAGCACCAGACTCAGAACCGCCACGAGCACAAATCTGAGTATAAACACACGGCTCTTCATTGAACTAATCCGTTACTGAGCAACGTCGTCCGGCCCCGCCTGGGAATCAGCGGCCTTGTCGCCCCGCTCAGGTTCCCGTTTCTTGACGACCTTCTCGATCCAAATTAACCATAGAATCACTACGAAAATGATAAAGACCGTCTGCCACACGTATACGTGGGCAAACTCGAACACCTCGCGGCTCTTGAACGCTCCGATGTACGCCAGACACGCCAGGCGCAGAATATTCACCACGTAAAGGGCAGGTACGCCCACACCGACAGCCAGGAGCTTCTTCCTGATGGTGGCTGGAAAAGCTATCACCGCGCCACAGAAGATCGCCATCGCCTCCACGCCTGAACACTCAGGAATTATGCGGACGACAAACGTGTGAAACGTAATCCGGCTCGCTTCAACCTCGACTGGGAAGCGTGAGATCCTGAGCACAAATGCAACGCTTGCGGCGATCATCTCGATGTACCGCTTCATGAACCGCGTCGGCTCAACAAGGCTGTTTATCCAGAAGATCAGCGCCACAATTATCGCGAACACCACCGCGAACCGCACCGGTTCCCTGCGCAGTACGTCTCTCAACTTATTAAATCCGAGCCGCTTACCCAATCTCGCCGGTATCCTTCCCCGTTGAGCTATTCATATCTCTCGGACCTCAGATTTCCTTCCCCAGACGCATACCTCGATCAATTCTAGCCTCATCACTGCAATTTTACCACTTTAGGGCAACAGCAATCAAGTCCACGGAGAACACCTCCGCGTTCACCTATATAATGGAGCTGTAGAGTCGCTCGTACTCGCCCACTATCAGTTCCGGGTTGAACCGCTGCACAGCGCGCGCTCTCGCCTGTGCACCAATTCGGCGGGCGGCTTCGGCGTCCCTGAGCACATCTATACCGCGCCTGGCCATGGTCTGCACGTCGCCAACGTCCACGAGAAAACCTGTAACTTGGTCCTCGATGAGCTCGGTAAGCCCGCCGCTGTTGCTCGCCACAACAGGGACCTCACATGCCATAGCCTCCAGTGCGGCCAGTCCGAAGCTCTCGTACTCGCTTGGGAGAAGGACAAGATCGGCGCATGGAAGGATGTCCTCAACGCGGTCCTGAGTGCCCAGGTATTCGACCCGGTCGGCGAGTCCGGCTTCATCAATCATGAGGTTGGCGGTGCTGAGCTCGGGACCGTCACCGACAAGAACCAACCTGCTCGGTACCTGCCGGTTGATGTGATCGAAGACGGCAACAACGTCCCGCACCCTCTTCACCGGGCGGAAATTCGAGACGTGCATGACAATCTTCTCGCCCGTTCGACTGAACCGAGACTTGTCGCACGTGCGGCGTTTGAACAAGTCAGGGTCCACGAAATTGTATATTGTATGGATCTGGCATTCGGTTTGGAACTCTTCCCGCGTACGACGTGTCAGCCAGCGCGACACGGCCGTGACCGCGTCGCTTCTCTCAATTGAGAACTTCGTGATCCGAAAAAAGGAGGGATCATTCCCAACGTACGTGATATCCGTACCGTGAAGGGTGGTTATGACTTTGATACTCGTGTTTTCGGTGACGAGCTTCGCCAGGATCGCGCACGTAGCGTGCGGGATGGCGTAATGTACGTGAAATACGTCGAGGTCTTGACGTTCCGCCACCTCCGCCATCCGAGCGGCCAGCGCAAGACTGTATGGGGGGAACTTGAAAAGGGGGTAAGTTGTCACTCCTACTCCGTGGAAGAATATATTCTCGTCGTATTCTGTTGTGAGACGGTACGGAAGATCGTAGCTTATGAAATGGACCTGATGCCCCCTTCTTGCGAGATGAACGCCCAGGTCAGTAGCGACCGTGCCGCTGCCGCCCAGCGTCGGATGGCACGTTACGCCGATACGCATGTTCTCAGCTCCACAACGCCACGGGGTCGCTCACCGGTATCGGCCCTTGGACGTTGAACGGTTCCCCGTAATTCACTCCTATCAACGAACCGAAAAAGCGGGCCCGGGCTTCTATCTCCTCAAGATATTCCTTTCGGCTCAGATAAGTCTGCGGACCGCGCTGTTTCGGGTGATGGAACTGCGACCTATATGCCCGAATAGCGCTCATTTTGCCGCTGAAACTTTCCGTAATGTCAACGACAATGTCAGGTACCTCTGAAAAAAGGTGCTCGTAGTAATGGAGAACCTTGTGAGGCGTGAACCTGTCTTGTCCGGTATCTATCTTTGCCAACCCCGCCATATAGGATGCGTCGCGGATTAGTTCAGCTGCTCTGGCGTGGTCCGGATGACGGGCAACGGGCGGAGGTGCCAGCACGATGGTTGGCCGGTACTCTCTTAGAACCGCCACGAGTTTCACCCTGCTATTGTGGTCGTTTTCGATGTTCCCGTCAGGCAGACCGAGGTTTTGCCTGGCTTCCACGCCGAGTATTTTGCCAGCGTCACGCGACTCCTTCTTCCTGCCGGTCGGCGTGCCGCGAGTGCCGAGCTCGCCGCCGGTGAGGTCAACAATCGCGGTGCTGTACCCAAGCACGTTCAATCTGTGGAGCGTCCCCCCCGAGAACAGCTCCACATCGTCGGGATGAGGTCCAAACGCCAATACGTCGACCTTCACGCTCCACGCTCCTTTACGGGCGAGGCGCGCCTCACCCTTTCAGGGCCTCAAGGCGACATCAACATGCCGGCAAAACGCACAACCAGACAGGCATACGCGGCAGCAACAAGGTCGTCGAGCATAATGCCGAGTCCGCCCTCTACTGCCTCGAACTGTCGTGCAGGAAATGGTTTTACAATATCGAAGAATCTGAACGCCAGAAATGCTGCGACCGCAGTGACCCATGACCGCTCGACCAGCGCCAGGGCCGCCATCATCGCGACCATCTCGTCAATAATAACGCAGCTCGGGTCGGTTTCTCCAGTCTTGCGCTCCATATGCCGCGCCGCGAGCGTGCCCAGAACGAGAAGGGCCACTGTCAGTACTGCAAACAACAGCTTGTGCGCACCCAGCAACCAGAATGCGAGCAGTCCGGCTACGCTGCCGAAAGACCCCGGAGCGACGGGAACGTACCCGAGATGCAGGACGGTCCCGATCGCTTCGAGCACCTTATCCGAGCTGACACCAGAGACCTTCTTATTGATCTTGTTTCGCAGCAACTGCAATCTACCCGACTCCAGACGACAAGATAAACCGTCGATGCTTCTGAAATAGAATCAACGCCGAAAACACTGTGAAGAACAGTACAAACGTGACGAGAACCAACGTCGTCGCGCGCATGCTCCGATCGTACACGTCAAGAAAGCCGGAACTTGCCGATTCGAAGAATTTAAGCATCGCTCCTCGTCCCGCCATAAGCACCAGGACTGTAATTGCACACACCATCTGCGATACCGCCTTGAGTTTGCCCCACTTTTGCGCGCCGATTACCGCACCGTTGCTTGCAGCGATTGACCTGAATCCAGTGACCAGTAGCTCCCGCCCCACTATTACGATGACCACCCATGATGGAATGCCCAGGTACTCTTTGTCCAGGAAACAGATAAAGGCGGCTGCTATCAGAACCTTGTCGGCAACCGGATCGAACAGTTTGCCGAAATTGGTGACCGAATTCCTCTTTCTCGCTATCTTGCCGTCGTAGTAGTCGGTGAGCGCAGCGCCCACAAATACTGCGAGCGCGAAAAGGTGCCCCCAGAATGTGTTCAGCCCCATGAGCACTACGAATAGCGGTATCACAGCTATGCGAGCCATCGTGAGACGGTTGGCCAGATTCATGTTTCGTCGACCCTCTTTCCGTTCAGATCATACTCCTCCGCGCCGGTAACCTCAACATCGATCATGGTCCCGGCACGCGGCGAACCACCCTCGACAAATATCTGGCCATCAATCTCGGGCGCGTCGCGATATGTTCGCCCAACCGCAACACTTTGATCCTCAGTCGATTCGCTTTCGATAAGCACGCGCAGCCTCCGCCCAATAAGACCTTTGTTGATCGCCAACGAGACCTCTCTCTGCACCTTCATCGCGGTATCGCGTCTCGCCTCCTTGATTTCGTCCGGTACCTGGTCCGCAAACGCAACGGCAGCGGTACCCTCTTCGGCAGAATATGCGAAAATTCCCACACGATCAAAGCACATCCGCTCCACAAAGTCCAGAAGATGTTCAAAATGTGATTCTGTCTCACCCGGAAAACCCACAATAAACGTCGTCCTGATCGCCACATCGCTGATTCTGTTTCTAAGCTTCTCGACGAGCTGGGCAGTATCGGCACTTGTCCCACGCCGGTTCATCCGCGCGAGTATATCGTCGTGGCTGTGCTGAAGCGGTATGTCGACGTATGGGACGACATTAGGCAGATCCCGGATTGCCTCGATCAGACTATCAGAGAAATGAGTCGGATACGTATACAGCACCCGTATCCACTCAATTCCGCTAATTCCCGACAAGGCGCGAAGCAACTTGGGCAGACTGTCGGGACTTCCTCGGTCGCTGCCGAAGCTGGTCGTATCCTGCCCAACCAGCACTATCTCTTTGGCGCCGGTTTCCGCCGCCGCCCGCGCTTCCGACACGACATCCTTCACGCTCCTGCTGCGATACCCTCCCCTCAAAGACGGAATCAGACAGTAGCTGCAATGGTTATCGCAACCATCCGCTATTTTCACGTACGCGTAGTGCGGGGGAGTTATCCTAACCCGAGGTGTAGCCTCCGTCGGCATGAACCGGGGCTTCTCGCCGATCCGGACGATCTTTCCGCCACCGGAGATTTCTCTCAACGCCTCGACGATATGCCGATATTCGCCCGCACCCAGCACGCAGTCAATCTCCGGAGGCACCTCCTCGCCTGCGAGTCGCCACCGCTGCGGGAGGCATCCTGTCACCACGATCTTGACGTCCGGGTTGCGACGTTTTTGCTCCAAAGCTTCCCGCAAGAAGCCGAGCGACTCCTCGACCGCAGGTCTTATGAAGGCGCACGTGTTGATGAGCAGTACTTGCGCATCCTCCGGCTCCGACACGAACTCAAACCCGTGCGACGCCAGAATGCCGATCATCACCTCCGTATCCGAATCGTTTTTCGGACAACCGAGGCTCACAATGTTGACTTTCTCTGCCGGCATGTTTCCGAGCAAGCTATTCTCCCAGCGCTGACGCAATCTCACACGCGCGCCGCCTATACAACATAAAGGGGCAGGTTCGAGAATATCTGTCCAGCGCAAGTCACAACAAGGCAGGCAGAAGCGCCCGCCCCACCACCCCTCTTCGCGAGCAATGGTGGCACAGACATTCGTGCACCGCGCTCGTCCAAGGAGAGTTTGTCAGACGGCGTGGCGTTGGATTCCCCTACCAACGCTCATGTCGCGGTATTGCCTATCACCAGACAGTAATACAGTATCCAGATTACGACGATGGCCACGGATATTATAGACCAGATGGTGAGGTTTTCGCGACGCTGTTCGGGAGTGGTCGGCAATAGATGCCAGCGCAACCGCGCCATCGAATCCGTCGAGGCACGCGTGCGCGTCCTCTTCATAAACGTAAACGGGAATCTCGATCCTGCGCCGTTGCAGTACAGATCGTTGTAACCCTCTATAATGGGGTCTGCATCCACCTCAAGGTATTCGCAGTAGGTTCTGAGGAACCCTTTGACGTACCCCTCTCCAGGTATTACCCCGAAATCCTCCTCCTCCAAAGCCTCCAGAAAATTGAGCGGTATGCTGGTATCTTTTGCCACTTGCTCCAGTGACACGGCTAGATTTGTTCTCTTATCCTTCAATAGGTTTCCGAGACTCAATTCTTCCATGACAACTCAGCACCACCCCGCGCCTCTGCTTAGAGGCGCTCAGAAGGGTCCCGTCGGCCGCAGAATCTCGCGCGGCTGACTACCCTGAGCGGGACCCACTATTCCCTTTTGCTCCATGGCGTCAATTAACCTTGCCGCCCGATTGTATCCGACCCTCAACCTCCTCTGTATCATAGAAATCGACGCTTGACCTGTTTCGAGGACCACGCGCACGGCCGCATCGTACAGTTCGTCTTGCTCCCCGATCAGATCGCGCGTGTCCGCGTAATTGTCCTGCCACTTCACCACTTCCTCGCGGTAGTGGGGTTCACCCTGCGACCTGAGGTGCTCTATTAGCGCGGTCATCTCGTCATCGGATACAAAGACGCCCTGCGTCCTAAGCGGCTTTGACGCACCGGCTCCCATATAGAGCATATCGCCGGCTCCAACGAGCCGTTCAGCACCGATCATATCAAGAATTGTGCGGCTGTCCACCTTCGACGATACTTGAAACGCCACGCGGTGCGTGAAGTTCGCCTTGATCACCCCGGTCACAACATCCACTGACGGTCTCTGTGTTGCTATGACAAGATGTATACCGACCGCCCGTGCCAGCTGCGCCAGCCGGAGTATTGCATCCTCCACGTCCGCCCTGGCAATCATCATAAGGTCCGCCATCTCGTCTATGAGAACGACTATGTACGGGAGCGGCTTCAGCTTGGGCACTCCCGACATGTCAACACATCTGCTCGATAGCTCGGCAAGCTGTTCGACCCTCTCCTCTGAAGGACAGATCTCACCGGACTTGATTCTCTCGTTGTAAATCTCGATATTGCGTAACCCGAGCTCGGTGAAAAGCCTGTACCGTTGCTCCATCTCGCGAATGAGCCAATCGAGCGACGCAGCAGCCTTTTTCGGGTCGGTCACAACCGGGCAAATGAGGTGTGGGATCTCGTTGAAGATCGACAGCTCCACCATTTTCGGGTCAATCATGAGCATCTCCACCTCGTCCGGCGAGGCGTTGAACAACATGCTGGATATGATCGACTTGACGCAGACCGTCTTGCCCGAACCCGTAGCGCCGGCTATAAGCAGATGCGGCATCATCCCGAGGTCGGCAACTACAGGGTCACCAGCTATATCCTTGCCGAGTGCAAGCGTCAGCCTGGACCTCGACTGACGAAAGGCTGGCGATTCCAACAGCTCCCTCAGACAGACGTCCTCGCGTACATCGTTGGGCACCTCCACCCCCACCCTACCCTTTCCGGGTATCGGCGCTTCCACCCTGACCCGGTGCGCTCTCAACGCCAACGCCAAATCGTCCGCGAGCGACACGAACTTGCTGACTTTCACGCCCGGCGCAGGTTCGAGCTCGTAACGCGTTATCGTGGGACCGCGCGTAACCTGAACGACGTCCGCCTCGACGCCAAACACGCGAAGAGTGCTTTCGAGCATCGCGCTGGTAGAGCGCAGATCCTTGCCGAGAGCGGTCCTCTGGGAGCGTTCCGGCAAATCGAGCATTGTCAAGCTCGGCTTCTTGTATCCGCCCCGTGCGGAATGTTGCGATGGTCTCTCAGAGACAGGCGCGGGTTCCTCCTCAGGTTCCTGGGCGGGCGGTGCTTTCTTATTGACACGTCTTACGCGCGCTTTTGGCGGCGCCTCCCGTTCGTCGGCAGGCTTGTCACGCTCTCTTCTTTGGGCAAGCCTGGATGATACGGCAAGTCGCACACTGGAAAACGCATCCCTGGAAGCTGTCGCGCACCGTGCCGTACCGCGGCCGATTCCCGCCAGTGCGATTATGAGCAATAGTTCCGTCGTCAGGAGTACGGAGATGATCAGTACGGTGCTCAGCACAATCAGGGCGCCAACCCGCCCGAACAGTCCGGCCAATCTGTAGCCGACATAGGATCCCAGCACGCCGCCGGGGGGCGCCGTACCGAGCTCTCCTGCCTCGCTTGCCAGCTCGAGCACGCTCGTCAGAGTGAATAACAAGAGGACCAGCCCCAGCAGCCGTAACCATAAAACACCTATGGGCTTATGTATGAGACGCGCGCAACCCCAGATGAGAAGTACCACAGGCACCGCAAGACATCCCCAACCAAGGGCAAGGTAAGAAGCGCGCGAAACAGCGCTGCCGACTACGCCTAGCGTCTTCTCGACGGCACCCTCCCCGCTGGAGAAGGTTATGAGAACGTGCGGGCTGTATGCGAAGTAGCAGACGAACAGAAGGATTGACAAACCTATTAGGAAGAGACCGGCTATCTCGCTCCGCCTCTCCTCTGGAAGCCCCTCAAAAATCGCCACGTATTGCCCCTCACCTTGCGTTCCACACGTAGTTCGTTGCTACCGCACCGCCGAATCCGCCCCACCGCTACATTATTATAGCAGAAAACCGTCAATGGCAACAAATCCGTGATGAAACCTCTTGACAGGTCGCGGCAAATGATGTAGATTCCCACGCAAGAACCTGAGAACGAGGCGGAAGCGTCATACCGAGGAGAAGACCACAATGGCGGATAAGACTGTCGCGGTAATCGGCGCGGGGAACGTTGGCGCGACCGTCGCGTCGCGCATAGTCCACCGCGACCTCGCGGACGTCGTGCTGTGCGACGTTGTGCCGGGAATGGCGGAGGGGAAGGCTCTGGACCTTCTGCAGGCCCTGCCGTTAACTGAGTCAGCTTGCACTGTACGCGGCGCGAACAGGCTCGACGAGATAGGCGACGCGGGCATCTTCGTCGTCACCGCCGGGATGCGGCGGCGTCCGGGAATGTCGCGTTCGGACCTTCTCAAGAAGAACACCGAGATCATCGGAGGAATCTGCAGACAGATCGCAAGGCAGTCGCCCGATTCTATTATTATAATGGTGACAAATCCTCTTGACGTCATGACTTACGTGGCATTCCAAGTGACCGGTTTCGAAAGTGCCCGCGTGATAGGAATGGCCGGCGTGCTGGACTCCGCGCGCTTTCGCGCATTCATCGCGCAACGTGCCGGCGTTAGCCCCGGAGAGGTTGACGCGCTGGTCATCGGGGGGCACGGCGACTTGATGGTGCCTGTAGTCAGCCGCGCGACGGTTTCCGGAACGCCACTGCGCGAGACGATGTCTGAACAGGAGATCGACGAACTCGCTGAGCGCACGAGGAACGCCGGCGGCGAGATTGTCTCCCTGCTGAAGGATGCCAGTGCGTTCTACGCGCCCGGCGAATCCGTCGCGACGATGGTGGCGAACATAGTCCGCGACGAGGACGAAATACTCAGCGCCAGCGTGATGCTACACGGCGAGTACGGTATCAATGACATTTATCTCGGCGTACCGGTGAAGCTTGGACCTGCCGGCGTGAAAGAGATCGTCGAACTCCCGCTCGAACCCACGGAAACGGACGCCCTGCACCGCTCCGCCGACCACGTTCGCCGGAACATTGCGCAGCTTGACCAACTCCACCTCTATTGAACCATTTTGCGGCAGGGACTATCTCTGGTAATCCCGGCACCGTCATTCGTTTAAGCCAAAGTCCGATTGCACCTACACAGATAAGCAGGTACTTGTGGGGGTGTTGACAAAGGGGCTGACCGAATGCTTGTGCCTTTCGGCTGTTACCGCTCCATTCTCCCGTCATTGCGGGCGAAGCGTCGCAATCTCTTTCGGAAGAACGCGTTGCACAGGGCCAGATTGCCGCGTCGCTAAGTTCCTCGCAATGACGAGCAAGATGCTTTGCCGTTCCAAGCGGCGGTTCCGTCCCTTTTGGCGATATTTTGACACATTCGTGCCAGTTTGATATGGTGTGATTGATTTTCGTGGACTGAAACAGAAGAACGATCCGGACGGAATCCTGCGTCATGATGGACTGTCCGCCGGACAGGTGTCATTTTATGCGCTAAGACCACCTGCATGAATCGGAGGAGAATGTTGATGGTGGCCAATATGTTGAGGCAAACGATTGCATTGCTTCCTGACAAGGAGATTCTGGTAAGGTTCGTAGTGGAGCGGGAATATGGCCTACAAGGAGCAGCGACAATAACTGAGAAGAGGGCACGATGAGGACAAAGAGAATAACCACCGTATTGTCCATAGGCGCAATCACCGGGTTTATCCTGGGTTTTGGCGTCTCTCTTCGTTTCATTATAGCGAATCGGTATATCCAGTATAAGATGTTCAGGTTGGTTGTTTTCAGTCTTCAGGAGTCTTTGAGCAGATGGGCGTTGTTGCTCATTATTTGGTCATTTGTCGTGTTCGTTCTTGTGCTGCTGCCCCCGTTGATAGCAAGGCTTATATGGAAATCATTGCTTTCAGATACGATCGAAGTCCATGTCAAAGACGAAGAACGTTTGTGGAAGGTTCTTTCGGCCTGTCTTATTTGCCCTGCGTTTTTCCTTTATGGTGGATGGGCGATTAACCATTATTGGCTGCCCCATAGATTTCATCCCATAAGCTTGTTAAGTGACGTAGGAATCCTGGTTTTTACGATGTTCCTGGGGTGGATTTTGCTGAAAGCAAACTGGGAGAAGGTCTTCAGGTTTTCAAGGAGAATAGCGTTCATTTTAGTCATCGTTCTGCTAATTCTGAACTTATGCGTTCTCATTGACAGCAAAATCGGCCTGCCAAAAGGTCCGAACGTCATCCTAATAATGGTGGATACTCTGAGAGCAGACCATCTCAGTTGTTACGGATACAGTAGAAACACCTCACCCATTATTGATCGATTGTCCGGGGATTCAGTGCTGTTCAGAAACGCTATTTCCGCCGCCCCATGGACTACCCCGTCTATAGCGAGTATATTCACATCTCAGTATCCCGCACAGTTGGGTTATGAAGACCAGCCTGTAGTACTAGGCACGGAATCTTTGACATTGGCGGAGATATTCAGAGAATACAATTACAGTACTAAAGGCATAATCTCTCACGTCTACATTTCTCAGGAACTGGGATTTGATCAAGGATTTGACTCGTATGATGAGGACAATGCGAGAGGTCATCTTCATATCTCGTCTCCCTCGGTTACGAGAAAAGCTATCTCTTATGTTGAAAACCAAAAGAATGATAGATTCTTCTTGTTCCTACACTATTTTGACCCGCATTATTCCTATATGCTACATGAACGTTACAATTACTGCCCGGATTATAATGGTCCACTGCAAAGTGGGCTACCGATACGAGAACTACGAAAAGAAGCTCCGGACATGTCGACCGATGACATCGCATATATTAAGGCTTTATACGACTCTGAGATAAGCTTTACAGACAAGTATATAGGGGACTTCTTAGATAAGCTAAAAGAGTTGGGGCTATATGAGAATACGTTGATCGTCTTTACCGCCGACCATGGCGAAGAATTCCTGGAAAGGGGCGATTATTGGATCGGACATACCAAGAAATTATATCAAGAGCAAATCCATGTTCCTTTAATAATGAAATTGGCAGGAGATAATAAGCAGGAAATCATGGAAGAACATGTTGGACTAATAGACTTGATGCCAACAATTATTGATTGCGCAGACTTGAGCATTCGTAACGAATATGGATGCGAAGGTGACGTTGTGGATCTAGGCGATGGACGGCAACAAAGAAGTGAAATAATAATCAGTGAAACAAGAAGATGGGCTACTCTACAGTCGCTGATATGGAAGGGATGGAAACTGATTTACGACCCAACAGCGGGTTCAAGAGAATTGTACAATCTAACAAATGATCCGGCAGAATCCAAAAATGTCGTGATGGAAAACGAGGAAGTTCTAAGGGAAATGGAGACAATTCTGCAGGATTGGAATGACCGCATAGCTCTGGGAAAAGCGCGAACGAAAGGACGGCAACCTGCGTTTACAGAAGAACAGAAAGAACGCCTAAGATCCTTAGGTTATCTTCGCTGAAATGGTGGTTCCCCGTTGTGCATAACTTGCGGATTCATGGGTTTGCGCCCCAGCGTCGCTCACACCTCGCTCGATAGAACGGCTAGGTTGAGATCTTGACCATACCGAATCTGATGAGTTCCTTGAGAATATCCATGGCTCTCGCTTCGAGCTGGTCGTGAGGCGATGGGCACGCCGAAACCTCAGTTCAACATGCTATCGGGCAGTTGTCGGCGGACAAGGTAAGTGATGGCGAGCAGCGTGTGTATTACAGTTGCGACGATGCCCGCATGCATGGGCTCTATCACCGCCGGTAAGAAGAACGGGACGGCGATGAATCCCGCAACTACCATCTTCCACTTCCAGGTCACCTCAATCAGGAGCGCCACACACAGAGCTAATACGAGTATACGCACATCGCTCACCCCCTTCATCCTCCCCATTACTGTTTACACCTGAACCGCCGGTTTATTCGCAGCCGGCTCCCGGTGCGGTACCAGTGCTGGTCAAAACGTGGCCATAGCAAGCGCCTGTCCGGAGCACGCAGGTTGTCTGAAAAAGTTGCCGATCGGCCGCAGATATGCCATGTGACGGCCAGGAAGGCCTGTCGCAACATATTGTAATATATGATGTTACATCATAGCCTTACTACAGATTGAACCATTTCCTCTGATGCCCCGCCGGTTTGCATAACCGCGTTTTATATGGTATAATTTTTACGAAAGCCGTGTGGGGCGGTACCACACGCCACTAGTAACACCAAAACGGGGGCAGATATTCACCATGCTGTCGGTAATCGAGGTTAAATGTCCGCATTGTGGCGCGGTTGGCCAGATAATCGTACCTCCTCTGGGCCAGATTACCATCGGGCCCTGCCCGCGCTGCCAGGAGCTCGTAGTGCTTTTCGAGGGCCACGTGTTCCCGTTAGACAGAGAAACCATGATCTATGGAACCACGCCGCAGAAGCGCAAGCATCTTTGCTCAACTCTGACCCAATACCTGAAAGACCAGGTTGCGGAACTCATTCCTGACGATCAAGCACTAGATGTGCCCGCATTTGCCGCCGAAAAGAAGACGCGGCGCAAGAAGAAGGCCAAGCCGTCCGTGCGCAACCTTAAAGATCGCGGGATATCCAAGAACGAAATTGAGGACTTCCTCCGTATAGACATCCCGCTCTTGTCCAAGAAAGAGTATTTCGAGCGGTTCTTCGGTAAGATCTTCGAGAAGAAAGACAAAGAAAAGTCCTGACTCGGAGTCGCCCTCGTCCAGCGCTCATAGTACGCACCATCTTCATGACACCGGCAGAGCAGATCCGTGTGCTGGCCCCCTGCCCTACCGGTGCGAGACCCGCTTCGCAAGCCGTTACTGCCTTGACAAACGGGTAAGTCGACTCGTATAATCTTCGGAGGATCAGCAGGCAGCACCTATCCATTGTGAATTGATACGCAATAGCATCTCGTTCTGGTCGGCACATAGATGAAGGTGTAACGGTTCGTCATGAAGAAGACCGTGTCGGAGACTAAGAAAGAGAGGATCGAGGCGCAACGCAGGCGTGTGACAACGGCAGCCTCGGAACAAGGTCTCTCCCCAGTGAAACGTGCGGAGGCAGAGCTTAATTTCCTGCTCAAGAACTACGACCCGCACAACGAGAACAAAATAAGGCTGTTGCTGGAAACCCTGAGGACAAAGGGCGGCTATTACGATGGGACGTTCACCAAATACAGGAACATGTTCAGGAAGGCCGCCCTCAATTATGAGAAGAGCACACACCCGATCTGATTCTCGGGGGAAAACAATAGCGAGGAGACTGTCGTATGGTCACGGTTACGCAGCTGAAAGTAGGTAACGTGATACTCCTGGAAGGAGAGCTGTATCGCGTCATATCTCTCAAGCACCTTGTGCAGCAGCAGAGGCGCGGGTTCATATCCGCAAAACTCAAAGGCGTCAGCAACGGTGTGAGCCTGGAGCGCCGGTTTCGTTCGGGCGACCGCGTGGAACAGGCCATACTGGACACGCGCCAGACGGAGTTCCTATACAGCGCGGGGTCGGAGCACGTTTTCATGGACGTCGAGACGTACGAGCAGGTCTCGCTGGGCGAAGAGTCGCTGGGTAACGCGCTACTCCACCTGACGCCCAACGGGCGAGTCAAAATACAGTATCACAATGGTACCCCTGTCGGAGTCGAAGTCCCTATCTTTGTAAATCTCAGGATCGACGAAACAGAGCCCGGGCTGAAGGGGGCAACCGCCACGGCGTCACCGAAAACAGCCAAGCTCGAAACCGGGCTCGTCGTGCGTGTGCCCCGGTTCCTGGAGGTGGGGGACGTTGTCAAGATAGATACGCGGGACGGTTCTTTCGTCGAACGGGTCGAAACGTAGCAGGGTATGCTGACTCGCACGACAGGTATTGTGGGCTCGTTACTCTTCCCAGTCAGGTTCGATTCTAAGGAATCCTGTTCTCCTGCCACGCTCGAAGAAAACCGCAATCTCCTTCGGCTTTCTTTCCTTAATATCGGCTAGAAGCTTCTTGAACTCCTCGATAGTTGTGACCTGTTTGCCGTCAACCCTCCTGAGAATATGGCCCGGGAGCAGACCGGCCAGACTTGCCCACCCAGCCCTTTCCACCTGGTCAACAACAAGCCCCTCCGTCCCGGGGTCAAGATCAGCGCCGAGAACATAGTCCGCTGTTATCTCTCTTACCGTCAGGCCGAACTGCTTGTCTTCATACTTCTCTGCTTCCGCAGCCGTTTTTGGACTCTCCTCCAGTGGGACGCTTAACTGCATCTCCTCACCGCCTCTAATCAACGTGATTGGAGCATCTCTTCCGACCCCTGACTCGCGCACCATCCTCATGAAAGCTCTCGCCTCCGCATCCTCCTTCGCGGAGACCGGCTGTCCGTCAAACATCTTGATCACGTCGCCGCGGAGCAAGCCGGCGCGTTCGGCCGGCGAGTCCTTGATAAGTGTGCTCACGACAATACCGCCGGCCTTTTCGAGCCCCCAGTACTGGGCGAGATCGTCCGTCAGCGGTTGAATGAAAACTCCCAGGTATGCCTCCGGGACCTTCGTAGGCGGATTCTCGATGAGATGTTGGAACAGGTCGGCAGTGTAAATCAGCGCATAGCCAGCTCTAATGTAGATTTCGCCGCCTTCGCTTCGAGCAAGGTCTTGCCCGATTACCCCAACGGCTTCCCCCTCGGCGTTGATGACCGGTCCTCCGAGCATGCCAAACGAAGGCGCGGGGCTGGCAACAAAAACGCGTCTGGGAGTCTCTATCACGGATGCCACGTGTGCCAACATGAACGTCCTCTCGAAATCGAGCGCTTCCGGCAACACACCGAGGACCATGATCTCGTCGCCGACCGCCAGCGAGGGCTCCCTGACGAAAGTGATGAAAGGTAGATCCGGTTCGGTGTCGCGATTGACAAGCTTCACAAACGCGACGTTAATCCTCTTGTCCTTTTCCAGCACCGTGGCGTCATACTGCTCGCCGGACGGCAACCGGACGCGCACATTGAACGGCTTCACGTCCGGCAGAGAGACGTGTCCCCGGACCATTATCAGCCCTGTACCGCCCACCACAATGCCTGTACAATAGCGGTCGCGCTTGACGTTCCTCTGTGCTCGAGGATCATAGTACTCCGTGGAGTAATCCACGGTAACCAGAGCGTCTTTGAACCTGTCGACCACCTCGCGTATCTTCTCGGGGCTAAACGTGGCGTTTGCCCCACCCTCGGGTTCGGCTGCCGCGCCGAAACCCAGGACCGCTCCCGCCACAAGCACGGCAAAAGCACTTGTGGCAAACCTTCTTCCTCGCGTCCCGCAGCGACTACTCGTCATTCGTCAACTTTCTCCTCGTCCCAGGTACGCTTGAGAAGGACAAACCTCGTGAGCGGTCCCCTTTTCGCGTCAAGCAGAACAAGCTCCTTCTCCTGCTCTGTGATCCTCTCGTACAAAGTGTTGAAAGATTCCAGGTCGTCGACAGTCGTACCATCCACACCGAGGATAATCTCGCCAACCGTCAGCGCCGCATTGTTCGCCGGGCCACCAACACGGACACCCGACACGACCACACCCATCTTCCTGTCGAGCTTGGCCAATCTCGCCATGCTCTCCGTGACCTCCCTCACCGTCAGCCCCCACTCTTCGCACTCCAGTTCCTCCCCCTGAAATGCGCCCTTTGCCGCTGTTGTAACAGAGAAAGTCCGGGACACTCCGCCCCGCAGCGCGACGATCTCCACTGTTTCTCCGATCGGTGTGTCGGCGATGAGCTTGTTTATAGCAGGCAGCTCTTCCTTGAACTTTGCAGAAACCGGCACGCCGTCATAGCTGACAATAATGTCTCCGGCTGCCAACCCGGCCCCCAAAGCCGGAGAGCGTTCTGAAATCCCTCCGACCAGGACACCGCGCGTTTGCTCGCGCCCCGGCAAACTCTCCATCTCCTGCAGGTCGACGCCGATCCAGCTTCGACTGACCTTCCCGCTTTGTATCAACTTGTTCTTGATCTCGCCGACGACGTTGATCGGTATGGCAAAGCCGAGGCCGGTCGCGCCCAGCAGTACGCGTGAGTTTATTCCCACAACCTTCCCTTCAAGATTAACAAGAGGTCCGCCGCTGTTCCCCCGGTTTATCGCGGCATCTGTCTGTATCCACGTATGATAGGGGGAAATGCCAGTGGTCTCGTCGCCAAGATACCGGTCCGCCGCACTGACAATGCCGAGAGATACGGTTCGCGATAGTCCGTGCGGGCTGCCCATGGCGATCACCCAATCGCCGACACGCATCTGGTCCGAGTCCCCCAGCACGGCATAAGGCACCTCATCGCCCCGCTGG
Organism: uncultured bacterium; assembly: GCA_965603355.1. GTDB lineage: Bacteria > Hydrogenedentota > CBFDCQ01 > CBFDCQ01 > CBFDCQ01. Next base: position 22,513 of record CBFDCQ010000021.1, read on the forward strand.
CTCAGGTCGAGCTTCAGCACGGCTATATCAGTGAACTCATCCACGCCCACCACTTCCGCAGGAACATCCTCCTTGCTGTCAAGCGTGCACTTTACACTGCGGGCTTTTGCAGCAACGTGGCTGTTGGTAATGACGTAGCCGTCAGGGCTTATGATCACGCCGCTCCCTGTAAAAGGAATCTTCCTTCTCTCGCCGGCAAGATAGACCTCTTTGATCGGCTTAACGTGGACGACGGCGGGCATAACATTGCGTTCCGCCGCTATCAGTCTCTCTTGAACGGAGCCCTGCAGGGCAAGGCGGGCTACCGAACAACCCTGCACGGCTAAACCGGTCACTGCTAATGCAATCAGGACTGCGCGGTCAAGCTTCACTTTCGTTCCCAACCTCCTTCGCACGCACCAAAAACGCCGCTTTTCTACAACAGGACAAACGCCCAAGCCTGGATCATTCTATAACAACGGCACCCCAGTTGTCCAGTCCTGATTCTGTACTGTGGTGCCGCACGCAGCGGCGGAGTTGGGCAGCTCTCTCCATTTCTTGCTTGACTCTTTCCTGTGGAATATGTTAGGAATGAGGCAGGTCTTTTCACGTTTGATGATGAATCGTCGGGTGAAGTTATCCGCACCTTGGGCCGATATGGGGCCGGAGAGTTGGCGTTGCGCGCGGACACGTATAGCCGGAATCTGGCGTTTCAGTAACTTGCCGAGGGAGGTTTGGCCATGAGCGGTAACGACAAAGCTAAAGAGGATGTAGTACGCAAGGTTGAAGACAACAACGTGAAGTTCATAAGATTGTGGTTCACGGACATTCTCGGGTTCCTCAAGAGCTTCGCTATAACCACGGACGAGCTCGAGGACGCCCTGGAAAGCGGCAAGGGGTTTGACGGTTCATCCATCCAGGGTTTTGCCAGAATCGACGAGAGTGACATGATCGCCATGCCCGATCCGAACACGTTCACGATACTGCCCTGGCGACCACAGGATAAGAACACGGTCGGGAGAATGTTCTGCGACATACTGCGGCCGGAAGGGGAACACTACGAGTGTGATCCCAGATGGGTCCTCAAGCGCAACTTGCAGCGGGCCGCCGACATGGGCTACACGTACTGGATAGGTCCGGAGCTGGAGTACTTCTACTTCGCGTCGGCCAAAGGAACTCCGGAACCCCTGGACGAAGGTGGCTACTTCGACTTGACGCCCCTGGACGTCGCAAGCGATCTCAGGCGGGAAACGGTACTCGCGCTTCAGGCAATGGGAATCCCCGTGGAATACAGCCACCATGAAGTGGCTCCCAGCCAGCACGAGATTGACCTGAGATTCTCCGACGCGCTTACTATGGCTGACAACGCAATGACCTACAGGCTTGTCGTCAAGGAGATCGCTCTGCTCCACGGCGTGTACGCGACCTTCATGCCCAAGCCGGTCTACGGGCAGAACGGCAACGGTATGCACGTGCACCAGTCGCTGTTCCGAGGAGACAAGAACGCGTTTTTCGACCCCAGTGACAAGAGCCATATCTCGAAGGTCGCAAAACACTTCATAGCGGGCTTGCTCGAACACGTATCCGAGATCACCATCGTGCTCAACCAGTGGGTCAACTCGTACAAGAGGTTGGTGCCCGGGTACGAAGCGCCGGTGTACAAGTCGTGGGCTGTCAGGAATCGCTCAGATCTGGTACGAGTCCCGGAATACAAGCCGGGCAAGGAACGATCAACACGGATCGAGCTGCGCTCGCCCGATCCTGCATGCAACCCGTATCTCGCGTTCGCGGTGATGCTTGCCGCAGGTCTTGACGGCATAGAAAACGAGTACGAACTGCGCCCGCCCGTTGAACGCAATGTCTACGAGATGACCGAGCAGGAAAGGGACGATCTCGGGATCGGGGCAATACCTGATAACCTCTACGCGGCTGTCAAGGCTGCCGAGAACAGTGCGCTTCTCGAAAAGGCTCTCGGCGAGGAGATGTTCTCAAAGCTCCTTGAAAACAAGCACATCGAGTGGGAGAGATATAGTCGTCAGGTCACGTCGTTCGAGCTCCAGGAGTATCTGGGAATTCTTTGAGTGCAGGACGTCGAACGTGAGTCATTTTCGAGCTGTCGGATAGGAGGAACTGCATTGGTGAGCGGGCAAAATCAGAATCAGGAGGAGCCTGAAGCAGCTCAACTTGAACGCACCCTTAAGTCAAGAGCGGAGAACGGCCGCATTGACTGTCGAGCTGCTTTTGATGCAGCGAACGAGCTGGGCGTATCGCTGGATGTAGTCGGAGAAACGCTCAACAAGCTGGGGATAAAGATAGCGCACTGCCAGTTGGGATGCTTCTAGATCCAGCCGTACTTCTTCATCTTGTGGTACAGGGTAGTGCGGTTTATGCCGAGCATGGCAGCGGTCTTGTGGCGATTCCACTCATTCTGTTTGAGCGCTCTATCAAGGATGGCCTTTTCCGCTGTATCCAGCTCCTCCTTGAGGGGACCCACTTTAGCGCTGTCGTCGCGTTCAATCCCTTTGTTGTCCTGAAGCACCTCCGGAAGGTCTTTCGCAGTGATATACCGACCCTTGGCCAGTATGATGGCGCGTTCCACCGCGTTTTCAAGCTCGCGCACGTTCCCCGGCCAACTATACCGAGCCATCATGTCCAAAGCTTCGTCCGCTAACCCGGCCACATCCTTGTGATTGCGCTCCGCGTAGGACTCGACGAAATGTTCAGCTAAAATCGGTATATCTCCGACACGTTCGCTCAGGGTAGGTAGATAGACCGGGACAACATTCAGCCTGTAGTACAGATCCTGTCGGAACTTGCCCTCCTTGATGAGCTGGTCAAGGTCTTGGTTGGCGGCGGCGATCATGCGCACGTCCGCAGTAAGAGTCTCATTGCTGCCGATCTTCTCGAACCTTCTGTCTTGAAGCACCCTGAGGAGCTTGACCTGGAGCACCAGCGGAAGCACGTCTATCTCGTCAAGGAACACGGTGCCGCCTTTGGCCGCCTCGAACTTTCCGATCTTGGTGGCCACCGCGCCGGTGAACGATCCCTTGACATGGCCAAAAAGCTCGCTCTCGAGCAGATTCTCCGGCAACGCGCCACAGCTGATCTCGACCAAAGGAGCGTTCCTGCGCGGGCTGTTGTAATGCACACAGCGCGCTACCATAGTCTTGCCGGTCCCGCTCTGGCCGTGGATCAGCACGGTCGCCTCCGTCCCGCCAACGGTCTCAATCAGACCGAAAACCTTCTGCATCTTGATGTCGGATCCGAGAAGGCTGTTCAGATTGAACCTCAGGCCGAGCCTGCGTTTGAGACTCTCGTTCTCCTTGCGAAGTCTCAGGTGCTCGAGCGACTTATCAATGACGAGCTTTATTTCGTTGTCGTTAAGAGGTTTCGTTATGTACTCATACGCGCCCGCTTTTATGCCGTTGACAGCGTCATCTATGCTCCCGTAACCGGTCATAAGTATGACCACTGTATCCGGTGAGGACGACTTGATCTTTGACAGAAGCTCGAAACCGCCGACCGTCGGCATCTTCACGTCTGTCAGCACAACGTCAACGGAGGATTGGTCGAGTTTCCTCAACGCCTCGCTCCCGTCAGATGCGGAATCTACCTCGTAATGCTCGATCCGGAGCATCTCTTGCAGCGACTTCCTTATGATCGGGTCGTCATCAACTACCAGTATGTGTTCGTTGGCCATGTTTCCTTTCCGGCAATTTCCTATTCAGACGTCAAATCGCTCTTCAACGGCAGCTTCACCGTGAAAGTAGTCCCCTCGTCGACGGCGCTCTTGGCTCGGATATCGCCGCCGTAGCGCTCAATGATCCGTTTGCATATGGAGAGCCCCAACCCAACACCTTTTCCTATTTCTTTGGTCGTCACGAACGGCTCGAAGATCTTATCCATCATGTCCGACGGTATACCGTGACCGTTGTCCGTGAATACTATCCGGACCGTATCGTCGTCCATGCATGTCGTAATCGCCAGTTTACCGCCGTCCGGCATAGCGTCATAAGCGTTCTTGACAAGATTCGCGCACACCTGGTGAAGTTGTCCTCCCCGCACCGTCAGACCGTTCTCACACAGATCAAACGTGACCTCCACCCCCTGTGAGGCAGCCATGGGAGCCATGGCGGTCACAACCTCTTGCAGGACCTCATTTACGTTGACGGACCGGTTGTCGGCGCCGGTGCTCTTGCGCGAAAACGAGAGAAGCGCCTTTATGATGCCGGCCATCCTGTTAAGTCCGTCTCTCGCGTCCTCGAGGTACTCGCCAACCGGGCTGCCGAGATCCTCCTGCGCCAGCGACAGGTTGACAAACCGCAACACGCCATCCAGAGGGTTGTTCAACTCGTGCGCCACACCTGCGGCGATCCGCCCCACAGCAGCTTGTTCCTCCGACCTCGCGAGCTCGCGCTCCAGAGCTACGTGGGCAGTTATGTCCTCAACGACTAGAACGCCTCCGACTATGTTGCCTGACGACGAGCTGAACGGCGCAACGTACAGTTTCAAAGTCTTCTCGCTGGCGGGGTTACACCATCTCACCGGTTCTAACCTGTGGGTCGCTCCCTCTCTGAGCGTATCGAGCAACGCCTTTTCCAACTTCTCGCGTTCGATATCGAAACTGAGCTCCAAAACGTTCATCCGGAGAAAATCGCCGGCATCTCTGCAAAAGATCTCGCCAAAAGCTCCGTTACAGAAGTTGACCCGCAAATCGTACCCGAACACGGCGACTCCAAGTGAAATGCTGTCAATGATGTTACGATTATGGTCTCTGAGGTAGGTGATCTCCTCAACCGTCTCCTGAAACTCCGCCGACAGCCGTCCTATCTTCTCCCTGAGCTGCTCGTTCGTTTCAAGCTCAGCCTGATGGGCAAGGAACCTCGCGGTCACAACCGCAGCATTTGCCGCAAGTACTGACAGAAGCTCGACATCCGTCTTGGTGAACGGCGTACGCTCTTTCTTGTCGCTCGCGCTCATCACTCCGACCAGCTGGTGCGCGCTCACGAGCGGCACACAGAGGAACGAACCGGTTTCATACCTTTCGGACTCTTTCGCCTCGAACCGCGGGTCCGCGCCGATATCCGTCACAGAAAGCGCCTGACGCGATTGTGCGACAAGCCCGGCAATCCCCGAGCCAATTCCCTGTCTGGTGCCCAGGATCGATTCCGCCAGCGGGCCATCCGCCGCCTTCAGTATGAGCTCTCTGCGGTCCTCGTCGTAAAGAAAGATCGAGCCGGAAACCGCATCAAGAGCTTCCAGGCTTTTTTCCAGGACAAACCTGAGCATCTCATCAAGCGTCTGGCATGAATTGATCATGAGGTTGAATTCCTGCAACGCTGCCAGACCCGTGCGGGTTATTCTCTCGTCGGCTGTCTCACCCTCGGAAGTGGCCCTCTTAACAAGACTGCGCACTTCACGCTCGTCGGTGGGGAGTGCAAGCACGTCATTGGCACCGGCGGTCAGTGCATCCTGAAGGAACGGGGAATCGAGGTGCTCGCTTGTCAAGACTATGAAGACGTTGGGGTTGCGCTTACGTGCTCGCCTGCACAGCGCGTTCAACTCAAGGTCGGGCACAGAGTGGTCAACGAAGATCACGTCAAACAGGTTCCTGGCGAGCGTTTTCAGCGCCTCAGTTGATCCACTTACACTTTCCGCCTTGTATCCCGCAAGCTCGATCGAATGATGCAGCGATTCAACACTTGCCGATCCGTTGCGGACTACTAGAATGCGCTGAACAGATCCAAGCGGGTGTCGAAAGACAAGTCGCCCCACAGAAAACTTAGCCATAAAGCCACCAATAAACCCAAAAGCCCCGCAGCTCAAGTTGTACTGACCGAAATATTAACAAAAAAACTCGCTATTGTCAAGAAAAAACTGTTAAAGGATTGTGGATAACTGCTCCTTTAATTCACGCTGTCAAAGAGAGACACGTCCATTAGTTGCGATCTTGAAACGCGTATCGTGCGTTTTTGAGGTCGGTTGTCCAGAGATGGAACGCAGAACTCGGTCGGCGATTCCCAATCACGGCGTCCCCGGCTCCGTTACGCGGACTTCTGAACGCCTTGCATGTCGCGTGTTGATTCCGCGCACGAGGAGACCTCACTCGTTCACATTTTTTCTTGACAACAACGCCGGCAACCGGTGGCCCGTCAAGTGAACACCAGCTCTTCTAACGGAAAGGAATTGATTGCTGCCACATTCCTGAGGAGAGGCAGTGACCCGCGGACCCGGCGAGCACAGGTGGATGCATTTGCCGGTTGCATTCCCTGGCCACGAGAACTGCCACCCGGCAGCCCCATCTGCAGTCTTCCTCCGCGCAGATCCCGCGCCCCGATTTGTGAAGCCCCTGTCTCATTTGTTCTCGGCTTCAAAAATGTCCCGGCAACGTGGTATACTGGCGGCAGGCAATGTGAGGCAACCACGGAGCGAACAGACGATGCTGGCGGCAAAGTTTCTTGGCAGACGCGATGTAAGGATAGACGATTACCCGGCGCCTGAGATCGGGGACAACGAAGTGCTTGTTCGAGTCGCGACATGCGGCATATGCGGAACCGACATACACATATACGAGGGCGAGGTTCCGCTCGCAAAGTTGCCGGTCATACCGGGGCACGAGTTCTGCGGGAGGATCGAGAAAGTCGGTTCGGCGATCACCGACGTTGCCGTGGGCGATGCGGTTGTGGTCGAGCCGAACCTCTTCTGCGGACAATGTCATTACTGCCGTACCGGAAAGAAGCATTTCTGCGTGAACTGGTCGGGCGTCGGAGTGACCCGGGACGGCGGGTTCGCCGAGTTCGCGGCGGTGCCCCGGCAAGCCGTGTACCTCATGCCGGAAAATCTCTCTTTCAAGAAAGGCGCGTTTTTCGAGCCGGTTGCCTGCGTACTGCACGGAATAGAACGGGCAGGCGTGTTGCCGGGCGACTCGGTCGTTCTATGCGGGGCAGGTTCCATCGGGTTGATCTTCATTCAGCTGCTGAAACGACTGGGCGCCGGACAGGTGATTGTGAGCGACGTCGATCCCGTCAAACTGGATGTCGCCCGCGAACTTGGCGCGGACGCTGCTGTCAACCCTGCGGAGGCTGATCTCAAGACAGTCGTGATGCAGCGCACAGATGGGTTTGGAGCGGAGATCGCCGTTGACGCCTCTGGTTCGCCGGACGCGATTTCCGCGCTGTTTGAAGTCGTCCAGCATACGGGAAGCGTTCTTCTGTTCGGCGTGTCACCGGAAAACGTTCAGATAACGGTCCGTCCGTTCGATATATACAGGAGAGAGCTTTCGATAGTGGGCTCCTTCACCAACCCTTACACTAACGAGGCTTCCCTGAATCTCCTGGGCGACATTGAGGTCGACCGGATCGTTACGCACCGGATTCCCCTCGAGAATTTGTTGGAAGACGGCATAGACGCGATACGCGAAAAGCGAGGCGGAGTCATTAAGGTACAGGTAGTCCTGGACGAGCAAGATTAAGCGGTAAAGAGCTGGCCGATCCTCTATTCCTCGTATCGCGGCGCATCACCCCATAGCCCTTCCAGGTCGTAGAACAGGCGCGTTTCTTCCAGGAAGATGTGTACCACAGCATCGCTGTAATCCAGCAGGAGCCAGCCTCCGGCCGCTGCACCTTCAACGTGCAACGCTTTGATCCCGCCCTGCAACAACCGCTCGATTATGCCTTTTGACAGAGACCGTATGGCTGTCAGGTTGTCAACGCCCACGATCACAAAATAGTCAGTGACAATCGTCAACCCTCTTACGTCCAGGGCAACGACGTGGTGAGCTTTTCTCTCCTCAGCAACTTCGATAACGGTTCTGACGATTTCCTCGGGGTTCGGTCGGATCTTTTTAGCGGCGAGGTTCTCTCCGCGAGTTTTGTCGTGTGCGTTCAATGTCGCTCCTGAAAAACCTTCCTGGCCTTCGCGTTCAGCTCAGCTTTTTCTCCAACATTTTGTTCACGAGCTGCGGGTTTGCTTTTCCCTTCGTAGCTCTCATCACCTGACCCACGAGAAACGCTATGGCATTGGTCTTGCCGCGCCGATACGATTCTACAGGCTCCGGGTTCTCCCTGATGATCCTATCGATGATCTCGCCGACTTCTCCTTCATCGGTGATCTGCTGCAATCCATGTTCCCGAACGATTTCGGCAGGCGCCTTGCCGGTCATGAACATCTCTTTGAAGACAGTTTTCGCGATCTTTCCGCTGATGGTGTCGTCGGCAATAAGTTTGAGCATCGCAGCGAGGTTTTCGGGGCTGACCTTGCATGCGGCTATGTCCGTTCCCGTCTCCCTGAGCTGGAACTGGAGATCTCCCATAACCCAGTTGCTGGCACCTTTGGGTTCGGCACCGCTCCGCACGCACTGTTCATAGTAATCCGCCACGGCTTTTGAGGCTGTGAGAACGCCGGCATCATAGTCCGGTATACCGTACTGTTCGACGAACCTCACTCGACGCGCTCCCGGCAGCTCAGGCAGTCTCTTTCTCATCTCTTCGACCCACGGTTCATCCACGACGACCGGCACGAGGTCCGGTTCAGGAAAGTACCGGTAGTCGTGCGCCGCTTCTTTTGACCGCATGGTCGCGGTTATGCCTCTCTCCTCATCCCACATCCTTGTTTCCTGAACCACGGTTCCGCCCGAGGAGAGCATCTGGCTCTGCCTGTCGATCTCGTACTCAAGCGCCTTCTGGACGCCCTTGAACGAGTTCACGTTCTTAATCTCCGCTTTCGTGCCGTACTCAGAAGAACCGGCAGGGCGCAACGACACGTTGGCTTCGGCCCGGAGCGATCCCTCTTCCATGTTGCAGTCGCTCACTTCAAGGTACTCCAGAATCGCCTTAAGCTTTTGCAGATATTCGTAAGCTTCCTGTGGCGAGCGCATGTCCGGCTCGCTTACTATCTCCATCAGAGGCACACCACACCGGTTGAAATCCACTTGGCTGTACGAAGCACCTTCCGGATGAAGGTTCTTGCCGGTATCCTCCTCGATGTGCACGCGCGTTATGCCGACACGTTTTTTCGCTCCGTCAAGCTCAATTTCGAGCAAACCGTCCAACGCTATCGGTAAATCGTACTGGGATATCTGGTAGTTTTTCGGCAGATCAGGGTAGAAATAATTCTTCCTATCGAGCTTCGAGTAATCTGATATCCGGCAGTTGAGAGCGAGTCCCGTCATGATAACAAACTCCACGGCGCGCTTGTTGATCACGGGCAGCACGCCCGGCATGCCCAGACATACGGGACAAACACGGGAGTTTGGAGGCGCTCCAAACTCGGCGCTGCACCGGCAGAACATCTTTGATCGCGTCAAAAGTTCGACGTGGACCTCAAGGCCTATGACTGCCTCGTAGCTCATAGTCTACTCCGTCCCCTCACCATCTAGAGGAGGTTTCCTCAGCGCAAAACCCCTGTTCCGTTCGTACGCGCCCGCGATTCGCAACACGGTAAGCTCGTCGAACGGTTTCGCCATGATTTGAACTCCTATCGGCAAGCCCTCGCGGGAGTAACCGCACGGCACAGAGATCGCGGTCAGCCCGGCAAGGTTCGCCGAGATTGTGAACACGTCGGACAGGTACATCTTCAGCGAGTCGTCGGTTTTCTCCCCGATACGGAACGCCGGCGTCGGTGAGGTCGGCGCAATAACCGCGTCACACCGCGCAAACGCCTCCTCAAAATCCTTTCTGAACAACGTCCTGACCTTCTGCGCCTTGAGATAGTAAGCGTCGTAGTAGCCGGAGCTCAAAGCGTATGTGCCAAGCATGATACGACGTTTGACTTCCGATCCGAACCCATGGCGCCGGGTCTTCTCGTACATGCTTATCACATCGTCGGCATCAGCCGCGCGGAAACCGTACCTGACGCCGTCGTATCTCGCGAGATTGGCACTCGCCTCCGCACTGGCGACTATATAGTAGACCGGTATGGCGTACTCCGTATGGGGTAGAGAGAGCTGGACTATCTCGGCCCCGGATTGTCTCATTATGTCGATAGCGTTTTCGACGCTCTCGCGCACCGCGTCGTCAATTCCTTCGCCGAAATACTCTTGCGGCACACCGAGCCTGATCCCAGGCAGATCCTGCGTGAGAGCCGAAGTGAAATCCGGAACGGGCAGATTCACGGACGTGGAATCGCGCGGATCCTGCCCGCTCATCACGTTCATTAACAACGCAGCATCCTCGACGTCCTTCGTCATGGGGCCTATCTGGTCGAGCGACGATGCGAACGCCAGCAAACCGTATCGCGATATGCGTCCGTACGTGGGTTTAAGTCCGACAATGCCGCACAGAGTCGCCGGTTGACGGATCGATCCGCCCGTGTCCGAACCCAGCGCGAGGATAGTCTCATCCGCCGCCACGGCGGCAGCCGACCCGCCGCTGGAACCTCCCGGCACGCACGTCAAGTCCCAGGGATTGGCGGTCACCTGGAACGCGGAGTTCTCCGTAGAGGAGCCCATCGCGAACTCATCAAGGTTGGTCTTTCCCACGAAGATCGCCCCGGCTCTCCTAAGCTTCTCCACGACGGTAGCTTCATACGGAGCCCGGAACCCCTTCAGGATACGCGACGCGCAGGTTGTCTCACCCTCGAGAGTGCACAGAATGTCCTTCAGCGCGACGGGGATCCCCTCCAGCGGGCCGATTTCCTCGCCCCGTGCCAGTTTCTCATCAACGCGCTCAGCCTGCTCGAGAGCCGTCTCTCTGAACAGGCACAGGAACGCTTTGACCCGCGCGTCGAACCGCTCGATGCGCGCGAACACGGCGCGGACGAGCTCGGTGCACTTGACCTCACCGCGCTGCATAATGTCGTGAAGCTCGTGCGCTGTCAGTGCGCTCGGATCGCGCGATCCCGAGTGTGTGTCCTGCTTTGCCACCTCGATACTCTCCTAATGATCGGGGCTGAACCGGCCTTCATGCGGGGCGCTCGCTACTCGATGATCTTCGGCACCTTGAAAAGGTCGCCGTCGCGAGCCGGAGCATTCTTCATTACTTCCTCCGTCGGCAACGATGGACAATCCTCGTCGTCGCGGAACACGTTTCGAACGTCAAGTGCGTGAAACGTGGGTTCCACCCCCTCGGTGTCGAGTTCGTTGAGCTTCTCTATGTGATCGAGTATGGAGTTGAGCTGCGAGGTCAAGACGTGTTTCTCCTCCTCGGCCAGCTCGATCCTGGCCAGCTTCGCCACATACTCCACATCGTCTTTCGATACGGGCATAGTGTGTGTTCCTTGTCAGCAAGTCTCTGAGAGAGTTCCTTGCTCATCCTCCCAATAACGAACGGGCACAATTCTATCACATCCGGCCCGCTCAGGACAATTCTCCGCATGTACGTCGCACAACCTCTTCAACCATAGCCACGCTCTTTGCGAGCGCGCCCCCGCCGGATATCACGGCCTCCTTGGCGTTTCGCCCCATGTGTTCTCTTTTCTCCCGGTCATGGAGCAGTTCGCGGCACGCAGTGTACAACTCCTCGCCGTCCTCCACTTGAATGCAGCCGCCGTGGCGGCGAAGCCTCTCCACTATGTCGGCGAAGCTCTCCATGTGCGGGCCAAACAGAACGGGGACGCCCACTGCGGCAGGTTCAAGCCCATTGTGGCCGCCGATGCCTTCCTCGAAACTTCCTCCCACGAACGCTATCTCCCCAAGCGCATACAGTCTGGCCAACTCGCCCGTGGTGTCGAGAACAATGACCTGGCGGATCTCGTCGCTTCTGCGCTTGTCGGACCTCAGGACGAATTCAAGGCCGGCTCGCCGCACGGTATCGCAGACCTCATCGAGACGCGTAACGTGGCGCGGGGCGAGCAGAAGGACTGTTGCCGGCACCTCCTCCTTCAACCGATTGAAAACGCCGACAACCAATTCTTCCTCTCCGGGATGGGTGCTGCCGGCCACGATGAGCCGTTCGCCGTCGCGCAGCCCCACCTGCCGTGCCAACTCTTTTTTCTGCTCATCGTTGATCGACAGCAGACTGGCTTCGAACTTGATATTGCCCGTTATGGCGATCTTCGACGGCTCGGCACCGAGCTGCTCTATGCGCGAAGCATCTTCGGGAGTCCGCATGCCCAACGCATCGAACTCGCGCAGGGCGCCGCGGACCAGAGGGGCAATGAACCTGTACCACTTCATTGATGACGCGGATATTCTGCCGTTCACCAGTATGACCGGAATGCCTCTGGCGGCGGTTTGGCGAATGATATTCGGCCAGAGCTCGGTTTCAAGTATTATCAGGGCGCGAGGCCTTATGGCGGAGAGCGACCTCTTGACCGCAAACGGGATATCGAACGGGAAGAATGCAACGATAATGTCCTGTGCACTGAGAACCTTCTTCGCGACATCCTGACCTGTTATCGTGGACGTGGTCAGAACCAGCGGCGTCTCCGGATACTTCCTCTTCAAGGCAACCACGAGTGCCTTCGCGGCATTCACCTCCCCCACGGAAACCGCGTGTATCCACAGTCCTCCGGCGGGAATGTCGGGCCGGTATCGCCCAAATCTTGCCAGGATCGGCCTGAAATCCCTATCGCACAGTGCGCGCAAGATCAGATAAGGAGTTGCGCACAGCAGGGCGAGATGGAGTATCGCGTTGTACAATACAAACAGGATCATGTTCCGCACCTTCGGCGGCAGGCCGCCCTGTCCCGTCCATTCTGAGCAGGGCTGCGAGAAACAAAAAGGGTTCACTCCCCCATCCTGGCCGGAGTGGAGAAGCGGACCCTTTTCGATTTCTACATACTCTGGACTATACGCCGCCCTACTTGCCGCATCACCTCTCTTGCGCTAGGCTATTCTCCTCTGAAGAATTTTGCGCCCGTCGTGTCGATGATAGTCGGCGTCACGAAGATCAACAGGTTCCTTTGACGTACCGACCTACCTTCTCCTCGGAACAGCCTGCCGAGTATCGGTATATCAGCCAACAAAGGCAGCTTTTCTGTTATCTCTCTTTGCACGTCCTCGACCATGCCGCCCAGCACGACCGTATCCCCGTCGTGGACGATCACGTTCGACCAGACGGCCTTTACGTCAGTGGTAGGCAAGGTCGTGGTGCTCGTGGTCGTGACAGGCTGGCCTCCCTCTTGCGGGAGAGTGGTTGTGCTGATGAACTTTTTCTCTCCGATCCTGTCGATCACCTGCGGGTTCAGCCACAACCGGATTTGATCCCCCTTACCTATCTGGGCAGTTGCCGACAACGTAATGCCGAATATCCACATTGTCGGCTGAACGGTCTCTATAACACCAAAACCCTGCGCCCCACCATAGGAGACTCCTCCTCCTACGAGCTGCGTACTACGATACGAGTCAAAGTACTCCGTCTCAACGTCAGCGAACATTGCCGGTTTTCGGTTCAGAGCCACGACTTTAGGTGCAGACAACAGTTCCGAGTGTTCCAGACTCGAGAGATACTCGATCGTGGCCTGGATGAAATCGCCATCCTCGTTCTTCTTGAGCAGCGCGGTGACGGCGAAATTACCCTCTCCTACACCGCTCACCAGAGCATTGGCCATGTCCATCACGCCGCTGCTGAACGTTTGGTTGAGCCTGCTCGAACCGTCAGGGTTGAGCTGATACGGGATATCTGCAGTGGCCGCTGTTCCGTCGTTATCGTAACCGACAAGCCCCGAATAAGTGGCATCTATCGGGGTACCGTCATCGCCCACGAGTCGTCTCGGCCTCCGGTCAACATCTGAGATCTGTCCACCCCAAGAGATCCCTGTCTTATCAAGATCGCGTACCTCGACCGTGAGGAACTTCGCCTCAATAGCCACCTGGCGCGGCGTCAGGTCGAGATTCTCGATCATCCGCTCGATCAACTGGAAATTGGACGGTGTGTTATGAATGATAAGCAGGTTGGTCGTCGGGCTGAAGTCTATGTACGACAACACGTCCCCAGTGTACGGCTCGATAATATCTGGAACAATACTCCGCAGTATCAGTATTATCTCAATGTTGCCTGGCGCGGTCGCGCTAGTACCGTACTGGCCGCCGCCGGACTGGCCACCGCCGTACTGGCCGCCGCCGGACTGGCCACCGGGGCCGCCGGCGAACCGGCCACCACCACCGCCGTACTGGCCACCGCCAACACCGCGACCGCCGCCAACACCGGCACCGAGGCCTTGCCCGCCAATCTGGCCCGTAAGACCGATCACAGGCTCGACCTCTCCGACAAGGGCGTGGTTCACGGGCATGAAGAGCTGCATTATGTTGCTGAAAGTCCCACCGCCCATGCCGCCCCTCATGCCGCCGCCCATGCCGCCCATGCCGCCACGCATACCGCCCATGCCGCCCATCATGCCGCCGCCCATGCCGCCGCCCATGCCGCCGCGCGTCATCATGGCAACTTTAGGCAGCGATTCTCCTCCAGCATTCTGGAGCAAATAGTAGCGCGTTTCGAGCGGCTCGAACGACTCGCGGCGCAGAATGTCCGGTCTTGAAACCCAGATGAACTCCGGTTGCACCTTGTAGGAGAGTCCCATCTGGCTTAACATAGCTTTCAAAGCGTGCTGAAGCGTGATCTGCTTCAAATAGATCCTGCGGACTTCGCTCGGGGTATTGGCGACTATCTGTCCGTCGCCGGGGACAACACTTCCAGGCCCTGCCCCAGTAAGACCGAGCGTACCCGGTCCGGTGCCAAACCGTCCACTTCTGCCAAAGCGGCTACCCGGGCCCGCACCAGTAGGACCGGTATAACCTCCGGGGCCACCGTATGGCGATACCGGCATGCCCGGCGTACCCGGGGCTCCCGGAGGTGGAGCGGGGGGAAGCATCACGCGTTCGTCAAGTACTATATTTACCTGGGCAAAGTCCGACAAGAAACTCAGCACGTCGCGAATGTCGGTACCCTCGGTAAAATCAAGACTCACATTCGTCGCCAGGCTGGCGCCGATCGCCCCCATTTGCGCCATGATCGGTTCCCTCTTTTCCTTCACGACTGGAGGAAGCGAGATGCGGAACGGTTTAATACCATCCACATTCGAGCCCGGCGGGCGAAATATTTTTCCCTCGATCTGCAGAGAGTTGTCTAATCTCTGGACTTGGAGATCTTCCCGCGCAGTTGCGCGCTTCTCAACCGTCAACAGGCGCGTCGCAGAACGGATCGACTCGATCGCACGTTTGTTCGTGGGATCAATTAGCTGGACGCGTTCCCATTCCTCGATCGCTCTCTCATACTGCCCCTTGTCGTAGTAGTCCTGCCCGTACCCCAGGTACTTATCGACCGCAGCCTGTCTGACCTCTTCAGGGGTGGGTCCCGTAGGCACGAGCGGGGGAGCGACATCCTTGGGATACTCCACCGTGACCTCCTCCTCGATGCCGGGTCTGAGATACTCGGTGCATTCCTCAACATACTTCTTGGCAATCTTATTGTCCGGGTCCATAACAAGGACACGATTGAACTGACTTAACGCGTCCCTGTACCTCCCTTGCGCGTAAAGTTCCACGCCCAAATCCAAGCTTTCTTTCACTTCAGGCTGCTCCTGCGCAATTGCCTCAGGGGCTTCCAAGAACAGGGGGCCGAGAGTCAACACACAGAAGCATCCCAGCATTACCACCATAAGTTTCGCCCGCGCTTTCATACTTTTCCCTTCCTCCCTTGTAGACTATCCAGCAATCGGCCTCTCATATTGCCTACCCGTGCCAACCCACGTAAACATGAACTTCTTACCGTTAGCATCTAGTTTGTCCAGCTTGGCCCGTCGGTTTGCGAAGTACGATCCCGGCCGTACCAGTTCCGGCTTCCCGTCAACGAGGATCTTGGCCCAGAAGACACCAGTGTTAGAGCCTATTTCCTGAGTCCCTTCACACGTTATGCTGGGAAGACCGGCATCGTCAGGTTCAGTTTCCTTAACGACCTCTCCCATACCCGGTACCGTCCACCTGGCGACGCTCACGTTCGCGAACCTCGCCGGGTCCTGGCGCGACGTTTTCATCGGCGGCGCTTTCTTCTCCTCATCCCCAAAGGGGATAACCGGCGGCGGCGCCGTTGTCGGTGGCGGTGGCGGCGTATAGACTATCTGGACCACTCGCCATATTAACACGCCGACCATCAGCGCAAACACCAACTTCTCATTAGCGCCTAACAGTCGTTTGGCGAACCTACGTAACTTCTCCACCGCTACTCACCCCCAGTACAACCCGGTCGCCGGTGAGGCGCTTTCTCTGTCTGCCGCTTCACTGTCCGGCAGGCGTGGGACTTTGACCTGTTGCAGTGCCAGGCGACGGAGCCCCATCAGCAGGACTCGCCGTAGGAGCCCCGGCAGGGCCACGTCCCCGCGGTCCCCGCATACCTCGAAACCTGCCCATAGGCCGCCGCCCGAGACCAGTCGTAGCAGTAACCTCTGCATCCTTCACTGCGGCCTTCTCCATCGACAACCACGTTGTCGTCAGAACCAGGTCGACATCGAATTTCGTCGCTCCGAAAGCATCACGACCTGGTCTCAGCGCGATACTCTTAACGTTAAGGTATTGAGGACCGTTGCTGCACGCAAGCAGGAACTTCTTCAGTGCGTCCATCGACGCGTTGAAACTGATCCGCAGGGGCATTATGTTAATGAATCCGTTTTGCGCGGTCGGGTAGTCTATGGTGAGATTGCTCACCGCGGTCACGCCGGAGTCCATTGCCAGATCCAGCACGTACTCACCGTTACTCATCTGATTAAGCAGGGTTTCAACCTGGTCCGGCAACGGAATTCCCGCGCCAAGCCCCAGGTCCGGCGGAATAAATATCCCTGTCCGGCGCGACTTGTCCTGCAGCCTGCGCTGCGTCTCCTGCAATTGGCCGTCAAAGTGGAATTCCGGGGTCTTCACCGACGCCGGGATCGTCTCCAGAGTCGTCGTAAACAATCTCGCTCTGCGGTCGAGCGAGTCCTTCCAACCGGCAACGACAGGTTCGAGTTCGTCGATGTACTGCTGAGGGACTGGGTAGTTGTGAAAGTCCGCTTGCATTTTATCCAGCTTGACCTTAAACCCGTCTACCTGATAAGCAGTGGCGCGAACCTCATTCAGCAGCGGCAGACATATTTTCAGAAACGCAAACACCAAACCGCCAAGAACAAGTAATGTTATTGCCAGAGCCGCTTTCTGTCGTGCGCTAAGAGGCATTATCAAACCTTCCTGCGTCCAAACAACAACCCGCTGGCTATCACACCCCCAACTTAACGTCTATCATAAAAGAGAACACCATGTTCTCCTCCGACAACTGCTGTGCCTGGTACCCTCCGGGAACTCCCATCATCGACGATCGTCGCCCACCAAAACGGCCTCCGGCACGGCCTCCGAAACGTCCTCCGGCACGTCCTGGTCCGTACGAGGACCCGCCGCCCGTTCTGCTGCTTCCAAACCTTCCTCCACGCACCGAGGCCCCGCCGCGGCGCGGCGCGCCTCCCATGTAAGAGGCTGTGGAACCTCCCAGCTGCTGCAACGAGCGCCTGTCGACCTTGGTCACATTCGTCGTGTACAACACTACGTTTGAGAAAAGCTTCGCTGATTTGAGCGTCTCCTTGAACTCCTCAATCTGGTCGTACGTTTCCGCATAAGCGCTGATGCTCAGACCGTCGACCTTCGCGATGGCCCCGCCGGCGCCGCCTCGCGCAAGACCGCCGGAACGCCTTGCTGGCGAACCTCCAGCACCGCCCCTCATTGACCGCGCGCCGCCGGGTCGCCCCCCCCTCCTCGCGGCCGGACCTCCCCGCATCGACGGCCCACCTGATCTGCCTGTTCTCCCCGCAGAGGTAGCGGCAGTGTCCGAGAACAAAATAGTCTGTACGTTGCCGAGCCACACACCTTTCGGAACCGCGCTGGCAAGCGCTTCAAGTGGAGGCAGCCAGTTCCATATTCCGCCCGCCAGATCGTTCAGCTTCTCGTACTTCAGCTTATAGTCATCGAGCTGGGCCACAAGTTCACCTCGCCTGATATCATTGACTTGGTATTTCTCGATCCGGCCCTCGAGCCGACCCTTTTCCTTTTTCATTTCCTCGTGTAAAGCCCAGCGAATCGGGACTATCGCCATGACTATGAGAACGAACGTGAGAAAGGACAAACCCCAATAAACGCTGCGTTCTTTGCGCTTCTCCCCCGCAACGATGCGCGGCGGGATGAGGTTTATCTCAAGTGGGCATGCCATAACATTGCGCAAACCGAGCCCAAGGCACGTTGGCAGGAGATGCGGAATCGCTTGGGCGGTGGCAGCCGTAGGAGCGAGCGTGAGCTTGTTGAACGGGTTTGCCACAGTGACGGGAACCTCCAATCGCTGGACCATGAACTGCTCAACACCCCTGAGCGCCGCGCTGCCTCCGCACAACACGACTTTCGCTACGGGCGAACCGCCCGACTGCGTCCGGAAGAACCCAAACGACCGGTTGATCTCATGTGCAAGCCGCTCAAGCACCTCACCCACAACGGCTAGAACCTGGCCCTCCTGAGTGCTCGCATCAGGCGGCGGTCCTTCTGATTCCAGATAGGCGCGGCCCACGGTTATCTTGAGCCGTTCAGCCTCCTCGTACGGCACAGACAATGCATCCTTAATTGCTTCGGTAATATGGTTGCCGGCTACGGTGAGACTTCGCGTGAACCTGAACTCGCCGTTGCGTTCGATGAATATGTCCGTGGTCGAAGCGCCAATGTCTACACACGCTACGGTCTCACCCTCTTCCTTGGAGAGTTCATCATTGAACTTGAGCCAGTTGTACGTCGCGACAGGAGAAACGTCGACAGCGTCGATTTTCAGTTTCGAGTCGAGCACGACGCCCGCGAGCGCATCGACGGTATCCACCTTAATCGCGGTCATCATCACATCGAACTCCTTTGTTTCCGTGCGCTTGATGACCTGATAATCCAGGGCAATCTGGCTCAGCGGAAACGGGATCTGCTGCTGAATCTCGTACTGAACGATCCGGTCCAACCGCGATTCCTGCACCGGAGGCAACAACCGGTTACGGACAAATACCGATTGGCCGGGAACCGCAAAAAGCACTCGTTTAGACTTGAAACCGCCGGCCTTTATCGCGCGTGATATGCCCTCGAGTTTGAGGGCTTCCTTCTCCTCCGGCGGCATAGACGGATCTATCCCCAGATTGATATGAGCGAATTTTGTCAGTTGGAGGCCGGAGGATGTCTGCTTCAGCTCGCACGCCTTGACCGAGCTTGCACCGAGGTCCAAAGCAAAGCGTCTTGATCTTGTCCTAGCCATTTTTCCGGTTCACCTCATTGAACTGCGTTGAGGGCGCGCTTTTTTCGCGCCAGAAGACACCCCATTCCCTCTCTCTAACGCCGATGCTATTATACTAAAGCTACTATGCTCTGTCAAGACAAAATCCAATAGCCGCAACGGTTTTCGAAGAATTCTGTTGCCCTTTTTACCTTTTTCCCCTTATTCTCACGCGAGATTCGATTTAGCCTCACATCCCGTCGTTCTCGGGGCGTCGCGCAACGTTATCCCCCGACCCGGCACTCTCCTGCTATTTTTTCCGCGCTTCCTCCCTGATGTACTTCACGGGCTGCTCGCCCGGCGCGTCCACGTAACCCCCGACACCGTAGTTGACGCTCACGTTTGGCGGAAAATCCGGGTAATACGGGTCACCAGGTAACGGACGAGGCACGCCCGGGTCGTTCACGCTTGCCGGCGGCACAACCGTCCACGTGTACGTTGCCGGCGTCGGATCATACAGCGTCTCGCCGTCGACGACCTTGTACGCGCGTACGCTGAACATGTACTGTATG
>CBFDCQ010000022.1:0-42183 GCA_965603355.1 uncultured bacterium
ACCGCACGCCGTATGCGCGCCTACAATGTTCTGGCGATTCATTGTGCCGGGTCGGGCCATAACGGCGGAACATTGAGTATCATGGATCTTGCCGCCGCGCTCTACCTCGAGGTGATGAACCACGACCCGAAGAACCCCGCCCTGGAAGAACGAGACCGGTGCATTTGGTCGGCCGGGCACAAGGCCCCCGCCCTATACGTCGCCCTGGCTGAAGCAGGGTACTGCGATATCGAGGACGTCGTCAGGGGTCTGCGCAGCCTGGGCAGTCGGTTCGAGGGACACCCCCATTGGCTGAAGCTTCCGGGTGTTGAGGTTTCCTCCGGATCGTTGGGGCAAGGTTTGGGCTTTTCCGTCGGCCAGGCCTTGGATGCCAAGGAAAGGGATTTGGGTTATACGACGTACTGCATCATGGGCGACGGTGAACATGACGAGGGCAGCATATGGGAAGCCGTCATGGCAGCCGGGCATTACAAACTCGACAACCTCGTAGGCATCGTTGACCTCAACGGCCTACAGATTGACGGCGCCACAAAGGACGTGATGGACACAGCGCCGTTGGACAAAAAGTACGAGGCCTTCAACTGGCACGTTATCACCATCGACGGCCACGACATGAAACAGATCGTCGATGCCTTCGCGCAAGCCAAGGCAAACAAAGGAAAACCGACGGTCATCATTGCGCGGACGGTGAAAGGCAAGGGCGTGTCTTTCATGGAGAATCAGGCGGGGTGGCACGGCAAGGCTACGAAGGGCCGCGAACAGCTTGATCAGGCCTTGGCGGACATCGGCGCCGAAGATGTGACCAAGGAAGTCGTGGACAGGCTACTGGGCGAGCGTGCCGACATCGAGAAAGAGAAAGAGCAAAAGAGCAGGGCCGAGTTGCCGCAGTTCTCGCGCAATTACTGGTGGAACGATGAGAACCACATGCAAGTCGACATGGACCCGACGCGCAGGGGTTTCGGCCGCGCCATCAAGGAAATCGGCGACGACCCCCGCATTGTTACGCTCCACGCCGATATCTCGGGAAGCATCTGCATTCTCGATTTCGGGGCCGACAATCCCGAACGCTGCCAGCGCACGTACAGCATGGGTATCGCGGAACAAAACATGGCCAGCGTTGCGTGCGGTCTGGCGCGCAATGGGCGCATACCCGTAGGCGGCACCTATGGCGTGTTTGCCTGCGGACGCAACTGGGATCAGTTGCGGACCACAGCATGCTACAGCAACCTCAACATCAAGTTGGCGGGCGCGCACGGCGGGATCTCGGTAGGGCCCGACGGTGCCACGCACCAATCCCTGGAAGAGATCGCGCTTCTCAACATCCTGCCCAACATGCATCTGGCCGTACCGGCCGACTCCGTTGAAACGGAGCGGGCCACCAAGACGGTCGTACTCGACATCGTAGGTCCCGGCTACGTCCGGTACGCGCGCGAAGCGACGCCGATCGTCACAACACCCGACACGCCCTACGAATGGGGTGTCGCCAATATCATTCGGTATCGCGGGAGCCAGCCTCGGTTCATCGATGCATTCGAAACGGTGTCGTCCAGTGCCTACAAGAATGAGAAGGAGGATATCGCGGTCGTCGCTTGCGGGCCGATGGTGCCGGAGGCCATGCGGGCGGCCTACATCCTCAAGGAAGATTTCGGCATCGAGATGCGCATTGTCAACTGTCACACCGTCAAGCCCATCGACCGTGCCGCCATCGTTGCGGCGGTGAAGGACATCGGTGTCATCGTCACCGCTGAGGAACACCAGACCGGCGGTTTCGGCTCGATCGTGGCGGCTGTTGCCTGCATCGACAAAGATCCCAACGAACCGCTCAAGATGGATATGGTCGGTGTGGATGACCGGTTCGGCCAGTCGGCGCCCCCGTGGCAACTGATGCGGGAATTCGGCCTTTGCGCCGAACATATTGCACAACGCGCGTGCAAGTTGCTTGGAAAAGAATGCGGATGACGGCTCGCCCCGGCGCAGCCGGGACTATATAGTCCGGACTTCCCTCAGTCCAGGGCCAGTCTCGAATGATGCGGGTAAGCCCGTTAATGTTGTGCATTAACGCCAAACCTGTTCGGTTTAGCGATATCAGGAGTCATCACTGGGGTTTAGGGAGGAGAAACAAGATGAGACTTGCAGAGCACTTGACGAGTTTGGGTACGGAGACAGCGTTTGCCGTCTCGGCGGAAGCGGCGGCCCTGGCTGCCAAGGGACAGAAGATTTACCCGTTCCATCTCGGCGACATGAATATTACGACGCCGGACAACGTCATTGAAGCTGCAATTGCGGCGATGAAAGCCGGCAAGACAGGGTATTGCCCAAATTATGGGATCCCTCAGTTGCGCGAGGCGTTGGCGGACGATGTCAGTCGATCACATGGCGTCAAATACGCCATGGAGAACGTGGCGATCCAGCCGGGAGGCAAACCCACGATAAGCAAGTTTATCATGGCGCTGATGAACCCCGGCGACGAGGTCTTGTATCCCAACCCCGGATATCCCATTTATGAGTCCCAGATCGAGTTTCACGGCGGGGTAGCCGTGCCCTACAGTTACAGGGAAGGTGAAACGAATTTTGAGTTGCAGCTGGACGAGCTTGAGGCCTCCATCACTCCCAAAACCCGTCTGTTGGTCGTCAACGATCTGCAGAATCCCATGGGGGCAGAGGCCACTGAGGAGGAACTGGCCCGGCTTGCGAAGTTGGCCATCGAACACGACTTGTACGTACTGTGCGACGAAGCCTATTTCGATATCCGCTACGAAGGTCAGTCCAAGTCACTGGCATCCCTTCCCGGTATGCAGGAGCGCTCGGTAATCTTGTATACGTTCTCGAAGAAATTCGCCATGACCGGCTGGCGTCTGGGCGCGTCCGTCGGTCCTAAAGAGGTCATCGATGCCATCGCCAGACTGAATGTGAACGACGAGTCCTGCTCAAACCATTTCATCCAGTATGCGGCTATCGAGGGGTTGCAGGGCGACCAATCGGGGCCGCAGAAGATCCTGGGCATCTTGAAGGAGCGGCGTGACACGGCGGTGGACATATTGAATTCCATCGACGGTATCCGGTGCTTTAAGCCCAATGCTACATTCTACCTGTTCTTCAACTGCACGGGGGCGATGAAGAAAAAGGGATTTGACAACTCGGAGGAGTTGCGCAAGGCCGTGTTGAAAGAAACGGGGGTATCCTTTTGCGCCCGTATGCACTTCGGACGACCGCTACCCGGGGAAACCGAGCATTACCTGCGCCTGGCATATTCGGGCATCGACGTGGACCAGATTCAAGAGGGGCTCGGAGAGTTCAAGAAGTACGTCGAAGCCTAGCGGCACGAGATTCTTCCCGCCGTGGTATGCGCAGAACGGCGTATATGCCGTTAACGTACGCCCGAGCATGAATCGACGATCTCGTCGGGAAACCCGGGTCTGCACTCAAACCACACGAGTGAGAGAAAATGACAGTTGCGGCAGCCAAATTAGCTCTTGAGGACGGCACCGTTTTCGAGGGATTCTCGTTCGGGGCGCCGGGTGAGACGGCCGGTGAGCTGGTTTTCAACACGAGCATGACGGGATACCAGGAGATACTTACCGATCCGTCGTACAAGGGGCAGATAGTGACCATGACGTACCCCTTGATAGGGAACTGCGGTGTGAACGTCGAGGACGTGGAGTCGCGCAAACCGTTTGTCGAAGGGTTCGTCGTCAGAGAATGCAGCAGGATGCCCAGCAACTGGCGTGCCGCAACAGGCCTACCCGAATACCTCCAGGAGAACGGCATCGTCGGCATCGAGGGGCTTGACACTAGAGCGATCACGAGAAAACTTAGGATCGAAGGGACGATGAACGCGGTGATTTCCACCGTTGACCTCAATAACGAGAGCCTCATAAGGAAAGCGAAAGACTCGCCCAAACTCGTGGGGCGGGACCTCGTGATGGATGTCGTCATGGACGAACCGATGCGATGGAACGAGCAAGGCGCTTACAACGTGACAGTCCTGGATTGCGGCGTGAAATACAACATAATGCGCAAGCTCGCCGAGCATGACTGCCGCGTCACCTCTGTACCCGCTCAAACCACTGCGAAGGAGATCCTCGCCGCGGAACCTGATGGCGTGCTTCTGTCCAACGGCCCGGGCGACCCTGAACCCGTTTCGTACGTGATAGAGACAGTGCGCCGGCTAATAGGAAAAGTCCCCATATTCGGGATATGCCTCGGTCACCAAATGCTTGGACTCGCGCTCGGCGGCAAGACGTACAAGCTCAAGTTCGGTCATCGCGGCGCAAACCATCCTGTCAAGGACCTTCGGACGGGGAAGATAGCCATTACGGTGCAGAATCACGGATTCTGCGTGGACATGGATTCGCTCAACCAGGACGAGGTCGAGATCACGCACGTCAACCTCAACGACAACACGTTGGAGGGTATTTGTCATAAGAGGTTGCCGATTCTCTCGGTACAGTTCCATCCGGAAGCGTCCGCGGGTCCTCATGATGCAGCGTACCTGTTCGATGAGTTTGTACAGTTGATGGATGAACATAATGCCTAGACGGACTGACATTGAGAGCGTCCTCATTATAGGGTCAGGTCCGATCGTGATCGGCCAGGCGTGCGAGTTCGACTATTCCGGCACGCAAGCGTGTAAAGCGTTGCGGGAAGAGGGGTACCGGGTCGTGCTTGTGAACAGCAACCCGGCAACCATTATGACCGATCCCGAGATGGCCGACCGCACGTACGTTGAGCCGCTTACCCACGATGTGGTTGCCCGTGTGATCGAGCGTGAACGGCCGTCGGCGCTGTTGCCGACGCTTGGCGGGCAGACCGGTCTTAATCTGGCAGTCGAACTGTACCGGTCCGGTGCCCTCGACCAGTTCGGTGTTGAGCTTATCGGCGCCAAGTTCCACGCTATCAATAAAGCCGAGGACCGGGACGAGTTCAAGAAGGCGATGGCGCGGATAGGGCTGGAAATACCGCGCAGCGCGTACGCAGATTCGCTCGATACCGCGACGACGTTTGTCGAGGAGGTCGGCTACCCGGTAGTGATCCGTCCGTCCTTTACGTTGGGCGGGAGCGGTGGCAGCATAGCATTTAATCATGAAGAGTTCGATTCGCTGGTGAAGTGGGGGTTCAACATGAGCCCCGTCCACAAAGTGCTTATCGAGGAGTCGGTTATCGGGTGGAAAGAGTTCGAGCTCGAGGTGATGCGCGACTGTCACGATAACGTCGTGATCGTCTGTTCGATCGAGAATTTCGATCCGATGGGGATCCATACCGGCGACAGCATGACCGTGGCGCCCGCCCAAACGCTGACTGACAAAGAGTACCAGCGTATGCGCGACGCATCGATAGCTATCATCCGCGAAATAGGGGTCGAGACCGGCGGGTCGAACATCCAGTTTGCAGTGCATCCCGAGACCGGTCACATGGTCGTTGTCGAGATGAACCCGCGGGTATCGCGCAGCTCGGCCCTGGCCAGCAAAGCGACCGGGTTCCCTATCGCGAAGATCGCCGCGAAGTTGGCGGTTGGCTACCGGTTGGACGAGCTTCCGAACGATATTACTCGCGAGACATTGTCCTGTTTCGAGCCGACCATCGATTATTGTGTGGTGAAGATCCCACGATGGGCGTTCGAGAAGTTCCCGACGGCTGAACCCAATCTTACCGTCCAAATGAAGAGTGTCGGCGAAGCGATGAGCATCGGTCGGACCTTCAAAGAGGCTCTTCAGAAAGGGTTGCGGTCGCTCGAAAATGACCGGTACGGATTGGGCGCCGACGGGCAACCGGATTTGGTCGGCACGTCGCCGGAAAAGATCGTCACGCGGCTGAGCGTCCCTACACCCGACCGTGTGTTCCTTCTGCGGGACGCGCTGCTATCTGGTGTGTCCGTTGAACGGATCTATCAAGTTACGAAAATCGACCGGTGGTTCCTGCAGAACATGGCCGAGATCCTTGCTGAGGAACAGGCGCTGCGCGCTCTGAACCCGGCGGACGGTTCTGTCGAAAGGCACGTGCTTTTACGCGCGAAACGGTTGGGATACTCCGACCGGCAGCTCGCGTACATGTGGGATATGGACGAGATGGACGTACGCCGGATGCGGATGGATCAGGGCGTGACAGCGACGTTCAAACTCGTTGACACCTGCGCGGCAGAATTCGAAGCGTACACGCCGTACTACTACTCGACGTATTCCGACGAAGACGAGGTCCGCTCTTCCGACAACCGCAAAGTAATGATACTGGGTGGAGGCCCGAACCGCATCGGCCAGGGCATAGAATTCGACTATTGCTGTGTTCACGCGTCGTACGCGCTGCACGAGGACGGGATCGAGACCATCATGGTCAACAGCAATCCGGAGACGGTGAGCACGGATTACGATACCAGTGATAGACTGTACTTCGAGCCGTTGACTCTCGAAGATGTGCTCAATATTGTCGACCGTGAACAGCCGGACGGTGTCATTGTGCAGTTCGGTGGGCAGACGCCGCTCAAACTTGCGGTACCGCTCGAAAGGGCCGGGGTCCGCATTCTGGGTACTTCGCCGGATAATATCGACCGGGCCGAGGATAGAAAGCGGTTCCAACAGGTCGTGGACAAACTCGGACTGTTACAGCCTGAGAACGATACGACGGTGAGTTTCGACGAAGCGCGCGTGATCGCCGACCGAATCGGGTATCCCGTCCTTGTTCGACCCTCGTATGTGCTTGGCGGCCGTGCAATGGAAATCGTCTACGACGAGATGTCGCTCGAACGATATATGCGCAGCGCGGTGCTGGCGTCGCCTGAACATCCCATACTTGTCGACAAGTTTCTCGAAGACGCTATCGAGATCGATGCTGACGCTATCGCTGACGGACGGACTGTGGTCGTGGGCGGTATCATGCACCATATCGAGCGGGCCGGCGTCCACAGTGGCGATAGCGCGTGTGTACTGCCGCCAGTGCCGCTGCCCGACGATATGATCGACGCTGTCCGTCAGCAGACGCATGCGCTGGCGCGTGAACTGAATGTCGTCGGGCTCATAAACATTCAGTATGCTGTGAAAGATGACAAACTCTACGTGCTTGAAGTGAACCCGCGTGCAAGTCGGACCATACCGTTTGTGAGTAAAGCCATTGGAGTGCCCCTCGCAAAAATGGCTGCGCGTGTCATGGCCGGCAGAACGCTTGAAGAACTCGGGTTCACCGAGGAAGTCCGACCCGAGCACTTTTCAGTGAAAGAGTCTGTACTACCGTTCATCCGGTTCCCCGGCGTGGATATTCTGCTCGGCCCGGAAATGAAGAGTACGGGCGAAGTGATGGGTATCGACACCAACTTTGGACTCGCCTACGCCAAGAGCCAGGCCAGCGCAGGCTGTTCATTGCCGCAGGAGGGTACGGTGTTCATTTCGGTATACGACCAGGACAAACCAGCGGCGGCCGGCATTGCCCGTCAGTTCAAGGAACTCGGGTTTAAGCTGATGGCGACCAGCGGCACCGCCACATACTTGTACGGGGAACATGATCTCGATGTCGAACCCGTGTTCAAGATGCACGAAGGCCGCCCCAACGTCGTCGACCGGTTGAAAAACGGCGATGTACAAATAGTGTTCAACACGCCGCTCGGCAGCGAGTCGGATTTCGACGACCGTGCCATTCGCCGGCACGCTCTCGAGATGGGTGTTCCCTGCATGACAACGACGGCAGGCGCACAAGCGGCGGCCGAAGCTATCGCGGCGCTCCGATCCGAGCAGTTCAAGGTCTGTTCGCTGCAGGAATATCATGCAGCCGTCAACGGCACCGCAACATCGGTGCCGAAGCGGCCCGTCGCGCCGTGATTGTTTTTGGGCAATTGCAGAGAATTGTGGCTCGCCTAACGCATTGCGCGAGGGATAGGGCGATCATCCCTAACACTAATCGACTAAACGTCCAGCCTGAAAGCCCAGGTTCAGGAGGTCGCCCTTCGGGCCAGCCGCCTCGGCGTTCTAGAAGGGGTCTTATTCGCGAACGGGTTTCGGCAAGGAATTTCTTGAATTCGGGTAGTTTGCGGCTAGAACGGCCCATAGGAGAGCCTTTATCGTGCTGAGAGGCGCCGTACGTGCCCAGTTGGGGTTCTGCAACGCACAAACGGTGCAACGACAAATCGGGGATTGACAACCGCTACCGCTGTGTGTATATTGACGAAACACCTGCCCGCGGTGGTCGTGGGCAGATTCATATGGGAAATCCCGGCCAGTATCGGTGTATGGAGGTGCGATGACCATTTGTGCCGGCCTTATCGAGCGGCTTCGGGAGAATAGAATCCCAGGTCCACATATGGTCAAGGAGGTGTGCTGTTGATGAGTTCTGACACCAAGAGAATGAGTCCTCTTCACGCGTGGCACAGCGCCCATGGCGCGAAGATGGTCGAGTTTGCCGGTTGGGATATGCCCGTTCAGTACGGGACAGGCATAGTGAAAGAGCATCTGGCGACGCGCAAGTTCGGCGGTCTGTTCGATGTAAGCCACATGGGGCGATTCCGCATAGGGGGAAAGCACGCAATACGGTTTCTGCAGCACGTGCTGTCAAACAACGTAGAGACCCTCGAACCGTTGATGGCGGAGTACACACTGATCCCGGACGAGGAAGGAGGAGTCCTCGATGACTGCTACCTCTACCGCCTCCAGGACAAGACCTTCCTGCTGGTCGTGAACGCCGGCAACGCCGAAAAGGACTGGGCATATCTGCGTCAGCATGCGGGCTCTTTCGACGATGCGTCTCTTGAAGACGACACCGACAAGACGTCGATGATAGCCTTTCAGGGCCCGCTAACCGGAGAGGTTCTGGAACGTGTCCTCGAAGCCGGCTCTCTGCCGCTGCCCCAGCGCAACTACATGTCGGAAGCGACAATCTCAGGAACGGAGGTTCTCGTCTCACGCACGGGATATACGGGCGAACCGATAGGTTTCGAGATATTCGTCTCCTCGGAGAAAGCGGAACTGGTGTGGACACGTCTGTACGAAGCGGGCAGGGATGACGGTATTGTTCCAGTAGGTCTCGGCGCACGCGATACCCTGCGTCTCGAGGCCGGCATGCCGCTGTACGGTCATGAACTGGGACTCGACCCCGACGGCGTTCCCATTCCCGCGTTCGCGTCTACTCTGGCCGGCGCAGCGATAAGTTTTTCCGGTCTCAAAGGCGACTATATCGGGCGCAAACGGCTGGCCGAACAGTTCGAACAGATTGGCAAACTGTACGCGGGTCTCTACGAACCGTCGGATGTTCTGCGGCGTTGTATTAGACCTCTGGCGCTGCTGGACCGGGGCGTTGCCCGTCAGGGCCACGAGGTCTTCATCGACGACCGTAAAGTCGGTGTCGTGACCAGCGGCACCATGATTCCTTTCTGGGTGTTCGAGGGCGAAGGCGCGACGATGACGATTACCGACGAGCATGGCAGTCGGGCCATAGCTCTTGCCTTTTTGGACGCGGAGGTCGAGTTTGAGCAGGAAGTCGAGGTGGCGGTGAGAAACCGGCGACTCAAAGCCGAGGTGGTTCGCTGGCACGGCCGTTCGGAAGCCCCGCCCTACTATAGATCGCTTCCCGTCGGCTATATAAAGGAAGAACGTGAGCCAGCCAGCGGTGAGGGAGCCGAAAAAGCGATGCTGTTGACCCAGAAAGCGATGGAGAATCATGAATGGCGACAGCAGCGCTGCATAAACCTGATCCCGTCCGAGATGACGCAGTCGCCGCTCGTGCGGTTACTCCAGGTGAGTGACCCGGTGGGACGGTACGCTGAGCACAAAGGGCTGATAGCCGCTTTTGAGCAGGAAGTGTTCTACTACCAGGGAACCGACTTTATTGCCTGGGTCGAGGACAGACTGGCCGCCGAGATGGCCGCGTTCCTGGATTGCCCGCTCGTGGAGACCCGCCTCATAAGTGGTCTGACGGCCAACGCGACGGTTTTCAGCGCGCTGGTTGATTGGAGGAACAGGGCGAATCGCCGCCGGGAGCCGGAACGAATTCGTCTCGTGATGAATAACCGTCTCGGGGCGGGAGGTCATCTGAGCGCACAAACCCTGGGCACGTTGCGAGACTTCGTGGCCAAAGATCCCGTGACTGAACGCTTCGCCGTCGTCAACTTCCCCGTGTGTGAAGACAACCCGTACCGTATGGATGTCGAGGAAACCTTGAAGTTGGTCAACGACCTCGAGCCGGAACTGATTATCTTCGGGAAGAGCATGGTGCTGCATCCGGAGCCTGTCGCTGAAATCAAGCAGGCGTTCGGGAACTTCGAGGTACCGCCCATTATCATGTACGACATGGCCCACGTTCTGGGTCTCGTGGGGCCCCACTTCCAGCAACCGTTTCAGGAAGGAGCCGACATCGTGACCGGCTCGACGCACAAGACTTTCTTTGGAACCCAGCGCGGTATTATTGGGTCGGTTTTCGAAGAGAACACGCCTCGGTTTGAATTGTGGGAGGCGATCAACCGACGCGCCTTCCCCGGCATGGTCAGCAATCATCATCTCGGCACGCTATTGGGGCTTCTGATGGCGGCGATCGAGATGAACACGTTCAAGGATGAATACCAGCCGCAGGTTACAGCAAACGCGAAAGCATTTGCGCGGGCGCTAAAGCACGAAGGGGTGGCCGTCGAGGGCGATGCGGCAGTTGATTTTACCGAGACGCACCAGGTAGTGGTCAATGTCGGCCACGCCAAAGCCTGCCAGGTAGCGCAAGATCTGGAAGCTAACAACATCATCGTCAACTATCAGGTTCTCCCGGCAGATGAAGGTTCCACAGCCAGTTCAGGTCTGCGGATGGGCGTGGCGGAGATGACCAGGTTCGGCATGAAGGAGACTGACTTCGAGACGTTTGCGGGGCTGTTTGCCGATGCTGTGCTCAAGGACAGGAACGTCTCCTCTGAAGTTGCCCGTTTTCGGGAGAACTTCCGGACCATGCACTATTGTTTCTCCGGCGGGCCTTTCGACACGCTCAAGAAACAAGTGCTTGAGACTTTTTAGAGATATCACGTATTGTGTGGCGTAAAGCGCATGCGTATATTGGCGAGCGTGCGCCGGGACAACAGCATCGTAGGAGGCACAAGGGGATGAATCCTGACGACCTGAAGTACACCAAACAGCATGAGTGGATCGGCGCAGAAGACGGCGTATATACCGTCGGCATAACGGCGTACGCGGCCGAGCAGCTTGGCGATGTGACCTATGTCGAGTTGCCGGATGTGGGTTTGGAGATAGCGCAGGGCGCCGAAGTTGCCACAATCGAGTCAGTCAAGGCGGCGAGCGAGATATATGCGCCCGTCTCGGGCCGCGTCGGGGCCGTGAACACCGCCCTTGAAGACGAGCCCGGTCTTGTCAACGAGAGTCCATACGAGAAGGGATGGCTGTTAAAACTCGATAACGTTGACCCCTCCCAGATGGACTCGCTTATGGATGCGCCTGGGTACGGACGGTTCCTCGAGGAGCACGCGGAATGAGCTATGTGCCGACCACGGCGGTCGAGATTGACGAGATGCTCGCCAAGATCGGTGTTGCGTCCATTGACGATCTGTTCGCCTGCATACCTGACGAGATACGTCTGCGGTCGTGGGACATACCGCCGGGAGTCTCTGAGATGGCCGTCAGAAAGCTCATGGCGGAGATCGCAGGCAAGAACGACGTATCGCTCGTCAGTTTTCTCGGGGGCGGCTATTACGACCACTATATCCCTGCCGCGGTCGACCAGGTATCTTCGCGGAGCGAGTTCCTGACGCCGTATACGCCGTACCAGGCCGAGTGCGCGCAAGGCACCTTGCAGAGCATCTATGAGTACCAGTCGGCGATCTGCCGTCTGACCGAGATGGACGTTGCGAACGCCTCGCTTTACGACGGAGGAACAGCCTTGTTCGAGGCCGCGACAATGTCGGTCCGGCTGACGGGCCGTGCGAGAGTAGTATGTCATCCGTCCGTGAACCCGGTACACCGCGATATGCTGAAAGCGCACGTGGGAAACGCGGACATTGAGATCGATTACGGCGACTCACCGGCGCAGGCGGCATGTGTGATCGTTCAGAACCCCGGTTTCCTGGGAACCATCCGCGATTTCTCTGATCTGGCGGATCGATGTCATGAAGAAGGAGCGCTGCTCGTGGAATCGTTCTACCCGATCTCGCTTGGGCTCCTGAAATCTCCGGGAGAGATGGGCGCCGACATAGCGGTCGCCGACGGACAGAGTCTGGGGCTTCCGCTGGCGTTCGGGGGCCCTTACCTGGGCATCATGGCGGTGCGCAAACGCCACATGCGTAAGATGCCGGGCCGAATCGCCGCGGCGACCCAGGACAGCCGGGGCAACCGCGGGTTTGTGCTGACACTGCAGACGCGGGAACAGCACATCCGGAGGGAAAAAGCCGCATCGAACATATGCTCGAACGAAGCGCAATGCGCGTTGCGGGCGCTGGTATATCTGTGTATGCTCGGCAAGGAAGGTTTGAGAGACGTCGCTGTACACTGTCATTCGAAAGCGGAATACCTCAAGTCCAGACTGCCGTTCGCGGAAATCCTTAACGACGGCCCGACGTTCAACGAATTCGCCCTGCGGCTGCCTCGGAACGCTTCCGAAGTGACAGAGGCAATGGTGGCGAGCGGTTTCTGCGCTGGCTTGCCGCTGGCGGCCGTCGGCGCGGGCGGGCCTGACGACTTGCTTGTCGCCGTGACTGAAAGGCGGACAAAGGAAGAGATGGACGAGTTTGCCCGTGCTCTGGAGGACGCGGCATGCAACTGATATTCGACAAATCCCGGCCGGGACGGCGAGCGGCATCGTTTGACGCGCTCGACGTGCCGGAACATATGCCGCCGCCTGAGTTCTGCCGGTCGCGGCCGCCGCAACTGCCTGAAGTGAGTGAACTTGACGTTGTTCGCCATTTCTCCGCTCTCGCCCATCGGAACTTCTGTCTCGATTCCCATCCGTTCCCTCTCGGGTCGTGCACAATGAAGTACAACCCGAAGATCGGCGACGCGGTTACCTCGCATCCCGGGTTCACCGACATACATCCCCATCTTTCGAGCGTATCGGCTTATTTGCCGTTGTGCCAGGGAGCGCTCGAGCTGGTCTACGAGACCGAACGGCTGCTGGCCGAAATTGGCGGTTTGCGCCAGGTGGCGCTGCAGCCCATGGCAGGCGCCCACGGCGAGTTGACGGGCATACTGATGATGGCGGCGTACCACAGCCACAAAGGGAACGAGAAGGACACGATTGTTATACCCGACTCCGCCCACGGCACAAATTGCGCCAGCGCCGCCATGGCAGGTTACAAGACCATCGAGATCCCCTCCGGGGAAGACGGTTCGATTCACGTCGACGCGTTTAAATCGGTTCTGAACGACTCGGTCGCCGGGGTGATGCTCACTTGCCCGAACACGCACGGTCTGTTTGAGCCGGCGGTCCGTGAATTGGCGGATCTCGCTCACGAAGTGGACGCGTTGATGTACTGCGACGGCGCTAACCTCAACGCCATTATCGGTCAGTGCCGGCTGGGCGATATGGGGTTCGATGTAGTGCATTTCAACCTGCACAAAACCTTCGCTACACCGCACGGTATGGGCGGCCCGGGTTCAGGTCCCGTGGGTGTCGGCGAGCGGCTCGAACCGTTTTTGCCGGGGCCGAGGGTCGTCAAGGGACCGGAAGGGTACCATCTTGATATGCCGGAGAAGTCCGTCGGCAGAATAGCGGCGTTTTTCGGCAACTTTCTTGTGGCGGTGCGTGCGTACGCGTACATACGTCATCTGGGCGACCAGGGTCTGCGGCAAATCTCTCGTCATGCGGTGCTCAACGCCAACTACGTGTACGCCCGGCTGAAAGACGTATACGAGCCGGCGTTCGCATCACAGGTCATGCACGAATGCGTTTTCACGGCGGCGCCTCTGGCGGAGAAACATGGCGTCCGCGCTCTCGATATTGCCAAAGCTCTGATGGATTACGGATTCCACGCGCCGACCATTTACTTCCCGTTGACGGTGAAGGAAAGTCTGATGATCGAACCTACCGAAACGGAATCGAAGGAAACGCTCGACGCCTTCTGCGATGCCATGATCGACATTGCGGCGACTGCCGCAACGGACCCGGCTATTCTCCATGAAGCTCCCGCGACCATGCCCGTCGGCAGGCTGGACGAAGTGCGTGCGGCGAGGGAACTCGATTGCGTCTGTTAGATATATCGTTCTCGGAGCCGGCGGAGAATCTTGCCTTCGACGAAGTCCTACTGAACGGAGCTGAGTCCGGCCGATCGGACGAGACGCTGCGTTTCTGGGAGAGCCCGGAACTGTTCGTCGTTTTGGGGCTGGGCCAGGCACGGCGCGAAGAAGTGCTGCTGGACGCGTGCGCAAAAGACGGTGTCCCGGTTATGCGTAGATGCACGGCGGGCGGGTGCGTCGTCCAGGGACCCGGCTGTCTCAACTTCACCCTCGTTCTCAAGTACGACAACCACCCGGAACTGCGGTCAATCTGCGGTTCTTACACCCACATTCTCGGTCTGCTGGCGGCGGCGTTCGACCGAGCCGGACTCGCCGTCGTCCATGAAGGTGCGAATGACCTCGCTATCGACGTGAGGAAGGTGTCGGGCAACGCTCAACGCCGGCTCAAGCGGGCCATCCTGCATCAAGGCACCCTCCTGTACGGTCTCGATCCCGGCTTGATGGCTAAATACCTGCGCGAACCTGGCAAGAGACCGGCATATCGCGCCGAGCGATCGCACACCGATTTCGTCGGGCATCTGCCTATGGACGCAGCTCAGCTTCGCCGTGTGGCGAGCAAAGCCTTCGCAGCACCGTCCGAAGTGGAGCCGCCTGAAACATGGGAAGTGGATGCTGCCAGGGATCTGGCTCGCGAGAAGTACGCGACGGCCGCATGGCGCAACCGACGATAGACGGTTGGTCGCCAGACATGGGAGGGGAGAACCGGAGTCAAAAGAGATGCGTGTTTGTCAGTCGGGTTCAGGACACCTTCTAATCATCCACCGCAGCTCATCGGGATGAACATAATCGTGTCCCCATCTTTTAGCTGCTTCCCGCTTTTGACAAATAGTTGAGACAACTCCTTATTTATGAATATTCTGGTAAACTTCTCCAAATGGTCAGTCCAAGGGATATGAAACCGATCGATGATGCGGTCGATGGCCCGCTCGGGTTCACGTGAGAGATCCATCTCGATTTCTCTTTTTCGACCGGAATACTTTTGCATAATGGTGATAAATCTGACTTTGACCTGTACGGTATCCTCAGGCATGACTCTTCTTTTCCGGCCTCATCCGTTACTCTTGATTTCCTTAGTGGCCTTGAGAAACATATCGATCTCTTCAGGCGTATTGTAATGCGCTGCTGAAAGCCGCACTCCATCAGGCCACCCAAGACCTTCCAACG
This sequence comes from uncultured bacterium, assembly GCA_965603355.1. Taxonomy (GTDB): domain Bacteria; phylum Hydrogenedentota; order CBFDCQ01; family CBFDCQ01; genus CBFDCQ01. Next base: position 15,357 of record CBFDCQ010000022.1, read on the forward strand.
CATGCGTAGAATAAGTATCCTGAATTCTGGCAGCAAGACGAATACCGTATTTTTCATTGTAGTGACCAATGGCCGTAGTTGAGTCCATCCCGGCTATCTGGAACAGGAGGATACACATGCGATTTGTTATCTCCTTGTCCAGGCCGCACACGGTCACATGTTCAATATCCAACAAGCCTTCTACCTGATCGGTGCCGTGGAGTATCCGATCGAGTAAAGCCAATAAATATCCGTGAATCGCCCTCTTTGAAGCGATCACTTGTTCTCTTCTATCCGTAGAGTCCGTAAACTTGCTTCCGAGCCAGCAGAGGTAATCGACTACCGCAGACCAGGCGGCAAGCATCGCATGAGGAGGAGAACCCAGAACCCAGTTCGTCTCGGGTTTGAGCACAAGATTTTCATGCGGCAGCTTGGCAAGTCGGCCGGAATAATGGGCAAAACCTATTCCTTTTGCACAGTAGGCCTTGTAGGGGCCAAACGCATACGCATCCGCGCCAATATCCTCCACATCAATTGGACCGTGTGGTGCGTATTGAACGGCATCAACCACAACATACAGCTCGGGTCTAATCTTTCTGGCCTCTTCAATAATAGTCTTGGCGTCATTGACGGCTCCCGTCTGATTGGAAGCGTGCTGAAAAAGAAGGAGATTCGTATCCTTATCGATCTTCTCAAGAATCTTCTCCACAGGAACAGAGCTGGTATCCTTGGAAACGTCGGCAATACGCAGTTCCTTTCCTGTGACCTCCGCATAATATTTACACGCACTCAGGGATGCAGGATGCTCGAGCTTTGTAGTTACGACATTCTTTCCAGGTATGTGACTGGTAATCGCATTAGCCGCACGAAAAAGAGTATGAGTCGCGCTATTGGCCGGTACGATTACTCCGGATTTCGCACCGAGAAAGAGTTTGACGTCCTCGATTCCTTTATTATACGTTTCCACCACATAATCGGACGCCGGATTGTATCTAAAAAGCTCATCGGGCAGTGCCACTTCCCTGCACAGCGTCTCCACTACCGACTTGAGCCTTAATCCTCCTCCAGAAGCCTCCAGATAGACACGCCGCCCCGTGTACGGATCCCAATCCACATATAAGAATCGGTTTCTTATCTCATCCTGCAATTCCTGAGAAAACAACTTCTTCTCTATTTCAGTCATCAGGTCAACTCCTACTCTTTCACTGCATAAACAGCGTTGTTACACTAGAATTGAGAAAGGTCGGCAATATTCAAGTGGTGCAGTTTAGCTTCCCTCGGGACACCGGTTTCAACGTCCCAACCCATCATCTCATAATAATAATCCAGCGCTTTCTCGAATTGTCCTCTGTCGAGTTTCTCGCCCGTTAATGATCCGGTTTCCAGAGGTTCAAACATTCTATCGGGCAGCATGTCATCTTTACGCCCCAGTCCCTCTCTTGTCAGGACTACACGAGCCAGCGTCGTCGTCCTCTCTCCGAGCAACATGATCTCGAACAGACTCGTTTCCCAGCCCGTGGCGCAGTTTACCATCTCAACAACGTGATTTAATCTGAACAACCTTGCTGGGCCGGCCGTAAAAAAGCACATGGAGAGAGAATTCAAAAAGCTGTAAACATGTTGATTATACACAAACGAGCTTACCTTCCTCGGACTCAAATTTCTCGCAGGAACTCCCTTCAAAATGCCAATGGGGTAAACATCGGGAACAGCCCATCCACCCTCTTGGAATGGCATATCGTGAGCCGCCTCGATATGATCGCCGCCTGTGGGTGATAAGGCAAAAGCAAAGGCAATATTGTTTTTCCCTCTGGGCTCATGCATGGCGAAAGCCTGTTTTTTCACCGCCATGGAGAACCGTTCGGCGCCATTTCCGATTTTTTGGGCGGCTCTGTGACAGCCCTCGGCTAACAACGCTCCAAACCCCTTCCTAAACGCAATCTTTGTGACCAATTCCAAAGCGGCATCACCGTTCCCGAAAGTCAGCTCGACGCCATCGGTATCATCCTTGGTGATGATCCCGTTCTCAAAGCACTCCATGGCAAAAGAAATGGTCATGCCGGTGTCAATACTATCAAGTGAGTACTTATTGCAGAGCTCGTGAGCTTTGGCAATCACTTCTATATCATCCACCAGCAGGTTCGGACCAAATGCTCCTGATGTCTCGTACTGGGGTCCTCCAAAACGCGGATCAATATCGTATTTCCCCCCTGTACATTCCTGTTTGCAGACAATAGGGCATGCCTGACAGGTAAGGCGGCCGGACAATACGGTCTTCTTCAGCTGCTCGAATGTGACTTTTTCAACCTGATCAAAGGAACCACCGTGGAAATTCTTAGTAGGCAGGACACCATCGGCGTCCAGATCCTCCATATCCCATCCCAATGTGCCACCTTCTGTCAGTACTTGGCAGACAGGATGATCCTTCATGTTCTTGAGAAAATACGATTTAAGCTTCTTCAGTCCATCCGGATTATGAAACTCCAAAGCGCCGTTGCCCCTTGCAGCCACACCCTTGAGGTTCTTTGAACCGAACACGGCCCCCATTCCAGATCGACCGGCGGCACCTTCAGGAAGCTGGATGATGCAGGCATAACGCACCAGATTCTCTCCGCCCTGCCCAATCCCGGCCACCTGGATCTTCTTGTCCTTCAGCTCTTCGCGTATCTTATCCAAAGCATACCCGGTATCTTGACCCCAGAGGTGTGACGCGTCCCTGATTTCAACCTTACCGTCTGTGAGCCAAAGATAAACAGGTTTTGGAGCTTTCCCTTTGATGACAACTGCATCGAACCCTGCTTTTCTGAGTTCTAATGCAAAGAAGCCGCCTGCTTCCGCTTCGCCAAAACCGTCATTGAGCGGAGATTTTGCCGCAACTGTGAAACGATTTGATCCTGGCAAACCAGTCCCGGTCAATATGGAAGTCGTTATTACCAATACGTTGTCCGGGCCAAGAGGGTCGACGCCTTTTCCCATCTCGGTGAGCAGGAAATACGAGGCCATTGCACTGCCGCCCATAAAGGTCCTGTAGAAATACTCATCTTTTTCTTCGACAACATGAGTCGAATCAGTCAGGTTCACTTTCAGTATCTTGCCATTGTACCCATGAGCCATTTCCAGTTCTCCTTATGGACTTAACATGTTATCTGTTCTGACACGTACCGCACTAAAGAGTACTTTTCAGAGCCTCTAACAGACGATTGACGTTTTCAGGACGGGCGGTGTGCCCCATCAAACCGACGCGCCAGACCTTACCTGCCAGCGTTCCCAGGCCAGCGCCGATTTCGATTCTGTGCTTCTCAAGCAGCACTTTGCGGACGCGTGCCTCATCAACTCCCTCCGGCACAGTAACCGCGTTCAACATGGGCAGACGATACTTCGGTTCAACCAGCATACCCAGACCAAGTCCCTCCAAGCCGGCGACAAGCGCTTTGTGGTTCTCCAAATGGCGCTTGTATACGTTCTCCAAACCCTCTTCCAGGATTACAAAGAGCGCCTGGTAGAAACCATAGAGCATATTAATGGGGGCGGTATGGTGATAAACGCGTTTTGCCCCTTCCCAGTACTTGATGATCATGTTCAAGTCCAAATACCAATTGGGGACTTTTGTGCTCCTGTTTCGGAGCGCCTCGACGGATTTGTCAGAAAAGGATACCGGAGCAAGGCCCGGCGGGCAGGAAAGACATTTCTGAGAACCGCCGTACAGAGCATCTATTCCCCACTTATCCATGTCGATATCCATGCCTCCCAGGCTGGTGACAACATCGACAAGATATATCGTCTCCGTTCCTTTGAACAGTTCGCCGATCTCGGCTACCGGATTACATACCCCTGTTGACGTCTCAGCGTGAACGACAGCTACAATCTTGTAGGGTTTCTCCGCAACCTTCTTCTTGACATCGTCGACAACAACCGGTTTACCCCATTCATATTCGAGGGTATCCACCTTGGCTCCTAACCGTGAAGCCACATCCTGCATTCGGTTGCCGAATACTCCATTAATGAGCACCAGGACCTGATCACCCGGCTCCACCAGGTTGACAAAACAGGTTTCCATACCTGCCGAACCGGTTCCCGGCATAGTAACTGTAAGCTCATTCCGGGTTTTCAGGATCTCTCGCAATTGTTCCTTGATCGCATCCATGATCTTCAAGAAATAGGGGTCCATATGCCCGAGTGTCTTCTTGCTGAGCGCTTCGTAGACTGACTCAGAGATACACGACGGACCGGGTCCCATCAGGAGAACTTCTTCAATGCCTTCAAGCAGATTTTTCATGATTTCACACCCTCTTAGTTGACATTTCCCATGTTAAACGCTTGACTGAACGGCCAAACCCTCGGATTGCATGATGATATCAAAATCCCGCTCGAATTGCAACAACTGGAACTGAGCCATCCCCATTTTTCGGCAGTCCCCGGGGCAACTCAGGGTATACTATCCCTTTAGGTGATAGCCTCCTTATTACCACAACTTCTTGATCTCATCGTCGTAACCTGTCATTTCCCATCTGATAAGCGACATGGGGATCATGCCCGACGCGAAGAACTCATCCATGAACTTTCTGAGGTTGAAGTCGTCACCAAGTTGTTGAGCCCTGTCTCTGAACAGTTTCATGAACTGAACCTTGCCAACTACCATGATCATATGATGGCCTACACCGCGCAAGGTTGTATCCAGTTCGTACCACAAATGGTGACTGCCATCTAGCAGCTCTCCATGCGGCGCATTTTCGACGCAGAATTTGTACGCATCTTCATAGGTCCAATCCTGGCTGTGCATATAGATATCCGAGAGCGCACGGACCGTCCGGAAAGCGGCCTGCTCATAGGCGATCTCTCTTCCATGCGCATTTCGCCCGTCAAGGTAACCGGCGTGCATCAATAGCTCTTCAAGAGCGAAGGCGAACCCCTCACCGCGGCCGGTGGATATCTTGTACGGGCGTCTGGCCCCCCGAATCGGACGGTCATCACGCCGCGATCTCTGATCATCGAAATTATGACCGACCAACTCATGCGTGTTCTCCATCACCGCCTCTCGGTGCGAAAAATTGAAGAAGTAATCATGTTTCTCTGGCCATGGTTGGTCCAGGTAGTAACCTTTCCCCTCCCAGCGCGACCTGAAATAGCGGTCCGGTACGGTGATGCCGTCAAGGGTAAAGATCTCCTCTTTACGGAGAAAACTCATAACATGATCAACGGCCTCAACGATACTTGCCCGGTATTCCTCCTGAGACTGAACCGGTACAAGTGGAGGAACGTTGCGATTCCTGTTTTGTTCGAGTTTCAGAAACGTTATGACACGATTATCTTCAAGCTCTACAATCGTGCGGATATCTTCCCACGTATACGGAAAGAGATAGACGTTCTTCATCAGCCAGTCGTAGTTTTCTTTTCCAACACCGGCTCTGGCGGTCATCTTATTCTTGTTGGCCTCGATCCAGTCGATGTAACCATCTATTTCGGCCAGGGCTTTCTCTACATCGGCGACCAGCTCAGGCTGGCGTTCGGCCGCCTGGGCGGCCAGGGCTTCGTAAGATTTTCTGCTATCCCCCAAAGAAAGGACGGCGACTGTACCCAAATCAGCGGATACGTTTGACAAAGGCGAGAGATTCGCGTTGGCCTTTTCAAAAAACTCAGGCAAAGTCTGAAGTCTCGCCCGAAGCCGGTTAAGATCCTCTTCGTCGAGGGGCAATTCCTGTCTTCGCCCGACTCCAGGCAGAGTATCGTTGTAGAAACCGGGATCGAGCGACCAGGGTTTGAGCACCCGGTGCTGGAACTCAAGTCCGTTCATCTCCGCACGAACCAGATGGTAATCGATCTGGTCCGAGACTGACCAACTGCTTGAATCGATCGCGGCCAGACGGCTCTGGAATGTCTCAAGTTCGCGATACTGTTTCTCCATAGCGGCTGCCGAGTAGTCAGGAACGCCGTCCGTTACCTGCGGGCGCGCGAACTCACGAAACTCCTCAAGCAGGCTGACAAGCTCGGCGTAATCGCCGCTGTTCGTGGACTCTGCGGACTGTGCCGACTGCACCGTCGCTGCCAGCAGCAACACTGACAACGCTAATGTGGAAATCGCGAAGAACTGTTTCATTCTAGCGCCCCTTAATTTGTTTTTGAATCCAACAGGTCGTTGACCACTGAACCTTGGTTCTAATACAAGCTCAGACCGCCCGGATTTGCCGGATGCCTTTCACACACATCCGGAACACTCCAAGATATCATTCAGGGGATTCTGCCAGACCTCTGTCAAAACCGGCTGCGGCCTCTGCCTCACCCAGGTATCCTCGTCGAAGAGCTTTGCCGGTGAAGTAGTAGTCCCAATAGCCGGCCGGCGCCTTAGGCTGACGCAAGTCCACGGCAAACCCATCCTTGAACACCATTTTCACCTTTCGGATATTTGAGATGTTCTCCAGGGGATTCTCGGCAACGACAACGAGGTCGGCCAGCTTACCCTCCTCGACGGTCCCAAGCTTATCCAGTACGCCGCATAAATCCGCGCAATTACGTGTGGCGGCAATGAGCGCGTTCATCTCGCTTACCCCGGAAAGGACTAACTGTTCGATTTCCAGGATGCCGATCTCGCCGATAGGAGTGGAGTCAGAGCCGATACAGACCTTCACCCCGGCGTTAACCGCATTCACCAACGCTTTTCTTTGGTGCTCGGCATGCGCCTGGGATCTCTGGTCCGCATAGGCTATAAGGGTACGGCCTTTTGCGACTTTCTCATCTTTGGAATGGCCCAATTGGGCCAGCCGACTGTCCCGTTCCTTGATGTACCGGTCGCTCAGGTTACAGATGATCGTCGGGACGTAAAACGTCCCCATTTCGGCCATCAGCTTGATGGTCTCGTCCTTCAACCCGTACCCATGCTCGATGGAGTCCACGCCGGCCTTCACGGATCGGTAGGTTGCGGGCTCTCTCGAGTGGCTGGCAACATGGAGCCCCATGCTATGGGCGGTTTCCACAGCGGCTTCGAGCTCGTCCTGAAGCATTTCCACACCCATAATCTTGATTATATTCACACCGTTCTGTATACGCGTCCGGATAGCCTTCCTGACTTCCGCCACCCCGTCAGCTCCCGTGGGAACGTCGCCTCGATGCCCGCCGGTCGGGGATACTGGTTCGCCGCTTGCAAAGATGCGGGGGCCCATGAAGAATCCTTTGTCAAAGGCGTCTCTCAAATCCACATCAAGATAATCCCGCTCGCCGACCGACCGAATAGCTGTGAAGCCGTGTCGCAATCCCTCCTCGGCATTTAGAATGGACCGGACGACTGCTGAGGGAAGGGTCTCATTGTCCAGGATACGGTTCGGATCAGGCAAAAGAGCGCTCAGATGCATGTGAACGTTCCAGAAACCGGGAAGGACATACGCGCCATCCAGGTCAATAACCCGAACATTGTCTTCCTGCCGGGATTGCTGATATGCGCCTTTACTGACAGATGTTATTTCGTTCCCTGTAATGATCACCGTCACATTTCTCTGCGCAGGGCTTCCCGTACAGTCGATCACACTGCAGTTCGTGAGAACGATCTTCACATCGTCCGCCCCCTGAGATTGGGCTTGTCCCGGAAACAACAGCGTTGTCACCAGAACGATGAGAGACAAGTGTCGGAACAACTGCGTGATATTCATAATAATCTCCTTCCGATGCATCGTGCCGTTAATCCTCAACAAAGACCCGCTACACTCATGTCCTACTGTTTTGTGAAATACAGCTTCCAAAAACTGGTCTGCCCTTCATCCCTTTCGAGATTAACCGGTTTGCCGTCTTTGAAGACCATTTTCAGTTTTCTGATGTTTGAAATGTGGTCGAGGGGGTTATCTGCAAGAACGATCAGATCTGCGAGTTTACCTTCTTCGACCGTGCCGAGCTTATCGAGATCGCCGACCATATCAGCGCTGTTTCGCGTGGCGGCGATGAGCGCGTCCATTTCGGACAACCCGGAGAACACAAACTGTTCGATTTCCAACAGCCCGATCTCGCCGACGGGACTCGAATCCGATCCCGTGATTATCCGAATGCCCGCTTTGTGTGCCTTTAAGAGCGTCTCACGCGCTCTTGCGGCGGCTTCTTGGGACCGCTCATCCGCAAACGCTACCTTTGTTCTGCCTTCTATGACCTCGGGATCCTGCTCGATCCCGAGGTCGGCAATTCGCTTCTCGCGCTCAGCGATATAGGCTTTGCTCAGGTTGCAGACAATAGTCGGGTCGAGAAAAGTACCTTGTTTTACCATCAATGCTATGGTTTCGTCGCTCAGCGTAGAACCATGTTCGATACAATCGACTCCGGCCACCACGGCCTGATGCGCTGTCCTTCCACCCGAGTGTGCCGCCACGTGCAGGCCGTTTGCATGGGCCGTTTCAACTACGACCGCAAGTTCCTCGTCATTCAACCTGGGTAGTATCACCTTGACAATGTCAATACCTCTATCAATGTTCTCTTGTGTTGCCTTGCGAACCTCTTCCGGTCCGTCTGCAAAGATCTCGACCGGCCAGTCTCGGCTCTGCTGACCCTTTTGACCGTGCACAACGATTTTTCCGGACGCATAGATTCGAGGGCCGACAAATACGCCGGCGTCGAAGGCATCTCGCCAGGCCAGGTCGATATAATCTCTGTCGCCGACCATTCTCAGCGCAGTGAATCCTCTTCTGAGACCGTCCATTGCATTCCTGCCCCCCCGGATCGCCGCCGGCAGCACGGGTTCCGTACCCAGCATGTCATTAACGTCGGGAAGCAGATCCGTGATATGCGAATGCATGTTCCAAAATCCGGGAAGCACATAGCCGCCCTTCAGGTCGAAGACGCGAACGTTTGGATCGTTTCTATCCCCTTGGTAAACGCCTTTGCTGACTTCAGCAATTCTATTACCCGCGATCACGACTGTCATGACCCGCTTCAGTGGAGCGCCCGTACAGTCGATCACGTTGCAGTTTGTGAGAACGGTCCGTGTCTCGCCTGCCGCCTGGGCAACAGTCAGCCACAGCATAGCGCATATGCCGGCGAGAATGATGAAACAGCATGTAATAGTGGTCTTCATGTTATTCCTCCTTCCTTGTCCTTTCCGTTTGAGCAGAAATCTTAACTGCAAATGAAATAGTTCATTTGCGCCAATCGGGCATCATGCCATCCATAAGATGTTTTGTGCTTCCATCCTTGACGTTAATTTCATAAATGCCTGTCTTGTCGTCGGCAGACGCGGTAAAGAGTATAGTCTTGCCATCCGGCGACCAGGCCGGATATGCGTCCCCGTATTGAATCCCCTTGGATAATTGCCGTGCACCACTGCCGTCCGCATTCACGACCCACAGGTGTTTCTCCTCTTCAGTACCTGCAGCATAGGCGACTTTCGTGCCGTCGGGAGAGAAAGTGGGCCATTCGTTCAGGCCGGGATTGCTTGTCAGGCGCTTGGTGTTTTTCCCATCGGTATCTGCCCTGTAAATCCCGCCGGGACCCTCAAACACCAGATGCGGGCCTGCCTTTGACCAGGTGGCATATGCGCCACGTTCTGCATCGTGGGGAACAGGTGTCTTTTTGCCGCTGGCAAGGTCAATGATTACGATTGACCGACCGCCCTCGGAAGCAGTATCTGTGAGGACCATCTGTTTGCCGTCAGGCGACCATGAGGGGATCGCATCGTCAAAGCCGGGAATGACCCTTTTAGCAGATCTTGTTTCGATATCCAAGACATATATGCCAGGATCTTCCTCCTCTGCGCCAACGTAGGTGATAAGTCTGCCGTCGGACGACCATGTTGGAAAACTCTCATTCCTTGAGGGAGTGTTTGTCAGCCTCACTGTATCCCCGGTGCTCTTCCGGGCGAGAAACAGTTCGGAGTTTCCGTCCACTTCCTTAACAAAGACTATATTGTATTTGTCGTATCGTCCTGAAGCGTCATTGTCAGTTGAGCGATTACGCCTGGGTGGATCTGGAAGTTCACCGAGTGTTCTTAAACTTGGTGGGACCATTATTGTGCCCACAGTCTGTTCATACATTGCGAACAACCGCGGCATCTTTTCCTTCAAATCGTTACTATTACTTATCGTTCCACCGTTCGTCCACTCGTCTCCTCCCCCTCCATAGGGTTCCTGGAGATCCCATGCAGTTGTGATGATCACGTAAGCGAATTCCTGAAGCATAACTCGTACTCGGGGATGTATAACTCCTTCTCGGGCTTTGTCATCGATCTCGCCGTACGAGCTTATGTCGTAATACCCTTTGTCTACGGCTTCCAGCATAAACTGATAAAGCTTCGACGTTCTCGAAATGCCCCACTCATCGGGAAATGTGTAGTGAAGTCCTACGTCGGTCACGTGGTGTAAGATGTGCTCGACGACCTCCATCACCTGTCTCGATACACCTTCCATAATAATGTCGCACACGCTGTTCCGCGACTTCATGTTACGATACATTTCCCAGTCTTCTTCAGAAGAGAACCCAGGCTCGCCCTTAAAGAGAGGGATCGCAACTCTGTATCTGTGAAGATTTCTTATCACGTCCTCCTGCAACGCGCCATCGATGGCCCCGCCTCGCGGAAATATCTCTCTGATAGTCTTGGCGACCTTCCGCATAAAGGCATCGGAGATATCATCTCGGCCGATCAAGGTAATGCCGTACACCGAGAGTCTCTTGGTGAACGGTTTGAACTCATCCGTACGGATAACATCGGTTTCATAATACACGTCGTCAGGCGCCTCCGCGCCGGGTTCAAGCAGAATACAACCGCCTAAATGAGTCTCACTCGTAACGTCTTGAGCGAACGCGGTCGAACACAACACCAGCGCCAAAAGGAGTATCGTCCACAAGCTTTTCATAAGAGGTACCTTTCCACCGGTGGAACAAGCGTATGCTACACCAGTATCAGCTGGAGGTTGTCAATGAACACGTCAACTTCTTCAATCAATATCTGCTTCCCATCCCATTTCCTTGAAGAATTCTTCGCGGGTTGGAAATAGAAATGCGAGGATATCATACAGCTCCGGATCAATTACCTTGAGGTTTTCGGGTGTGAGCGGCATGCCGTCATAGGATCGATGGCTGCGGACCCCATAATATATATCAAGGCCGAAAGCCAGGTACTCATCACTGAAAGAATCGGCCGGCAATCCGTCTTGTGGCCGGTAGAAACCACGCTTGACGGCTTCCTGCGTGGCATGTTCAAGCCGCGCCTGAACGCCCGGATAGGCTTTCATGATGCCGCCTCTATGGATCAAATGGGTGATCTCTTCAACAGAAGCGTCACGACGCAAATTTCTCGGTCCGCCAAGCCGCAGGTAGTCCGGAATAATCTCTTCATCCTCGAGATCTTGAGTACGTATACCCGTGCTCCGGCGATGCATGTAGAAACCGATCGAGGTGTTGCGTTCTTCAAAGGTGTAGAAAAGCGTCATGACCGCGTTTCGTTCTCTAACGTATTCTGTAACCCTTCCCGCCCCTCGTCTGTCCTTCATAAGCAAGGCCTTGGCTACGTTAGCTGCATATTCGACCTTCTTGGGATCCACCCGTTCGGTTGCATAGAAGCCGATTCCGCCTCCTTCTTTTCGCTGCGTGAAAATATCAAGGGCATTTTCCGCCTTGGGTGTTTCGGGAAGCGCTATGATGATAAGTACCTGCTCCATCCAACCATCACTGTTGGTGGCCCGGACTTCAGCGTAATAGTGAGCCGGGTTCTGAGGGGGAATAGCTTTCAGCCTCAGCTCAGCCGTATCGGGATCTATTTCGACTATCTCTGTTGCGTCAAGTTGGCCTTCCCTCAAGTAGCGTCTCCGGTCGCCTCCGGGCACCGGCGGCACCAGACTCCAGGTGGTCTTCAGGGGGTTTTCGAACACAAGCTCGATCTCACCGAGAACTTCACCAATCTTGGTGTCTTTAGTCACCAGGAAGCGGTCGAATTCGTCTGTGACAATGGGTTTTTCCGCGCAGCAAACGCTGGTGAACAAGGTTGCCGACAACATTAGAATCGCTGAGAGAATTGCTTTACGCATCGTCTGCCTCCGTTCCTTCTGGCCACTTGGTTTAAATGCCATACGATACACTTTGAGATCCTTAGTCGCTCATTACTACCACAGCTTCTTGATCTCGTCCTCATAACCTGTCATCTCCCACCGGATCAGCGACGTGGGGATATCGCCTGCGGCATAGAACTCGTCCATAAACCTTTTGACGGTGAACTTGTCGCCCAACTGTTGCGCTCTGTCCCTAAACAACTTCATGAAATGGACTTTGCCGGTAACCATTTGGGAATGCCACCCCACCTGGAGCAGGGTGGTCTGCATTTCATGCCACAAATGAGGACTGTCATCAAGCAATTCTCCATGCGGCGCGTTCGCGACACAGAACTCCATCGCTTCTGTCAAGCTCCAATCGCCGCTGTGCATATACACATCTGAGAGCGCGCGGACTGTGCGAAAGGCCGCCTGCTCGTATGTGACTTCGCGCGCTCTTCGTGGCCGCTCGTCAAGATATCCCGCATGCATCAATAATTCCTCGTAAGCGAAAGCCAATCCCTCATGCCGGCCGACAGCCATATTATACGGCCCTTCATGTTCCCGGGCTCCCCGGATCGGCCGGGAATCGTGCTGCTGCCGTAACACGTCAAAGTGGTGGCCAACCATTTCGTGCGTTTCTTCCATCAACGACTCGCGGTGCGAAAAATTGTAGAAGTAATCATGCTTTTCCGGCCAGGGTCTGCTGGTCGATCGCAGTCTACCTGCCCGATACGCGTCGTCAACAAGATAATCAGGGACCGTGTAAATCTCTTCGTCTCGTATCCACGCCCTGATATGATCGAGAGAATTGACGACGCTGCGTTGATATTCTTCCTGGGATGCAACCGGCTTGAGTGGAGGCAGATTGCGGTTCCTATTCTCTTCGAGCCTCTGAAACGTTATGACGCGATTATCTTCAAGCTCCACCATCGTTCGAATGTCTTCCCATGTATAGGGAAAGAGGTAGACGTTTTTCATCAGCCAGTTGTAGTCCTCAATTCCAACACCGCCTGATGCTGTCATCTTGCTCTGGTTTTCCTTCAGCCAGGTGAGGTAGCCGTCAATTGCGGCCTGGGCTTTCTTTGCATCGGAAACAAGATCAGGATGATGCTCTTCCAGTTGTGCCACAAAGCGCTGGAAGGAATCGTCATTCCCATTCCCCTCCAGATTATGAATGGTGAAGATGGCCAGGTCACCCGGTATGTCGGCTATATTGCCGTTACCGAGATTCCTTTTCGCCTGGTCGTAATACTTCGGGATTGCCTGGAGTCTCGACCGAAACTCGGTGATGCGATCTCCTTCGAGAGGCAACCTCGGGAGCCTTCCGAGCCTGCCTCTCCTGCCACCGTAAAACGCGGGATCGCGTACCCAGGGTTTGAGAACCCGAAGCTCGAATTCGAGCCCGTTCATTTCCGCACGGACGAGGTGGTAATCGACTTGCTCGGAGACCGGCCAGTTACTTGCATCGATCGCCGCCAGACGGCTCTGGTATCTTTTCAGTTCACGATACTTGGTCTCCATAGCTGTAGCGTAACCTGATATGTCACCACGATAGTCTTCCTGAGCGAAGTCACGAAACTCCTTGAAGAGGCTGAGAAGATCCTCATAGTCGCCGCTTACGGCAGCGTCAACTTCACCATCCCCCACAGTGCACAAAACCGCTGTCAGACCAGCGAGAAACGTAATAGCGATCGCGAAAATACTGTGTCTAAGCATGGTTCAAATCTCCTCTTCCTCAATTGCTACCACAACTCTTTGATCTCGTCGTCGGAACCTGTCATCTCCCAATGTATCAGCGACATGGGGATCATGCCGGCTGCAAGAAACTCGTCCATGAACTTCTTGAGTTTGAAGTCGTCTCCCAGTTGCTGAGCCCTGTCTCTGAACAGCTTCATGAACTGTACCTTGCCGGCGATCATGATCATATGATGGCCCACTCCGACCAATGTGGTCTCCAACTCGAACCACAAATGTTCACTGTCATCAAGCAGCTCTCCGTGCGGTGCATTCGCAACACAGAACTCCATCGCATCTGTCAGGCTCCAGTCTCCGCTGTGCATATAGACATCCGAGAGCGCGCGGACTGTGCGGAAAGCGGCCTGCTCGTAAGCGATCTCTCTTGCATGCCGATTTCGTCCGTCAAGATAACCCGCATGCATAAGCAATTCCTCGAGAGCGAAAGCGAATCCCTCGCCCCGGCTGGTGGAAATCTTATACCCGAGCCTACCACCCCGAATCGGGCGATTATCGCGTCGGGATCTTTGGCCATCGAAACTGTGACCGACCATCTCGTGAGTCTCTTCCATTACAGGATCACGGTGTGAGAAGTTGAAGAAGTAGTCATGTCTCTCCGGCCATGGCCTGTCCCATCCGTGCCACCCCGAACTCCAATAATCTTCCCATTCAAGGTAGTCATCCACGGTAAATATTTCCTCTTTACGCAGGAAATTCATAACGTGCTCTATGCCCTCTTTGACTCTCTGCTTGTATTCCTCCTGGGTTGCAGCCGGTTTAAGTGGCGGAATATTACGATTTCTGTTCTCTTCGAGTCGCTGAAATGTTCTAACGCGATTATCTTCAAGCTCCACGATCCTGCGCACATCGTCCCATGTGTAGGGGAAGAGATAAACGTTCTTGAGCAGCCAGTTGTAGTTTTCTTTTCCAACGCCGGCTGAGGCCGTCATCTTGCTCTGGTTTTCCTTTAGCCAGCTGAGGTAGCCTTCAGTTGCCGCCTGGGCTTCTTTTGCGTCGGGAACAAGATGAGGATGGTGCTCGGATAATTGTGCCACAAGGTCCGGGAAGGGATTGCGATTCCCCTCCAGATTGCGGATGGCAAGGATCGCCAAGTCACCCGCTATCTCGGATATATCACCGCCGCCCAGATTCCTCTTCGCCTGCTCGTAGTACCTCGGGATTGCCTGAAGTCTCGACCGAAACGCAGCGATACGATCTTCGTCAAGAGGCAATCTCGGTATCCTTCCCAACCCGCCACCCCTTCTGCCGGCGTAGTACCCGGGATTACGTATCCAGGGTTTGACAACCCGAAGCTCGAACTCAAGCCCGTTCATTTGCGCGCGTACCAGGTGGTAATCGATTTGCTCCGAGACCGACCAACTACTTGAATCGATCGCGGCCAGACGGCTCTGGTACTTCTTCAGTTCGCGATACTTTTTGTCCATAGCGGCGGCTATATCGCCCGATACGCCACGGGAATCCCTCCGACCCTGGAACTTGCCAAACTCCTTAAAAAGGCTGAGAAGATCGGCATGACTGCCGCTCTCAGTGGACTGTGCAGCAGGCCACTCCAATCTCTCCGGAGCAACTACAGAGGTCTCCTCTTTCGTGGGGAATGAGTCTGGAATGCCAATCGTGACTTTGCCGGTTGCCACGTACTCTGTCCCTCTGGCCAGAGCGGTCTGAAAGCCAACGCAGTGAAGCGCTGCACCATACGGCTCGAACTCATCGTTCCAATGCCCCATAGGGATATGAAACACTTTGCCTTTGCCGTAGGTGATGATCATCATCATGGGCTCGTTTTCATCGGTCAGGCGGCACCACGAATGAGCCAGCACTTCGACATTCTTCGCCGGGCCACGAAGTGAAGCATAAAGTTCGTCTTCAGCGTGCATCCATTCTGTGGGCAGGCCCTTGAGGATCGGGTGATCGGGCTGATCGTGGATCACCAGATAGTCTTTTACCTGTTCATCGTCACCGCTGCGACCCTTGTCAGGGGAGGTTCGCTGCCATTTGCCATCTATCAGGCGCAAGAGATAGCCTGACTTCCCGGCCTTACGACCGCCCCAACCGCCGATAGCGATCATTGCGTTGTACTCGGGCCAACTGGCAAACGCGTTGTCCGCACCATGTACGATCACAAGACCACCGCCGTCCCTGACGAATCTATCGAAATTCGCCATCGTCTCCTGTGACCAGAGGGAGAGCGGTGGGCTGCCTTCTTCCCAATCGTCATTGAAATTGCTCAGGACGACGTCGTACTTGGAAAAATCAGGATGCCAGGCTTGCCACTCTTCCTTAGGAGCCCCTTTTCTGGGCGAAGTGCTGACATCGACTGTGAATCGGCCCGTTGCCTCAAGAGTGGCTTTGTTGGCGGCTGTGGTGTTTTGCCAGTCGTGATTATTGATGCCATCAATAATCAGAACCTTGATCTGATCGGCGGCAAAACTGACGGAGGTCACCAACGACAATATTAGAGTTGCTAAGAATAGTCTCATTCTCCCTCTCCCTGATTTCCCAAATCTAGAGTGATCAATTGGCCTTACCCTATGAATGCTTATGGTCTCCTCACAATCGCAGACTTCGTCGCACGGCAATCTCCATCGGGCAGTACGGTCGGCAGTATATGTGAGCTTCTCCCCACCTTTAGACAGTCCCCGACGCAACTTAAGGCGTAATATTATTGGAGATGGCAGCCTCCGCGTAGCCTCACTTTAACAGGCCTCCTGCTGCGTGTCAAGACGCGCGCGGGACAGGAGTTCCTCCCCAGGCCTAACGCAATGCTCACGTTAGCAAGTGTTGGGAATGCATCTAACGGGAGGAGAAAAAGAACCAGCCCGCTTCGGCCTCCTGCCGAAGCGGGCTGGATTCATCTTAGCTTGTTATCAACTTATTGTCCGTCCTACGGGCGGAACACATAGCCCGGGTGCACTGGGAATTCGCCGGGGTACCTGATGAACCCTACGTGACCGTCCATATAGAGCACATTCGAGCCACCGGGTATGTGGTTGAACTCGGACGTAAGTACGTTAGCGGAACCATAGATCGTGTGCGCCGAATCCCACATCACGGCGAGGTCACTCTGCGCGTAGGCAGAGCCGGCAGGGTTGTTGATATCGGTGATCATGAACCGCTCGATACCTTCCTTCAGACGATAGACGGTAAGGCCCTCCCACGTCTGATCACTGTCGACTTCCCGACCCCAATTCCACTTGTCCAAATAGTATTTATCGAAGAGTTCGAACATTGCCTCCATGCCTGGGCCGAACCCATTCCACGTCTCTATTATCTCCGCATTAGTCTTGGTTTGATCAATAAACTGTTCTTCTATAGCGGCGAAGCCAATGTAGACATACGAGTAGGGAATCGGATTCCCCTGTTCCCACGACATATCGGCTTCCCAATCCCCGATACCCGGGCCCATCGTATCGTAGGAGGTAAAGCCCACGCGGCAGGGATCGTAGGGGCCATTAGGGTCGCCGCCAACGTTGTGAACACCGTCCTTTAATAAACCTATAGCGCTGGCGTCGGAGGGGCAGACGGTGACGTTTACGTCCGTCAAATACTCCGGGTACACCTGGCTTAACTGCAAGAACGTATGGTTGTACAGATGGTCGTTGCGGCAAGGCTGGGTGCAACTGGCGGCGTTGGCCGCGGCCAGGTCACCACTTGCATACGCTGCATTCTGTACGATCTCGTCCGTGGCTAACCAGAAGAACGTCGGCCACTTCCCGCCGGATGACTCATTCGCGTACATCTTGAACACGAGACCCATTTGCTTCAGATTATTCTGGCAACTGGCCCGGCGCGCAGCCTCCCGCGCTCGTGCAAGCGCCGGCAGCAGTATCGCCGCCAGTATGCCGATGATCGCTATCACCACCAGCAGTTCGATTAACGTAAATCCACGTGACTTCTTCATTTGACTGTTTCCCCCTTCATCAAGTTAAGTGAATATCTTTCACAGACGCGCCCCCGCCACAACCTCCGGTACAGAGCGCGTCAACCAACGAAGGAACGGACACCTGTGCATTCAGCTCTTATATCACCCCCTTTCCGCAGAAACGCCTCTCAATTGGAGAGACTGGTAGCGCGGGCTCTCTCAGGCGGATGTACAATACGTTGAAGTGTGTGAACTTGAGTCCCCCGCAACGTTACCCCCTCTAACATTCGTGGACTCCCCTTTTGACTTGGCTATTTTATCAAAATGGGCGTCAAATGTCAAGGGAATTCCTGCCGCAGTTCACTGACCCCCAGTTTCCGAACGACATCACCTTTCCACCTCCAAGCGTCCTCTCTCCGGAAGCCCCCTCGATTGTACAGACGCCCCGGTGGGGCGCCCGTCTTTGGAAGGGCCGACCTCCGTGTCGGCCGCGGGGGGGGGGTGGGCCCGCCCCCCCCGGGACCGCCCCGGGAGGGCGGGCCGGCCGCAGGGTGTGCCCCCCCGCCGGGCGGGTCTTAGACCCGCCCCTACGTGTCAGGCAATGGTAGGGCGGGCAGTCCGAAGGATTGCCCGCCGCGCAGTGCGTCACACCCACAGCTTCATCCATGCGACCTTTCCGCGGCTGGCAACCCGCCGAGCCGGGCATGCCAGCCCTACAATGACACGATGCCCAAGTGATACAGGTTCGCAGCCCGCCCCTACGTGGCAGACTCTCCACGGCGAGCAAGCAGGAATATCTGCCCCACCATCACAGAGGACGAGGCCGCCCAACGCGGCAACAATCACCAGTCAGGAGGGCGCCGTCACGCGGGAGTTCGGGGCGTATTGCAGAACTGGGGATGAGTGAGCAGCCACGGAGCGCCAGAGAAAGAACCAGCCCGCTTCGGCAGGAGCCGAAGCGGGCTGGATGCGTCTTGCCTATTTGCCAGTCGTTAGAATTCCACGTACATATAGTTCTCATGTAGCGGGAATTCGCCGGGGTACCTTAGGAACTCTACATGACCGTCCATATAGAGAATGTTGGAACCGCCGGGTATGTGGTTGAACGCGGAGGCGTTACCACCAGGCGTCAGAACACGGAACTGACACTTGTCCCACATCGTAGGGATATCACTTTGTGCCTGGGCAGAGCCGGCAGGTCTATTGATATCGGTGATCATGAACCGCTCGATGCCTTCCTTCAGACGATAGAGGGTGCCACCATCGTCCAGTGGGATATCATTATCTATGACGGAGGTGGGCTCTGATCCGCCTATGACTCCAATGGACCACCACTTCTCAAATCTGAGAAAATTAACAGCATCTTGTTCAATCGCGACCCTGTGAGGAAGCGCGTAACCGAAGTACGTATACGAATAGTTCGTGGGAGTATGCCCCGTACCATATTCGCCGCCGCTGCCGTCCAAAGGATAGTAGTCGTCGTATCGACCATAGAAACCAATACGGCAAGGGTCAAATTGGCCATTCGGGTCGCCACCCACGTTCATCCAACCTTTTTTCAGTGCTTCCGCACCAACGGAATCGGAAGGACAGTACATGATGTTCATGTCCGTCAGATACTCCGGGTACACCTGGCTTATCTGCGGTGCGCCGGTGTAGCCTAGAAAGTCACAATGCAAAGTGACGCTGCAACTGGCAGCCCTGGCCGTAACCATGTCGCCGGGATACGCTGTATCCTGAGCTTGCTCGTCCGTGACCCTATGTATAATCGTCGGCCACTTCCCGCCTTGGGACTCGTTCGCGTACATCTTGAACACGAGACCCCATTGTTTGAGGTTATTCTGGCATGACGAGCGACGCGCAGCTTCCCTCGCGCGCGCAAGCGCCGGCAGCAGGATCGCCGCCAGTATGCCGATGATCGCTATCACCACCAGCAGTTCGATTAGTGTAAATCCGCGTGACTTCTTCATCACTACCTCCCCTTAGATCAAGTTGCAACAACTACCTAACTGACACGCCCCGGCCGAGATTTCCGCTACGGAGCGCGTCAACCAACGAAGGAACCGACACCGCTTCAGCTCTTGACAGATCACCTCCTCTCTGCAGAAGCATCTCTCAACTACACAGACCAATAGTACGGGTCCTCTCGGACAGTCCTCCTCTAAGCTGAACTGGAGTGAGTCAACAGGACACCCGCAACATTGCTCCCCCATACTGCTTAACTTCACGTGAACAGTTTATCAGAATGACCGCTGACTGTCAAGGAATTTCTCGCCTCCAGGAGTTCCCGAGGCAACTAAAGGTATAGTATCATTGCAGATAACGGCTTCGACGTATCCTCATCTCCAGCACACCTCTTTCTGCGGGTCAGAACGCGCGCGGCAGGGGGACTGGCCGGAGCCCAACGGGCACCGAGCATAGAGACTGAGGAGACCGGCTGCTTTAGAAGGCAATAGGTGAGTGGCGGAGAGGGGGGGATTCGAACCCCCGGGACGGAGGTAATCCGTCCAACGGTTTTCGAGACCGCCGCTTTCGACCGGACTCAGCCACCTCTCCGTGAGGATTTCTCTCGCATCTTCTGGAAGAACGCGCGCATCAACCGGCTGGATTCGTCAGCCATCACGCCGGAAATGACATCCGGCTGATGGTTGAGCCTGACGTCCGCCAGCAGGTTCATCAGGCTGCCTGCAGCGCCCGCTTTCTCGTCCAGCGCGCCGAAGACTACCAGCGGTATACGCGCCTGAATTATGGCTCCCGCGCACATCGCGCAGGGTTCCAGAGTTATGTACATCGTAGTATCTGTGAGCCGCCATCTCTCGAGCGCGGCGGCCGCCTGTGTGATCGCGACAATCTCCGCGTGAGCCGTCGGGTCTCGCAGCAGCTCTTTCTGGTTGTGCGCTTTCGCTACCAGCTCGTCGCCGGCGACGATGACCGCGCCGACAGGTATTTCGCCCTCGGACAGAGCGACTTCCGCCTCTTTCAGGGCGAGTCTCATGAACCGCTCGTGTTTTTCCTTTACGGCATCGCCGGATAAATCGCCAGCTTGAGGTTGCTCAACAGATTCGGTCATGGTCGGCTCGCACGCACCGGGGCATCTTAACATGAGATTTGTGGCGGAGAGGGAGGGATTCGAACCCTCGGTAGACGTTTAAGCGCCTACAACACCTTAGCAGGGTGCCGCCTTCAGCCAGCTCGGCCACCTCTCCGTCGTTGAAATCGCTCTTCTCGTCCATTTATAGCACCGCGGAACGTTCGTTGTCAAGCTGGCGGGCAAGATGCCCGCCCTACCTGAAGGAGATACGCGGGCGTTCGTTGTCAAGCTGGCGGGCAAGATGCCCGCCCTACCTGAAGGAGATATGCGGGCGTTCATTGTCAAGCTGGCGGGCAAGATGCCCGCCCTACCTGAAGGAGATATGCGGGCGTTCATTGTCAAGCTGGTGGGTGTTGTTTTAGCTCTAGGAGTTGGGCTTTTCGGCAAAGCTCAATGTGCAAAGAGGGGTGAACCGCGTTTCGTACAGTCTCTTGTGGACGCCGTCGGCAGCTTCAGCGCCGGTTCGGGCAGGGGCATTGATGTGAAGAGTGGGCGACGAAATGCCGGCTCATTGTTTGCCGTCAACAACGCTCGAGGTCAGAACGCGGAGATCCTTATACTCTCCTTGCGCTGCGCGTGGAGCAGAGCGGTTCTAACCGCTTCCATCAGGGACTTGGAGTCGCGTCTGTCCTGCTCTGCGGAAGCCACTCCAATGCTGACGCTTGTGGCGGGCTCATCATGCTCGAACTCGTGACCGTTAATGCGTTCGCAAATGCGTTCCGCCAACCGCAGCGCGCCTTCCCTGTCGGCTCTGGGCGTGCAGACAATAACCTCGTCAACACCGTATTTCCCTATGATGTCCATCCCTCGCGCGCAGCTCTTTATCACGTGCACGACGTCCGTAAAAAGTTTGGCGGCTGACTCAGCGCCGTACAGGTCTTTCCAATCCTTGAAATTGTCGATATCGAGCAGGAGCAGCGAGAGCGGCTCCTTGTACCTTGACACGCGCAGCAGCTCCTTCTCGAGCACCTCGAAAAACGCCTCGCACCGCAGGATCAGGGTCTTCTCGTCGTACCGGCGCAGCTTCTTGTTGAGCGTGTACATCCTGTCCTTGTCAGCAGCGAGCGCCGCGAGGTTCGCCAGAAAGCTCAAAGTCGTGAGACACTCCTGGTCAAATGTTCTGGGTCTCTCGCAGTCGCAATAGATGTACCCCAGCGGCCGAAACTGCGCCACTATCGGAGCACAGATCGCCGAGGCGAAATCGTTCTCGAGCTTGAGTTCCTCGTACGCCGGGTCGGAGGGGTCCGCTTGCTCTATCAGGACGGTCTTTCCGGCCCAGATGGTCTCGCCAATCACGCCCGTGCCGACACGTCTCTCGTAATTGTCGGCGAATGTCTTGCTCAATCCGCGCGATATCTTGATTTTCAAATACTCGGATTCGGGGTCGGTCAAGACCACGGCTATGGTCTGGCAGTCGAAGAGCTTTCGGATAGACTCCACAATCTCGTGCAATCCCTCTTCGAGGTAAGTCTGGGAGTTGATGCCCTCGGCAATATCGGTCATCAGCTTGACAACTTGGCACTTGTCCATTCGATGGCCCCCTATGCCCTTTGTAGGAGTTTATACCTGCCGGAGCGCGTTGTCAAGTCTTTGGGAGGGCCGACCTTTGTGCGGTACGCTCGCCGTGGAGAGTCGGCCGCGGGTCGCCGCGGCGACGCCTACACGGCAGACAGGAATGTCTGCCCCACCATCACAAAAGACGAAGGCACTGTGAAATGGCAGACTGTCGGCGGAGCGTGTGATGAACGTCCCGGAAATGTAAGGAGGGATGGGAGGAGGTTCCTCCCATCCCTCATCGCGCGGGGCTGCGGTTTACTTACTTTACCTTGACAGCGATCTGTTTCGGTTTGGCCTCGGGTTTCTTCGGCAGCGTAACCTCGAGCACGCCGTCCTTGTACGAAGCCTCGATCTTCTCGGCATGTACGGTGGCCGGGAGCTCGAAGCTGCGCTCAAAGGTGCCGTAGACCCTTTCGGTCCGGTGAAAGTCTTCCTCCTTGACCTCTTCCTCGTGTTTTCTCTCACCCTTTATGGTGAGATGATGGTCCACGACTGAGATGTCGAGGTCTTCCTTTGACAAGCCGGGCAGGTCCGCCTTGACGACGATCTTGTCGTCAGCCTGCAGGATGTCCACGCGGGGCGACCAGACTCCTTCGAGAAGCCCTGTAGCGCTCTCTCGTGCCGGCCATCCGGCCAGGCCGCCGAACATATGGCCAAACTCGTGGTCGAACTCTCGAAGAGCCCTGAAAGGACTCCATGCGTATCTGGGTCTCCACCTCACTATAGCCATGATCCTCTCCTCCTTTCGTACTTCGCTTTGTTCCCTTTTCGCTTCTATTACTGCGTCGTTCAACGTGGCTTTTTCGCCACTCCACATGATTATTGTGCAACCTGCGTGCCAATCGGTGGGGTAGGGAGTGTATCGATCAGACCGACCGGTCTAATTACTTGCTAGATAAGGATTTGTGGATTTACGCGTCTTCCTCTGCGCGTCAAGTACGACCCGTTGGGCCTAACGACGTTTCATTATGAAACGACCGGCAATGTACCGGCTTGAAGCGGCGGGCGGGTCTCAGACCCGCACCTACTGTTGCCGCCGAGATCATCGAGGTAGGTTCCTGTGAGAGGCGAACTGAAGTCATTGCAGTTGAGATGTTTCAGGTGGTGATACACTCCAGGCACACGCGACAAACGGGAGTTGCCTGCACGGCGGCCCGCTCTTGTCTCAGGGCAGAAGCTTGGTGACTACGTCGAGTGCCTCTCGCAGCGCGTTCGCGGCCGCGCTGAACAGGTCCCGCGCTTCATTTCCTGCTAGTCCGAGCCCCACCGCAATAGTGAAAAGCACCCCGATCGCAGTGTGCATCCAGTCTCGGCGGGACATGCGCTCAACACACGATCCCAGGTAGTCCAGTCTTTGCGTGACTAACTCGTCCTGCTCCCGGGACAAGTTCCGCCCCTCGATCAGGAAGCGCCTTATTTCCCCTAATCCGCGACGAATCTGCTCGTGCTGCTCTGGCGCGAATGATGATTCCTCCGTCTGCGCAGCAGCGGCCTCTGCCAAACCAGTTTCTTGAACGAGGTTTGCCCATAGGTCCGGTGCGTCTACCTCGCGCTTGAGATTAGAGGCCCACTCGTTAACGAGGCCGAGCATCGTACCCCAGCTCTTGCACCCTTCATGCTGCTCGGGAGATTCACGACCCGGTGTGAAGGTCGCCCAGTACGGGTCGCTTCGCATGTCGAACACGAATCTATACTGAGTTGGCAAGTGCACGATAGCGGATATATACGCCGGGTCCGCCACCATCGGTACGCGTCCCTCCTTCAGCTCGCCCCACCGGAAGTCGGAAGGAATTAGCCCGTGCTGCTCTACCGCCTTTAACACATCATTACGCTGACTTCTCATCAATAACAGCTTCTTCATATATAGGTTGCCCCCTCGCCATGAATCACTACCGCTGGCCATCTTGCAGCGGCCAGGCATAGCAGGTGTCAGACACTGATGGACCAACTCCACCTCCCGCCTCAACGTTCATGTCTCCTAGGATACTTTGCGGAACACTACTGGATACGGCTCCCCACCCCCCTCATATATTCGGCGACGTATCGCTCGAAGGTTTTCCCGGTGAGAAACGTCAAGCGACCTCTGTCGCTTAGACTCCGCGAGAATACCGTCTTGTATCGTGTTCTGAACTCATCCGAGCTATCTTTATCAACGACCACGACGCGATGAAGGTTTGGATTCGACGCCAATCCGAGCGTCACAAGATATTGCAGAAACGTGTCTGTAGGAGGCAGCGAATATCCAATGATTACGATCTGGAAAGCCTTCTTAATCTCTCTGACAGCCGAAGCCCAGACTTGGGCAATTGGCGTCCCGTCTACTGTCTTGGACCATGTCGGTGGTATGACCACGGGTTCCAGGCCCCCAATCTCATTGCACTTAGTGCACTTCGTATTTAGCAGCACCTCCGTAACCATGCCAAAGGGGTAATTCCGGCCCTCTGCCATGAAGCCACCTGGCCGGCACCCCTTTGCAATGGGGCTTGCTCGTACGATCTGGAGGGGATTCTTCTTGCATTTTGAGCAGAACGCCCAGTTCGTCGAGCCATGCAACTTTAGGATTCGAAAAGCCTCTCCACGCCCCTGTGAGGCGGCATCAAGGGAATAGTCTAAGTTCAACCTCTTGAGCTGCATCGCGTAATCCAACAGAACATCGTAGTTGAAACTAATCACCACATCATTCTCGAATTCCTCAGACGCCTGAGACGTTCTTTCTCGTCGTCCCTCGTTGAGAGTCTTAAGACTTTCTGAGAATTTTGAGTAGAGCTCGTCCGGTTGGAACTTATCCCTGAGCCACTGAGTATGACATCTTTTGTCAAGCGTTTCCATAATAACGTAGCGCAGATCTGAGGCGAGCTCTTCTCCTCCCTCCAGACCAAGCTGTTTCTTCATTTCCGCAACGGAGAATACATGTTCAAGATTATCCCGTTCGAAATCCAGATACTCGGACGATCCGCGTAGGCTATCGAGCCACTGGAATACCCTCTCGAAGGACTCACGATAATGTAGCTCCCCCTCGGTTTCAAACAAATTCCGCGCACTAACCAGGAAATCCCGCAATAAGGGTGCTCCTGTGTGCTGCGATGCCCCTGCTCCTAATACGTAGACTGTTTTCCCCGCGATGTCAATCAAAAACCTCACCTCCGCGCTGGGTTTGCCCAGGACCGGCGCTCGTCGGGCGGTTCTTCGAAGTCCGTGGACTCAGGGAGACCCAATACCGCAGCATGATGGTCAAGTTTATCTACGCACTCTGGAGTCGGCTGCCACTTGATAAGCGCTAGTTTCTCCTCGACCGGTGCGTTGGAGTCGTTGTCACCGGAGCGCCGCTTCTGCCGTTTTGACAGTCGCTTTAACCTTAGTCGCGCATCAGCGCGAACGCTGCGGGGCCCTTTGTACGTGCGTCGGATATCCTGAATAACTTCAGCGGGCAGCTCGAACCAGTCACCCTTGACCGAATATCTCCGGAACTGCCAGTAGAGTTCTTCCTCAAGTCGAGCCGCTTCTGCGTACCAGGTGCACTTCACTAGTCCCAGCAATTGAATCTCACGCGGATTGTACACGCTGAAACGCACAAAGGCAGAGACAGGATCGTCGTAACTTGTTATCCCTATCTTCACGTACCGTGTACCTTGCTCTTTGGCGAAATATAGCCACATAGGACACACTACTCCCCCGCAGCCACAATCTCGATTCTGCCCCGACAGACACCCGAATGATACCACCCGCCGCGTATCCGGTCAAGTGTGTTCTCAAAGCCCGACCCGCACCGGAACGCAAGGGGAAGATGAGGGGAGAAATAGGAGAAATAGAGGCGCGGCACCTATTTCTAGTCCAGAGCCCACGTTATGCGCAAGTCCCATGTGCGATTCCTTCTTGCGCTTGCCTGTGGGCGCGGCGTACAATTGGAAATCATGGACGCTGATATCATCGAGAAGTGGCGGTTTAGGCTTGCGCAAGCTGGCGCTGCGTTCATCGAGGCCATGCCGTTGCAGAAACGCGAGCACTACGTTTACAATTTCATGAAATACCGCGAAGGTGAGCGCGAACTTTGCTATATCTTAAAGGACATGTATGGGTTCGATGTGCAAACCGAAGACCAAAAGAATACAGAGGCCAATCAGACAAGAGCGGGAAGCGCACAACAGGCGGTCCGTATCTCGCGGGTTGCGATTTTAGTATCTTTGTTGTCGTTCGGATTGGCAGTCTATTCAGTCTTCGTGGCCAAGGGTGGTAATTGACGATGATGTTAGTAACAGGAGTTACAGTGATGCAGACACAGATTAAGGCGAGCAGGGCAGTGACAGGCGTTCAGGGCTGCATAACCATGAGGATGCCCATCACGCCCCGCACACACGCATTCTATCACAGAGAAGGGAGGTTTGACAAGTGAAAAAAGGAGCGATATACGCGAGGGAAAGTGGCAAGTAGGTGGGAAATAGGGGACAGGGGGGTTGTTGAAATAGTGCATTTAGGTGTCATCCTGAGCGTACGCGAAGGATCTGGTGTCTGAACAACCCCGGAAAAGCGAGATTCTTCGCTTCGCTCAGAATGACGTCCCGGTGTGTGCAGCGACTTCTTCAACACACCCACAGGCAC
>CBFDCQ010000023.1:0-41798 GCA_965603355.1 uncultured bacterium
AGTTAATCACTCCGATAGCGATGGAGCAGGAGTTGCGGTTTGCGATTCGCGAGGGCGGCAGGACGATCGGCGCGGGCGTAGTCGCCGAGATCATTAAGTAGCGAGAGGAACAAGATGCCGGCAAAGCAGAAGATCAGGATCAAGCTCAAAGCTTACGATTACAGGATGCTGGATCGGTCCGTAATGGAGATCGTGGAGGCGGCGCGGCGGACGGGCGCGAAAGTGTCCGGCCCGATCCCGCTGCCTACGTCGTTCAACAAGTACACAGTGCTGAGATCGCCCCATGTAGACAAGAAATCAAGAGAGCAGTTCGAGATTCGCACGCACAGACGGTTGTTGGACATCGTTGATCCGACGGCGCGCACGGTAGACGCGCTCCTCAAGCTCGACCTGCCGTCGGGCGTGGATGTCGAGATCAAGCAGATAGCGGCCGGATAGGGAGTTCTGCGGTACGAGACGGCCACGGGCTGGTTTTGAAGTCGCCGTGACACAGAGGTTCGTTGAGAATGAGCATCGAGTTGTTGGGCAGAAAAGTAGGGATGACGAGAGTATTCGACTCGGACGGGCTTTCTGTGCCTGTGACGGTCGTTGAGGCCGGTCCCTGCTGGGTGATTCAGCGAAAGACGGTCGAGAACGACGGGTACGAGGCGGTGCAGCTCGGGTTTGACGAGAAAAAGAAGCGCGTGAACAAGCCTCAGGCCGGTCATTTCAAGAAGCACGGTGTGTCGCCGGCGCGTTTTGTCAGGGAGATCCGGGTGGAGCCTGATGCTGAAATGAAACCCGGCGATCTGCTTACGGTCAGCCTGTTCGAGGAAGGCGAGAAAGTCGACGTGACGGGCGTGTCGAAGGGCAAAGGGTTTCAGGGAGTTGTGAAGAGGTACGGGTACCGCGGCGGTCGGAGCAGCCATGGTTCCATGTTCCACAGAGCTCCCGGATCGATAGGAGCAAGCGCGGACCCGGCTCGTGTATGGAAGAACACCGGTATGCCGGGTAGGATGGGCGGCGAGCGCGTGACGCGACGCAACCTGCTCGTGGTGAAGGTTGATGCTGAACGCAATCTCTTGTTGGTCAGGGGAGACGTCCCGGGCCCAAGAAGCGGAAACGTAATTGTCAGGAAAAGTGCGGGAAGCGGGAAATGACGGTGCCAGAGGCAAATGTTTACAACGTTCAGGGTGAGAGTGTCGGCGACGTGCAACTGAACGAGAAGGTTTTCGGAGCGGGAGTGCGTCCGGATGTCATGAGCGATGTGGCTCGGGCGCTGATGGCAGGCAAGAGACAAGGTACCGCCTCGACGAAAGGCAGGAGCGACGTGCGAGGCGGCGGCGCTAAGCCTTGGCGGCAGAAGGGGACGGGTCGGGCGCGCGCGGGTACGAGCAGGTCGCCAATATGGGAAGGTGGCGGCGTGACGTTTGGACCTCACCCGAGAGACTACTCGCATCGGGTACCGAAGAAGGTCAGACGGCTCGCGCTGAAGAGCGCGTTGTCGGCCAAGGTAGACGCGGGCGAGCTGACTGTGCTTGACGAATTGAACTGCGCTGAGCCGCGCACGAAGAGCATCGCTCGTGTGCTGGAGACACTGCCGATAGGCGAGGGAAAGGTGCTCATAGTTCTCGCCGAACCGGATAGGAATGTTATTCTTTCAGGTCGAAACATACCGCGATTAACGATCGTACTGGCGGATAACGTTAACGTTCTCGATTTGCTGGCGGTCGACCATGTGGTCATTCTAAAAGAGGCGGTCACGAGACTGGAATCGAGACTCTCATGAAGAAGCAACAGTATCAGATAATCCGGAAACCGATTATCACTGAGAAGAGCACTCGTCTCCTGGACACTGAGAACAAGTACGCGTTTCGTGTGGACCCGCGAGCGAACAAGATGGAGATTAAGGAGGCTGTCGAGGGTCTTTTCAACGTGAAAGTTGTCGATGTGACCACTATGAACGTGCGGGGCAAACCGAAACAGAGGCGTTTCCGAGAAGGTGGCAAGCGTGCGAACTGGAAGAAGGCGATCGTGCGGTTGCGAGAGGGAGACAGCATCGAGCTGTTCTAGCATAGGCAAATGAGCGTCAAGAAATACAGACCGGTGACGTCATCGCAGAGGTTCAAGACCTCGTCTACGTTTGACGAAATCACGCGAAGCACACCGGAAAAATCGCTGTTGGAGCCGCGCAAGAGGATCAGCGGAAGGGCACGCAACGGCAGGATTACGGTTCGCAGGCGCGGCGGCGGACACAAGAGGCGGTACAGAATCATTGATTTCAAGCGGGACAAGGTAGGCATTCCGGGCAAGGTCAAATCGATAGAGTACGATCCGAATCGGTCAGCCCGGATCGCGCTGATTGCGTATGCCGACGGTGAGAAGAGATACATCCTCGCGGTGCACGGTCTCGAGGTCGGCATGACTGTGAAGAGCGGACCGGATGCGGAAGTGCTTATAGGCAATTCGCTTCCTCTGTCGCGCATACCTTTGGGTACTTATGTACATAACGTTGAGCTGGTGCCCGGCAAGGGAGGCCAGATGGCGCGGTCGGCGGGATCCGCCGCGCAGTTGGCGGCCAAGGAAGGTAACTACGCTCACCTGAAATTGCCTTCGGGCGAGGTGAGAAGGGTGCATCTTTCATGCGTCGGCACGATAGGGCAGATTGGCAATATTGACCATGAGAACATCTCGCTCGGCAAGGCGGGGCGATCGCGGTGGCTGGGCAGAAGGCCGAAGGTGCGCGGTGTGG
Organism: uncultured bacterium; assembly: GCA_965603355.1. Taxonomy (GTDB): domain Bacteria; phylum Hydrogenedentota; order CBFDCQ01; family CBFDCQ01; genus CBFDCQ01. The sequence goes on from CBFDCQ010000023.1 coordinate 2,732, forward strand.
CGATGAACCCCGTGGATCATCCGCACGGCGGCGGGGAAGGCAAGAGTTCCGGAGGAAGGCATCCCGTTAATCCGCGAGGTAAGCCCACAAGGGGCTTCAAGACGCGAAAAAAGAGGAAACCGTCCGACAAGTATATAGTGAGACGGCGCAAGACCGGAAAGAAGAGGTAGTTTGCACCGGAGAAGGGATTGAGCGGTGGGCAGATCGCTGAAAAAGGGACCTTACGTTGAGGCGAAGCTGAGCAAGAAGGTGCTTCAACAAGTGAGGACGGGCGACAAGAGAGTGATCCGCACTTGGTCGCGAAGGTCAACGGTAGTGCCCGAAATGGTCGGTCTGACTATTGCGATTCATAACGGCAAGAAATTCTTGCCCGCATACGTTACCGAGAACATGGTAGGCCATAAGCTGGGCGAGTTTGCGCCGACGCGCTCATTCCGGGCTCATCCGGGAACCAAGTCGGAACGAACTTCGAAGATACGCAAGTGAGCGGGAATTGAACCGCACGTTTTGCGACGGGTCCGTGCAGACGGCATTGGACATTGTAGGAGAGAACGATAGTGGTTGCTGAGGCAGAAGCGCGATTCGTGAGAACATCAGCGCGCAAGGTAAGGCTGGTCATCGACCTGATTCGAGGCAAGCAGGCTGACGAAGCCCTGAATCTGCTTAGGTACACTCCGAAAGCAGCCGCCAGAACCGTGGCGAAACTGCTGAATTCGGCGGTGGCTAATGCCGCCCAGAAGCCTGATGTCAATACGGATGAACTCTATGTTAAAGAGGCTTGGGTGAACGAGGGACCGACACTGAAGCGGGTTCGCCCGCGGGCGATGGGACGTGCGGTGCTGATCCGCAAGCGGATGTGTCACATAAAGATCGTGCTGGACCAAGCATAGGGAGAGGAGACCATACGTGGGTCAGAAAGTGCATCCGACGGGGTTCCGATTGGGGTACACGAAGACATGGAGCTCCACGTGGTACGCCGACAAACAGTACGCTGAGTTTCTTCACGAGGACCTCAAGATCCGCGATTTCGTGAAGGAGAGGTTCCCTTACGCGGGCATAGCGAAGATAGATATCGAGCGAGCGGGCGAGAAAGTGAAGATGACTATTCATACGGCGCGCCCGGGGCTTGTCATAGGCAGACGCGGCGCGGAGGTGGACAGGCTTCGATACGATGCCCAGGAGCTTGTGGGAAGAGAGATATTCGTAAATATCGTAGAGGTGAGGACGCCCGAGCTTAACGCCCAGCTCGTCGCGGAAAACATAGCGTTGCAGCTTGAGAGGAGAGTGTCGTTTCGCCGGGCTATGAAGATGGCGCTTACAACCGGTATGCGGTTTGGGGCGAAAGGGATAAAGATAGCGGTTGCAGGACGGTTGGGCGGCGCTGAGATCGCCAGGCAGGAGTGGTATCGCGAAGGACGCGTGCCGTTGCACACGTTGCGCGCCGATATTGACTACGGGTTCGCGATCAGCAGGACGACGTTTGGCACAATCGGGGTCAAGGTTTGGGTGTTCCACGAGGAGCTTTCACCGGACGCTCTGGCCGCGGGCCGGAGCGCGAAAGAACCGCCCGCGAGACCGCGAACAAGAGGATAATAGAAAATGTTGATGCCTAAACGAGTCAAACACCGCAAGGAGCACCGCGGTAGAAGGGCGGGCCTTGCGTCCAGGGGCCATAGGCTGCAGTTTGGCGAGTACGGTCTGAAGGCGCTTGAGCCGGCGTGGGTGACCGCGAGGCAGATCGAGGCAGCTCGTATCGCGATGACCCACAAGATCAAGCGGGGTGGCAGAGTATGGGTGTGCATTTTCCCCAACAAACCGGTCAGCAAGAAACCGGCGGAAACCAGAATGGGAAAAGGTAAGGGTGCGCCCGAGGAGTGGGTGGCTGTGGTAAAGGCCGGGCGTGTGATGTTTGAGATGGAGGGTGTTCCCAGAGAGTTGGCGCAGGAGGCCATCCGACTCGCCGCACACAAGTTGCCCATAAAGACCAAGTTCATCGCGCGAGGTCAGGCATAATTCTGCTTATGAAAACGAAACAGCTGAGAGAACTTACTGAACAGGAGTTGGAGCAGCAGCTCAGAGACTCGATGGATGCTCTGGTCAATCTCCGTATGCAGGCTGCAACCAGTGAGCTTGAGAACAATCAGGCGATCCGACGAGTCAGAAGAGATATAAGTAGGGTCAAGACGCTGCTGAGGGAAGCGGAACTCAAGAGAGAGAAAGAAAGTGGCCGAGAAGGGTAAGAGAAAAGAGCTGGTAGGGATAGTCACGAGCGCTGCCTCAATGGACAAGACCATAGTGGTGCGAGTCGAGCGGCGTTTCAGGCATTCCCTGTACGGAAAGGTCATAAGGCGGGCAAGCAAGTTCACCGCCCATGACGAGCGAAACGAGTGTGCTGTTGGGGACAAAGTGAAGCTCCGCGAGAGCCGTCCTCTGAGCAAGAAGAAGCGGTGGCGCCTCGTTGAGGTGCTGTCGAAAGTCGGCGAGCGTGCGGAGACCGAAGAATGATACAGTTGCGCACAGTTCTTGATGTTGCCGATAATTCGGGAGCGCGTAAGCTTGCCTGTATAGGGGTCCTGGGCGGCACGCGAAAACGCTACGCGCGCGTCGGCGACATTATCACCGCGAGCGTCAAAGAGGTCGTTCCGAACACCCCTATCAAGAAGGGGGATGTAGTGAGGGCCGTGGTTGTGCGTACCAGGAAAGAGCTGGCTCGATCCGACGGTTCCTACATACGGTTTGACAAGAACGCCGCGGTGCTTATAGACGCTCAGAAGAACCCTCGTGGCACTCGCATCTTCGGCCCGGTGCCTCGCGAGTTGAGAGAGAAGCAGTTCATGCGCATAATCTCGCTTGCGCCGGAGGTTATATAGTGGGTAGGGAACGCGTGGTCAAACGTCGGGCGCGTATCAAGAGGGGTGATACCGTGCGCGTGGTTGCCGGCAAGGACCGGGGTAAGACCGGACGGGTGTTGCAGGTTGAGCCGGAGCGTGGACGAGTGCTCGTCGAAGCGGTCAATTTCGTCATGCGGCACACTCGCCCGCACAGCACGAACGTACAGGGCGGCGTTGTACAGAGGGAAGCGGCGCTGCACATATCCAACGTCGTGCTGGTGTGCAACCGGTGCGCCCAGACGACGAGGGTGACAAAAAAGGCCCTTGACGATGGCCGAAGCGTGCGCGTCTGTAAGAAGTGCGGTGAAGTAGTAGATACAACTTGAGGTTCGTGAATGGCTAGGCTGAAAGACAAGTACAGGGACGAGATTCGACCGGAGCTCATGCGTGAGCTAGGTCTCAAAAACCTGTTGGCCGTTCCTCGTGTAGATAAGATCGTGGTTAACATGGGTCTAGGTGACGCTTATACCGACGCGAAGATTCTCGATGCGGGCATGGCTGAGCTGGCAGCTATTACGGGACAGAAACCCAAGGTGACGCGGGCAAGAAAGTCCATATCCGGATTCAAGCTTCGCGCCGGCATGGTTGTTGGCTGCACGGTGACGCTGCGCGGCGACAGGATGTACGAGTTTATGGACCGGCTGCTGAACGTAGCGATTCCTCGAATACGCGACTTTCGTGGAATACCCCCTGACAGTTTTGATGGATGGGGCAGCTTCACGCTGGGGATACGAGAACAGATTATATTTCCTGAGGTCGTATACGACAACGTGCTGAGCCCGCGTGGGTTCAACGTTACGTTTGTCATAGTCAACGGTAATACCGTGGAACAGAGCAGAGCGTTGTTGCGCGCGTTCGGCATGCCGTTCAGGAAGTTGGAGGGCGTTGCGGCCGGCTAGAGAGGGTTGGAAGTGCCGAAAAAGTCACAGATTAACAAGTGCCTCAGAAAACAGAAGTTTGGAGTGCGCCGGTACAACAGATGCCGTGTCTGCGGACGTGCTCGCGGCTATATGCGTAAGTTCGAGCTGTGTCGCATCTGCTTTCGGACGCTCGCCCTTGAGGGCAAGTTGCCTGGTGTTATCAAGTCGAGCTGGTAACGGCGAAGGAACGGAGTTGCAGAGATGTCGATGACTGACCCAATAGCGGACATGTTCACGAGGATCCGGAACGGGAATCAAGCGTTCCACGACAAGGTCGATGTGCCCGCCTCCCGAATGAAGGAGGAGATTGCCGCGTTGCTGAAGGCGGAAGGGTACATCAGCGAGTACAAGTTTATAGAGGATAGACGGCAGGGTATTCTGAGAGTCTACTTGAAGTATACGCCGAAAAGAGAGCGAGTTTTGGCAGGATTGAAACGGGTGAGCACGCCAAGCAGGCGGGTTTACGTTAGGCGTGACGCAATTCCCCGCGTGCTGCGCGGTCTGGGGATGGCAATCCTCTCCACGTCGCAAGGGATCATGTCTGACAGTGAGGCGCGACGCCGAGGCGTCGGAGGCGAGGTTCTGTGTCACGTTTGGTGACGCTGATTTGAGGAAGAGTGACCGACAATGTCGAGAGTGGGTAAGGTTCCGATAGCGATTCCGCAAGGCGTCACGGTTGCCGCCGTGGACAACAAGGTGACCGTGAGCGGTCCAAAAGGCAAGCTTGAGCGCGAGCTGCACGAGGCCATACAGGTCGAGGTAGTGGATGACCAGATAGTCGTACGGCGTTCCTCGGACGAGAGGCTGCACAGGGCGCTGCACGGCCTGTTTCGCACGCTCATCGCCAACATGGTGCACGGAGTTACCCAAGGGTACGAGAAGACGCTCGAGATTCGCGGTGTTGGATACAGAGCGGCCGTGCAGGGAAAGAAACTCACGCTTCAACTAGGCTTCTCCCACCCGGCGGAGTTCGAGCTCAGGGAAGGGATAGAAGTGACCGCCGAAAGGAAAGGGCAGGTCAGCTTCGTCAAGGTGAGCGGAATTGACAAGGAGCTTGTCGGGCAGACCGCAGCCGAGATTCGCGCGTTGAAGAAACCCGAGCCGTATAAGGGCACCGGGATCAGGTATCAGGACGAGCAGGTGCGTAGGAAGGCCGGAAAGACGGCCGCAGCAACATGATCCGATTATGAACAGAGCAAAGGCAAAAGATGCCGCGCGTAAGCGCAGACAGCGACGCATCAGGGGAAAAGTAAAGGGCACTGCCGACCGACCGAGATTGTCGGTTGACAGGAGTCTCAAGCACATCTACGCGCAGATCGTGGACGACGACGCGGGGAGAACGCTTGCTGCTGCATCGAGCCTGTCGAAAGAAATACGCGATGAGATCAAATCTGGCGCTAACACGGAAGCCGCCCGCATTGTCGGTGGGCTTATCGGCAAGAAAGCGATCGAGCGCGATATTCGCAAGGTTGTGTTCGACAGGGGTGGGCGCATCTACCACGGCAGGGTGAAGGCTTTGGCTGAAGGTGCCAGAAAAGCAGGGCTGGAGTTATGAAAAGGGGAGGGCATGTGAAGGCAGTCGATAATGGGTCGCCCGAGTTCGTTGAACATGTGGTGAAGATCAATAGGGTCGCCAAAGTGGTCAAAGGCGGGAAGCGGTTCAGTTTTAACGCGCTCGTTGTCGTTGGTGACCAGCGCGGTTCTGTCGGGTCCGGTCTCGGCAAGGCTAAGGAAGTGCCCGAAGCGATACGTAAGGGAATGGACCTTGCCAAGAAGGATATGCTTGCGGTGCCTATAGTCGGCAGCACAATCCCGCATGAAGTGATCGGCCGCGCTGGAGCAGGGGTCGTGCTCCTGAAACCGGCGTCGCCCGGCACAGGCGTTATTGCGGGCGGTGCGGTACGCGCCGTAATGGAAGCGGCCGGCATCAAGAACGTACTTACGAAATCTCTGCGTTCCATGAACGCGATAAACGTTGTGCGGGCCACCATGGACGCGTTGTCCCAACTGAGAACCAGGCAGGAAGTCGCCGCTCTCAGGGGACGGAGCCTGGCAGAAGGAGACAGTGCGGTCAATTCGAGTACGGCAGAAGCTGTGGGCGAATCGGACTGAACGCGAGGCAGTAGTCTAGCAAAATGAAACTGGATTCATTAGTATCATCCGCCGGATCGAGGAAACGGCCGAAGCGTGTTGGACGCGGGCCGGGCTCCGGTCATGGAAAGACATCTTGTCGGGGGACTAAGGGTCAGAAGTCCCGTTCCGGAGCGCGGATTAAGCCGGGATTTGAAGGGGGACAGATGCCCCTCAAACGGCGACTTCCGAAACGCGGTTTCACTCACGTGAGGAGGCGCAAGATTCAGCCGGTGAACGTGGGTTCGTTCGGCGTCTTTGATGCGGACAGCGTTGTTGATCCAGGCGAACTCCTGAAGACGGGAATTGCGTCGGCCTCCGGCGGTAGAATCAAGGTTTTGGGAAAAGGCGAGTTGGACAAGAGCCTTACGGTGCGCGCTCACTATTTCAGCAGCGGTGCGCGCGAGAAGATCGAGCGCGCCGGCGGTAAAGTTGAGGTGATTTAGGATGTTGCGGGCGTTTCGTGATGCGTTCAAGATTCCGGAGCTGAAGAACCGGATCCTGTTTACGTTGATGATACTTTCCGTGTACAGGATAGGCTGTCATATTCCGACGCCCGGCATTAACGGAGGTGCTCTGGCTGCCATATTCGCCGATAAAGGAGGCATTTTCGGTTTCGCGGACCTGTTAGCAGGGGGAGCGCTGAGCAAGGCGACAATATTCGCGCTTGGCATAATGCCGTACATAACCGCTTCAATCATCTTCTCACTCCTGACGTCTGTAGTGCCGTATCTGGAGAGGCTTTCAAAGGAAGGGGAAGAGGGACGCAAGAAGATCACGCAGTACACTCGGTACGCCACGATCCTGCTCAGCCTCGTTCAGTCATTTGGCATATCGGTATGGTTGGAGCGGATCTCGACGCCGGTGAACCCAATAGTCCTGATACCGGGTATACCTTTCAAGCTGCTGACCATGTTGACTTTCACGACCGGTTCAGGGTTTATCATGTGGCTCGGTGAGCAGATCTCCGAGCGAGGTATAGGCAACGGTATGTCGCTCATCATTTACACGAGCATAGTGTCGCGAATGCCGACGGCTTTCGGTAGAGCCATTGAGTACCTGAGGCGAGGGAGTCTGACCCCTTTCATGGCGCTGCTGCTAGTGGCGGTTATGGTAGTCGTGATAGCGGGGGTGATCGTACTCACGCAGGCGCAGAGACGGATACCGATACAGTACCCGCGCCAGGTGAAGGGGCGCAGGGTGTACGGCGGGCAGAGGAGTTACCTGCCGCTGAGGGTGAACCAGGCGGGCGTGATCCCGATCATATTCGCGATGTCTCTGCTCTCGTTTCCTGCAATGCTGAGCGGTGCTTTCAGTAATCCCGGTGTCAGGAACTTCTTGGCGATGTGGACTAGCCAAGGAAGCGCGCCCTACAGCATTGCGTTTGCAGTATTGATCGTAATGTTCTGTTACTTCTACACGGCGATTACGTTCAATCCTACTGACATTGCCGATAACATGAAAAGGTACGGCGGGTTCATTCCAGGTGTCAGACCCGGCAAGTCGACGGCGGAGCATCTGGACTATATCATGACGCGAATAACATTTGTGGGTGCGTTTGCCCTGGCCTTTGTGGCGCTCTTTCCCTTGCTGCTTCAAAGAGGTTTGGAGATCGACCCGACAATAGCGGGTTTCTTCGGTGGGACGAGTCTACTGATCATGGTCGGCGTGGCGCTGGACACGGTAAGCCAGATGGAATCGCACCTGTTAATGAGACATTATGACGGTTTCATGAAGAAGGGCAGGATAAGAGGACGGCGACGCATCTGAGATGCGCATAATAATGATGGGCCCGCCGGGCGCGGGCAAGGGAACGCAAGCAAAGCTCCTTGCGACGGCACTGCGGGTGCCGCACATATCCACCGGCGATATATTTCGGAGCGCGCGGGCCGATAGCTCGCCGCTGGGCGAACAGGTAAGTGAGTGTCTGGATCGCGGCGACCTGGTTCCAGACGACGTGACCGTGGCCGTGGTCAAACGGAGGATGAGCGAGAACGATTGCGAGGATGGATACATACTGGACGGGTTTCCGCGCTCAGTCGTCCAGGCCGAGAGGTTAGAGGAGTTTCTGCAGGAGAGAGAAGACAGGCTGACTCACGTCATAAACATACAGGTTGGTGAGCGTGAAATTGTGGAGCGGCTCACGGCCAGACGTTCGTGCCGGCAGTGCGGCGCGGTTTACAACTTGCTGAGCAGCCCAGCAAAGCGGGAAGGTAAATGCGACGTCTGCGGCGGAGACCTCGTTCTCAGGGAGGACGATAAGAAGGAGACGATACGTAGACGGTTGCGAGTGTACGAGGAGGAGACGGAACCTCTTCTGAAATTCTATGAAGACAAAGACCTGCTCGTGACGGTTGACGGTGAGAAAGAGTTCGCAGAGGTCACTTCGGCAATCATGCGGCGTTTGTCACGCTAGCGCCGCGTGAAGGCTGACGTGAGTCGCGCGATGCGCTCGTGCAAAGAGGATCGGAGTCAATTGATAGCGATTCGTTCTACAAAGGAGCTAGAGCTGCTGAGAGAGGCTAACCGGATAGTCACAACGGTGTTGAAGAGGATCGCTCAAATGGTGCGACCCGGCGTGGCAACGGCGCAGCTGGACGAAGTGACCGAGGAGCTTATCAGGGAGATGGGCGCGATACCGGCGTTCAAAGGATACAAGAATTATCCCTGCTCGATCTGCACTTCGATAGATGAACAGGTAGTGCATGGGATACCGTCTGACCGGAAGCTTGTTGAAGGAGAGATCGTCAGTATAGACGTCGGCACGAACTACCGCGGATATTTTGGTGACGCGGCTGTGACGCTGGCTGTTGGTGAGGTTAGCAGTGAGAAAGGCAGGTTGATGCAGGTCACGCAGCGGGCTTTGGGATTGGGTATCAAAGCTGCCACGGCCGGCAATCACGTGTCGGACATATCGAGCGCGGTTCAGACGGAGGTCGAACGAAACGGTTTCTCGGTTGTCCGCCAGTTCGTCGGACACGGGATAGGCACGAGCCCCCATGAGGATCCGCAGGTGCCGAATTTCACGACCGGCTCCAGCGGTGCCCAACTCAGACCTGGAATGGTTATTGCCATCGAACCGATGGTGAGCGCGGGCGACGGAGACGTGGAGATTCTTGAGGACAACTGGACGGCTGTCACTGTTGACAGACAACCGGCGGCTCATTTTGAGCACACGGTTGCCATCAGGGACGAGGGCCGACCGCCGGAGATTCTCACCCTGATCGGGGGTGAGGAGAGTGTCCGCGAAAATCGGCTGGGCAGTTAGCGAGGTCCCGGTATGGGAAAAGAACCTCTGATCGAGGTTGAGGGTACGGTTGTAGAGCCGTTACCTAACGCGATGTTCAGGGTCGAACTTAAGAACGGTCACAAAGTCCTTGCCCACGTGTCCGGCAAGATGCGAATGCATTTCATTCGGATCCTGCCGGGGGATCGGGTGAAATTAGAGCTTTCACCTTACGACCTGTCGCGAGGAAGGATAACGTACAGGTTCAAATAGCAGGGTGAAGCGCGTGGCAATCGTAAGCCGGTTGACGCGATTCAGCGGGGAAAGATGAAAGTTAAGAGTTCAGTAAAACGTATTTGCGAGAGATGTAAGATAATTAAGCGCAGGGGAGTCGTGCGCGTTATCTGCTCAAAGCCGAGGCACAAGCAGAGACAGGGATAGCGCGGAGACGCTGAAGGAGTGACTCAAATGGCGCGCATATTGGGTGTCGATCTGCCGAGAGAGAAGAGAGTCGAGATTGGGCTCACATACATTTTCGGTGTAGGTAAAACGAGGGCCAAAGGAATTCTTGAGGCAGCGGGGATCAGTCCCGACACGAGGGTGAGGGACCTGACCGAACGGGAAGTAAGTGCTCTTTCCACCGCTATCCAACAACAGGATTACAAGGTGGAGGGTGAACTGCGTCGGGAATTGAGCTCGAACGTGAAGCGTCTGGTGGATATCGGGACGTACCGTGGACTGCGGCACCGTCGCGGGCTCCCCGTCCGAGGTCAGCGCACGAGGACTAATGCGCGGACGCGCAAAGGACCCGCCAAGACTGTAGGCGGGGCCAAGAGGAAATCCCCGGGCAGGAAGTGACGACAGCATCTGCAAGCTAGGGAGGACGAGAGTTGGCAAAAGGCAAGAAAGGCGGCAAGTACAGAAGCTCCAAACAGAGCAAACGAGGGGCGATTCACGTCACCAGCGGAGTAGCTCATGTTCAGGCTACGTTCAACAACACGATCGTGACGATCACGGACGCTTCCGGTAACGTCATAGCCTGGGCTAGCGCCGGGACGGCGGGTTTTTCCGGCAGCAGAAAGAGCACCCCGTTTGCCGCGCAGCTTACGGCTCAGGCTTGCGCGCGGAAAGCGATGGACATGGGTGTAAAAGAGGTGAAAGTACACGTTAAGGGACCCGGTGCAGGCAGGGAATCGGCAGTACGCGCGCTTCAGGCGGCCGGTCTCAATGTAACCCTGATCAAGGACGTGACACCTATTCCGCATAACGGGTGTCGTCCACCGAAGAGACGACGGGTCTGAGTACCGCAGAGAGACGAAAACCTTTTTCGACAGGAGGACGAAGTGGGAAGATACGTTGGTCCATCATGTAGGCTTTGTCGCAGGGAGCGGACTAAGCTTTTCCTGAAGGGAGCGCGTTGTGAGACGGCGAAATGCGCCATTGAGCAACGGAACTTTCCGCCAGGAATGCACGGTCAGAGGCGAAGTAAGGAAAAACCCTACGGAACGCAGCTGCGCGAAAGGCAGAAGGCGCGGAGAGTCTACGGGGTGGGCGAAAAGCAGTTCAGGAACTACTTCCACCGCGCGGAGCATAGTCCGGGTCTGACGGGAGATAACCTGCTGTGCTTGCTGGAACGCCGCCTTGACAGTGTTGTGTTCAGGCTGGGTTTCGCCACATCGAGGAACCAGGGGCGTCAGCTCGTTACCCACAGGCACTTCAAAGTCAACGGCAGGTACGTCAGTTTTCCCTCCTATCTAGTCCGAGCCGGCGATACGATATCTGTAAAGGAGAAAAGCAGGAGTCTGAACGTGATAAAGGACGCGATGGAGGCGGGTGCCGGCAGAGAGCTTTCCGAGTGGTTGGCGCTTGACGCTGAAAAGATGGAGGGTAAGGTTGTCAGGTTGCCCAACAGGCAAGACATAGGTATTCCGGTGCAGGAGGAGCTTATCGTAGCGTTGTATTCGCGCTGATACTGCGGGTTGTCGGTCCAGCGGCGAGGTCGGGGATAGGCGCGCCTTAAAGGAGGTAGATACCAGATGGCACACAAGTCGCTAGAGGTGCCCAAATGGGTTAAAGTGGAAGCGGATGAGTCCGCCAACTACGGCAAGTTCGTTGCAGGACCGTTCGAGAGGGGGTTTGGCACGACCGTCGGGAATTCGTTGAGACGCGTCCTGCTGTCCTCGATAAGCGGTGCGGCTGTCGCTTCGTTGCGTATTGACGGTGTGCAGCACGAATACTCGTCGATAAAGGGTGTCAAGGAGGATGCATCGGAGATAATCCTCAACCTTAAACGGGTGGACCTGAAACTCCACAAGGAAGACGGCAAAGACGTGGAATTCACGGCCAGTGGGCCGCGAAAAGTGCGCGCCAGCAACGTGTTCAAGGGTAAAGAGGTTGAGGTGCTTAACCCGTCTCTGCCTATACTCACAATGAGTAAGGGAGCGAAGATCCACATGGTGCTTGAGGTACGCACTGGGCGCGGATATGTGCCCGCGGAACAGAACAAGGACGAGGATGCCCCGGTGGGTACGATAGCGCTCGATACCGTCTTTTCCCCCGTGAAGAAAGTCAATCTTCGTATCGAGCATGCTCGAGTGGGTCAGCGAACCGACTACGACAGGCTGGTGCTCGAGGTCTGGACCAATGGCAGCATTACTCCTGAGAAAGCCGTAAGCACGGCTGCGGAAATCCTCGTGGCGCATTTTGATATATTCGTGAAGCTTGAGGAGAAACCCGCCGCCAAACCGCCGACGGATACGCGCGAACAGGAGGAGAGACGCAAGACTCTGGAGAGAACCGTTTCGGAACTTGAGCTCTCCGTGCGTGCGGCGAACTGTCTGAAGGCCGCGAAGATAAAGACGATCGCCGACCTTGTGCGGAGAACCGATGGCGAGATGCTCCAGTACCACAACTTCGGCAAGAAATCCTTGCAGGAGATCAAGGAGATTCTGAGCGGGATGGGATTGTCACTGGGGATGTACGCTGACGATCACACGGATGGGGAAACATAAGGGCAATGAGACACCGCAAGAAGGGAAGAAAGCTTTCCCGTACAGCCGCCCACAGAAAGGCGTTGCTGGCGAACCTGGCCTGCAGCCTGATCGAACACGGGCACATAACTACTACGCTTCCGAAAACCAAGGAGTTAAGGTCCCTTGCTGAATCGTTGATCTCCTTGTCTCTCGAGGGCGACCTAAATAGTCGCAGGCAGGCGCTGGCGACCATCCACAACAAGGATGCGGTGGCAAAACTTTTTGGTGAGCTGGCGCCACAGTTCAGGGAAAGGACAGGAGGTTACACGCGCATACTGAAGCTCGGGCGACGCTACGGCGATGCGGCGGAGATGGCGCGGATAGAGTTCGTGACATGAGATGATGGTTCCCATTGAAGCTTGCACGGGGGGAGGCGCAAGGGCGGCCTCCCCCCGTTTTGTTTTGTGGGGGAATAAGATCGTTGAATTTGCCGGATGCGCTCTGGTATAATGGCATCACGGTGGAATCTAATTGGGGCAAGGACGCAAGTTGATGGCGAAGTTGGGCGACATTACTGATTATCGGAGGATCTGACATGCTTGGGTTTCTTGCTGGCCTGTTTTCGCACGATATGGGCATCGACCTCGGTACTGCCAACACCCTGGTATACGTAAAAGGGCAGGGGATTGTTTTGAGTGAACCCTCCGTCGTTGCAATTAACAGAGATACAAACGGAGTGTGTGCGGTCGGCAACGAAGCCAAAAACATGATAGGTCGTACACCGAGTAATATCGTTCCGATTCGACCGCTTAAGGATGGGGTGATCGCGGACTTCGAGCTGACCGAGGCGATGCTGAGCTACTTCATAAGGAAGGTTCACAACAGAAGGAGATTTGCGTGGCCGCGCATTGCCGTGGGGGTACCGTCCGGTATAACTGAGGTGGAGAAGCGGGCGGTTGTTGACAGCGCCAGGCGCGCCGGAGCGCAGAAGGTATATATAATCGAGGAACCGATGGCGGCCGCGATAGGCGCTGGGCTGCCGGTTCATGAGCCCGCAGGAAACATGATAGTCGATGTTGGCGGTGGCACGACCGAGGTGGCCGTAATCTCGCTTGGGGGAATCGTCTTCTGCAAGTCGATTCGTGTGGCCGGTGACGAGATGGATGAGGCCATAATTCAGTACCTGAAGCGAACTTACAACCTGATGATAGGAGAGCGCACCGCAGAAGAGCTCAAGATTAAGATCGGTTCAGCGTATCCTCTGAAAGACGAGCTTGAGATGCAAGTCAAGGGCAGAGACCAAGTTGCAGGATTGCCGAAGATACTCACAGTTCGGTCCGAGGAGATCAGGGAAGCAATGCGCGAGCCGGTGGACTCTATTGTGGAAGCGGTCAGGACAACTCTTGAGAGAACTCCGCCGGAGCTATCCGCCGACATTGTTGACCGAGGCGTTGTGTTGGCTGGTGGTGGCTCGCTGCTCAGGGGACTGGAAAAGCTGCTCAGCAAAGATACCGGTTTGCACGTGACGCGAGCTGAGGATCCGATGACCAGCGTGGTCATGGGTACCGGAAAATACTTGGAGACGGCCGACAGCGTTCGCTCATACACGCTGAGGGCAGAGAGAGAATAGAAGGTCTTGGTCTTATCTCGGGTCTTATCAAAGCACCGCACGCTCATACTGCTGGGTCTCGTTCTGGTGGGTGCCCTCGTTTCGATAACTGCGGACGTAAGCTCCTCTTTGATAGTCGAGAAACTCGATTCCCTCATATCCTACGGTTTTTATCCTTTGCAGAAAGGAGTGACTGCGTTACAGGACGTTGCGAGCGACGCGTTCGGGGCGGTGATGGCGGTTGGCAGACTGAGGCTGCGGAGCGAGAAGCTCGAGGAGACGGTTGATCTGCTCCAGAGCAAGGTGGTTCGAACGCGCGAGCTCGAGAAAGAGAACGAGCGCCTCAGAAAACTGCTCGGGTTCGCCGAGAAGCGAGATCTCAAGTTCATGCCGGTTGAGCTCATCGGAAAAGACGCGACCAGTTGGTTCAACATGGTGACGATTGACAAGGGCGGCAGAGACGGGATCAAGAAGAACGTTGGCGTGGTCACCGACAGCGGGGTAGTTGGGCGCGTGTTGAACGTGCAGCCGCTGACGGCCCGGGTTCTGCTGCTGTCGGATTCGAACAGTCGGATCGGCGCTGTTGTTCAGAGAACGCGTGCGCAGGGCGTAGTGCAAGGCAATGATAGGGGCGGTTGCATTTTAAAGTTTCTTGACCCGATGGCGAACGTCGCGAGGGGCGATCTTGTGGTAACCTCCGGCGATAGTTTGATCTTTCCTCAGGGATTGGCAATAGGAGAGGTGACGCGAGTGGAGCACGGACGCGGAGAGCTGCTTAAGTGGGTTGAACTGAGGCCTTCGGCGAAACTGTCGCAACTCGAGGAGGCCGTAGTAATTCTGCCGTGAGAGGGGCTTGCTCTCCACGACCTCTGCCGGTACATGTACCTTCTAGCTGCAGGGGATGCACAGTGTGGCGATATCGTGTCTTGATCGTGTGCTGCATCCTGTTAAGCCGTCGCGAGGGATCCGGCTGGTTTACCCTTCCTCTACGTCCGCTCATTATGCTATACGGAGTTCGGTCTGCGCGCCGGTTTCAGTTTGGCGCAAGGGGCGGTGACAGATCTTGTTGAGAATGCGATATTCTGACACGGTGGAAGAGCAGCAAGGTGCGGGGCGGACTATGCCTGCCACGTCGGTCATTCTTGTCGGCACAATTGTGGCGATGGCAGTCCTTCAGATGCATTGGCCCAGCCCGCTCGAGTTCGGCCGGGCCAAGCCCGACCTGCTGCTTCTGCTTGTTCTGTACTTCGCGTTCACAGGTGGGCCCGAGAAGGCGATCGGCATAGGTCTGCTGGCCGGGTTTCTCGAGGACATGCTTTCCGCGGGGCCGCTGGGGCTTAACATATTCTGTAAGGTGCTTCTGGGGTACACGGTTGGCGTGGTCAGCACGAGGCTTATCACGGAACATCCGGTCGTGATGACATCGATAGCGTTTCTGGCGACGGTCTGCCAGACCGCGCTCTTGATTCTACTTAGCTTTCTGCACCGGGACGGAGTTCCTGTTGGCTTTATGTTCCTGCATGTAGGTATACCGATGGCGTTGTACAACAGCTTGCTCGCACCGCTGTGTTTCTATGGTATGGACAGACTTTTTACGAGGGCACCAACGCGCGCACCGTTGCGGGGCGAAGGCCTCCAGCACGAGTAGGATAGGAGTAGAGTTGTGGAGCGTTTCTCGTACGCCAAGCACATAGGTTTCGGCGATAGAACGCGACGGCTTGGCTTCTGTCTGCTGATACTTCTTGCAGTACTTACGGTGCGTCTCATTCACCTGCAGATTATCTTCGGCGAAGCGTATCGCAGGCTTTCCGACAGCAACCGTTACAGGCTGCAGCGTTTGGACGCGCCCCGAGGCCGGATCCTCGACCGCAACGGGGAGGTGCTCGTGGATAACAGGCCTGTGTTCGTGCTGAGCGCGGTGCCTCGTGAGGTCGACGACCCGGAGGCCACGGCGGCTCGTCTTGCCGAGCTCGTTGCGATAGACTCGGAAAAGATCGTCAACCGGATCAATAGGCTGAGGCGGGACTTTGCCAGCGTGGCGCTGCACGTTCGCATCAAGGAGGATCTTCCGTTCCGTGAGGTTGTCCGGGTCGAGGAGGCCATGACGGACTTGCCAGGTATCATGATCGCTTCACGACCTGTGAGACGTTATGTCCTTGGCGATCTGGCGGCTCCGGTTCTCGGCTATATAGGGGAGATTGACGAAAGACAGCTGGAGCGGCTCAGGGACAGCGGCTATTACCCCGGGAGCCTTATTGGCAAAACAGGTGTCGAGAGAGTGTGCGAGGAACATCTACGCGGTGTAGACGGCGGCGTGCTCGTCGAGGTGCATTCGCTCGGGAAACCGCAGGTCGAGACGGATCTGCGCGGCAGACAGGAGTTTCCGGTGGATTCTCTGGGCAGAAGCTTGCACACGGAGCGCAGGCGAGAGCCGGAGCCCGGCCACAAAGTGTATCTGACCATTGACAGGAGAATTCAACAGCTTGCCGAGAAAGCGCTCGGGGCCGCCACGGGAGCGGTCGTCGTGATGGACGTAGATACGGGGGACATTCTCGCGCTGGCGAGCAAACCGGCGTATGACCCCAACGTTTTTGTCGGGACCGGCAAAGACGAACAGAGGTCGGCTCTGCTCAACGATCCGCAACATCCCTTACTTAACAGAGCGTTTCAGGCGAACTATGCTCCGGGTTCCACAGTGAAACCGATGGTGGCGATCGCCGCCCTGGAAACCGGTGCAATCACACGCGATACGCGGCTGGAGTGTTACGGGTCGTACGATATCGGGCGCAGATTCAGGTGCTGGAATCGGCAAGGTCATGGAACGATTAGCGTGGTGGACGCAATCGCCCACTCGTGCGACGTGTTTCTGTATCAGTTGGGTGAACGGCTCGGCGCTGGACAGATTGCAGAATACTTGAGCATGTTCGGCCTCGGTCAGCCGACGCGGATTGGACTTCGGGGCGAAAACAGGGGGCTTCTGCCCACGGCGGAGTGGAAAGAGGGACGGTTCGGCGAGGCCTGGTATCGTGGGGACACCGCGAATTTCTCAATCGGACAGGGATTTATGCTGGCTACACCTCTGCAGCTGGCGAGGGCGTATGCCGCATTGGTGAATGGCGGACGTGTATTGCAGCCGCGCCTGGTTCACAGAATAGAGCCGGAAACAGGAGATAATGTGATTGTTCCAGAGATGGTGGCGCCGAGGGTGCTGAATGTCCAGCGGAAATCGCTGGAGACTGTTGTCGAAGGGCTCCGGAAGGCCGTAGAAAAGCAGACTTACCCTCACGGTACAGGCTACCTGGCCAAGGTCGAGGGGATAGACATCATAGGCAAGACTGGTACAGCTCAAGTTGTGGCAAGTGAGAGAACCGAAAATGCTGGGGACGACCCTGAGGCGGTGCCTTACCAGTTCAGGGACCACGCGTGGTTCGTCGCAGTCGTGACGGACCAACAACCGAGAATAGTAGTGTGTGTGATGATGGAGCATGTGGGACATGGTGGCGAGACGGCCGCGCCGGCCGCGGGAGATTTGATCCGCAAGATTTACGCCGGCGAAGAGGTACTCGAGCCCCCCGTCGTTGCGGAGTCGACTGAGTTGGTTCGCGCGGACGGTTAGATGTCGCCACCTTATGTGCGCAAAGAGGGTTTATTGGCAATGACGTTACCTTGTTCGTTGCAGCAAGGCAAGAAGACGGGAGACTCGGTGTCAGTATGACCGTTAGAGCTTTGTTGAGGGATTTTGACTGGGTTATGTTCGGCACCGTGGCGGCGGTGTTGTTGCTGGGGCTGCTCACATTGTACAGCGCCTCGCGCCAGAGCGGATCAGAAGTCGCTGCGTCACACCATCTTAGGCAGGCGGTGTGGACGTGCGTGGGCCTTTGCGTCATGCTGACGGTGGTGCGGATAGACTACCATCGGTTTCTCGCGTTCGCTCCGCTCCTTTACGCAGTTGTCTTGTTAGCATTGATACTTGTGCTCGTGCTGCCGTCGCGTGGCGGCGCCGCGCGGAGGTGGTTGAACCTGGGACCATTGCACATTCAACCCTCGGAGTTCTGCAAGGTGGCTGTTGTACTGCTGCTCGCGAGGTATTTCTCCGCCGTGAAGATCAAGATCAGACGACCGCGGTTCTTCATTGGTGCGCTGGCTATAGTCGCGCTTCCAATGATGCTCATAGTGCGTGAGCCGGACCTTGGTACGGCCCTGGTGTTCGTGCCGGTCATGCTTGTCATGCTGTACCTGGCAGGAAGCAAGATGAGACATCTCGTGTCGGTGTGCCTGCTCGGGTGTGCGTCTTCACCGCTGCTCTGGAACTTTCTTGAAGGCTACCAGAAACGCAGACTTCTCGCTTTCATCAAGCCGGAAGTCGACCCGCTGGGCTGGGGTTATCAGACCATTCAGTCCAAGATTGCCGTGGGGAGCGGCAGCTTTCTCGGAAAGGGATGGCTGCGCGGGACGCAGTCACGGCTGAACTTTCTGCCCGCTCAACACACTGACTTCGTCTTCTCAGTATATAGCGAGGAATGGGGATTCATCGGGGCCGCGTTGCTTCTCGGCCTGTTCGCCGTGATCATCGCCAGAGGCATGGAGACAACGTTGCGAGCCAGAGATTTTTCCGGCAATATACTTGCAGGTGGTCTTGTCACTTTGCTTGCATGTCACATACTGATGAACATAGCGGTCGTGCTCGGTCTCATGCCGGTTACGGGGCTGCCGCTGCCGCTCATGAGTTACGGCGGATCGTCGCTGGTGAGCATGATGGCGCTTATCGGGCTGCTGATAAACATCAGGATCAGGAGTCGCATGTTTTAGGTGGAGCGAATGAAGGAACTGCACAACATAATCGAAACAACGCTGCCTCTTGTCTCAAAGCCGGCCAGGTATATAGGGAATGAGGTCAACAGCGTTCATAAAGACTGGGACAACGTAGAGACAAAGGTTCTTCTGGCGTTTCCTGACATTTACGAGATCGGCATGTCTCACGTTGGGCTCAGGATTCTGTACCACGTTCTGAACAGCGAGCCTCAGATACTGTGCGAGAGGGTGTTTGCACCGTGGACCGATTTTGATCAGGAGATGCGGCAGCGAGGCATCCCTCTGTTCAGCCTCGAATCATGGCGCCCGGCCCGCGATTTTGACATAGTAGGGTTCTCCCTACAGTACGAGATCGGGTACTCCAACGTGCTGAACATGTTGGATCTTGCCGGTATCCCATTGAGCAACGCTGATCGCACGGAGAGTTCGCCCCTGGTTATTGCCGGCGGCCCGTGCGCGTTCAACCCTGAGCCTATGGCGCGTTTCTTCGAGGCGTTCGTCATCGGCGACGGGGAGTATGCCGTACTGGAGGTAGCGTCGGTGTACCGCTCATGGAAGCGGCGTGGGGCGACGAGGCGCGACCTATGGCGCGATCTTGCCAAGCTCGACGGGGTCTACGTGCCGGAGCTTTACGAAGCGCGCTATGATTCGGCCGGCAAGTTCCAGAGCCTTGAAAGCCGCGATTCAACGGCGCCGTCGGTTATTAAGAAACGCACCGTTGCGGACCTTGACGCGGCGCCGTACCCCACTGCGCCCATCGTGCCGTTTATCGATATCGTGCACGACAGGCTTGCCGTGGAGATCATGCGCGGATGTCCCGGCTCGTGCAGGTTCTGCCAGGCGACGACGATATATTCGCCTGCGCGGGAGCGCAGCGTGGAGAAAATCCAGGAATTGATCCGCGCCGGTCTCGAATCCACCGGTTACGAGGAGATCTCGCTGACCTCGCTGAGCAGCACTGATCACGGCTGCATCGGCGAGATTATAAAGTGGGTGCGTGACACTTTTGACGGGCAACACCTTTCGTTGTCGCTGCCTTCGCTCCGGTTTGACTCGTTCTCCGCGGATCTTGCCCGGATGATAGCGATGGAGAAGCGCACCGGCCTCACGTTCGCGCCCGAGGCCGGAACTGAACGGTTGAGAAACGCGGTCAATAAGAGGATCAGCGACGAGGAGATGCTGCGCGTAATCAGGACGCTTTTCGACGCGGGGTGGAAGGCGGTGAAGCTGTATTTCATGGTCGGTCTTCCGACAGAGACGCACGAGGATCTCGAGGGAGTGGCAAGGCTCGCCACGAGCATGGCGCGTCTGGGCAGGAAAACGGCGGGCCACAAAACGCGTATCAACGTTGCTGTCTCGGCGTTCATACCGAAACCGCACACGCCTTATCAATGGGAGAAGATGCCGGAGGAGGATGAGTTGCGGCAGAAGTACGAGCTGCTGCGCGCCGGGCTGCGTGCGAAACAGATAACGTTCAGCTGGCGCGATACTGCTCTTGCGAAACTGGAGGCGACCTTCGCGCGTGGCGACAGGCGGCTCGGCGAGGTGATCCTCAACGCGTGGCAGGCAGGAGCGCGGTTTGACGCGTGGTCGAGCGAAATGCGGTTCGACATATGGAGAGAAGCTTGGGCTATGTCGGAAATACCGTTCGATTTCTGCAGCATACCACCGCCCTCGCACGGTGACCCGCTGCCCTGGCAGCATATTGACACGGGAGTTACGGTGAACTATCTTCTTGAGGAGCGCGAGGAAACTTACTCTGGATGTGCACATTCCAATGTTGACGCTGAGAATAAAATATCGTAGAGGACACGCTGTAAGGTTCATATCGCATCTCGACGTGGCGCGTGCGCTCCGAAGAGCGTTGAACCGCTCTGGGATATCGCTGGCGTACACGCAAGGTTTCTCGCCGCGACCGAAGATCGGTATGGGTATACCGCTTGCCGTGGGTCACCTGAGCGACACGGAATATGCGGACATAACAGTGGCGGAGCCGATCGCCCCGCAACGGTTTGCAGAGAGGCTCAACGAAGTTCTGCCCGAGGGGTTGCGCGTGCTGTGGGCTGGAAAGGTTCCGCCGGGAGCCGCCAGCGTTTCAGCATCAATCACGGAGATACAATATCAGGCGTCGGTGCCGTGGAGCGTGATCTCCGACGGTGAGCGCAATAAGGATGAACTTGAACGCGCTCTGGAGACGTTTCGCCGAGTTGACCAGCTCATCATCGAACGGGAACGAAAAGGTAAGACTCAGCGGTTCGACCTCAAACAGCAGGTGCCGATGCTGGAATTGGCATACGGGGCGGATGCCGTCGAGGTGACGATGCGAATCGCCGTTAGACAGAGCGGTTTTCCGAAACCGGAGGAGGTACTGCGCGCGCTGTTTTCGCTGGAGGACGGACAGATAAAAGGTGCATCGATAATACGAACGGATGTGGGATTCAGTTCCACGTCGCGAAAAGGAAAGGGAGAAGGTGGGACAAGATATGAATCGTGAGTTGATCATTAACGCAGGCAGGAAAGCCGTGCGGATCGCACTGATGGAGGACCGCAAGCTGGCGGAACTCGTTATCGAGCATGCCGAGAACAAGAGCTGTGTCGGAAACGTTTATAAGGGTTGCGTCGAGAACGTTGTTCCCGGCATACAGGCTGCTTTTGTCGATGTCGGCATGCCCAAGAACGGTTTCCTCTACGTGACGGACGTCACGGACGGACTGGCGAGGTACGAGGAGGAGCTTGAAGAGGAAGTGGTGGATGTGCGGCCGAGGCGTTCCCGCTCAACCTCGATAGCGAAAGTGCTCAAAGAGGGTCAGGACGTACTGGTGCAGGTCACCAAGGAACCGCTCGGCACGAAGGGTACGCGTCTCACGACGTTTGTATCGTTGCCGGGCAGGTTCGTTGTGCTTATGCCCAACGTGAGCCATGTCGGGGTGTCAAGGAAGATCGCGGGAGACTCCGAACGCACTCGACTGAAGAAGCTGGCGACACAGTTGAAGCCGCGCGGCATGGGTATCATAGTGCGGACAGCGGCGGAAAGTGTTGGCAAGAGAGCGCTTAGGGCTGATATCGATGTTCTGGTGAAGCAGTGGCGGACGATCCGCAGACGTATGCGGTCAAGGACCGCTCCTGCCTTACTTCACGAGGACGCCGGACCGGTATCCAGGATCGTGCGGGATCTGTTTACAAGGGACGTACGGAAACTGACAATAGACTCGGAAGCCGAATACAGCAAGATAGTCAGTTTCTGCAGATCGTCCGATCCAGAGCTCAAGCGACGTGTGCGGCTCTACCGAGGCAAACGGCCACTTTTCGAGAAACTGAACCTGGAACAGGAGATCGACAAGCTCCTGCGCAGGAAGGTGTGGCTGAAGTCCGGTGGGTACATACTCATAGAGCAGACCGAGGCCTTCGGAGTCATTGATGTCAACACGGGCAAGTTCGTTGGCAAGACCAGTCTGGAAGAGACGGTGTTCAAGACAAATATTGAGGCTGCGAAAGAGATTGCGCGGCAGGTTCGATTGCGCGATCTGGGAGGAATCATTGTCATAGATTTTATAGACATGGAGTCGCCCAGACGCAGAGCGGAAGTGCTGCGTGTGCTTACAGAGGCGGTTAAGAACGACCGGTCGAAGCCCGCCATCTTTGAGGTTACGGAACTGGGGCTGGTTGAGATGACGCGGAAACGCGCCCGACAAAACCTCATGACTACCTTGAGCGAGACCTGTCCGTACTGCGAGGGTGCGGGCCACACTAAGAGTGCTACCACCGTGTCACTGGAGGTATTGAACAGGCTGGAAAGTCTGTTCGCCAGCACGCGCGAGAAAAGCGTCGTGGTAGAGGTGCATCCTAGAGTGGCGGAAAGACTGCAGTCGACGGACAAGGATGCGCTGGACGAGATGACAGAGAGCTTCAAGCGCGATGTCCGAGTCAGTGCAAAACCGGATTTTCATATCGAGAAGATGAGGTTTAGGAGCGGTCGGACCGGCCGGATGCTTAAACACAGCAAGCCGTGAATCCCGACCGGGCAAGACCAGAACTCGAGCCCACAGCGCGACCCTTGTGAGCGCACCTGGCCAGCCCGATCAGAGGCGATCGCAGGCGTCCTGATACCCGATCTCTATCGCCTCCCGCAAGCGCGACTTGTCGGTGGTAAACCGGCCCACGGGCAACGGGGTGTTCGGGCGAAGGAGCACGATCCTCTTACCGATGGCCTGGTACGTGCCGTCGGACAACGCCTGATGGGTGCGTGCGCGGCTCACGCGACGGTCAACGAGGCTTTTCTGCAGCGGTGTTATGAACGGCCGAAGGTTTCGCTGGAGGCATCCAATCCGCGCACCGGCTTCGACCTCCTCGCTGGACCGAACGCACAACACGTATATCGTGCCACATTCGCTTTCGAGGGCCGGCTCGATGGGAACCGGCGTCGTCAGCCCTCCGTCAACGTAGCGTTGACCGTCGATAGAGACGGGCCCTCCGCTGACGTATGGCATGGCTGCGGTTGCAGTCAGGAGAGGAATGACGTTATCGCCCGTCAGTCTCCTGAACTCGGTCTTCAGGCTGGGGTACGCGGTGACCGCAACCTGAACCTCAGTGGAGCTGGCATCGATCCGCGCCGTGTCGATCTCGTGGTCGCGCATGGCATCGCCGAACATGTGGTCGAGGTCGAACACCGGCCGGCGCCGCCACAGTCGGAACGCCCTGTACGGATCGATGAGTTGGCGGCCCGAACAGTGCTCCAACCAGACGTGCATGCACACGTCAAGTTGACCGGCGACGTAGCGGGTCGCGTTCATCGCGCCGACACTCGCACCCACCATCAGGTCGAACGCGATCTTCTTCTCTGCCATCCCCTTGAGTATTCCGAGCTGGTACGCACCGCGCATACCGCCGCTGCTCAGGACGCAGGCGACCTTTCCGCCGGCGATCTCGCCCATGGTTTTCTCCCCTCATCCTCCCTGGAACCGAATTGCCCACAATTATACCAAGCAGCACCGACGTACTCAAGGTGTTACCGGACGTGCGAGCGCGGTGCGCGAAGCCACAATCCCAAACGCCGCGGTCACGGCGATGCGGCATCGTGGCGATTGACTCGGGAACCGGCTGTTTGATACCATATTGGCAGTGAGCCGGTGGTACGCGACGGCGCTTTGCGGCGCAGGTATGCGTTTAGCTTATGGAGGATAAGGTACGATGACTCGGCAGAACCAGCATTCAATCTTGGCGAAATTGTTCCTGATAGGAATAGGACTCACTCTTCTTGTCACGACTGTCGTGCCGGAAGCCAGTGGCACTGAGGGTGCTGTCGCGTTCAGCCTGAACGGTCCCAACGGTCAGCCGGTACAGATGAACATCACACTGCAGAACCTTGCGACCGGTGAGGAGTACACGTTTGCCTCGGGAACCGGTCGCGGTCTCAGCGACAGACTGATTCCCGCAGGCAAGTATAAGGCTTACATACGGGCCCTGTGGCAGTATGTGGGGTACGTTGTTGACATACAGGATGTCGAGGTGATCGCGGGCGACGTCACCACTGTAGAGAGCGCTTTTGCCGAGGCGGCGGGCAGGGTAGGGTTACCGGCTTTCGACACCGATTTTGACGGGGTCATTGACAGGGTCGAGCATGAGGTCGGGACCGACCCCAGGGATGCGACCGACATTCCGGGCCGGCAACGGCTGGACATCGACACGGGAGTCCTGAACAAGGAAGAGGGGTGGTATCGCGGCGAGCTCCGTTCTTACTCGACTTACAGCGGCGGCAGGATGAGCGTGCGCGACATCATTCAACGCGCCGAGAGACTGGGGCTGGATTTTGTCGCGATAACCGATAGAGGAAGCCTGGAATCCTGCAGCGATGCGGATTTCAAGTCGGATAAGGTGTTACTTATTCCAGCCTACGAGTGGGGTGTGGAAGGACAAGCCACGCTTCTCGGTGCCAGGACTCTGATGAAGAACTGGGATAACAACCCGCAGGTTCAGGCCGCTATCCAACTGGCGCATGCGCAAGGAGTGTTATTCTGCGTCACTGACCCCTGCTCAGCCGAGAACCCGTGGGAGTGGACTGTGAGTGGGTATCATGCGATGGAGGTCTGGAGCAATGCGTGGCGGTCGGAGCCGCGGACCGAACCGGGGGTCCTCGGGAAAGGCGAACGTACCAAGCCCATTGTCCCGAGCATGGAGATGCAGGCGAGTCTCGCACTGGACAATGTGTGTAAGAACTCTCAGGCGCTGAAGTTCTGGGATGGGATCCTGCAGCAGGGAATCAGGGTCTCGGCGGTGGGCGGCAGCGGCACATCTGACAGGCCGGGCGATATGGGTTCTCCGGTTACTTACGTGTACGCGCGCGAATTGTCCGTGCCGGGCATCATGCAGGGTATATTCTTTGGCCGGACCATGATTTCGTCCGGCGTTGATGGGCCGAAGGTGCTTTTCATGGCTGATATTGACGAGGACGGCAAGTTCGAGGCGCCTGTTCCGGGTTCCATCGTCCCGATCCACAAAACGCAGGAAGACGGACGGTATCAGATTACCGAGGGAGTCAACCCTTATGGCGATACGGTGATCGACACCGACATCGTCGGAGCTCAGGTCAACCGCACGCACTTCCGCGTCGCGGTCGAGGGGTTGAGAAGAAGGGAAAGCGCCAAGATCAACGTTATAAAGAACGGCGAACTGTTAAGAACGGGTGTGGTGAATGTGGATAAGCCCGTCTATGATTTCGTTGACATGCCCTGGAAGCCGAGCTATTACAGAATCGAATTGTTCAAGACCGCCGCCGATAGGAAGACCGGAGAAGGTTACGGCAACATCGAGATGCTTGCCCTTACAGGCCCGATCTACGCGGATTTCATACCTCTGCCCGAGGAGGAAGAGACCGCGCCGGAGGAATAGGAGCGGGACCGACAAGGAACTGCAAATCGGCAACGAACGGCGCGGCGTTTTCCACAACGCACTTGATTCGCGCGGGTTGCGGGAATCGGTGCCAGGTCCGCAAGCCGATTCCAGGAAAGCGACAACGTTGCGGAGAGAATGAATGAGCCTGCAATCTCGCGAGTGGAGTAAATACGCAGCCACGTTTTGCGTCTCCGCAGCCATTCTCTGCCTTGAACTGTGCCATATGCGCATTTTGTCAGTTACCATGTGGCAGAGCCTTGTCTACTGCGTGATAACCGTTGCCCTGCTTGGTTTTGGCGTGAGCGGAGCGTTTCTGTCAGTGTGGCGCGGCGCGTTCACAATTCGACAGGACGTGCTGCTTACGACTAGCACTGTCGGATTTGCCATCTCCAACTTGGCTGCGTGCTACGTCGGAGGCAAGCTAGGCGTTGACGCGTTCCGACTTGTTTCGGAGCCCGGAGTTCTTGTACCGCTCTTCGCGTACTTTATCCTGTTGGCTGTGCCGTACTTCGCCGGCGGGCTCACTATAGGCATTGTCCTAGCGCGCAATCCGGGCCAGACGACCAGGCTTTACTGCGCGAACATGGTTGGCGCCGGAGCGGGGTGTATCCTGTTTCTCCTGCTAATTATGCCGCTCGGTGCACCGAGGGTTTTGCTGGTCATGTCTGCCCTTTCTGCGGTGGCAGCGCTGCTTTTCGCGTTGCCCACCTGGCGGACCGGTGTTGCGGTGTCAGTCGCCTTGGCCATTGCCATTGGTGCGCTGGTTCCCGTGGCGGATGAATTGTATGCTTTCAAGGTGTGCGAGAGTAAACATTACAGCCGGGAGCTGAATGCAAATCCCGATACACATGTTGTCTATCGGCGCTGGACACCGACTGGGCGGATCGATGTTCTTGCGGGCTCCAAGTTGATCTTCCACAATCCGCATACAGGCCTTGATTTTCCCTATCACCTGGTTTTGACTGATTGCGATGCCAACACCAGGCTGTTTCACTATCCACAGGACCGATCTGGTCCGTTCATTCCCTTTGACAAAACAGCCTTGAACGCAGCGTACAGCTTAATTGAGAAGCCTGAGGTGCTGATAATCGGTCTTGGTGCGGCCAAGGAGATATGGGAAGGTCTTGGCCTTGGTGCAAGTGCTATCACTGCCGTGGAGTTCAACCCCGCCATCCTGGAGCTGGTGCGCACAGTGTACGCGGATACTCTCGGTCGCCCCGCTGAGCGTCCCGAAGCCACCGTCATCCATGCCGAGGGACGCAGTTACGTCCATTCCTGCGCGGACCAGTCATTTGACATGGTCTACATGAACGGCGTGGATACCTTTGCGGCTCTGAGCTCGGGTGCTTACACGATGGCTGAAAATTACCTCTATACAGCAGAGGCGTTTCGGGAGTACTTCCGCGTCCTCAGACCGGACGGTATCCTGAGCGTGAGCCAGGTGGCGTTCCGCGTCCCGCGTGAGATGATGCGCTTAGTGGTGACAGCTGCGGATGCGCTTCGTGAACACGGGGTGTCGGAACCTTGGCGCCATCTGATCGTACTGGAGGAGTACGGTTGGGGCACCGTAATTGCGAGAAAGAGCCCGTTCACGCGGCGGGACGTTCAGGTCATCGAGCGGCTCGCCCGCAACACACCTTACCATATCGTGTATCGTCCGGGCCTCGAGGACAAACCCTTGTCGGAGAAGAGTCTACGGCTCTATGGCAGAGGTTTTGCCGAACCGGCGCCATTCGGCTCCGCCCTTAACCCTGTCGTTGCCTACATGCAGGCCGTTAAGAACGACACGGACGGTTCTTTCTGTAAGAACTACGTCTACGACGTTCGGCCAGTCAGCGACGACAACCCGTTCTTCTTTCGTTTTCACAAATGGACCAGACTCCTCGGCGAGAAGGGCCGCGGGGTCGAATGGGACGTGTTTGGGGGTTCGATTGCTCTCGTGGTAATGCTGTCTCTGTTCATGGGCGCGTGCGTGGCTGTCGTCTCGTTGATCTTTGTCCCGCTCGTTGTGTCGTCAAAGCGAAAGGGAGATCTGTCGGTAACTCCCGGCGCGGTGCGTTACGGCATCTTTTTCGTGTGCCTTGGCGTTGGCTTCATGTTTGTCGAGATTAGCCTAATGCAGAAGTTCACGCTGTATTTGGGTCATCCAAGCTACGCGATCTCGACAGTGCTTTCCACCATACTGATATTCTCCGGGATGGGCTCACTTTGCTCAGGATTCGTGTCGTGGTCATACAGGAGGCTTGTGGTGGCCAGCGTGGGGGGGCTCTGTCTCTTGATCCTGCTTTACACGTTTGGACTAGACAAGGTGCTGCCCGGTCTGCTCTCCTTCGGGGCTGTAACGCGAAATCTGCTGGGAGCGGCCATCATTGCTCCTCTTGCTTTTCTGATGGGTGTTCCTTTTCCGACAGGACTCAAAGCGGTGCGGAGGAAAGCGGAGACCTTCATTCCATGGGCGTGGGGCGTCAACGGCGCGGCCGGTGTCTTGGCGTCCGTAGCCTCCGTGATGATTGCCATCCATGCAGGATTCAACTTGGTGCTTCTTCTTGCAGCGGCGATCTATCTCTTTGGAAGCGTCGTGGTTATGCGGGATTTGAGCGGTAGCGCGATTCACTCTGCCGTTCAGGAGACTGAGCCTGCCACGCTCTGAGCCGCACCCGATACCTCAGCACGATGCTGTTCCGATCCGTGTGCGCCAAATGTCCTCCTTGACGCGTTGCTGAGCACGCCTCAACTTCTGAAATTGGACAGCAGATACTCTCGGCAGCATGTTAGTCCTAGATCGAAACAGACCCGAGCCTTGACAAACGCTGCAACTCCGCTTATTATTGCAAGGTAAGGGGGCGGCCTACTGCCGTCGGGTGACGTTCTTGGGGAGAATTCCGAATTCCAGAAAGTGTTGGCTCAGGAAAGGAGAGAACTATGTGTAAACACTTGGTATTGGTGACATCAATCGCGCTCGCACTTGCATTCACGGCTTGCCAGGCCGTAGGTCCAGCCGCCGGCTCATCTTCAGCGGCGGACGACATCAAGATCGCGGACTTCGAGAATCGCAGCTATGGCGACTGGGAAGTCGAAGGTGATGCCTTTGGTGAAAGACCGGCCGAAGGGACACTTCCTGGGCAGATGGAGGTGACGGGGTACCTGGGAGAATTGCTCGTTAACTCCTACCGTGGCGGCGATGACGCGACAGGAAAGCTGACGTCATCCGCGTTCACCTTGGATCGCCGCTACATCAGCTTCTTAATCGGCGGCGGCGGCTTTGAGGGCGAGACCTGCATCAACCTCCTGATTGATGGCAAGGTCGTGCGCACGGCGACCGGACCCAACACAAGAGCCGGCGGTTCCGAGGCGCTGGGATGGCACGCATGGGACGTTTCGGACCTTGCCGGTAAGGATGCCCGGATCGAAATTGTCGACAGCCGTGCCGGCGGCTGGGGCCACATCAACGTCGATCACATTTACCAGAGCAATACCAAGGTGGAGATGAAGGTGGAGGTGCGCGAACCAGCGGAGCGTAAGTTCACGTTCACGAAGAAGTACCTTAACCTGCCGCTAAAGAACTCTTCTCCCGAGAGGGTGTTGAGTCTGGAGATCGACGGGATAAAGGTCCGCGAATTTGTTATGAAACTGGCCGCCGGGGAACCGGACTTCTGGGTGTATCTGGAGGTCAGTGAGTTTGCGGGTAAGGAGGGCATCCTGCGAACGGACAGGATCATGAGCGGCCAGATGAAAGGTTTTGAAGCCGTTCATCAGGCCGACACCTTCCCGGGCGAAGAGAGTCTTTATACGGAGAGACTCCGCCCGCAGTTCCATTTCAACTCCAAGCGCGGATGGAACAACGACCCGAACGGTATGGTCTACTATGATGGCGAGTATCATCTGTTCTATCAGCACAACCCCTTCGGCTGGCCGTGGGGCAACATGACCTGGGGCCACGCTGTCAGCACGGACCTGGTCCATTGGACCGAGCTCGGCGATGCGATCCATCCGGACCGGTTGGGCACGATCTTTTCCGGGTCGGCAGTCATCGACCGCGACAACACGACCGGTTTCCAGACGGGGGACGAGAAACCGCTGGTCTGTATCTATACATCCGCCGGCGGGACAAACCCGTGGTCGGAAGGCCAGCCGTTCACGCAGTCGCTGGCCTACAGTAACGACCGTGGCAGAACCTTCACGGTATACGAGGGCAATCCTGTCCAGGGACATATCAACGGGGGCAACCGCGATCCTAAAGTCATCTGGCACGAGCCCACGGATCAATGGGTAATCGTGCTCTACCTAGACGACCAGCGGATGGGTTTCTTCACGTCCAAAGACCTGATATCGTGGGAGTTACAGCACGAGATCAAACCGTTCCATGAATGTCCCGAACTGTTCGAGCTGCCGGTGGACGGCGATGAGAACAACAAGAGATGGGTGCTGTACGGTGCCAGCGGCGACTACTACGTCGGCAAGTTCGACGGTAAGAAGTACACGCCGGGGACCGAGGAGCCAATACGCTACCACTACGGTAACTGCTTCTACGCCTCCCAGACGTTCACCAACATTCCGGAGGAGGACGGCCGGCGCATTCAGATCGCCTGGGGACAGATAGACCTTCCCGGGATGCCGTTCAACCAGATGATGGACTTCCCGGTCGAGCTGACTCTGCACTCCACCGAGGAAGGCATACGCATGTTTGCCTATCCTGTGAAGGAGATTGAGAAAATCCACGGGAAGAAGCACAGCTGGAAGGATGAGGTTCTTGAAACTGGTGAGAACCTTTTGTCAGGGATCCAGGGAGAGTTGTTCGACATTAACGTTGAGTTCGCGGTTGGCGATGCCGCCGAGTGCGGGTTCGTAATCCGCGGTCTGCCAGTAACTTACGACGTTGAAAAACAGCTGCTTTCCTGCAAAGGAGAAAACGCGCCTCTAAAGCCGGTCGACGGCAAGATCCGCCTGCGTATACTCGTTGACCGTGTCTCAATCGAGATTTTCGGAAATGATGGCAGAGTATACATGCCGATGGGTGCGATTCTCGCAGATGAGAACAAGACCCTGGAGGTTTTCACGAAAGGTGGCGACGTGAAACTGACGTCGCTCGACGTTCACGAACTGAGATCCATCTGGCGTAAGTGAATTAAGAAGCAAAGTGCTCAGAGGATGGGAGACGAGCTGCGCGTATGAAGCTGTTTTCCAGGATGCATTCCAGGCTTGTTGCGGCTATTGTTGCCACGTGCGTACTGCTGCCGATTTTGGGGGTCGCCGATGCTGCTGAGGACTCCCGGAAGCCGACGGATGACCAGATAATGAGCCGTTGGGCGGCCGAGGTAACGCCGGAAAACGTCCTTCCCGAATACCCTCGTCCGATGATGGTCAGGGAAGAGTGGCTCAACCTGAACGGACTGTGGGACTATGCCGTTGTCGGACGGGATGACGACCAGCCTGACCAGTATGACGGGGAAATCCTGGTACCGTTCCCCGTGGAGTCCGCGTTGTCGGGTGTCAAGAAACCTGTGGGCAAGGACAAGCGGTTGTGGTACCGCCGTGTCTTCTACGTGCCTGCAGAGTGGAGAGACAGACGTCTGCTTCTTCATTTCGGCGCTGTGGACTGGGACACTACCGTTTGGGTCAACGGGCGGGACGTTGGAAGTCATAAGGGAGGTTATGATCCCTTCACGTTTGACATTACTCATGCAATTGACCCGTCGCTTGACCCGTTGTCGCCGCAAGACCTCATCGTGTCGGTCTGGGATCCTACGGACGAGGGCCATCAACCCTCTGGGAAGCAAAGGGCGAGACCGCGCGGGTTCTGGTACACGGCGGTAACGGGTATCTGGCAAACTGTCTGGCTGGAGCCTGTCCCGCGGGGATACATTCAGAATCTCGAAATAATCCCGGACATCGATGCCGGAACCTTGAGCGTTCGCGTCCAAACCGGCGGGAGCGCCGAGGATGGCCGAGTCAAAACCGTGGCCAGAGATGCCGGCGCGTTGGTCGCTGAAGCGACTGGTGCCGCGGGCGAGCCGTTGATGCTGAACATACCGGGCGCGAAGCTCTGGTCGCCCGAGTCGCCGTTCCTGTACGATCTCGAAGTGACTCTCCTGGACGGTAACGCTCCTGTTGACGCGGTGAAAAGCTATTTCGGCATGCGCAAGATATCCATGGTCAGGGATAAGCACAGGACGTTCAGGATTGCCCTGAACAACCAGATTCTCTTTCAGTACGGCGCGCTCGATCAGGGGTGGTGGCCGGACGGATTGTATCGTGTGCCAACCGACGAAGCGTTACGATACGACGTTGAGGTTCTGAAGAAGCTTGGCTTCAACATGCTGCGCAAACACATCAAGGTCGAGCCGCAGCGCTTCTATTATTGGTGCGACAAGCTGGGGATGATAGTATGGCAGGACATGCCCAGCGGCGACATCACGGGGGAGCGGGGGACGGATAGGAGTCCCGAGTCCGCGCGCCAGTTCGAGCTGGAATTGGAGCGTATGGTGACTTCACTCTACAACCATCCTGGTATCGTGGTCTGGGTAATCTTCAATGAAGGATGGGGGCAGTACAATACAGAACAGCTCACCGCGCGGACGAAAGAGAGGGATGCATCGCGGCTGGTCATTAACGCAAGCGGCTTCGTGGATAAAGGCGTGGGTGATATCCATAGCGTGCATTCCTACCCCGGCCCGACAGGCGCTCCCGTTGAGAAAGACCGCGCCCTGGTGCTGGGCGAGTTTGGCGGGCTGGCGTTGTCGGTCGAGGGACACTTGTGGCAGCCCGGTAGGGGACGGGGCCGCCGCGGGATAGAAGATGCTGATCAACTGGCCGCTCGATATGAAGAACTTCTCGTGAAGCTGCGCCCATACGTTTCGCGCGGCCTTTCCGCCGCCGTCTATACACAGGTTTCGGACGTTGAGAACGAACTGAACGGCCTGATGACTTATGACCGATCTGTCATAAAGATGGATACGGCCGGGATGCTCAAGGCGGCCAAAGCGCTGTATGCTGTGTTGCCGGGATCGTTCAAGTTCAAGTCGGTTGTCGCGACGTCTCAGGAAGAACCGCAGCAGTGGCGCTACACCACCGAGGAACCACCGGAAGGATGGGCGGAACTCGGTTTTGACGACTCATCCTGGTCGAAGGGTGCGGCCGGTTTTGGCGATCCCAATGAAGTCTGCGCAGTTGTGAGGACAGCATGGAGCACGAAAGAGATCTGGATGCGTAAGACTTTCGAGTTGTCCGCGAAGAACTTGGTGAACCCCTATATAGTGGTGTACCACGATTTTGAACAGGAAACCCAAGTGTATCTGAACGGCGAGCTGGCCGCAAGAGGTCCTGAACACCAGTTCGCGTACACTCTGTTCCCGCTGGATAAGGAGGCGAGGGACAAGCTCAAGGACGGTGAGAATGTCCTGGCAGTCCATGGCGTGAAGGGCTCCCGGCAATACATCGATGTTGGACTGCTGGATTTGAGAGAATAGCCTCGACGTTGGGCGGAGCATTCACAGAGATGTGGCTGATGTTCTCGCGAGCCTGTGGGGGCACCCGTGCGGATTCCGCTTGATTGCCTGAGCGTCCGGTGCTATGATTCGCTGTAACGGATTGATTTCGGAAGGGTAGGGAAGGTGGTTTGATAGGCGACGTTACGTGGGAGGGAGGTGAATAGCTTTGAAGAGTGCACGAATGGTCGTATTACTGGCGGTGTCCGTCGCAGTGGTGTGCGTAGCAGGCGGCTGCGCTACGCTTGGAGGCGGAGCCAGCGATGAGAATATGCTTGGCGAGCTTCTCCAGACGTACAAGACCGGCATGGAGGCGGGTGACGCCGAAGCCGTCATCGCGTTGTACTCGGAGAACTATGAGAGCGCGCGCGGCGGCACGTACGAGGAGATGGTCGAGCGAATGCGGCAGTATATTCCGCGTATGGCCGAGCGGGACATTGAACTCGGCGTAGCTGAAGCCGAGATACAGATCGACGGCGATACCGCGAGAGTCGGCCCGATTGTCAGCGAGGGACGCAGAGGTACAATGCGCAGGACACTCCTCTGTACGAAAGAGGAGGATGGTCGCTGGCGCATAACGGGCAGCGAGAGAGAGCGAAGCGAAGAGTAACCTGGAACTGAGTGACAGAAAAGGGGCAGCCATAATCCATGGCTGCCCTTGCTTGAGATCCTGTAGAATCTCCGACAGGAAAGCGGTTGACTTGCCGGAGAAGAGCGTGACATACTACTCAAGCAAGTACTCCTAACGTGAAGCCGAAGTGAAGATTGGAACATTAGCGAATGACGTGTAGAGAGCTCGATCTCTGCCGTGCGGATGTGACCGCGTCCATTTCGCCTGGCAAGCAGGACGAAGCCGGCAAGTCCCTGGTGAAAGCGCTCGTCTTGCTGGCGGCGATTGTCGTCTTTTTGGGCTTGCTTGGCAGTCAATCCACAGGACCTGAACGTGCCGGGTCTCGGGAGACCTACGATCGGTTAGTTCCGCGCACGAGCGCGCGTCGTACCACTGCATCCAAAGCGGGTACCCGACCCCGGGCTAACCCGCATCTGCCGAGGATGGAACCGCCGGAGCTCCACGTACCACGGATCAATGTGCCGCAGGTCACGCCACCTCGGGTCATGGTACCGTCCGGGCCTCGTCTGGGAGGCAGAAGAGGGAGCCGGCGTACGGAGAGGTTGCGGCCCACGCTCACTCTGGACAATAAGAGCGGCATGCACGCGGAGGTTAAAGTCGTTGGCGCCAAACGAGTTGTGGTACACGTCCCATCAGGCCAACGCAGAACCGTGACTCTCGCTGGTGGCTCGTATTCGCTCTACGCCAAGTACGGCTCAGGCGAGCGGGCGATCTATTCACGGGGAGACAACTTCCATGTGACTCAGACTTCCATGTCCGTGTCAAGCACCACGATTACGCTTCACACAGTCATTGGAGGCAACTACTCCACGCGGTCCATCTCTGCCGGCGCATACAATCAGCAATAAGGTCCGGTTGTTCGTCTCGACCGTGTGCAACGATCAGTGACAACTTCGGCAGGGCGCCGCCACTCTGAAGAAAACGGCATCAGAGGGTCTGGACTTCGATCTCGTCGTTCGTGAATACGCAGATTGAGGCCGCGATCTGGATGGACTCGCGCACAATTTGTTCGGCATTCAGCGAGGAGTGATTGACTAGAGCGCGCGCGGCGGCGAGCGCGTACGGCGCTCCGGAACCTATCGCGAGAGCTCCGTCGTCGGGCTCGACGATCTCGCCGGTGCCGGAGACGAGCAAAGAGTGTTCGGTGTCGGCAACCGCCAGGATAGCTTCGAGCCGGCGCAGGTACTTGTCGGTTCGCCACAGTTTGGCAAGTTCAACGGCGGCACGAGGCAGGTTGACACGGAACTCCTCGAGTTTCGCCTCGAACCTCTCGAAAAGCGCGAACGCGTCCGCCGACGCTCCCGCGAAACCGGCAAGGACTTTCCCGTCAGCAAGTTTGCGGATTTTGGATGCCTTCTTCTTTACTATCGTGTTTCCGAATGAAACCTGCCCGTCGCACCCCATAGCGATCTGTCCATTATGGCGTACACTCAGAATGGTGGTCCCCTCGAACATGGTCGTCTGCCCTCCACGTTACGTGCACTGGCGGGCTCTCCACGGCGAGTCTCCGACGGGATGCCCGCTCTACCCGATATTTCGTTGCCCACACGGCCTAAGCGGCCTAAGCATGCGGATGCGCGGTCCTGTAGACCTTCTTCAGTCGCTCAGTGGTCAGATGCGTGTATATTTGAGTGCTTGTAAGACTTGCATGGCCCAGGAGCTCTTGGACGGACCTCAGATCCGCACCCCGGTCGAGCATGTGCGTCGCAAAACTGTGCCTGAGCGTGTGTGGGCTCACACCTCTGCGCGTCGGCAGGGCGGCGGACGCGTACCTGTGAACGATCCTCTGAATGCTCCGGCTTGTCAGCGGACCGCCCCGGTGATTCACGAAAAGAGCGGCTACGTTGTTCCCCCCGACAAGCTCAGACCGTACGGCAAGGTAATCCCTCAATGCCGCCACCGCCGGCGAACCGAGCAGGGCCATTCGTTCCTTTCGACCCTTTCCGAACACCTTGATTACGCCGGAGATCAGGTCGACGTGCTTGAGTTGCAGTGCCGCCAGTTCGCCCGCGCGCACGCCTGTTGAGTAAACGGTCTCAAGAACCGCGCGGTCGCGTTTCCCCAAGACGGTCGCGGTGTCCGGCGCTTCCAGAAGTTGCCCAACCTCCTCAACGCTGAGGAAGTGAGGCAACGGTTGGCCGAGCTTTCGCGCCGAAACCATCTTGGCGGGATTGGTCTTGCAGATGCCTCGGGCGTGCAGGTGCTTGAAGAAGCTGCGAAGCGCCGCCAGCTTCCTTGCCAGCGTCCGCGACGACATTGCGCGGTTTTGCAGCGTTGCGAGATACTCTCTGATGGTGTGCCTGCTGACATTCTCCAATAACGAAGCTTCCGATGGAGACGTGCCCAATTCGCCCGCGCCGAGGAAGGTTAGGAACTGGCTAAGATCGTTCGCGTAGGCTCTGAGCGTGTGGGGCGAGACGTTGCGGTCGCCCTCAAGGTAGCGCAAGAACTCTGTCACGATTCCCGTCATAAGGCACGTCGCGGATCTTCCGCCTCACCATCCAACAGCGCCGCCAGCCGCCCGTCACGACTCCGGGCGCTTCTCGAACGAACAGCTCTTTTCCCTACACTTCAGCACGCGGTCGCCGTTTCGCACCTTCTCGACGACGAACGGCGCGCCGCAGTCCGGGCACGGCATATCAATCGGTCGATCCCAGAGAGCGAACTTGCAGTCCGGATACTTGCTGCATCCATAGAAGTGCCTGCCTTTGCGTGTCCTGCGCTCGACAATGTCGCCGTTACAGTCAGGTTCGGGGCATTTCACGCCGGTCTCCATCGGCATCGTAAACTTGCATTTCGGATAGTTCTCGCATCCGTAGAATTTGCCGGCTGGACCCGTCCGAATCAGCATCTTTCCGCTGCATTTCCCACATGTCTTATCCGTGGGTTGCGGGGCTGCCCGTTCCGTGGTTTCACCAGACTCGATGGGCTTCGTATTCTTACACTTTGGGAAGCCGCTGCACGCCATAAATACGCCAAACCGGCCGGACCTTATCACCATCGGCTCACCACAGGTCTCGCACACCTCGTCCGTTGGCGCTCCGGTCTTCTTGAGGTCAACCATGTTCTGTTCGGCTTGCTCGAGGGTGCTCTCGAAGTCGGAGTAGAATTCCCGCAACAGTGCCTGCCAATCGAGCTTACCCTCCTCGATCTTGTCCAGCTCGTCCTCCATCTGCGCCGTGAAACCAACGTCGAGAATTCTCGGGAAACTCTCGACCAGCAGCTCGTTGACCACCTGTCCCAGGTCGGTCGGATGCAGCCTTCCTTTGCGCCTGGACACGTAGTTGCGGGTCTGAATGGTGCTCACGATCGCGGCGTACGTGCTCGGTCGCCCGATACCTTTCTCCTCGAGTGCCCTGACGAGACTGGCTTCGGAGTACCTCGGCGGCGGTTTGGTAAAATGTTGATTCGGGACGATCTGTACCGGTTTTGCTTCCTCTCCCTCATGTATCTCGGGCAACGCCTTATCTTCGTCAGGCGTCCCGTTATCCTCGGTCGCTTCCTGGTAGAGGGCCGTGAATCCCGGGAATTTGACTACGAGGCCGCTCGCCCTGAACATGAACTTGCCTGCGACGATGTCCGCGGTAGTCTTGTCATACACAGCCGGGGTCATCTGGCTCGCGAGGAACCGCTTCCATATGAGCGTGTATAGAGCGAGCTGGTCGCCCGTGAGGTTCTTGGCCACTGCGTCCGGTGTCCTGTAGCACGACGTCGGACGGATCGCCTCATGCGCGTCCTGGACACCCTTTTTCATTCGAAAAACATTCGGTTTTGACGGACAGAACCGCTTCCCATGCTGTTCGACGATAAAGTCCCTTGCCTCGTCCTGCGCCTCTTTGGCGATGCGGGTTGAGTCGGTCCTCATGTACGATATCAGCGCTACGTTGCCTTCTTCGCCGAGTTCGATTCCCTCGTAGAGCTGCTGCGCGATCCGCATCGTCTTCCTGGGGCCGAACCGGAGCTTTCTCGAAGCGTCCTGCTGCAACGTGCTCGTCCGAAACGGCCCGTAGGGTCGGCGCTTTGTCTCCTTCCTGACAACGCTGTCAACCGTGTAATCAAGACCCTTCAGCTCACGTAGTACGTCCGCCGCCTCCTTCTCGGAGCCAATCTGTTGTTTCGCGCCGTCCACCGTCTCGAGTGATGCGGCGAACTCGTCGTCGCGAACGGTCTTGAACGCCGCGTCTATTGACCAGTACTCGACAGGGACAAACTCCGTTATTTCCTTCTCCCGCTCGGAGATAAGCCGAACGGCCACTGACTGCACCCTGCCGGCGCTGAGCCCGGCTTTTACCTTACGCCACAGCATGGGGCTGATCTTGTAGCCCACGAGACGGTCCAGAACGCGCCTGGCTTGTTGTGCGTTCACCTTGTTGACGTCAAGTGGACCGGCCTCGTCTACCGCTTTGCGGATGGCTCTTTCCGTGATCTCGTTGAACACGATTCGCTTGACGTTGCTGTTCTTAGCGCCTATCGCCTGTTGAATGTGCCAACCGATCGCCTCGCCTTCTCTATCGAAGTCCGATGCTATCAGCACGGTGTCGCACGTCTCGGCAGCTTTCCTCAGTTGGTCCAGTACCTTTTTCTTCCCTTTGATGGTGACGTATTCCGGCTCGATCTGCGCTCCGAACTTCACGCCAAGTGTCTTCGTCGGCAGATCGCGTACATGACCGTTAGAGGCCTTGACGACATACCCTTTGCCGAGATACCTCTTTATAGTCCTGGCCTTTGCTGGTGACTCCACTATGACCAAATTCTCTGGCATCGTCGTTCCTTCTTACCGACTCGTCTATTGCCTGAACAGAAAAGCTTCGGATTCAAACATCCGGTGTCTGATTAAGGCCGGATGTAGTTGAACTGCCTGTTGAGACTTTCGCCCCTTCCACACACCTCTAACTATATTGTATCCGCGCTTTCAATGCGCTGTCAAGTTGAGCGCCATACCGGCGGTGCCTTTGCGTGTTGCATTTGGCTGTCTTTTGAGGACTGTTCTCACAAAACCCGTTGAGAAAGTAGGGGCAAGTCGTGTATACTTGCGGTGATCAGTGCGGATGTTGAATGGAATTGCCCTGAATCCCGCAGCGGTTGTTCAGGAGCGGCTGTGGGTAGGTGGGTCATCCTGCTCGAAATACGCAGCGTTTGGAAAGTGGGGAAGTGCGCCGTGCGGCGATGCGGGGTCGCGCACGCGAGAGGGTTTCTGATATCGGTTGAATGTTGCTGGTGAGTGAGATGGGACGACGCAGTAGACATAGTCAGTGTAACGTGCGAGCAGCCGTGTTGCTGATGTCCGCGGTCGTGTGTTTATGCCACACAACGACGACGTGGACGCAAGGGGTGAACTTCTCTGTCGGCGGAGGTGCTGAGGGGCTCAAAGGGACATCGGTTGACGCAGATAGCAGGCCGGCCCACATTTTCGTGGGCGGCGGAAACATGAATATCGAAAGGATCAACCTTAAAGATCTGGGTCTGCAGTCGGGCGACAACGTTGACGCTATCGCGTTCCCTCT
>CBFDCQ010000024.1:0-40203 GCA_965603355.1 uncultured bacterium
CGGTACGTGTTTAGCGTGGCGAGTGGCGGGGATTCTGACGCAGTCCGCGCACCTGCCCTCAGATTAAGAGGTTCACAGATTTGTGGCCGTTTGGCACAAAATCATGCTATAATAGTTGCCGAATTAGGGGCAATAGGTTTTTTCTCAACGTGTGTGGGGTAACTTGAACGTTCGAACCGGCGAGAAGATTGAGTGGGGCAAACCGAACACGAGGGTTGCCAACGTCCCGGAAGCTAATCAGTATGTAAGCAAGCAGTGCCGGGAGGGTAGGGGCATCTAAGCTACCAGGTGGCGGTGTATGGGGCGACGAAAGGAGGGTACACAGTGAGTAACGGTATACTACCGGGTTATCTGAAGCTGGCAAAACCGAATCCCGCCGAGAATCGGGCGCCGTGGTACAAGAGCACGGCCCCCGCTTACGCGGGTATCTTCCTGTGGATTGTCTTTTACAAGCAGCTCGCTGCGGGAACATTATCGCAGAGCGGGCTTGGTCTGAGCCTTCTGGCGCTGGTTGCGGCGGGCTTGCTGTGCTACTTCTTGTACTATCTCGTGCCGGGCCTGTTCGGTGTAAAGACGGGGTACCCGTTGTACGTGATCGGATCGTCGACTTACGGCACACAGGGAGGCTTCCTGATACCTGCGTTGCTGATGGGGCTGCTGCAGTTCGGCTGGCTCGGCGTGAACATCGCCGTGTCGACCGAGTTCATACTGCGCGCAGCGCGTGTTGAGAACGTAGCCCCGGGGACGCCGGTGTTCATCGTTGTGGCAATCGTGTGGGGTCTGGCAGCCGGCATAGTAGGCCTGAAGGGCATTAAGTACCTTGGCAAGGTAGCCACGTATCTGCCTATCGTACCGCTGGTCATGCTGCTGATCGTCTTCTGCAAGAATGTGGGGAACGCCGGAAGTTACCAACCGCCTCCCGGCGGTAATCCGATGGTGGGCTTCCTGGCGATGATCGCTATGGTTGTCGGATTCTTTGCGACGGCCGGAGCGGCAGGTGTCGATTTCGGCATGGGCAACCGGGATGAGAAGGATGTCAAGCTCGGTGGCCTGTTTGGCATCGCCTTGGCGGTTATCGTCACGGGCGGCCTGGCGATTGTCGGTGTGGCGGGCGCGAACGCCGCCAACCCGGATTTGCAGGTCTACGACTTT
Source organism: uncultured bacterium (assembly GCA_965603355.1). Lineage (GTDB taxonomy): Bacteria > Hydrogenedentota > CBFDCQ01 > CBFDCQ01 > CBFDCQ01. The sequence goes on from CBFDCQ010000024.1 coordinate 1,153, forward strand.
GCGGAAGTTATCACATTGCAGGGTGGCTGGCTTGCGGGCTCGATGTTCCTCCTGTTTGCCATTGCAAGCTTCGCCCCGGCGGGTTTCAGTTCGTTCATTGCGGCCAACAGCATCGGAACGCTGTTCCCGAAGGTGAACAAGACGGCGGCAGTCTTCGCCGGCGTGGTTGTGAGCATTATCCTGGCAGTAACGGGTGTTACAACCCAGCTCGTGCGCTACTTCGGGATCATCGGCGCATCGTTCGGTCCGATCTGCGGCGCGATGGCTGCTGATTACCTCTTGAGCGGCCGGAAGTGGTCAGGTCCGCGCAAGGGCATCAACTGGGCAGGATATATCTCGTGGGCAGTCGGGTTCGTCGTGGCGATTCTGCCAATGATCAAGCCGGAGAAGTTTGGAGCCATCGCACCGGCGCCGGTTATCGCGTTCGTGATAGGTTTCGTCCTGTACGTTATCCTCGCCAAAGCGGGTCTCGAGCCGGAAGTGGTTGCGATGGGTTCCACCGAGAGCGTGCAGGAAGCGGGCGGAGAGACCGCATAACAGCAGCACGAATAGGGTCAAGGAGTGAGTTACGGCCACGTTGGCCGTTGGAGTTTCCCGAGCTAGGCGGCTGTATAGGGCGAAACGCTGGTCGACGTTTCGCCCTGCGCAGCGCTGCAATAAGTCGTCGTTCACGGGAGGATTCTAATCATGGAGAGAACTTTGATCTTTGTGCTGATAGTCGCGGTTGCAGCGATCGTGTTGAAGGTTTCGTTCGCAGGAGCGCAGGCCGAAACGCCGAAGACGACCGGCAAGATCGAGCGGTTCGATGCGGCCCTTGACGAACTCATTCAGCAGGATGCGAAGATCGAAGTGATCTCGACCGGTCACGAGTGGTCGGAAGGGCCGGTATGGGTCGAGAAGGGCAAGTACCTTCTTTTCTCGGACATTCCTCGCAACCACATTCTGAAGTGGAAGCAGGGCGAAGGCGTCAGCGTGTTCATGGAGCGCAGCGGGTACACCGGTCCGCAGGATTTCACCGGTCGCGAACCGGGCACTAACGGGTTAACGATCGACGCGAAAGGGCGCTTGGTGATCTGCTGTCACGGCGACCGCCAGGTTAAGCGCGTCGAGGAGGATGGTACGAAGACCGTACTGGCATCCCGCTATGAGGGGAAACGGCTGAACAGTCCCAACGACCTGATATACCACTCGAACGGTGACCTGTACTTCACCGATCCGCCGTACGGTCTGCCGAAAGGACTTGAGGATCCGGCCCGTGAGTTGGATTGGTGCGGGGTGTATCGGCTGTCCAGGGACGGGACGCTCACGCTCTTGACGAAAGAGATGACGCGACCCAACGGGCTGGCCTTCTCGCCCGACGAGAAGACGTTTTACGTTGGCCAGTCCGACGGGGAGGCGCCGATCTGGAAGGCCTTCGAGGTGCTTGAGGACGGTACTCTCGGCAAGAGCCGATTGCTGTTCGACGGCACCGAACTGTCTAAAGAGCGGCCTGGATCGCCGGACGGGATGGCGGTGGACGAGCGCGGCAACATCTGGGCAACAGGTCCCGGCGGTGTGCTGGTGTTAACGCCGCAGGGTAAGCTGCTGGGCCGCATAGCCCTCGACAACCTGACGGCCAACTGCGCTTTCGGCGAGGACGGCAAGACACTATTCATGACGGCCGATAAGGTCGTGTGCAGAGTGCGAACCATGGTCAAGGGAGTGGGATACTAACCGGCCGCTGCGTGTAACGTTCCGCGGATGAGCGGCCGACTCGATCCGCCGGTTGGAACAGAATTCTCTTTATACTCGCGCCAAGCCGCCAAGCCGCAAAGAAGACCTTTTTCGTTCTCTGTCATTTCTTGGCGCCTTTGCGTCTTTGCGCGAGATTGATTTGGTCTTGTAGTTTGCTCCAACTACGTGCTACATGGTTTCCATGTACCACGCATCGCTTTCTTCCTCACGGGCCGTCCGGATCAACAATGACCCCTTCGGGGTCTGGCCATATGTCTATTTCCTGGAGCGCATCGGGAGTGACCGGTTGGATTCTATCAGTATGAAAGGCCACTCTTACCACAGGTTGGGACCCGTCCCCATTGAACTCGACATCCGCTGAGTAGCCTGCGATACCTGCCGGTTCTATTTCACCCCAGTGCCATCTGGAACCGAGCAGCTGTGCCTCGTACGATTCCGGGCGAAAGGGTTGCCGGTCAAACGCGGCTTTGCACTTCTCGTTGGCGAGTCTCGCTGCCAATTCGGCGGCTTCATCTTCGGAAAGCTCCGTGACAAGGGGGGATGATGCAGGGAGTTGTTGCATTACATCCCGCGGCTGGCAGGCACAGAGCAGGGTGCCGACAATCAGGACGGCGGCTATGTACGATGCTCTCATGGTTCATCCCTCCTCCCGGGAACGTAACGTTGGAGATAAGCCGCCTGGGATGAAGAGCGGCAAGGCCGCACGGAATACCAGGTCGGCTTTATTGCCTTGTTAGGAGCTGTAATGCTCCTACAAGGCTTCCGCTTTAGCATATAGCTCCTTTGGAGCTTCTTCATAGTACTTATACATTGCTGGGCAGAGCCAGCCCTCAATATCGTATTTCTCGCAATAGTACCAGTTGCCAGTGTCTTGTCCCCGGGTCCAGACAAGCTTGACTTCGTAGTCCGGGAAAGGGCTGGCGGAGAATATGAGACGAAAGCCTTGATCGGAATTGGGGACATCTTCGACCATCTTGTCGATTATTTCCGGGGTTCCGGCAACAAAGGGCTCTTTGACAAGGCCGAATCTTGCGTCGTCGAACACCCAGCTTCCCGCATGCCGGTAAAGCTTGAGCACCAGCAATGCATTGGCTGGCGCATTCACTCTGCCATGCTGATACTGATGGATGAAGGCTCCGGCGATTGCCAAGAGGGTCAAACCCACCACCGAGATTATCACCAAACGCTTCTTCATAATTCTACGCTCCTAAGGTTGTCGAGCTGAGCCGCGGCGTTCAGCCGTCAGGTGTATGCGCCGGTTAGCGATCTGTTCCCCTGTCTTTCGTGCGTACTTTGCGCTTAGCCGCCAGCACGAAAGGCAGTCCAATAAGCATTATAGGGGCAAACACGACAATAAGTACAATAGACAGTAAGCGAATGATGAAATGCGTGGTGCGATCGTACCACGCCTTACGCCACATAGCGCGGTAGAAGTTCACAGAGAATTTGATGTTGACATACGGAAGATAGGGCGTAAGGTTGCTTGTAGCCTCACCGCAAGTCTGGCAGTAGTAGGCAGAGGGATCAACCGGAGAGAGGCACCGCTGACAAAGAGCAGTGCGCTCTGCGTCAAGCTCATCCGCGCTGTCAACTCTGCCTTCTTGCTCGGTCATCAGCTCTTCTCGCCTAACGTTGCGCGCATCACCGGCGTGAGTCCATGTGAATGCGCCTGTTATGCCATCCCTCCGGAGAGTCTCCTCTGTTTCACTTGCTCACATTCCCAAGCCATCTTCAGCCAGTGAATGAGGTCCTCGCCGCCTCCGATACACGTGCGCTCGAATCCGAGTTCACCTCCGCCAAAATGGGTCAAAACATGTTTCATAAGCTTCGATGCGGCTTTCAGTATCTCGTCGACCTGTACGCGGCCTATGTCTGGCAGCGGATTGTCGTGGGGTCTTAGGGCCGTATCGAAGTCGTTGTGACCGATACGCTTGTTGCGATAACGCCTGAGGGGCTTGCACTTGTCGTGGAAGTCCTCCCATAGTGCCTTCAAATCAGGGATACTGGGGAGCTCGTCGACAAGCGCCTGAATCGATAGATTCTCTCCACCAGCAGAGGACTTCCGTTCGTCGCTCAGGCGAGAGATTGACATTGTGACGTCGCTTCTGAGGGATTCCTCTACCATCTGGAAGGAGGCCCTTGCCACATCATCGAGGAGATCCACAGTGTGTCTATTGCTGAAGAGATCGAGGTAGAGCCGCCACTTGTCGTGAAGTGATACCAAGTCTTGGCAGAGGTCCTTAAAGACGGGCTGCACATCCTCGGGAAGTTGCGGGTATTCACCAAAGTCCGACATGTGCGGCGTCCTCAGTCTGCGTAACGATTTGCTGACAAGCCGTCGAGCCCCGCCTACAGCCAGGTTGACTCTTGCTTTCGGCACGTCTGCTGCTTAGCCGGTTCGCCCGGACCTCTTTGGCAGCCTATGATGCGTTACGAAGAATCCTCCCGCAGCAGTCTATCTCACAAGGCATTATACTCCAGAGGGCGGACCACTGCAAGGCCGGCGTTGCGAAAAGGCTGGAGAATCGAGATTCTTCGTCCGCCGCGGCGGACTCAGAATGACGTCGGGTAGTATACACCGACTTTTTCAACAGCGGGTCGCCGCGGCGACCCCTACTTCTCGACGGTTGCTCGTGTTGCGCCGGTGGAGATGCCGCCATCGACCAGGAGAGTCTGGCCGGTGATGTACTCGCTGGCATCGGACGCGAGAAACACAACGGCTCCGTCCAGGTCGTTGGGCAGACCGGGCCGCTTCAGAGGTATGCGGTCGCAAAGGTACTCGACCCACTCCTTATTATCGTAGAGTACCGCGTTCTGGGCCGTCTTGAACCAACCCGGCGCGAGGCAGTTGACCGTGATGCCGTGTACGCCCCAATCATCGGCGAGACTCATCGTCAACTGTTTGACGCCGCCTCTGCTGGCGCAGTAGGGGCCCAGTCCGGCGTAACCCGCCACGCACGTGACGGAACCTATGTTGATAACGCGCCCGTATTTCTTTGGAATCATCGCTTTTCCGGCCACGGCCTGTGACACGAAGAACGTGCCGCGCAGATTCGTATCGAGAACGACGTTCCAGTCGTCCCAGGTTACGTCGACGGCGGGTTTGCGCACGTTGCACCCGGCGTTGTTGACCAGTATGTCGATCTTGTCGAACGCGGCGTACGCTTCATCCGCCATACGTTGGACACTGTCATAGTCACGGACGTCAAGCTCGACGGGCAGAGCCTTGCGTCCCATGGCCTCGATTTCACCTTGAAACTTCTTCAACGCATCCTTCTGACGGCTCGTAATCACCAGGTCCGCGCCGGCACGTGCGAGCGCGCGGCCCATGTACTGGCCCAACCCACGGCTGGTGCCGGTGACTACCGCGACTTTCCCGGTAAGATCGAACATTTCCATACCCATCATTCCTCTCCCTCAGGCGCAAGCATGACCTTCATGAGACCCGGTTCTTTCTTATACAGGCGGTCGAACCAGGATGCCCCCTCTGAAAGCGGTGCGACCGCGCTGATTAGCGGATTAACTTCTACGGCACCGCCTGCGATCATCTCCAAACATGTCGGGTACTCGCCCGCGGACGCGTATGATCCGCGCAGACTAATCTGCCGTGCAACGACATCCTGCAACGGAATCGCCACCTCCGGCGACACGTTGCCTATCACCGTGACCGTTCCTCCTTTGCCGGTGCTCTTGACTGCCGAGACGAGCGTCGTCGTGGTGCCCACCACCTCAAACGCCACGTCGGCACCTCGTCCTCCTGTCTCTTGCTTTATCGCTTCCGACACGTCGCCTTCGTTAGGGTTCAGCGTCAGGTCCGCACCGAGTTCCTTGGCGAGGTCGAGCTTACCCTGGTCAATGTCCACCGCAACGACCGTCCCGCAGCCGGACGTCCGCAACACCTGCAGCACGAGGAGTCCAATCATACCCGCGCCCATCACAACTGCCGTGTCGTTCAGGCGGATGGGCGTGCGCCACACAGCGTGCAGAGCGACTGAAACGGGTTCAACCATAGCGGCATGCTCGAACGTAAGTGCGTCCGGAAGTCGATAGAGAATACGCTGAGGTATTGCGACGTATTCCGCGAAAGCTCCATCCATGCGGTAGTCGTCGCATGAGACGCCAAGTACACGACGGTTGTCGCAGAGGTTGACCTTACCTCGCCGACAGAAGTGGCACTCGCCGCAGTACACGGTTGAGTCGAAAGTGACCCTGTCGCCAACTTGCCAGCGGTGCACATCATGGCCCACTTCGGCGATGACTCCCGAAGCCTCGTGGCCCATCACGATCGGCGGCTGGCGGCGGCCCGTCGAGCCGTCCAAGCCGTGGACGTCGCTGCCGCATATACCGCAGGCCTTGACCTTTATGAGCACCCCGTCAGGAGCGATCTCGGGCTGCGGCACGTCCTGCAGTTCGAGTTCATTGTATTCCTGCAATACGAGCGCTTTCACGAAAAGTACCTCTCGTTGCCTATACCCCTAAGCCCCCTGCGAATGGACAAGGAGCGTCCAGACCTCTTTCAGTGCGCCGGGCATCTGAGACACGCAGAAGTACCCCAGCAGCAAAAAGGCCGCGAGCAATATTGCGGCGAGGCTCCAGTGCGGTTTCAGGATTGCATACGCCTCCTTGGATAACAACTTCGGCAGCACGACAAACAGGCCGACCGCCACCCACAAAGCCTGCAGCGGTGTCAGCAGTAGTCCCTCAAGCATGCCGCCCATTTTTACCATCAGCACCGGCTTAAGTCCCAGTGCATACCCGATTATTATGTTGGTCGTGAAGAAGAAGATCAGGAACGCGCGAAACTGGACCTTCCAGCTCAGCTTCTTGCTGACTTTGGGGACGCATATCCTGAACGCATCCGCCAGCAGCCTGGGCCAACCCGCCAGCTGGCCCGTGAGCGTGCTCATGAGCGCAATGGTGCCGGTGAGCAGAAACAGGAACCCGCCTACCTGTCCCCATTGCGACGAGAAGATCTTCGAGAGCGTAATGGCGACGTCCTGATCCTCAGGAGCGAGCTCGTTCGTGCCCAGTACAACCGCTCCAGCTATCACGAAGCTGAGGGTGAGAATGACGGTAATAACCATCGCGATCCCGGCGTCGGTGGAGACTACCGAACACCATCCTTTGAGCTTCCGGGCAGTATCACCGTCGAGCTTTTTCAGCGATTCTGTATCCGCAGGCTTGCCGTATCCCCGCCCGGCGGCAAGGCCGTACCCGGCGCCAAGCACCCAGTAGGTGTACCACACCTGGCTCGCGAACCCGCCTGCCGCCCAGCCCATCAGCGGCAGCATCTCGCGCAACGCGTTCGGGCTCGCGTTGGCTGTGTCTATTGCCCATTTGGGAACCTCGGGAATCTTGAAGAGAAACCCCTCAAAGAAACTCCGCCAGCCCGGGAACAGCCTAAGGGAGACGTATACCACACCAATTATCATGACCGCGACGAACAGGCCCATAATTTTCTTCAGAATATCGAACTTCCCGGGCCAAACCACTATGAGCGCGAGGATGCTGATGATCCCTCCTCCGAATTTCGCCGGAAGTGCAGGTATCATGCTGTTGAGAAACGCCCCTGACGCGCTGGCAATTGAGGCGGTTGCCACCATGGCAAAGAGAAACTGGGCCACAAAGACGATCCAGACGACCCAGTGGCGCGGGCCCGGAATACGGTCGAACATATCGATCATACCCTCGCCCGTGCACACCGTGTACCGGGCACCGCCGATGCCGATCCAGCATTTGAGAAGGATGACGAGGGCTACCGCCCACATGATGTTGGTGCCGAGTATCGCGCCGGCGCGCGTCGAGAGAATGACCTCGCCCGAGCCGATCATCTCGGAACACCACACCAACCCGGGACCAACCAGAGCAAGAACGGCCAAACCTTTCGGCGGCATCTTCATTGCGTTTTTATCGTTCATGATGAAGGTCCATATTGTGGATCTGACAGTCCCCGCGTTCCCCGTGGCTTTCGCGATTTCGACCAGCCGGCTTTCCAGAGAACTCTACGCCGTCCTCCCCGTCATGTCAACCCTTTTTGGCGCGGAACACGCCTTGAAAACGCATTCCAAGGGCCTCCTGTGATGCTTCTAGACAAGGTGGCACCATGCGAGGTATACTTTCGAAGAGGGCAATCCGTTGCAGGAGGGGGTAAGAGGACTCGCCGAGCTTCTGGAGTAGGAAAGGAAACCTGATCGATTCATGAAGGACGTGTTCATAACGGAGAACTTCCTGTTGCAGACGGGCAAGTCCGTTGAGCTTTACCACGCCTATGCCAGGGACATGCCGATCATCGATTACCACTGCCATCTGCCCGTTAAGCAGATCGCGGACGACCATCAGTTTGAGAACCTGACGCAAATCTGGCTCAACGGCGACCACTACAAGTGGCGCGCGATGCGTGCGAACGGCATCGACGAACAATACTGCACCGGTGAGGCGTCGGATTGGGACAAGTTTCTCAAGTGGGCCGAGACTGTGCCGAAAACGCTCGGTAATCCGCTTTATCAGTGGACGCATCTCGAACTGAAACGACCTTTTGGCATCAGCGACCGGCTGCTCGGACCGGACACGGCGAAAAGCGTCTGGGACGAGTGCAGCGCCAAGCTCGCTCGACCGGAGTTCTCATGCAGGGGCATCATGAGGCAGATGAACGTGGCCCTTGTTTGCACAACAGATGACCCGACGGATTCGCTCGAGCACCACAAGACGGTAGCTGACGATGCCCAGTTCGAGATCCGGGTACTGCCTGCGTGGCGGCCGGACAAGGGTATGGCGGTAAGGGCTCCCGCAGCGTTCAACTCCTGGATAGACAGGTTGGCTGAGGCGAGCGATACCGAGATCGTGAATTTCGCATCGTATCTGCAAGCGCTCCGCAAACGCCACGACTTCTTCCACGACATGGGGTGCCGCCTGTCGGACCACGGGATTGACACGGCGTATGCCGAGGACTACACGGATCGAGAGGTCAGTTCGATCTTCGCCAAAGTCAGAGGCGGTAAGGCGCTCGATGCGGACGAGGCGCTGAAGTTCAAGTCGGCGATGCTCCATGAGTACGCGGTAATGGACCATGAGAAAGGATGGACCCAGCAGTTTCATATCGGGGCGCTGCGGAACGCCAGCACCAGGACGTTAGAGGAGATCGGGCCGGATAACGGGTTTGATTCCATGGACGATTCTCCGATCGCGGTGCCGCTTGCGCGGTTCCTGGACCGACTCGACCGCGAGGACAAACTTGCCAAGACCATTCTGTACAATATGAACCCGGCCCACAACGCGGTGTTTGCGACGATGATCGGCAACTTCCAGGACGGCCGCACGCCCGGCAAAATGCAGTTTGGAAGCGGCTGGTGGTTTCTCGATCAGAAGGACGGTATGGAGCAACAGATGAGAGATCTGTCGAACATGGGCCTCCTGAGCCGGTTCGTGGGCATGACGACCGACTCGAGGTCGTTCTTGTCATACACACGCCACGACTACTTCCGGCGTGTTCTGTGTAACCTCCTGGGGACGCAGATTGAGAAGGGTCTGTTGCCGCACGATATGGATCTGGTCGGCAGCATGGTGCGCGATATTTGTTACAACAACGCGGCCGACTATTTCGGCTTTGAGTTGTAGCGCGAGAGTGTTTCGCAGAAAGGAGTCCATGTCAATGCGCGTTCTCGACATGTTCAGTCTCAACGGGAAAGTCGCGGTAGTGTTGGGCGGCGGAGGCTCACTTGGAAGCGCGATTGCCCAGGGCTTCGGCGCTGCGGGTGCGACGGTAGCCGTTACCGACCTCTTGCAGGACCGTGCGGACGCGGTTGCAGGAGAGATCGCTGGCGCCGGCAGTGCGGCCAAAGGTTACCAGTTGGATGTTTTCGAAGAAGGTGCCATACAGGCTTGTTGTGACGCGGTCTGCAGCGAGTTTGACAAGGTTGACATTCTGGTGAATGCCGTGGGGGCTATCCCGAAAGCTGCGGCCACCTCCCCCGAGCAGTCTTTCTTTGATATCCCCGTTGAAGCGACACAACATATCGTCGATCTAGACTTCATCCGCGGAGTCATGGTCCCGTGCCAGGTTTTCGGGGCGAAGATGAAGGACAACGAACACGGAGGATCGATCATTAATATCTCGTCGATGTGCGCCATCCGTCCACTCACGCGCGTGTGCGGCTATAACGCCGCAAAGGCCGCCGTGAGCAACTTCACCCAGTGGTTGGGCGTCCACTTCGTTCTGGAATATAACCCGAAACTCCGCGTGAACGCGATTGCACCCGGTTTCTTTCTGACTGAACTGAACCGCCATCTGCTGACGGACGAGAAAACAGGCGAACTTAGTCAGCGCGGGCAGGATATCATCGACCATACACCGATGGGCAAGTTTGGCAGCCCGGAGGATCTGGTCGGCGCGGCACTTTGGCTGGCCTCAGATGCGTCGCGCTTCGTGACGGGCATTGTGATCCCCGTTGACGGAGGGTTTTCTGCGTTTGCCGGCGTTTGAGATAGTATCTTCGGGCGGTCACGCCTTCGTCGAAGAGGTAGTCCTAACACGATGATTCTGCAGAAGGTCAAAAAGGATGGTCATCTGACCGATCGCGAGCTCGCTGACTTTGCTGCAGAGGCTTTTTCTAACGAGGATATTGACGGTAAGCGTGTCCTCTTCCTCATACCCGACGGCACGCGCAGCATGCCGATGCCGGAGATGTTCCGAGCGTTATGCAAAACCCTGCGCGGCCGGGTCGCGAAACTGGATTACCTCATCGCTTTGGGTACTCACCCGCCGATGTCAGATAACGCGATCAACAGGTTTCTGGGCATTACTGCGCAACAGCGTAGGGGCGAATTCGCCGATGTGGATATCTTCAACCACGAATGGAGGAACCCGGATGCGCTCACCTGCGTGGGGACGCTCACAGAGGATGAGATTGCAGAGATTTCCGGTGGCCTCATGCGCCGGAAAGTGGATGTGGTGGTGAACAGACGCATCCTCGAGTACGATCTTATATGCATTGTCGGACCGGTCTTCCCGCACGAGATTGTGGGGATCAGTGGTGGCAACAAGTACTTCTTCCCCGGGGTGGCCGGTGCGGGAATAGTGGATCTGACCCATTGGCTGGGCGCGCTCATCACCACCTCTGTCGTCATCGGAGTTAAGGACACACCTGTGCGTCAAGTCGTTGACCGGGCCGCGACTCTTATCAAGAGACAAAAGCGGTGTTTCTGTCTGAGTGTCATGGGAAAGGATTGCAGGGGAATCTTCTACGGAGCGCCCGAAGAGGCCTGGTCGGCGGCGGCGCACCTTGTCGCGACGACGCACATCGTCTACAAGGAGCACCCGTATAAGAACGTGCTGGCACTGGCGCCGCCGATGTACGATGAGCTCTGGGTGGCAGGAAAGTGCATGTACAAGGTCGAGCCGGTCGTGGCCGATGGAGGTGAGCTTATCATTTACGCGCCGCACATCAGTGAGGTGAGCCTCACGCACGGCCATCTGATCAGGCGGACAGGCTACCACACGCGCGACTACTTCCTGGCGCAGGCGGAGAAGTACAGGGATGTTCCGGAAGTTGTTCAGGCGCATTGTACGCACGTACGCGGTATAGGCAGGTATGAGGACGGCGTCGAGGAATGTCGCATCCGGGTGACTCTCGCGACGCAGATCCCCGAGGAAGAGTGTCATGCCATCAACCTGGGTTACCGCGACCCGGCGTCCATCGACCCGGACGAATGGAGGAACAGAGAGGACGAAGGGTTACTGCTGGTGCCTGACGCCGGCGAGGTGCTCTATCGATTGACGCAAGGCAATCCGAAACCCCCGCCCTTGAGGGTAAGAGTCTAGAGACGGCCTCAGGGAGACGAATCCCAGACGATGCGCTACAACAGCTATGCCGGGAATCCGTGCCGAGATCTGCGTCAAGGAGAAAACAGGGAGTCACTCAGGGTTGCGGACAGGGCGAGAATTGTTATGAGAGGGCTCTTACGTCGAGGATCGCGCTGCGAAGCAGTCCGACATCAATATTTTCCCTTGATATAGGCGCAATAAAGGTCTAAAATAGCTGGAAGCGTCGGGCCAAAACCTGTAGGGAGACAATCCGGTGAGACAACCCGTCTGTGCAACCGCTGTGCTGTTGGTGTGGGCTTTGTGCCTACTGCCCCTTTCTTGTGCGACCGTTGGCCGGAACCAAGTTCCTGAAGAGACCTTCTACGTGGCACCGGATGGAGATGACAATAATCCCGGTACCAAAGAAGAGCCGCTTGCCACCCTTGCCGGAGCGCGAGACCGGGTCCGCGCAGTTCTGGACGGGAGAGGTGATATCATCGTGCACTTCCGCGGCGGGCATTACCGATTTAGCGAGACAGTGGTTCTTGGCCTGCGGGATTCCGGGAGCCGGAGGCAAAGAATCACGTATAAGGCTTACCCGGGCGAGACGCCGATATTCACTTCCGGTGTGCAAGTTATCGGTTGGAGCCGAATAGCTCCGAGTGATCCCGGGTACTCGTTCCTTCCGTCCGAAGCGCGAAATAAAGTCTGCGTAGCCGATATACCTAATGGGCTGGGCTTGATCCGCAACCTGGTGGACCGCAGCCAGGACTGCTGGCTGGACCGAGGCAGGATAGGAGTAACGGAATACATCACGACCGAGCATTTCAAGCACTGCACCATGGTCGAAAGCGAGATGTATGACCCGCCGGACGAGAAGACGATTGCGGAGTTCTCAAAATCGATGCAAGGCCTCTCGAACGCGGATACGGCTCTTGAGTTCCGACTCTATACCACAGACTACAACATGAATCTGCTCCCTGTCGCGTCTGTAGATGGCAACGTGTTGACCACGCAGGTACCGGGCACGTACAGGCTCGCTCCGCCGCCGCCCGGTCATCAGGAGTGGAAAGGTAAGTATGAAGTTGTGTGGATTGAGAACGTTCTGGAGGGGCTCGACAAGCCGGGCGAATGGGTCTGTAACACGCGCACGGGGAAGATCTATCTCTGGCCGAAGGGCAGCACGCGCGACATCTACGCGCCCGGCCTGGCGGAGTTCGTTCGAGTTGAAGGTGATGCTGACTACTGGGGCCCGACCGACAGGCCTGTTCAATACGTTACGTTTGACGGTATCGTTTTCACAAACGGCCGGCGCGCGGTCTGGCAGGAAGGCGATTCCGGAGTTCAGCACGACTGGGCGATGTGTGACAAGGCAAATGCGCTTCTGCGTTTTCGCGGCGCAGAGAACTGCACGGTAACGAACTGTACGTTCAGCAAGAGCGGCGGTGTCGGCGTCCGGTTCGACCTGCACGCGCGGAACAACACCGTTGAGAATTCCCTGTTTGAACACCTTGGCTATGAGGCCGTGCAGTTTTGCGGGTACGGTATTGGCAAGAAGGATGTCAACAGGAACAACCGTTTCATTGATAATGTGATTCACCATGTCGGTCAGGCTAAATGGGATGCGCCGGCGATCGTCGTCTGGAACAGCGGGTATAACCACATCGCCCGCAACTACATTCACCACGTGCCGTACAAGGCGGTGCTGCTGTCGGCGCAGAGGAGCCGGACTTTTACAAAAGACACGCCCATGCGCGAACAGGCCTGGCCGATGGCACGATGGGACGAGGTGCCCGCGGAGGCACAAGCGAAAGTCGTCTTTCGCGGCCGCGACCGACAGCGACGCGGCGTCGAGGTCGATGACCAAGTCTGTGCCCCGTATCGCTATCTCAGAGGCAACGTTGTTGAGAAGAACACGCTGCACGATATCAGCGAATCGATGTGGGGCGACGGCATATTCTACGTCACGGCCGTCGCCTCTTACGAGAGCCCTGCCGATCACAACAAGATAGTGTTCAACTACATCTACAACAGCGACGGTAACTCCGATGAGGTGCAAAGCGGGTACTTCCGGGGAATATATCTGGATGCGTTCATGGGCAATTTCGAGGTGAACAGGAACGTGTGGTACAACTGCACCATGACAATTGAGGCCAACTTTCTCGCGTTGTGGTACGGCGAATCTTATCCTACCGCCAACGTATTTTATGACGTCAGGCACGGCGAAGGGGAGACGCCCATTACACCGACCAGGAGACGCATTCATCCACAGGGAACGCTGGTCTTCGGGCCGGGCGAAGCTGCAAATCCACAGCACGATCCGCGCCCCGAGTTTCTCGAGGACTATATTGAGATATACGATAACCTTGATTCGCTTCCGGGCGTTGTTGGCGGAAAAGAGCAGGTGAAGCGGAAACTGAGGGAGGTTATTGGTCAGCTTGGTGGCGACTCGGCTGTGCAGCCCAGATAGAACTGGCTGCAGGCATTATCGGTGATGCCGATGATTTTGCGTGAATGGCTATGGATTGAGGCTTAGGTTAGAGAAAGGAGAGGGAAAATGAAGAGATGGCTGAGCGTTGTTGGCGTTGTTGCAGCAGTCCTGATGGTATCAGGGTGTGCTGGAGTTGCGGAGTTTGAGGCGTACTACACCAAGATTGATTCAGGTGAACCGTTTGAGAAGTACTCCAGGACGGGACCGTACGCCGATATCGTCGTTGAAGTGGGCGGAGGCAAGTTCGTGTTCTGGCGAGGATCGAGTTACCTGCCTTACTGGGAGACACAAGGGGGCAAGTGGTCCGTTGACGAGATGGTTCCCCGCAGCGGCGACGGCCCACCCGGACGGCCGGACATAGTCAACACGTATTCTCGTATCGCCCTTATCGAGAGTACCCCCGACAAAGCGGTAGTGTACTGGCGGTACCTGCCGCAGTTCGGGGGCAAGAATCCGCACACGGGAGTAGATGCCACGAAATTTGTCGATGAGTACTTCACGATCACTTCCGGCGGCAAAGTCACACGTATTATCCGGCAGGGTACCGAGAAGGTCGACGATTGGAGAGATCCGCTCAACAAAACTGTGCAGACATTTCAGCTCACGCCGGCTGGCTTTGCCAGCAAAAAGACGCAGAAACCACGGTCATCGGGCGCAGTTGCGGCCGCAGACGGCTCGCCCGTGAAGGCAGGGGTCGTCGGAGCGCCGGTTGCATGGTGGAAGTTCGATGAAGCGCAGGGCGACACGGCTGCTGAGACCGTGGGCGGCAGCAAATGTACCGTCGAGGGACACAAAAGCCTGTGGAAAAAGGGTGTCTCAGGCACGGCATTGCAGTTCGATGGGTACAACTCAGAAATTCGTCTCGCAGCATCTAAAGCACCCAAGATTTCGTCGGAGTTGACCCTTGAAGGATGGGTGGCCATCGGCGCGTATCCGTGGAGCTGGGCGCCAATCGTACAGCAGGTCGACGACGTACCTGAAGAACTGGAGAGACTTAAAGGGCAGCGTGCCTGGCTCATCGGCGAAGAGGGCCGCGAAGAATATGAGCAACAGCTGGTCGAAGAGGAAGAGATCGAAGAGGAAGAATTCGACTTCGTCATTAAGAAAGAAGACGATGTCGGATATTACCTCGGCATAGACGGCCTCGGGTATCCCGGCTTGAAAGTCAGAGTAGGTGATGTATGGGAGGAACTCGTCGCCGACAAGCACCTGGAGCGCAGACACTGGCACCATGTTGCCGGGACGTATGACAAGAGTACCGGCAGGATGGCTGTCTATATTGACGGAAAAACCGCAGGTGAGAAGATGGTCGCGAAGACTGACATCGCGTTATCCAAGAAAGACCTCATAATGGGAAAAGGTAAACCGCGTAGGCCAATCAAGCCTGTCCGGGCGAATACCTTCATGGATTCTTATGCCTTTGACGGTCTCATCGACGAGGTCCGCATCCACGACGAGGCCCTGAGCGCATCCGAAATCTCAGAAGTGTATGCAAGCCTGAAACCGGCCGACAGTGTCATCAACGACCCCGACATGGTCGTGCGCGGGCTGCCTGAAGGCAAAGGGACAGGCGAGTTCGGCGCGTATTACACCCGCTTGAAGTTCTATGAGACATGGGATAATCTGTGGCGGTTCGGCGACCATCCCGACGTTGTCGTCGAATTTGAAGAATCGCCGGCGAAATTCGTGTTCTGGCGAGGTGTTGGGTATATCCCCATGCTCATCAATGAAAAGGGCCACTGGTACACGAACGAGTTCAACGAGACCTGGAACAGGAGCGGCGGGCAGGGTTGTCAGGAACCCATGTCCGACAAAGAGTCCTACACGAATCATGCCCGGATCATCGAGAATACGGATGCGCGTGTTGTGGTTCATTGGCGCTATCCCCTGATTGACGTTCTGCACGTAGTCGCAAACTACCATGAAGATACGGGGTGGGCCGACTGGTCCGATTGGTATTACTACATTTACCCCGATGGTGCTGCCGTGAAGACGATGCACCTGTGGACCGACGGCGAGCGCGACCATGAATGGCATGAAGGGATTGCCATTCTCGGCCCGAACCAGCATCCTGAGCAGGTCCTCGAGACCGCACCGGCCCTGATTCTGGCCAGCCTCGACGGGAAAGTGGCCAAGCACAACTGGATCGAGGGGCCGCCGGACGATGTTGACTACGACGACATGCGAATCCATATCGTGAACTACCAGGCGGAGTATGACCCCTTCACGGTCGGCGATTTCGAGGGCGGGAACGTGTACGGCGGCGAAGTTACCGACTACGCGGTGTTTCCGTCGTGGAACCACTGGCCCGTCGGTCAGATGCCTTCGGACGGCCGCTATGCGAGTTATCCGGACCGCACCGCACACTCTTCCTTGACGCACGTGTGGGTCCCTCCGTTTAGAGAAGTTCTCGAAGGCGACAAGCCGTTCGACCAGCGGATCATGATGGAAGGCATGTCAAACAAGTCTGCCGAAGAGTTAATACCGCTGGCCAAGTCGTGGCTGGACCCGGCCGGTATCGAGGTCAAATCCGGATGCACCAGCGAGGGATACGACCGTGCGCAGGGCGCGTATCTGTTAACCGCCACAGGCTCGACGGTTTCCGTGGTGCTGAACGCTTCAGAGAAGAGTCCGGTGGTCAACCCCGCGTTTGTGATCAAGAACTGGGGCGATGGAGACGCCACTCTTACGGTCGATGGCAAGACCGTCGCACGCGGCAGCGATTTCCGGCTCGGACATCCGCGTACCGTGAAGGATAAGGACCTTGTCGTGTGGGTGAGGACGGAGTCAACGGCGCCGGTCACGATATCCCTGTCGCAGCGGTGATGGTAGCGCCGCCGGGAGCAGATGCCCGAATCGGATTTCCGGCAGGGCATCATCGTCGATAGACACGGTACATCTACGCCGGTGATCTCGGTTGAAGAGGAATGGACCGGGACGCGTCACTTTTGAGATTGCACGGGGATAACTTCACAGTGATAGGAAGAGGGGGGCTTGCGCCCCCTTTTTCCACCAGGCCTTTTACGGTGATGCCAAGTGGTCAATTTGGACTACATGACCGACTTCAAGTAGCGCACGTAAAAGGGAGATATCCAGAATGCGGGCAATGAGGAGACGAAGATGTCCGGCGATTAGGATTGCGATTACGATTATGATGTGGGCGTTCTTCTGCCTAAGTGTCCCTGTTGACGTGGAAGCTGCGGATTTTTGCGCATACTATACGAAAGTGGGGCCTGATCAGGGTCCAGTCGACAAGATAACGGGGGAATATACGGATGTTGTTGTAAGGCTTGGTGAAGGAAGACGGTTTGTATTCTGCCGCACATCTAGCTACTTACCGTACTGGGAGACCGAAAGCGGGAAGTGGTACGTCGATGAGATAGTGCCGCGCAACGGCGACGGCAGCGATCTCCGACCCGACAAATACAACAGATATTCATACGCAAGAATAATTGAGAACAGTCCGTCTCAGGTCGTGGTGCACTGGCGATATATGCCCGACTTCTTGGACGTGGGATTTGACGGAGTTGTCCACGAGTATTTTACGATTACCCCCGACGGCAAGGCCATACGCACGGTCAGACGGGGCACGGAGAAGATTGATGATTGGAATGATCCGCTGAACGTAACGACTCAGCTCCTGAGCCTGGAAAGCGATGGGATCGAGGAGACCTCGCTAACACCCGCCAGATTGTCGAACAAGCCGGGGGAACCTGTGACAGGCTCGCCAGTCAAGACAGGTGTTGTGGAGACACCCTCAGCGTATTGGAAGTTCGACGAGGGGATGGGTCCGAATTCCGATGTGACGCTGGAAACCGTCAGCGGAATAGAGTGTCCTGTTGAGGGCAACAAGAGTCTTTGGAGGAAAGGCGTTTCGGGCACGGCGCTGGCATTTGACGGGTACCATTCAAAAGTGTCGATGCCGGTTTCCTACGCACCTGTTATAGGGGATGCGTTCTCGGTAGAGGCATGGGTAGTGCTGGACGCGCATCCGTTCAACTGGGTCCCCTTGGTGCATCAGTCAACGTGGAAGATGAACGGTTACTATCTTGGCGTGAATGGTCCCGGTCAGGTCGGATTCCTGGCGAACATCGGCGGTAACTGGGAGACCCTTACGTCTTCAGACGCGCTCGAGCTGCATCGATGGACTCATGTCGAGGCCACTTTCGATGGGGAGAGCGGCGAGATGCGTGTCTATATTGACGGCGAACTTCAGGGAACGAAAAGCGTCGCGAAAACGCAGATTTGGCCGGCCAACGCCCCTGCAGTAATGGGATTGAACACCGCTCAGATTACGCCGGTGGGTCGGGAGGTCTCCCGCGGCACCAAGACAGGGATAACGGGTATCGAGGGACTTATCGATGAAGTCAGAATCTACGACGAAGTGTTGACTGCGGAGCAGATCGCTGAGTCGTACGAGAATTTCGCTCCCGGCGAGGCGCTTCGGGACAATCCGGACCTCGAACCGCGCATCCCGCCGGGCATGCCGGGCGAGGCCGAGAAGTTCGGCGCGTTCCACACGAAACTTAAGTACCACGAGCTGTGGGATAACATGTGGCGAACGGGCGACCATCCCGACATCGTGGTGAAGTTCGATGAAATGCCTACCAGCGTGGTCTTCTGGCGGGGACCGTCGTATGGTCCCGGTTGGGTGACGGAGAAGAACTATTGGATGGCGGACCAAAGCGTCGAAGCCGGGGACGCCGTGAGTTACGCTGAACACATGTCCGACAAGCAGGGTCGGTACGTGCACGTCCGGCTCATTGAGAACACCGACGCCCGAGCCGTTGTTCATTGGCGGTACGCGAGCTGCAACATCTTGTACGGTTTCCTGAAGCAGTTCGGCCCCACTGGCCTGTGGGTGGATGAGTACTTCACGATCTACCCCGATGGTCTGGCCGTACGGAAAGTGAACCAGCGCGCTATGACATATCGTGAGAGGCCACCAGAAAGAGTGTCCTGGCAGGATGTCCAATTCCTGGCTCAGCCGGGTATGACGCCGGACGAGGTGATGAATTTACAGGCGCTGGATCTGGCGAATCTGGCCGGCGAGACCGCGAAACTCGACTGGACGGACGGCATCCCGAGCGAGAACCCACTGCCCAGCGCTAACATAGAACTGGTCAATTTCAAGTCGGACTACAAGGTCTTCGTGATTTTCCAGGACGGAACGTATATAAACCCGTGGGGCAGGCGGCCTGCCCGCTACTGTCACTTCATGACGTGGAACCATTGGCCGGTGTCGGTCATCCCGTCCCAAGGCAGGTCGTCCCTCTTCCCCGATCGCGTGACACATTCGGCGCTTGCAGCGGCGGATAACGCGATAGACCACGGCAACATGGGGATGTACGGTTTTACGAACAAACCGATTTCCGCGTTACTGCCTTTGGCTAAGTCTTGGTGCAATCCGCCTGCACTGACCGGCACAGTCGGTTGTACGACTCGCGGCTACAACAAGGTGCAGCGCGCCTATGTGCTGGAGGCTGAGTTCGCGAGCATGTCGTTTACGTTGAACGGTTCTGGCAATTCGCCTATTGTGAATCCCTGCTTCGTGGTGAAAGGTTGGGGCAGCAACGACAAGGCCAGCCTGGAGTTGAACGGCAAGGATGTTCCTCCGGGCAGGAACTTCCGTCAGGGAATTGTCCGCGATACGGACGGCGAACAGATGCTTGTTGTTTGGATCAAGGCCGACTCTGAGAAACCTATGGAGGTTTCGATAAGCGAGGTTGGTGGGTAGTTGGCTGGAGGTCGTGAGGAATAGCGTGAAATCGAGTGAAAGGAGATAACTGTAATGAGGAAGATGCTTATATTCGCAGGCGTGATTGTAGCGGTCTTGATGGTGCTGGATTGTGCGGCGGCGGGCGATTTCTACGCCTACTATACACGGTTAGATTATGAGATCCCCATAGACCAGGCGCGCGATTACATCCCGCCGGAGATAGACTAGTATTCAAATGAGGTGTTGTGGATGCTGGAGGTGTTCTAGGGGGACGAGGAAGAAGAGGAGGACGAAGAAGAGGAGGAGGCGGCGGAGGAGGAGGAGGAAAGGGGCAGGCGGCCAAGAGGACCCATTACAGGTAGGTATGCGGACGTTGTTGTTAATGTGGGTGATTTAGGGCAACTTGTGTTCTCTCGAGTTTCGGGTTACATGCCGTGCTGGAGGACCGACCAGGGTGACTGGTATGTGCAGGATATTGTGCCTGGCCACTTGGATGTCGGCTGCCTCTATAGCTACGCTCGGATTATTGAGAACGAGCCCGACCGCGTGCTGGTCCACTGGCGGTACATGCCGAACGTCACGAAAGTCGGGCCGGCGGATGTCGTCCATGAGTACTTCGAAATGTATCCGGACGGGACAGTTTTCCGTACGGTCAAGGAAGCCGCGGAGAACCTGGCGGACCACAACGATCCGGATAACAGGACGGTGCAGACGGTGAAACTGAAACGTGAGGGGATCGAGCAGATAGCGCTCAGAAAAGCGAGACTGTCGAAGCCGGGTGGCGCAGCGCTGGAAGGCTTGCGGGTCAGGACAGGTGTTGTCGGTTCGCCGGCAGCCTGGTGGAAGTTTGACGAAGCGCTTGAGGTAAGACCTTATGGAAGCAGAGACCTGACAATAGAGAGTGTCAGTGGTAGAAGCTGCGCGGTTGACGGCAACATAGCGTTGTGGAAACAAGGAGTATCCGGGACGGGATTGGCTTTCGACGGGTACGGTTCAAAGGTCGCCCTTCCCGCCTCACACGCACCTTCCCTCAGGGACGAGTTGACGGTGGAAGCGTGGGTGGTGTTGGGTGCATACCCGTGGAACTGGGCGCCTCTGGTTCACCAGTCGCTCATGGACCCCGGCCCTATCGAGAAAGGCACTTACGACGAGCGCGGCCGGGATTTCCCCAGACGTGAAGGCAAAGGGTACTATCTGGGTGTGAACGCATACGGACACCCGATATTCGTAGTTGATGGGAACGAGCTCAAAGGGTCGGTCAAGCTGTCAACTTACCGTTGGACGCATGTTGCCGCCACTTACGGTGACGACACGATGCGCATCTTCGTGGACGGGCAGGAATGTGGCTCCATGTCGGCTCCGGACGGGATAATCGTGCCGGACGTCGATGTGCTCATAGGGTTGAACAACGTGAAAGGCAGGCCTACTGACCCGGTTCGCGGCCCTATGTGCCATATGGCTGACATATACGGTATTGAAGGGCTTATTGACGAGGTCAAGATTTACGACACGGCACTGGATTTGGCCCAGGTCAACGCGTCGTACAACAACTTCAAACCGGACAGAACGACGCGTGATGACCCCGATCTGGACCGACGGATTCTGCCGGGCCGGCCGGGTGTTGCCGAAAAGTTCGGCGCTGAGTACACGGAACTGGGCTACCATGAGCTATGGGACAATCTCTGGCGGACCAGCGAGTATGCCGATGTGATAGTCAAGTTCGATACGGTGCCGGGCAGTGTTGCCTTCTGGCGCGGCATCAACGGGTCACCCGCATGGGTTACCGAGAACAACAAATGGATGGCGGACCAGAGTCTCGAGATAGGCGGCCCGCACGGGTGCTCTGAACATATGGCCGACAAGCAATACCGCCATTCGTACGTCAGAATCATAGAGAACACGGACGCCAGGGTCGTTGTGCATTGGCGCTACCCCTCGATTGACGTTGGGTACCTCTTTCCCAGCCCGTATGACTGGACGGACGAGTACTATCACATTTATCCCGATGGTAGCGGCGTGCGCAAAGTCAAGTACCGGCACGGTATCGGTGGCTGGCACGATGTCCAGTTCCTCAGCCAACCAGGCACAACGCCTATGGACACGCTTAACCTGCAGGCGGTGACGGTGGCCAATCTAGACGGCAAAGTACACGAGATGACATGGAGTGGGTCAAACGGCGTGCCTCGCAACGGATTGCGTGACGCGTGCATCTCGATGATCAATTTCAAATCGGACTACAAGGTGTTTCTGGCCTATCAGAAAGGTTGCAGGATAGGTACGTGGGGAAGCGCCGAACAATCGCCGTATACGGACGATCCGTTTGCGGGACCCTGGAACCACTGGCCTGTTTCGCAGATGCCCTCTGATGGTCGATATGCGTCGGCATCGGACAGATTGACGCACGGTGCCGTAGGGGGAGCAGGCAACGTGACCCGATACGGCAACATGGCGATCTACGGTTTGACCGACCAGCCGATTTCAAGCCTGGTGCCTCTGGCAAGGTCGTGGAACAATCCCGCTGCCGTAACCAGGGCGCGAGGCTGCACAGGCCAGGGGTATTCCAAGGAACAGCGGGCATACGAGATGACCGCGCTCGGATCGAAGCTGTCGTTCACGCTGGACGCCTCGGAGCAATCGCCGGTTGTGAATCCTTGCCTTGTTATCAGGAACTGGGGCAGCGACAACAAGGCGCGTCTCAGAATAAATCGCCGGACAGTTCCGGCGGGCAAGGACTTCCGGCAGGGGATCGTCCGGGATACGGACGGCACGCAGATGCTGGTGGTCTGGATCAAGGTGGAGGCGACAAGACCGGTTGCAGTTTCAGTAACACGAGTTGACCGTTAGCCGGGTCTGCACCAGTCAGGTCTCCAGAGAGCTTTGACGGGGGCGCATACGGGGAAATAGGGGAATGGAATGCACGAGTTACGAGCGTGTAAAGGCCGCCCTGGAACACAGGGAACCTGACCGTGTCCCTTTGGATATCGGCGGCACAATGGTCACCGGAATCAACGTTTGTGCAATGCAGATGTTGCGAGAATACCTTGGTCTGGAAGGCGATGCTGAGGTGCATGACACAGTAACTCAAATGGCTCGGACGGACGACGACCTGATTGAGAAACTGGGAATCGATGTGATGAATGCCCCGCCGAAGCCGCCATCGAAAACGGGGTTGGCTAAGGATCTCGGCCTGCAGGACGGTCATTATCGGATAATCGATGAGTTCGGTATAGGCTGGCAGATGCCCGAACACGGGGGGCACTATTACGACCTTTACCACAGCCCTCTGGCGACCGCCGAGACGGTTAAGGACGTCGAGAGCTATCCATGGCCCGACCCGCTTGATCCGGCACGTTTCGTCGGGATTAAGGAAGAGGCGGATCGCGTGGTCCACGACGAGAAGAGAGCGCACGTCCTCGGAAGGATGAGTTCCGGCATGTGGGAACACGCGATGTGGATGGCCGGGTACGAGAAGTTCTACATGGACATGGTCGCGAATCAGAAGCTCGTGCATGCCACCATGAGCAAGATCCTCGAAATCAAGATGCAGTACTGGGAAAAGGCGCTCGAGACGGTTGGCGAGAACGTGCTCGTGGTTTCCTGCGCAGACGACCTGGGCAGCCAGAACGGTCTGCTGGTTTCGCTCGAGATGTACAAGGAGCTGATTTGGCCGTACCACAAGAGGCTGTTCGAGTTCATCAAGGAAAAGGCGAACTCGAGAGTCTACATATTCTTCCATAACGACGGAGCGATATATGAGACGCTCCCACTGCTCATCGAGGCCGGTGTTGACATCATCAATCCATGGCAAGTGAACTGCGCGGGGATGGATGATACGGCCAGATTCAAGAGAGAGTACGGCAAAGACCTCACGGTCTGGGGTGGGAGTTGTGACGCGCTGGTCCTGGAGTTTGGAACGCGTGAGGATGTGCGGGAAGAAACGAGGCGACGGATAGATGAACTGGCACCGGAGGGCGGGTTCATTTTTGCGCCCATCCATGTTATACAAGGTGGAGTTCCGCCTGAGAACATAATGGCATGGTGGGAAACGCTTCAGGAATAAGGAAATCGAGAAAGGGGAGAGGCTACGCGAGTGTGTAACTTGAAATTATTGCCGGCCACAATCCTCGCGATTCTAATGTCAGTCGTGGCCGCTCAGGCTCAGTCACCTGATTTCTACGCGTACCACACCAGACTCGATTACGATATTCCTGTGACAGGCGCGGTGGATGATGACGATGACGAAGATGAAGTTGCCGGACGAGGGATTACCGGCAAATACGCCGATATCGTCATCAACATCGACGAGGAGCGGCAGTTCGTCTTCAGTCGCGAGTCGAGCTACTTGCCGTACCTGCAAACGAAAAGCGGCAAGTGGCATGCGGACGAGATCGTTCCTCGGCAGATTGATGTGAAATGTCTTTACTCCTATGTGCGTATCGTCGAGGACGAGCCGAACGGAGTACTCGTTCATTGGCGGTACATGCCGGACCTGAATAACGTGGGATTTGCGGGGGTGGTGCATGAGTACTTTACGGTAACACCGGACGGTAAGGTCACTCGTGAAGTGAGGCAGGCGACCTCAAAAGTGGACGAATGGGTGTTTACAGCTCAGCAGCTTGAATTGACAACGGACGGAATCACCGAGTCCTTCCGCACCGGCTCACGCCTTGAGAAGACACCGGATGTCCCGCGCGACGGGTCTCCGGTGAAAAGCGACGTCGTCGGGACACCCTTAGCATGGTGGCGATTCGACGATGGACTGACGTCGGGCGGCGATCTTGCCAAAGAGGAGGTCAGCGGAAGAAACTGCGATATTGACGGAAACAAGAGTCTATGGAAAGAGGGTGTGTCAGGTACGGCTCTGGCCTTCGACGGCTACCACTCAAGAGTGTCGATGGCGTTTTCGGAGTCGCCGGACCGCCTGAGGAATCAGCTGACGCTCGAAGCCTGGGTTGTGTTAGGAGCCTATCCGTGGAATGTGGCGCCGCTGGTTCACCAGTCGAATCCCGGCGGCATGACGCCCAAGGGCTATTATCTCGGGGTCGATGATACAGGGCACCCCGTGCTGCGCGTATGCATCGACGGTGAGTGGGCAACGCTCGTTTCGACAAAGGCGATTGAACTTAATCGGTGGGCCCATGTTGCCGGAACGTTTGACGGTAGAGAGGGGGTAATGCGCGTCTATCTGGACGGTGAAACGACAGGAGAGCTGACAGGCCGTCAAGGCGGGATTACGGTTTCCCCTGAGGACATTCTGATCGGGCTTAACAACGCTCCCGCGAGAGCGACGCATCATGTGAGTGAGAAGATCGGCGGCGTGCGACCCAAGACAGGGGACCAGCCGCGCGTGTTCGGTATCGAGGGGCTTATCGACGAGGTCAAGGTATACGGGCAGGCCCTGTCCTCGGACGATATCCTGCAGTCTTACAGCAACCTCAAGCCCAGCCCGAGAATGGTTTACGATCCGGATATCGAGCCACGAGTCCTGCCGGGGCACCCCGGTCCGGCTGGCCGTTTCGGGGCCTACTATGCGAAACTGAAGTACCACGAACTCTGGGATAACCTGTGGCGTACGAGCGACTATACGGACATCGTAGTGAAGTTCGATAACGTGCCCATCAGCGTGGTTTTCTGGCGCGGCACGAACTACGGCTTCGGGCTTGTGACGGATGCAAACCACTGGATGGTCGACCAAAGTGTGGAGGAGTTTGAAGAGTATGGCTGTATGGAGCACATGTCGGACAAGCAGAACCGCTTTTCTTATGTAAGGCTGATTGAGAACACGGACGCTCGGGTGGTGGTTCACTGGCGGTATGCGGCAGTCGATATTCTATACCAGTTTCCCAAGAGGGCGAGCGGCTGGGCGGACGAGTATTTCTTCATCTATCCGGACGGCGTGGTTATGCGCAAGGTGGTTTACCGGGCCAAGAGTTGCCCAGGGTGGCAAACACTGCAGTTCTTAACCCAACAAGGTCAGCGCGATGAGGATGTCGTCCATCTGCAGGCGTTGACTGTGGCGGACTTGGATGGCAGTATTATGGAGCTTGATTGGACGAACGGACCTCCGGCAGAAGCTGTCGAGAGCTCTACGCTCAAGAACCATTCCATCCAGGTGATGAACTTCAAATCGGACTACAAAGTCTTCTTTGTTGGGGAGGCGGATACGAAGCTTGCATGGTTGGGCAGCATGGAAACCTCGCAGTACCTGCCGGTCCATTTCGCAGGGCCGTGGAATCACTGGCCGGTGGCGCAAATCCCTAACGACGGCCGCTTCTCCGTGGCGCTGGATCGGGTGAGTTCATACGCCTTCGCCGCGTCGGAATACGACTTCATGCGAGGATACGCGATGTATGGATTCACAAACCAGCCCATTTCGGAGTTGGCTCCTCTGGCCCGGTCATGGGTCAATCCGCCGTCAATGAGTGAGGTTGCCGGAGGAGTGTCGAGAGATTATGACAAGAGTCAGCGCGCCTACCAACTGGTCGCCAATGCTGACACGTTGTCATTCACATTGGGCGCCTCGGACGATTCGCCGGTTGTCAATCCGTGTTTCGTGATCAAGAACTGGGGAAGCGAAGACGATTCCGCCGGTTTAAAGATCGACGGCGAGAAACAACCGGCCGGACCGGATTTCCGTCAGGGGATAGTCAGAGATACCGACGGAACGCTGATGATGATTGTCTGGATAGACAGAGAGTCAACCGCACCGCTCAAGGTTGAGATCACAAAGGAGGCAGGAATGAGCGCACAGAAGCAGGTAACGGGAGAGGGAAGTCAGTTTGAACGGGACCTGGACGTTCTGAAGGAGCATACGGACGTGATTGTGCTGTCCGATGAGACCGGGACGGCGCAGGTAGCCGTTGTACCGGCTTACCAGGGCAGGGTCATGACGAGCACGACGGATGGCACGGTCAGTTTTGGCTGGATCAACCACGATCTGATCAGTTCCGGCAAGACCGTACCGCACATCAACATCTACGGCGGCGAGGACCGGTTCTGGATGGGGCCGGAAGGGGGCCAGTTCTCGATCTTTTTCAAACAAGGCGATCCGTTCGATTGGGACCACTGGCAGGTGCCGGCCGTCATCGATACCGAACCGTTCGACGTGGTTTCGCAGAGCCGGGATGAAGCGGTGTTCACCGGTCAGGCTCAGATGACGGACTACAGCGGTACCGCGCGCAACGTTAAACTCAACAGGACGGTCAGGTTGCTTGGTGCCGACGATGCCGAGAGGTTGTTGGGCGTCACCGTGCCGGACGGAGTAAAGGTCGTGGGGTCTGAGACCGACAACCTGTTGACTAATGCCGGCGAGGAAGCCTGGACGAAGGAGAGCGGTGCGTTGTCCATCTGGATCCTTGGTATGTTCAATCGGTCCGACGAATCGACCGTGGTCGTGCCGTTCAAATCCGGCCCGGAGGATGAGCTGGGGACGAAAGTGAACGATGAGTACTTCGGCAAAGTGCCGGCCGACCGGCTCGTTGTGAAGGACGACGTGCTACTCTTCAAGGTCGACAGCCCGTTTCAGAGCAAGATCGGCATATCCCCCAAGAGAGCGAAGCCAGTTCTGGGAAGTTACGACGCCGTGGGCAAGGTGCTGACGCTGGTCCAGTACACGAAGCCGGAAGGCGTCATGGACTATGTGAACTCCATGTGGGCGCTGCAGGACGATCCATTCGCCGGTGACGTCGTCAATTCGTACAACGACGGGCCGCCCGAACCGGGCGCGGAGGCGTTCGGGGCGTACTACGAGATGGAATCTTCGTCTCCCGCCGGTCTTCTGGGACAGAACGAGTCGATCTCGCACGTTCATCGCACGTTCCACATTCAGGGCGAGGAGAGCGACCTCGACCCGATCGCCCGGGCGACGTTGGGAACGAGTATCGACGAGATCAAGAACGCGTTCAAGTAGAATCGGGTCAGCCGGGATGAACTTGCAGGGTAGGGGATGTACGGCACTGAACGGCACGTCCTCTAGCTCAGATCTTTCCAAATTGGGTCCAGCGCCGCCAAGACCGTCTTGTAATGCGCGTATTTCTTCCCGTAAACATCCTTAAGGGACGAATCGGGTTCCTGGACCCGCGAGAAACTGACCATTGCGTCTATAGCGGCGTCGTAGCTCGGGTGGCAGCCTACAGCAATGCCGGCGGCGATGGCTGCGCCCAACGCGCCGAGTTCCGTTCCCTCGGGTACCTGGACGGGCGTCTGGAAACAATCGGCAAAGATCTGCACCCATACCTCACTCTGCGAGGCGCCGCCGGTGAGGCGAATGGTTTCCGGCATGTCGCGGAACTTCAGCAACCGCTCAACGTGCGTCATATGCCCGAACACCACCCCTTCATAGATCGCGCGCAGGACATGGCCGCGATTGTGCCAGCCTGTCAGTCCTATGAAACACGACTTCGCGTCGGGGCTGACGTTTGAGCCGAACAGGAACGGCAGAAAGACTACGTTAGGATCCTGTGGTTTGGTGGAGGCGACGAGCTCGTTACAGAGATCGTAGACGGAAGTGCCCTTCTGTTTCGCAAGGTCCCGTTCGGCCTCGAAGAACTGGGTCACGAACCATTCCAGGTTGCTGGCCGATGTTGCGCTGCCTTCGAGCATCAGGTAGTACCCGGGGATGCTGTAACATGACGTCATGAACACGTCCTTGTCGACAACAGGTGTCTCGGAGATGTACTGGTTGTTTCCCCACGTTCCGCCGACCATACACAGCTGGCTCTCGTTCACGATGCCGGAAGCCAGGCCGCAGGCGTCGATGTCGAACATGCCGCCGGCAACCGGCGTACCTTCTTTCAGGCCCGTTTGCGCCGCCGCATCGGCTGTCACTTGACCGCAAACGTCTGCTGTCCCCTTGAGAGGCGGGAGCAGGTCCTGCATCTCACCGATGCCGAAGGCTTCGAGCACGTCAGGATCGTACTCGGCGGTACCGACGTTCATCAGGCTCGTGCCGGACATATCAGTCAGCTCGGCGTAAATCTCGCCGGTCAGCCGGAAGCGGATATAGTCCTTGCACATCAACACCCAGCCGGCGCGTTTCATCGTATCCGGCTCGTTATCCCTGAGCCATGCCAGCAACGCGTTGGGTTGGGCCGGCCAGATACTCTGCATAGTCTTGGGCCGGATAGCTTCATCCACTCCGTCTGTCGACCACTGCTCTATGTATTGCCTGGCGCGGGAATCCATGGACATGATGGCGTTGCGAACGGGATTTCCCTTCTTATCGACGAGATAGATACCGTTCCCGTGACCCGTGCACGCCACACCAACGATCTCGTCAGGAGCCGCGCCGGATTCTGTCACGACTTCCTTGATAGCCTCGGCAGTCGCCCGCCACGCTTCTTCTATGTCGCGTTCCGCCCAGCCGGGCTGCGGGGTCAGTGTCCCGGTTTTCCTGGAAGCTACGGCGATCTCTTTGCCATCAAGTGTGAACAGCGCGGCCTTGGATACCGTGCCCCCGTTATCGATTCCAAGCAAGTACTTTGCCATGATACGCTCCTTGCATCAGCGAGAGTCGGTGACCCGCACTTCGTCCTATGCGGCGATCTAGGACGCAGTCGCTTCGGCCGACGCTTCGTCGCTTTCCTCCTCTCTCTTGCCCTTGTCCTGGAACCCGACCACGAACAGCACCAGCAGTATGGCGGAGATGATGGCCGTCAAGCCCCAGATCGGCTTCCAGTTGTACTGGCGGTAAATGCTGCCGCCCGTATAGAGCTTGAGTTCCCTGCCATCAAACGTGCCTACGACGTGGAGACTGCTGTCCGCGCCGCTAGGTATGGAGACCCTCCTGGCGACGATGCTGCTGTCTCCTGCCTGGAAGAGCAGTACACCTTGTTCCAGTCCAATTCTGAGAGCATCGTTCTCGCCACCCACGGCGAAGAACGTTCCTGAGAGTCTATCCTCGCTCTCCGGAAGGCTGATCATTGCAGAGAACGTCATGCCCTGGCCGGGTGTCTTTCCGGCCAGGCCGGCGAGTTCACCGGCGTAGATCAGACCGTCTTCAAGCCTTACCGGCGCGGAAGCGGCTTCTTCGAGCCGTCCGGCCTTGAGTTCGTCTTTCTGTACGTCCCTGGCGTTCATGACCGCTACTTCATCGGCGGTGAGCGCCCTTCCGTAGAACTTCACGTCGGAGACGTCGGCGCCCTCAACGGTCAGCATGTCGGCGGCGAGTGCAGAGGGCATCTCGTACGCCTGGGCCACCGGTTCGCCGACGGAGCTGTAGTGCTGGATCAGCTGGCCGTTGATGTAGTTGCCGAGGAACAGGCCGGCACCGAATGTGACAAGGAAGATGAAACCCTGTGCCGCGGCTCGAATCTCTCTGGGCGCCTTCTTGTCGATGTAGATCTGCCCGCCCACGAAGAAGAAGCCGTAAATGAGACCGTGGACTATGATACTCCCGAAATACATCCAGGACTGATCATACAGGCTGCCGAAGTATAAGAAGAGATAACGCACCAGCAAGGCCACGAGACCGAGCGACATGCCCCATTTGATGCCCAGCCGGGCCAGTACGAACGGGATCATGAGCATGAAGAAGATCTCGCCGAACTGGCCGAAGCTCATGGAGAAAGTGATCGCCTGAATACCCTGGTCCGACAGAAATAGCGAGCAGAATGTCCAATAGGCGGAGAAGGGGATCAGCACCAGCAACGAGATGATAATGAACACCGCGAAGCTCGGGCGTTTCATCAATGCCAGCGCCCTGAGCGACAGTACGTCCGACAGTGTAGTCTTCTTGC
Source organism: uncultured bacterium (assembly GCA_965603355.1). GTDB lineage: Bacteria > Hydrogenedentota > CBFDCQ01 > CBFDCQ01 > CBFDCQ01. The sequence continues at coordinate 31,632 of CBFDCQ010000024.1, forward strand.
CGGCAGCCGGTGGCGGCGTGTGAGGCAAGGCAAATGCGAAGATGCCCGCGGCCGCACTGATGATCGCACCGGTGAGCATTGGCATACTGGTCGAGTCCCATTGCTTGCCCATCAATGTAAAGACCAGGCTGAAGACGCCTACTGCTACCCAGCCGATGGAGCCGAACACGCGAATCTTGGGGAAGTCCTGCTCCGTATCCTTGCAGTTGGCCAATGCTATGGCGCTTGTGATTGCCCATGTGGGCATGTAGCACAACTGCTGCAGGAGGAGGACGATGAAGAGCATTCTCGGTTCGCTGATCGTGGATGCGTAGAGGAGCAATCCCGCTCCGACGAGGTTCAGGACGCCGAGCACCTTCTGGCCTGCGAAGAAGCGGTCGGCGACCATGCCAACGAAGATCGGCGCCAGCAGACATCCCAACGGCGCGGCGTTGGCGATCCAGCCCATCTGGAGGGGAGTGAAACTCAGTGCCCGGCCCAGGTAGGCCGTAAGAGGCACAATCCAGACCGCATGAATGGCGAACTGTAGAAACATCATGACGCTCAACCGGACTCTTACATTCATTGGCATGCTAGTCATACTGTATTGCCTCCGCTGTTAACTGCGTTTCTTATCGCATCAGCATACCGCCGCTGACATCGACTGTTGCGCCGGTCATGTAACCCGCCCTCTCGGACGCCAGAAAAGTCACCACATCGGCCACGTCCTTCGGTTTGGCGATCCGCCGCAGAGGGATACGCGCAAGATACTTCTCCTCGTTCTCCTCCAGAACTTTGGCGGTCATGTCCGTGACGATCATCCCCGGAGCTACTCCGTTGACGGCTATACCGTGTTGGGCAACCTCACGAGCCAGTGCGACCGTGAACGTCACTATGCCGCCCTTGCTGGCATCGTAGGGAGCATGACCGGTCGTCGAAGCGCGAAAAGCCGCCTGCGATGCGATATTGACAATCCGGCCCGGACGACCCGCCGCAACGCAACGCTTAACGAACTCGCGGGATGCCAGGAACGTACCTGTCAGATTCACTTCAATCGTGCGGCTCCACTCCTCGAGACTCATGTCCTTGACCCGGCAGGTGGGACAGAGCGCCGCGTTGTTGACCAGGATATCGATCTGCGAGAAACGTTCCGCGGTCAGGCGAAACATCTCCAGCACGTCGGCCTCTTTGGCGACGTCACCGCCGACGGCAAGTGCGTCCACGTCGTACTTGGCGCGTATTTCCTCGACCACGGCTTCGGTCTTATCCTTGCTCCGGACATAGTTTACAGCTACCTTCACACCCTCTTCGGCCAGTGACAGGCACATTCCCCTGCCCAGACCGCGGGACCCGCCGGTAACCAAAGCCACCTTGTCCTTAAGATTCAAGTCCATCGTGCTATTCTCCACTTATGGTTCCAGCACCACTCTCAACGCTTCGCCACTTTGCATAAGGTCGTAGGCTTTGAAGATATCGTCCAGACCCAGTATATGGCTTGCCAGTCTGTCGACGGGGAGTGACCCGCCGCTGATCAGTTCGACAGCTCTGGCAACCTGTGCACCGGTTGAATCGCTTGTGCCAACGACCCTGATCTCGCCGTAATGAATCACCCTACTGTCAAGCGACAGAGTGCTTTTCCCGACCGGCAGAGACGCAAACAGGCATACCGTGCCGCGTTTTCTGACCATGTCGAGCGCCTGCTCCTGCGGTTGTGCAGCGGGAGCCGCCACTATCACGACATCCGCGCCGATACCGTCTGTTTCGTCCCTGACTATCGTCGTAAGATCTTCTTTCGCGGGGTTGACAAGCAGATCGCATCCGAACGCTTTAGCTTTCTTCAGTCTCGCTTCGTTGATCTCCGCCAAGATCAGTTTCTTTGCGCCGAACTCGCGTGCAACGCAGGCGTTGATGATGCCCATCGGTCCCGCACCGATCACGACCACGGTGTCGCCGGCCTGGATGTTACAGTTCTCGGCGCAGTTGACGGTGCAGCTGACAGGTTCCGCCAGCGCGGCATGGGCGGCCTTCACGCCCTCCGGCACCTTGACAACGTGCCCGTTCTTGATGGCTAGTGACGGGATGGTGACGCACTCGGCCATGCCGCCCGGATAGCTGAATCCCATCGGCGCAACATCGACGCACAGGTTCGTCCAACCCTGCCCGCAGTAGTAGCACTCACCGCAGGAAACGGACGTGGCCATCACGACCCGCTCGCCGATTGCGAAACCTTCCACCTTCGATCCGACGTTCTCCAGTACGCCGGTGAACTCGTGTCCCATCACCTGTGGCGGTTTGATTCTCGGATTGCCGTGCACGTAAGTCTTGAGGTCCGTTCCGCAGACGGCGCACGCGTCGACCTTAGCGCGGATCTCATCGTCGCCGCAGGACGGGATGGGAACCGTATCTACCCTCATGTCTCCGGGGCCATGGTAGACTACGGCTTTCATCGTATCGGTCATTCCGGCGCTCCATCGAGTATGGCTTCCGTTGAGGCGGCGCCGAGTCTCTTGCACCCCTGGTTGAGGTAGGCTACCGCGGTATCGTACGTTCTCACGCCACCGGCGGCCTTTACGCCCATCGTCTTGCCGACGGTTTTCATCATAATGTCGATAGCTTCCGGTGTCGCCGGACCGTCGCCGAAACCGGTCGAGGTCTTGACGAAATCCGCCCCGGCAGCCTCACATATCTTGCAGGCCTTTGCGATCTGCTCGGGTGACAGCCAGCATATCTCGAGGATGACTTTAACGAGCACATTGTGTTTCTTCGCCTCGGTTACTACCGCCGCGATATCCTTCTGGACGTACTCGTAATCGCCCGTGAGAAACTTACCGACGTTCATGACCATGTCGAGCTCAACCGCGCCATCTTCTATGCCCATCTTCGCCTCAAGAACCTTGACGTCCGTGCGATTGCTGCCGTGGGGAAAACCGAGCACCATCGAGACATCGACTTTGCTGTCCTTGAGCTCCCTGGCGGCAAGCGCGACGTCCGAAGGCCTCACGCATATGCTCGTAACTCCGCGCTCGTCGCACATTCTACATCCGTCAATTATGTCTTTATCCGTAGCGAACGGTTTCAAGACCGCATGGTCGATCGTTCCGGCTACCTCTTCTCTGCTGTACATACCTCGCACCCCTTTTCTCTTCCCTCTTCCCTCTTCCCTCTGTTAATGCATTTCCCTGCCGCCGGTGACATTTATAGCCTGGCCGGTCATATAATCCGCGCCCTTCGAGGCAAGGAACAGTGTAACCGCCACCAGGTCTTCAATCCTGGCCAGTCTGTTAAGCGGGACTTTCGCCGTGAACTTCTTGACAACTTCCTCGATGGGCAGATTGAGGTTCTTAACGTACCCGGAAGAGACGTTGCTCCATACGCCGGTGTTTTCAGTGATACCCGGACATAGACAGTTCACGGTTATGCCGTAATCCGCCAGCTCGTACGCGAGCGCCTGGGTCATGCCCATTATGGCGGCCTTGGCGGCTGAGTAGTGGCTCATGAGAGCCGAACCGGTCTTGCCGGATTTAGACGAGAAGTTAACGATCCTGCCGAACTTGTTGGCTTTCATCAGAGGGACCACATTCTTGATGAACAGGAACGTACCCTTGCAGTTGACGTCGAACATCCTGTCCCATTCATCTTCAGTGATGTCCTCGACCTTGCCCTGGCCCACAATGCCGGCGACGTTGACGAGCATATCGATCTTGCCGTCGAACGCTTTCGCGGCAGCGGAGACTACCTCGGCAACCTGGTCGCTCTTGGTCACGTCCGCCGCCAGGCCGTTACACTCGCCGCCGCCGGACGTAATCTCCTTAACCGTCGCGTTAAGAGCCTGCCCGTCGATATCGGTGACGAAAACCTTCGCGCCGTTGTCGCAAAAACCGGCGGCGATGCCCTTGCCAATAGCGCCGGCGGCGCCAGTCACTAACGCTGTCTTGCCCTTGAAGTCCATTCTTTACCTCTCCAGTTTGATGACCGACATAGTGTGATGCTCATCGTATTTCGTGTTCATAACGCCCGCGAACGGCATGTCGAAATTCGCCAGGATCAGCTCGTCGCCTCTGACAATAGGCTCGGAAGGCATATCAAGAAGACCGTCGGAGCCGTCCGTGTCGCCGTTTTGCCAGAGCGTTTTCAGCTCGCCGGAAGGCGAGACCACGTGAACCGCGTTCTTTTCCGGGTCGGTTATGTAGATCTCGTCAGTTGTGAGATCGCAGTCTATCCCGTCGGTGCAGGTCATCTTCTCCGATTTGACGAAGAGGGTGTTGGAGGTAACCTTGCCGTCATCGTCGAACGTGAGCTTGTAGACCTCCCCGTTCCCGAACAGCGCGACGTACAGATTGCCCTTGCTGTCGAAGACCATCCCGTTGGCGCCGCCGGTGGCATTCTTATGATCGGGAACCGTCGTGAACGTCGCGATCAAATGGGGGTCGGTATCCTCATGTTTCACGTGAACGATACCCTTCTCCATCTCGCTCAACTCGATCCTATATACTCCGCTCGTGCTGAGCCCGTCAGGCGCATCGAAAAAGGTATCGGTTATATAGACGCTGTTACCTTTCCACTTCGCGGCGTTCGCCAGATTCAAGCCGTCGGCGACAACTTCCGCGGCCACCGGTTCGCCGTTCTTGATGATGATCCTTATCAGCCTCGACTTGCTGGCCGTGTCCGTGAAGTACTGGTTGTCGCAGACGTACAGGTTGCCGTCCGGCCCGAAATCCAGCCCGAGCGGACACCCTCTCTTCGTGTCCGGATGCACCGGCATGGGGTAATACAGCGACAGCTTATTGGCCGTGTCGATCTTCACCAGCACGCCGGGATAGGTCGGGTCGTTGTAGTTGGGACACGACATGATGATATTGCCGCTGGAATCGAGCGTCATTCCGTCCGGAGTGTTGCAGTATTCCGGCATCGATACTAACAGTTCCGGCCTCGATTCGTTAGCATCGGCCGGGCGCTCCAGAGTGCATGCGGCGAGCGCCGTCACCCCGGCGATAAACAACGCCGGACCGGCACAAGCCCTTGCCAACTTCGAAAGTGCGCTTATACTTGTTCGCTTTTTCATGACTCTCCCCTTCTGAATGAACTGATAGGCTGCGCCCAAGATTCCCCACAGTGCATGTGCCCCGACGAGGCAGTGAACGCACGTACTGTACCACAAATGTGCCGTCCTGATAAAGGCAAATCGACTCTTGGAGGGAAACGCGTCGAGAATGTCTGTCGTATAGATGAATGGAAGGTAGGGCGGGCATCCTGCCCGCCGTTGATGTCGGGCAGGATGCCCGACCTACCGTTACGATTTGCGACCCCCGTTACCGACTGTACTCGCTGAAGACGTCGCGGTGTAAACTCTGGTGGCTCCGGCGATAGACGGATTGCAGCGCCGATTCAGCATCATGTTTCTGCGCCAGCATGTCCATGAAATCGAACAGGTGGCGCCGTGAGAAGCGTCTCCTGAGATAGCTTACGGTCGCAAACGCTTCGAGGTACGCCAGTCGCATGAGATCCGGGTCGTCATCGAATTCGACACGGTTCGCGTCCAGGTCTATAAGCGGAATCAGGCCGCCGTTGTGCAGGGCATCATAGATGACACGGCGCTTGTTCTCGTCCAGTTCTTCGGACTCGAACTGCGCCAAGCCCTCGTTGAACCAGAACGGGGCATTGCCGCCCGTAAGCTCTCTCACGAGGACATGCGTGTACTCGTGTCGGAGCACTTGTGTGATCCTGTCGGGATCGAGCGTTTCACCGCTCAACGGCACGCGTATCTTGCCGTCGTACAGGCCGGCGACGCGAACGTCCGCTTGGGTGGCTTCGGCGAACTGTTCCACTGAGTACAAAATGACCTGGACACGATCTTGCGGGAAATGACGAAGATCTCTGCCTATACCGTAGTAAGCTTTCTCAAGAATATCGAGAATGAGTCGCGATTCTTGCTGGAACTTGTCGCGGTCGCGGCTAATGATGAAATGGCGCCTTCTGTAGTCCGTGGCGAAATCCTTCTCGACGTTGAGTTCACGCTCAGCTTTTTCGAGACGCTTGCGCACGGCATCGGACGCGGGATAGTTCTCCACGACCCATCGCCACTCGGCGACCGCATCCCTCAAATAGCCGTTGCGGTAGTACACCTCTCCTAGAAACACGTGCGCTTTCTCGTGTTCGGGAGAGATATCGATCGCGGACAGCAGCAATCCTTCCGCTGAATTCAGGGCGCCCGTTTTCAGACAGAGGGAGGCCGTATAAACGTACAGGCCGGCATCGTCGTATTTCAGGTCGAGAGCGATGTCGAGCTCCTCTATCGCACCCTGAAGATCGTTCGCGTCAGCGAGCTCCGTCGCCAGGCCAATGTGCGCGTTTGCCAGGTTGGACTGGATCGTCACGTTGTCCGGCGCGAGGGAGTACGCTCTCTCGAACATCGTGACCGCGCCGGCGTAGTCGCCGGACTTATAGAGTTCCGCGCCCTCTGTGTTATAATGAGAGGCGTCCTGAGCATATGAGCAAATGGTCGGCGCGAGAACTCCCGTTACCAGCCCGACAGCTAAGACAATGAGGTGTATCGACTTATGATGCACAACGCGCTCCTTCCGCATAGGTTTCCTCAATTAGATTCTACCGTTAAGCCAGTGCTGAGTCAAACTGCGGGTGACATTCATGGCGGATAAAGGTGAGCAGGGAACCGTACGAGTCGGCACTGCCGGCTGGTCATACGACGACTGGAAGGGCATAGTGTACCCGCGTACCATGCCGCGAGGCGAGCATCCTCTCGAGTGGATGGCGCGGTTTTTCGACACGGTGGAGATCAACTCGACGTTCTATCGTCCGCCTCAAACCGCTTACTGTTCCAACTGGTTGAAGAAGGTTGAGGAGAACGAACGGTTCAAGTTCACCGTAAAGCTCTGGCGGCGTTTCACGCACGAGCACGACTCGCGGCCGAGCGAGGGTGAGGAGAAGTTCTTCAAGGAAAGTATCGCGCCGCTGATGGATGCCGGTAAGCTCGGCGCGTTGCTCGTGCAGTTCCCCTGGTCCTTCAAGAACACCGCTGATAGTCGCAAATGGCTCAAGTATCTGTTCGAGACTTTTGCGCAGTATCCGTTGGCGCTGGAGATACGACACGCATCCTGGAACGTCCCTGAAATGTACGAGTACCTCGCCGAGAAGAAGGTGGCGTTCTGCAACATCGACCAGCCGCTGTTCAAAGAGTCGCTGAGACCCTCGGAGCAGGTTACCGCGAAGGTCGGCTACGTCAGGCTGCACGGACAGAACTACGAGAACTGGTTCAAGGAAGATGCCGGCAGGGACGCCCGGTACGACTACCTGTACGGCGAGCAGGAACTCGATCCGTGGGTCGAGAAGATCCAGAATATACGCAAGATAGCCGAGGACGTCTACGTGATCACCAACAACCATTATCGCGGGCAGGCCGTCGTGAACGCGTTCCAGATTATCAATAAGCTCACCGGGGATACGTTTGACATTCCCGAGTCTCTTGTTGATATGTATCCCCAACTAAGGAAGATCGCCCGCGATACCGGCCAGATGACGCTGGATCTGTAGTAGGGTACACGCCAGCGTAGGGTAGGGGCGAGTCTCAGACTCGCCCGTGCCGTCATTGCGAGCGAAGCGAAGCAATCTCAACTTGGGGTAGGGCGGGCATCCTGCCCGCCGACACCACGCCGGGCGGGGCCGGGCAAGATGCCCGGCCTACCTTGAAAGACTGATTTCGGATTGTGCGCGTGAGCCCTCGAGCTAGCCCGCGCCGTCATTGCGAGCGAAGCGAAGCAATCTTGCCTTGAGGTAGGGCGGGCATCCTGCCCGCCGATATCACGCTGCGCGGTGCCGGGCAAGATGCCCGGCCTACCTTGGGAGGCTCATTTCCGATTGTGCAGGTGAGCATTGGAGCTAGCCTGCGCCATCATCTCAGATCCACGCGGGCAGGTCTGAGACCTGCCCCTACGAACCGCACGTCTATATGTGAAAATCTCACATTTTTTGCTTGACATTCGAGGCAAAGTGTGATATATTCACACTTGGATTCGGGGATTCCTGGCAAATCAATGGGAGGCTATGACCATGGCTGAACTAAACAGAAACGAGCTTGAGGCGATGCGCGTGCTCTGGGAGAAGGGGACTCTTAAACCTGCGGAAATTCAGGAGGGGTACTCATGGGATATCGAGAACGCGACGTTGCGTTCAGTGCTGCGCGTTCTCATGGATAAGGGTTACGTGGCGCGGCGGAAGAAAGGTAAGGCTTATTTCTATCGGGCGAAGGCGTCGCGCCGCAGCGTGCTGAAAAACGTGGCCGGGCGGATGGCGCATGTGTTCACGGGCGGGTCGGCGGCTGACCTGATTGCGCAACTGATCAAAAGCGAGAAGCTCTCGAAGGAGGAGATCAAGGAGCTGCGGCGTCTTGCGGCGCGGAAAAGCTCGAAGAGCGGCTCCGGGAGAAGAGGGGGTAGGTAGTCATGACAACGTTACTGCAGGTCCTGATGGAGCTGCCGACAACGCTCATTGTCTTACTGAAGATGAGCGTCCTGCTGGGTGCCGGATGGGTCCTTCACTTCGCTCTAGTTCGCCGGAACCGACGCTGGCGGGTGTTCGT
>CBFDCQ010000025.1:0-39996 GCA_965603355.1 uncultured bacterium
TGCGTGAGGTGCGTCTGGCGCTGCTCGAAGCCGACGTGAACTATAAGGTCGCCAAAGAGTTCGTCGGTGCGGTCGAGCAGGCAGCCATAGGCAACAGGGTGGTCGACAGCGTCACGCCGGCGCAGCAGCTCATCAAGATAGTGCACGATGAGCTCGTGAAGGTGATGGGCGACGACCGTAGCGAGATTCACACGGCGCCTCACCCGCCGACTGTGCTAATGCTCGTGGGCCTTCACGGTTCCGGCAAAACGACAACAGCGGGCAAGCTGGCGAAGATGCTGCATTCCAAGGGGCACAGCCCGATGCTTGTGGCCGCCGACGTGTACCGCCCGGCCGCTATTGACCAGCTCAGGATCGTCGCCGAGCAGGTCCAGGCGGCGTTCTTCTCGAAAGGCGACGGCGTCAGCCCCATCACTATCTGCAAGCAGGCAGCGCAATCGGCACGCAAGGAAGGTCACGACGTCGTCGTACTCGATACCGCCGGACGTCTTCACATCGACGATCAGCTCATGACGGAGCTGCGCAACATAAAGAGAGCGCTTGACCCGCAGGAGATACTCTTCGTCGCGGACGCTATGACCGGGCAGGATGCCGTCAAGGCGGCCGCTACGTTCCACGCGGACCTGAAACTGACCGGCGTGGTACTGACAAAGATGGATGGCGACGCGCGCGGCGGCGCAGCGCTCTCGATCCGACGTACCGCCGGTTGTCCGATCAAGTTCGTCGGTGTTGGAGAAAAGCTCGACGCGCTCGAACCGTTCCATCCCGACCGAATGGCGTCGCGCATACTCGGCATGGGCGACGTGGTCACCCTCGTCGAGAAAGCGCAGCGTACCGTTGACGAGAAAGACGCCAAACGATGGGAGGAGAAGCTGCGCAAACAGCAGTTTAACCTCGAGGATTTTGTCGAACAGTTGGCTCGGCTCCGCAGTATGGGCCCGATCGAGGATGTCGTGAGCATGATCCCCGGAATGCCTCAAATGAAAGGAATTCAGCCCGACGAACGGGACTTGGCCAGGATTGAGGCTATCATAAACTCCATGACCCTGCAGGAGAGGCGAAATCCGAATGTGATCAACGGCAGCCGACGACGCAGGATTGCAAACGGAAGCGGCAATACCGTCCAGGACGTCAACGCCTTGCTGAAACAGTTTCAACAGGTGAAGAAGATGATGAAGAACCTCGGCAAGCTGGGCAAGATCGGCCGCGCGGGTCGAGGGACATTCCCCATCCCCGGTATGGGAAAACTTTAACGGCATGTTTTACCTGGAAGAGAACGATTGGGAGATAATTAGATGGCAATGACGATCAGATTGAAGCGCGTGGGCAAGAAAGGTATGCCCTATTACAGGGTTGTCGTCGTGGATTCCCGCAAGCCCAGAGACGGCAAATGTGTTGACACGCTGGGAATATACCACCCGCTTGAACAGCCGACAAAGGCCCGCGTAGACGAGGAAAAAGCCATGTTCTGGCTGAAACGGGGCGCTCGGCCGACAGCGACGGTCAAGAGCATCCTGTCCAAACAGGGCATACTCGCCAAGTTTACATCAGAAAAACAAGCCGCAAGGAACGCCGCGAAGAACTAACGACTGAGGCGGACACCCTCTCGACGAAACACTTGCGGCAGGGGAGGATATATGAAAGAGCTCTTGGAGTATGTTGCGAAAGCCCTGGTGGACCATCCAGACGATGTGACCGTCACGGTGATTGAGGGCGAAAAGACGAAGGTGCTTGAACTGAGGGTTCATCAGAACGATATGGGACAGGTTATTGGCAAGCAGGGCCGTACTGCTAAGGCCATGAGAACGCTCCTAAGCGCCGCTGCGACTAAACTGGATATCCGCGCCGTGCTCGAGATAGTGGAATGAGCCTTTCCGGAAGGACTGGTCGTTCGTGACTGAGCGCGTCCCGGACAACAAACGACAAACATGAGCCGACGTCGGCACGATACCAGCTTGATAGTTATCGGAAAAGTCGTCTCGGTGAATTTCCCGAAGCGACAGGTCAGGGTTCGACCCCTTACCGACCATCCCGAACGATTTGTCGGGATGCGCCAGATTCTCCTCGAGACGGCCGACGGTCGCCTGCAGAGTCTCCCTGTAGAGCAGGTGAAACGCGCGGGCCAGAACGTGGTAATCACGTTGGCCGACCAGCCGCCTGAGGAGGCGCTGGAATCGGCGAGGAACGCACACGTTGTTGTGCGCGAACGGGTCCCGTTAGGCGAGGATGAGTACTATATTGACGACCTGATAGGCATCCAGGTTGTGGATGAATCGGGCCGCGCGCTCGGCCGGCTCTATGCGGTCTACAGCACGGGCGCGAACGATGTTTACGAGGTGCGCGACGCCCAGAACCGAGAGCTTCTGGTGCCGGCCATCAAGGAGCGCATCCTCGATGTTGACCTGGCCGACGGTGTGTTGAAGGTAGATCCGGAAGGTTTGCTGGACGGTTCAGATGAGGATTGACATCTTAACTCTGTTCCCCGAGGCGTTAGAGAGCCCGCTGAGATGCAGTATACTCGGTAGAGCTTGTGAACGCGGTCAGCTGACCGTGAACGTCGTGGACATCCGGGATTTCGCCACCGATAGGCACAGGGTGACCGACGACGCGCCATACGGCGGTGGTCCGGGAATGGTTCTCAAACCGGAACCGATTTTTCTGGCCGTCGAGAGTCTGGCGGAGGTCAACTCTCTGGAAAACATAGTACTGCTCTCGCCTCAGGGCAGGACCTTCGACCAGAAGACTGCCGGAGAGCTCGCCCTGAAAAACGATGTCGTACTCATCTGCGGCCGTTACGAGGGCGTGGATGAGAGGGTGAGGCTCCAGCTCATTACAGATGAGCTCTCAATCGGCGATTATGTTCTTTCAGGCGGCGAGGTTCCGGCACTTGTTGTCGTCGAGGCGGTCAGCAGGCTGGTTACCGGCGTGGTAGGCGACCAGGAAAGCCTCGCGACCGACTCCTTTTACAGGGGTGTGCTCGGATTTCCACAGTACACTCGTCCGCGCTCGTTTCGCGGAATGTGTGTGCCCGACGTCCTTCTGTCGGGCAACCACAAGGTGATTGAGAGATGGCGAGCCAAGGAAGCATTGAAGAGGACATTGATGAGACGACCTGATCTCGTGCGCGACGTGAAGGTCGAAACGCAGGAAATGGTTCTGCTGGAGGAGGCAAGGGCCGAACTCGATGTCGACAACCCGTAGATCTTCTTGCGGCGGCATCCATTGGGAGGCCATCACCGAATAGGAAGGATTTGCACGATGGACGCGACACAACAAGCGGTCGATTCTGGCCAAAACGAGGCGGATATCGCCGACTTTAGGGTGGGCGATACGGTGCGTGTTCACCTGAGAATTACCGAGGGCGAGCGCGAGCGGGTTCAAGCGTTCGAGGGGATCGTTATTCGACAACGAGGTTCCGGCACCGGCAAGACCTTCACAGTTAGACGTATCGCGTTCGGTGAGGGTGTCGAGCGAGTATTCCCGCTCCGCTCACCGAGGGTCAAGAAGGTCGAGGTCGTCAGATACGGCAAGGTCAGGCGGTCCAAACTCTACTATCTCAGGGAACGCGTTGGAAAATCCGTCCGCGTAAAACGCGGCACTGGGCCCAAAAAGAGTCCCGCACCAAACCAGCAGTAAGCAGAGAGGACCGGCGCGCGTCGCCGATTGTCTTCCCCCTGCTCGGGCATTCGTGTCACTCGGGTAAGGCTCACGAACCTCGGTACCCCGCATGTTGCACAAGGGTTTTCCAGGCACCAAGACATACTCTTTCCCCGCGTCGGCGGAGCGGGAGGGGGTGCAATTGATTTCGGCTGGCCCAACCAGTAAGGATGGTTCCACTATGTTTGCCTTTACTGTAGTCATCGCTGCGCTGCTTCTCCTCTACCCGGGGTGCGCCTCCGTGCAGACGCCGCAGCCATTGCCCGTTAACGAAAATCCGCACCCACTCGTCTCAGCACCTTCCGACAAGGCACAGGCCTACGCGCGGTTTACCCAGGGCATGCTCCTTCTCAGGCAAGGTAGGTTGCAGCAGGCGGAACAGTCCCTTCTGGAATCGGCGCAACTCGACCCTGCCTCAGCGGACATCCTGCTCAAACTGGCCGTCGTTCAAATGAGAATGCGCAAGTACGACGACGGCGTACAGACCTGCCTCCGAGCCTCCGAGCTCGCACCCGACAATCCCTCCGTGCACAGAGCCCTCGCCAGAATGTACCGCCGTAAGGGTGAACTTGTTGAAGCCGCCGTCCAAGCGCGATCCTCCATCGACCTCGAGCCGGACAACGCCGAGAACTACCAACTTCTCGCGGCGATATACTACGGCCAGAACAAGCCCGAGGAGGCTGCCGACGTCTATCGAGAATTGGTCCAGGGCAATCAGAACAACCCCGCGGCTCGGCTTCTCCTGGCAAAAGCCCTCGAGCAAACGCGAAAACTCGATGAGGCCGAGGCGCAACTCCGAGTTGTTGTGGACCTCGCTCCAATGAATATCCAATCTTACGCAAACGTGGCCCTGTTCAAGCTCAGGAACGGTCAACCCGAGGAGGCCATACAGGTTTACCACGACGCTATCGCCCGCATGCCCCGCGACGCTGCCGCACGCTTACTGCTGGCTAAATTGTACCAGTCGCTCGGCCGCGCCGACGAGGCTATCAACACGTATCGCAGTGCCATAGAGGTCCGACCGAATGAGGTGAGCGCTCACCAGGCCCTCGCCCAGCTCTACGAGGCAGGCAATGACCTCACGGCTGCGTTCGACGCCTATCTTGACGGCCTTCGTCTTCAGCCGGACAACATCGTCCTGCGTTTCGGTCTCGCCAGTGCCTACGTGACTGCGCGGAACAATTCTGCAGCGACCGCGGAGTTCGAACGCGTCGTCGGCCTCGCTCCCCGATGGGTCGAGGCCCACTACAGCCTCGGTGTCCTGTATGTCGCCGACGAACGATATGAGGAGGCTGAAACGCAGCTTCGTGTAGCCCTCTTCCTGTACCCCGACCTCGTGCCGGCACGCAGGTACCTCGGCAATGTCCTGGCCAGACAAGGTAAGATTGCTGCCGCAATTGTCCAGTACCAGAAGCTCCTAACGCTCAATCCAGCGCCGCGCGATGTGTACGCTCTCGCCCTCATGCACTACATGCAAGGCTCCTACGCTGCCTGCGCGGACTCGCTCGATGGAGCCCCCGAGGATGGGCAACTCGAGATCGTCAAGGACCTTCTACTCGGCGCTTGCCTTTTCAACATGCCTGCGCTGGGAGACCCCGCGCGCGCGCGTGGGACCTGGTCAAGAATTCAGCAACTCGATGATACCACTCTGCAGACCATTATGCTGATTCTCGACACCGTTGGTGATACGCAGGCCGCTGACGCGCTCATACCGACACTTGAGCGCGCCGCAGATGCTGCCGCGGATAAGGCCGTGTGCTACATAATTATTGGGGAAATCCGTGCGGAACTCGGCGAGAACCAGGCCGCCCTGCGCGCGTACACGACCGCCCTAAACACCAATCAGGATAGTGCGCTGGCTCATTTTCGCCTCGGCGCTCTTTATGAGAAGATGGAGCAATACGACTCCGCCGCTACCCATCTCAGCATGTCCGTGAAGATAGAGCCGCTTAATGCAAACGTCTGCAATCACTTGGGTTATATGTATGCCGAGCAGGATACACGCCTTGACCAGGCTAAAGAGCTGATCGAACGCGCTCTCGAAATTGAGCCCAAGAACGGGTTTTTTCTCGATACTCTCGCCTGGGTCTATTATAGGCTTGGAGACGCGGAGAAGGCGATCGAGTTCCTCCTAACCGCCATAGCGAACCTCGGTTACGACGACGCAATAGTCAGGGATCACCTCGGCGACGCATACTGGGAGGCGGGCGCTGCGGACGAAGCAATAGCTCAATGGCGGAAGGCGTTGCGTCTGGACCCAGGTAACAATGAGATCCGTGAAAAGATGGAGCAGCGTCTCACGGACAACTCCACGTCCTCATAACGACCCAGCCGGAAGCTCCGCCCCCCGGAGCAGTTCCGCGGCATCCTCCGGCGGCGTGGAATTGATGTAGAATCCGGAGCCCCACTCGAAACCCGCAACGTTGCTCAGCTTCGGCAAGATCTCGATGTGCCAGTGGTAGACCTCCTCATCCTTCAGCGGAATCGGGGCCGTGTGTATCACGTAGTTGTACGGTCGCTCCCCGAGCACCCCCTTTAAGCGCATCAGCGTCTCCTTCAGGCAGTACGCGAGATCCGTCATCTGCACCTCGTCCAGCAGCGGAAAGCTGCAAGAATGGAATTTCGGCATGATCCACGTCTCGAACGGGAAGCGCGACGCGAAGGGCTCAAAGGATAGGAAGGCCCTGTTCTCTGCAACGACACGTTTACGTTCGACAATCTCCTGCCGAATCATGTCGCAGGCGATGCATCGCTCCTTATGCTCGTAGTATAGCCTGGAGCCAGCGATTTCCTCCTCGACCCGTTTAGGAACTATAGGCGTAGCAATGAGTTGCGAATGGGGGTGCGCCACCTTGCTGCCGGCTGACGCGCCACGGTTTCTGAAGATAAGAATGTAGCGCAGCCGCGGGTCGCGACTCAGGTCCAGCGAACGGTCCCTGTAAGCCCACAGTACCCTCTCGATCTGTACAGGCGCAAGATCCCCAAGATCAACGTCATGGTTTGGCGTTTCAATGATGATCTCGTGCGCACCGACGCCTGTAATCATGTCGTACATGCCGAGACCACGCCGCTCAAGCCGGCCCTCGACCCTCAGTACGGGCGCACGGTTCGGGATAACTCTTGTCTGCCAACCGGGGCGGTCGGCACCCGTACCTTCCTCCCTGTACCCGATGATCTCCGGCGGCGTCCTCGCCTCGTTACCCGGGCAGAATGGGCAATGCTCGGATGGCTCCCGGGGCTGGGGCTCCGCTTTGAAATCGGTTGGTCGCTGCTTGCGTTCCGTACTGATAATAACCCATCTGCTCAGAATCGGGTCCTTGCGTAGCTGCGGCATCTGGACTGCTCCATGAAATGCAATTCTGTCAGTTCCGGCTCGACGCGAGTCTACCACTTTGAGGGGCGGATGTCAAGAGGCGAACGGTTCTCCGGGATGTTCCACGTGGAACATCCCATGTGTTACTTTCTGTTATCCAACCGCTTACAACTACCCACATCCCCCAGACCCTCCTACCGCCCTCATCTAACCGCTCCCCGCCTCTTTCCCAACAATCACTATGCTACCCCGCTCCGGCATCCCCTTAATCGACATCTCACGTACCACCACACTCCGTCCCCCGAGAGGTGCTGCCACCGACCCAGCTGTTTCAATCTCCTCCGCCGAGCTCTTGCCCCTCACCACGAAAAGACACCCTCCTGCGCGAACAAACGGTAAGCCCAACTCAACCGCGCGCGCCAAACTCGCCACCCCTCGCATCGTCACCAGGTCGAACCCACCGCGAAATCCCTCCTCGCACGCAATATCCTCAGCCCTGGCCCTCACAACGTTCACTCCCGATAACACTAATTCAGCCTTAACTTTCGCCAGGAATGCTGCCTTTCGCCCCGATGCCTCAACCAGTGTCACCTCCAGACCAGGTTCAACCAGTTTCAGGCACACGCCCGGGAATCCCGCCCCCGACCCGATGTCGATCAGCTTCCTTCCCTTGCACTCCCCGAGACAATTGTACAGAGCCAATGCATCTGAAACATGCTTACCAACCAACTCGCCCGCCTCCGCACTGCCAACAAGTCGGACCGCGGTCCTCTGCCACTTCTGGATAAGCCTCAGATAGCACAGAAACTGCTCCATCTGGTTCTCGGACAGTGTGACCTCATATCTGCGCGCCACCTGCTCCAACAGATCCCTCATAGCCTCCGCCATGCCTCCATTCCGTGTGCTTACATCACTCCACCACCTTATTCCAACTACTTATCACACCATAGTCACCAAAGTCAACCCGTTCTCCCCTGAAAGACCCCTCGTCATTGCGCCGCACCACGTGTTTCCCACCGACTCCCTACCTTCGTCAACTTTTCGCTTGACATTCGCTTTATTTTCGTGTATAATCAGGTTGGAAATTCGGTTGCGCAACACCCATTCACAAAGGTTTTTAATCAAAATGGAGCCTCTAACAAAGCGCCAGAAAGAGATTCTGGATTTTATCGCCCGTTTTACAGAGGAACACGGGTATGCTCCCAGCCTCGACGAGATGGCCTCTCACTTCCGTCTCTCCTCCGTATCCACAGTCCACCAACATCTCCTCAACCTCGAAGAGAAGGGATTCATCAGCCGTCAGCCAGGCAGGAGTCGCGCCGTCATCGTCACCGCCCCACAATCTGCATCGCCCGAATCCACCGTCGTTCTGCCGCTTCTGGGAAAGATCGCCGCCGGCCAGCCCATAGAGGCCATACTCGATCACGAAAGCCTAACTGTTCCCTCCCACATGGTTCGCGGTAAGAGAGCGTTCGCGCTCCAGGTCAAGGGCACCTCCATGATCGAGGAAAATGTACAGGACGGGGATTACATCGTCGTCGAACAGGCGGATACCGCAAACCAGGGCGATATGGTCGTGGCACTCATCGACAACCACAGAGCCACCCTGAAACGGTTCTACCGCGAACGGGACCATATCAGGCTGCAACCGGCAAACCCGCAGATCGACCCGATAATCGTCACGGACCAGCCGTTCACGATCCAAGGGATCGTCATAGGTTTGCTTAGGAAATACACGTAGAATCGTGAAGACACACGAACAGATAGAGTCGAGGGTCTAAAGTTTGAGGTCCACATTGCGTCGCATATTACATATTGACATGGACGCGTTCTTCGCGTCGGTAGAGCAGGTACTCGATCCCACCCTCGAAGGGAAACCTGTGATAGTCGGCGGCGACCCTGACGGGCGCGGTGTAGTATGTACCGCGTCCTACGAGGCGCGTAAGTTCGGTGTGCATTCCGCGATGCCTCTCGCCACGGCAAAACGGCTCTGTCCGCAGGCCGTCTTCATCCAAGGCAAGTTCGAGCATTATCGTGATGCGTCAGAAAGGATCATGAACGCACTGGACGCGGTCTCCCCGAAAACAGAGCGGCTCTCTCTTGACGAGGCGTACGTCGACATAACAGGGTCGCTGCGCCTGTTCGGCAGCGGCAGGGCAATTGCGCTGAAGCTGAAACGCGATATACGCAACCGCACATGTCTGCCGGCGTCCGTCGGTATAGCCGCAAACAAGCTCGTTGCAAAAATCGCGTCGGATGAGGCCAAACCGGACGGGATTCTCGAGGTATCTCCCGGCGACGAGCGCTATTTTCTAGCCCCGTTACCCGTAGCCAGGCTCCCCGGTGTCGGTGCCCGCACTCAAGATACGCTCGACCAGCTCGGCGTTCGTACCATCGGCCACCTGGCGCAAATACCGCCCGAGGCCCTCAAGAAGGTTTTCGGGCAGTCCGGCTACGCACTCCAGCAGCGCGCGCGGGGCATACACTTCAGCCGTGTTGAGGAGGCGCCATACCCGAAATCCATCGGTCGCGAGACAACCTTCCCGCAGGATCTGCTCGACTGGGAACATATCGAGTCGGTTCTGTGCTATCTGACGGAAAGGGCCACCTACGCTCTGCGCGAACAGCGTATGGAAACCAGATGCATCACCCTGAAGGTGCGCTACGCCGATTTCAAGACTCTGACTTTCGCGAGAACGTTGCCCCAACCTACCGATCTCGACAGGCTGATTTACGAGACGCTGCGAGATCTGTTGCCGAAGGCCAAATCCCGGCGTGCCAGGGTCAGGCTCATCGGTATGTCGCTGTCGTCCCTGACCCATAACCAGCATCAACTATCCCTGTTCCCGCCAAAACTCCACCAGAAATGGCGCCGTGCGCTCGTCGGCGTCGATCGCGTAAGGGATAGGTACGGGTTTGACTTTCTGGGCAGCGCCCGGTCCATGAAGCTCCAACGAGATTTCCGGCCGCTCACACCGTCGCTGTCGCGGTGAGCAGGGCCGGCTCGTGAACCGCCCTATAACTGTGTAGGTCGGGCGTCTGGCCCGACAGAACCAAGGGTAACGGATACGCCCAACGGCGGGCAGGATGCCCGCCCTACCTTTGGATAGTGATTAGCTGAGGTAAAATGACATGTTCCGATTCATCAAGAGACTGATTCCCGGACGCGCCAAGGAGAAACCCATCCGCATCGCTATAGACACGAATATCATGGTCGGCGCGATGATGAAACCGACCGGCGCATCCAGAAAAATACTCGATATGTGGGTTGAGGGTCGCCTTTCGCTGCTCGTGACGCGCCAGATCCGCCGCGAATATCTCAATATCCTCTCACAAAGATGGGTCAAATCCGACTGGGTAGCGGAATTTAACGGGCGTATAGACGAACACGCCGAGACCGTCGTCGCACAGGAGAGGATACACGTCATTACGGAGGATCCCAGCGATAACATGTTTCTCGAATGCGCCGCCGCCGGTGAAGCGAATTACATAATTACCAGCGACCGGCACCTGTTGGCTCTAAAACGGTTCCGTGAGACTGAGATCGTCACACCCACACGGTTCCTCAAACTGGTGCAACCTAACCCGTTGGGGCGGTTCGCGACCCGCCCTCACAGCGCCCGGCAATGAATCCAGGACGCGGTAAGTCCTGTCCTTACAAGTCTTTACGGAAAGGTTATGCAGTTCGTTCATTTACATTGTCACAGCAACTATTCCCTTCTCGAGGGCGCCAGTCGGGTTGCGGATCTGATCGAGCTGGCGCAGCGTGACGGTATGACAGCGCTCGCGCTGACCGACACCAACGCGCTATACGGCGCGGTACCGTTCTACACGGCGGCGCGCGATGCGGGCATCAAACCGATCATCGGCGCACATATCAAGGCGCGCGACGGTGAAGCGGTGCTTCTTGCCCGAAATTTGAAAGGATACAGCCATATTTGCCGGATAGTTACCGCGCGCCACCTGGAAGACGAATTCTCCCTGCGCGATGCTCTGCGCGAACCTTCCGACAACATCTTCATCCTCTCCCCCGACGCATCTCTCCTGAAACACCTTACTGAGTACTGTGTAGGGGAGGGTCTTGTACCCTCCCTGGAAAACGCTCCTCTCACTACGGGAGCCCACGAGGGGCTCCCCTACATTGGCGAGAATCGAGGGCGCAGCAAGCAGCGCCCCTACGCCAGGGATGACCTTTTTCTGGAGATCGTCAATTACGGGGAGGAAAAATCGCGGTGCCGTGCACAACGGTTGGTCGAGTTGGCGCAACATCTCCGGCTGCGTCCGGTCGCGACGAACCGGGTATTCTTCGCCCATGCACAAGGATACAAGGTACATCGCGTGCTATCTGCTATTCGCGAGAACACGACGGTAGCCGCGCTCGACCCCGCCCTTCTGGCACATCCCGAAAACTGGCTCAAACCGCAATCGCGCATGGTGCAACTCCACGCCGGATGGCCCGATGCAGTGATGAACACGAACCGGATAGCCGACCGGTGCACCCTGGAATTGCCGCTTGGCAAGCCGATCTTCCCGAAAGCAGAGCTCCCTCCCGGCGAGACGCCTTTCTCATACCTGTGGAAACTCGCATTCGACGGCGTACGGGAGCGATACAAACCGCTTACACCGCGCGTTATCGACCGCCTTAGGTACGAACTCGAGGTGATCAACAAGCTGGGTTTCGCGCCATACTTCCTGATCGTGTGGGATATCGTCCGATACGCGCGAGACCAGGGCATATCCACAGTCGGTCGTGGTTCGGCGGCGGACAGCCTCGTATCCTACGCACTGGGCATCACGCAGGTCGATCCGTTCAAATACGACCTGTATTTCGAGCGATTCCTGAACCTGTCGCGCACGGATTGTCCCGATATCGACCTCGATATATGCTGGAAACGCCGCGATGACGTGATAGATTACGTATATCAGCGGTACGGTTCCGACCGGGTTGCCATGATCAGCACGTTCGCCACGTTCCAGGCGCGGTCCGCGGTAACTGATATCGCCAAGGCATTCGGTCTGACACGCGACGAGATCAGCCCGTTCACCGCGCTGCTGCCCCACTACCACTCCTCGGACATAAAGACTGTCGTGGAACGCCTGCCGGAATGCCGCAATCTGCCCATAAACGAGGAACCGTTCAAATCCATCGTCGAGATGAGCGAGGCGATAAACAATTTCCCGAGACATCTGTCGATACACTGCGGCGGACTGGTTATCGGGCGCGATCCGCTAACTGAACTCGTGCCGCTGCAGCGCGCCGCGAAAGGTATCGTCATCACCCAGTACGATATGGGCCCGATCGAGCAGCTAGGCCTCGTCAAGATGGACCTCCTCGGTCACCGGTCGCTGACAGTGATCGACGAGACGGTCGAGAAGGTCTGGCGTAATAGAGGCGTGAAGGTAGATATCGGTAAACTCCCGGAACCTGACGCGTTGACCGGAGAACTGCTCCGCAACGGCCGCACCATAGGCTGTTTCCAGATCGAATCGCCGGCTATGCGTTCGCTGCTCAGAAGCCTTCAGGCGGACGATACCGACTCGCTTATTAAAGGGTTATCGCTCGTCCGGCCGGGACCCTCCGGCAGCGGTATGAAAAAGCGGTACATCCGGCGTCACCTCGGCAAGGAACAAACCGAGTATCTTCATCCGAAAATGGCCGATCTGCTGAAACATACATACGGCGTCATGCTCTACCAGGAGGATATACTGCGCGTCGCGAGCGCCGTCGCCGGTATGACGCTCGCCGAGGGCGACCAACTGCGCCGTGCCATGACAAAAAAGCGTTCCCGCGCGGAAATGGCAAAAATCAGCCAACGGTTCATACGGAAAGCTGTAGAAAACGGCGTCCCGGAGACCACCGCGGTCGAAATATGGGGTCTTATCGCCAACTTTTCCGCGTACGCTTACTGCAAAGCACATGCGTGCACCTACGGGCAGCTCGCTTACCGGTGCGCGTACCTCAAGGCGCACTACCCGGCGGAGTTCCTCGCGAGCGTCCTGTCGAACCGGGGCGGGTTCTACTATCCGGCAGTCTACATCGAGGAAGCCAGACGGTTCGGGCTGGCTATTCTTCCGCCGGACATCAACCGCAGCGAGTACGGCTACACCGCGAAAGGCAACGCCGTACGCGTCGGCTTCATCGAGCTCAAAGGATTGAGCACAACAGCGGTAAACTCTATCCGTGCGGCACGCGAGAGGCATCCATTCACCTGTCTCGCGGACCTCTGGCGTCGGGCAAAACTCAACCGCGCGGAAGCGGAGGCGCTCGTGAAGGTCGGCGCGCTGGACAGCTTCGGCAGAACGCGACCGGAACTCCTCTGGGAACTCCACATGCTTGCTACTCAAGGTGTTAGGTCAGATTTGTCGGCTGAGGAGGAACTTTTTCGGACGTTCGATAACGGTCCGGGCCATATCGTACCGCTTATTCCTCAATACTCCCGCAAACAGATGCTCGATCACGAAGCGGGCCACCTCGGCATGACCGTTTCCGAGCACCCGTTGAGCTACTACGTCCCGAACCTGTTGCAGCATCCGTTGGTCGCGAGCCACGATATGGCCGATTACCACGGGAAAAAGGTCACCGTGGCAGGCTGGCTCATTGCGGAACGGCGCCACGGGCTCAAAGGGCGCGGCTGTATGAAATTCCTCACCCTGGAGGACGCCGCCGGGGTGTTCGAGGCCATCCTTTTCCCCAAAACGTACCAGAAATACGGTCATCTACTCACATCGCACGGACCGTACATCATCACCGGCCGCGTCCAGTACGAGGATTTCAACACCACCCTCATCGCCGATAAGATCGAGACGACCACCGACCACCACCCGGCGATAGACGCGAGATAATGGTCCCGCAGACTTGCTATTCGGATCAAACCCGTATACAATCTACCCGAAGCGTGACTACCGTCGCGTTGTTGGGTCATAGTTCTGTTCTTGAAGAAGGGGGGGGTCGGCAAAATGAAGAAGAAAGGTTTTACGCTAATCGAGCTGCTGGTGGTCATAGCGATCATCGGCATACTGGCGGCGATACTGCTGCCGGCGCTGGCACGTGCGCGCGAAGCCGCGCGGCGTGCAGTATGCCAGAGCAATTTGAAACAGTGGGGGCTCATCTTCAAGATGTACGCAAACGAGAGCGAAGGGAACAAGTTCCCGCCCATGCTGCTCTCGCAGACCGACATAGTCGCTCAGGCCTCAGATCCGCTCATCAGGTGCAATATGGTCAACGACTGGCACTGGGTGCTGAGTCTGCCTTCCGTGTATCCTGAGTACTGCACCGATGTGAAGATCCTGTTCTGCCCGTCCGATGCAGACAGCGCTTCCGCGTACAATAGCGGCGCCTTCAACGTCCAAGGCAATCCGGACCTGCCGCTTGACCCGTGCAGGTGGTTCCAGAACGCGTCGTATGAGTACCTGGGCTGGGCAATAACGCACGACCTTTTTATCAGAGACGGTTTCACGGGCAACGAGAATTGGCAGACGTCGGATTTCGACCAGATATTTCCAGGAGGGGAAAACGGCGACCTGATGGATGCCATTTGGGATGCTTTTGACGAAGCGAATGAAAGCGGCGACCCCGCTCCCCTGGATCGCGACCTGACGTGGACCGATGTCTATTGGGGCGAGGGTACCATGGCGGAGGGCACGCTGTTCCGGATCCGCGAGGGTGTCGAGCGATTCTTTATCGCCGACATCAACAATCCTGCCCGAAAGGCGACGTCACAAAGCGACCTCCCGGTGATGTGGGACATGTCCACAGCGTATTTGGACACGCTCGAGAACTTCAACCACGTGCCGGGCGGTGGAAACGTGCTCTACATGGACGGCCACGTGGAGTTCATCAGGTATCCGGGCGAGTTTCCGTTGTGCACCGTTTACGTATGGCGCTATGACGAGCTCGGGGACGGTGAACATAGTCCGGGCTGGTAGGCTTGCGCGTTCGACATATTGAGACAAGTGTTTTCCATCGCGAACCGCTGATCGCAGCGGCCATGGGGATAACAAAGGACGGGTGCATGAAATTCCTCACGCCTGAGGATTTCAACACCACCGTCATCCCCGATACGATCCACCTCGCCACGGATCCGGCGCAGACTTGAGCGAGGCCGGGCTGATGAATCCTTCCGCACGATGGCACGCTTGACGAAGCCAGTACACAGCACGTATGATTCCGTCATAAGGCTGTCAGAACTACAATGGTGTACACCCATGTGCTCAGTCGTGGCTGGAAGCGCGTGAGGAGTTCGGCTGATGCGCTTTGAGCTAGTCTCACGGTGCGTGTTACACGGAAACCATGTAACACGCATTGTAAATGGGAAGGGAGCTGTAACTCCCTATTTTAGAATGAGTTGTCCGGGTCATGTTTGCGCGTGTTATACGGCAAAATCGCCAGATAAAGGTGTTACACAGAAACCATGTAAGCCGTAGTTAGCCGGTGAACAATTATGAAGCGTGCATCGATTCAACTTCGACTGGCTGCCTTTCTCTGTCTGTTCGCCGCTCTCCTCATGATAATCAGAGTAATCCAGACACGTGCTTACGACGAGGCAAAGGACTTCTTCTTCGATAATCCGCGAGGCTTTGTTCTAATCGGCCTGATGTTATTTGTGGGTATCCCGGTCAGTGTATATGTTCTTGTTACAAACAGAGAGCCCAGCTGGGCAGCGGGGCAGGAGGCCAAGTTCGCCAAGAGCCGAAAGGAACTCATACTTAAAGTCATCTTACTGATTGTCCTAGCTATACTAATAGCCATAGTTGTGCTTGGGTTTCGACGTGTTTCGGCTTGGTGAATGTACAGCTAACCACTCGCTCCACCAGACGGGCACAAGCCCGCAGGTGAGTTCGAAATCGTTAGGCATGGCAATTGCGGGCGCCACAAGAGAAGGAGGTAACAAAGATGAAAGGGTATAAGAAGTGGCTAAGCGTTTTGACCGTGGTGGCCATGGTTTTGGGCTTGATGGTCTGGCGGGCAGATGTCCGGCCGGGAAAGGGGCTCCTTCCATCAATAGAAGCATCAGACGAAACGCGCGTGGCCGACGGTAACAAGAACGTTTCTCCCTTTGAACTTTCGGACGTCACATTATTGGACGGACCATTCAAAAGAGCAACCGAACTGAATAGAGAATCTTTGTTACGCTACGAACCTGATAGGCTTTTATCTAAATTCAGAAGTGAAGCCGGACTAAAACCTAAGGCAGAACCTTACGAAGGATGGGAAGCAAAAACCATTGCAGGCCATAGTCTTGGACACCATCTAAGTGCCTGCGCATTAATGTACCAGTCCACCAATGACAACCGGTTTCTTGCACGCGTTAAACATATTGTCGATGAACTCGAGGCCTGTCAGGTGGCTGATGGCGACGGATATATTGGCGCATTTCCAAATGGCAAGAAGATTCTAGAAGAGGAGGTAGCTAAAGGAAATATCAAGTCGGAGGGATTCGATCTTAACGGTATTTGGGTACCTTATTACACGCAGCACAAGGTAATGGCCGGTTTGAGGGATGCCTATCATCTATGTGGTGTGAACAAAGCCCTGGAGATAGAGAAGAAGTTCGCCGATTGGCTTGGGACGATCGTCGAAAACCTGAATGATGAACAGATACAGAAAATGCTGCATTGTGAACATGGCGGCATAAACGAAGTCCTTGCGGATCTCTATGCTGATACTCAAAATGCAAAGTACCTGGGACTATCAAGGGTGTTTCACCACAAAGCTATTCTTGATCCTTTGACAGCCGGAGTAGATGTTCTACCTGATAAGCATGGTAATACACAAATTCCAAAATTAACGGGACTGGCCCGTAGATATGAACTAACCGGCGACTTGAATGACAAAAAGGCCGCCGAGTTCTTCTGGGACCGCGTGGTCAATCATCATTCTTACGTAACCGGTGGGCACGGCAATGGTGAGTATTTCGGGCAGCCGGATCAGTTAAGGGATCGGCTGAGCAAGGACACCACCGAATCCTGTAATGTCTATAACATGCTTAAACTAACGCGGCATCTGTTTCAGTGGAATCCCCGTGCCGAAGTTGCTGACTATTACGAAAGGGCTCTATTCAACCATATTCTTTCCTCACAACATCCTGGAGATGGACGCGTTATTTACAATCTTTCCCTGGAAATGGGTGGCTTCAAAAGCTATCAGGATCCGGAGGGGTTTACCTGTTGTGTTGGGACAGGCATGGAGAATCATTCAAAGTATGGCGGCAATATCTTCTTTAAGAACAAAGCCGAACTTTATATAAGCCAATTCATCGCAGCAGAGGTGAATTGGAAAGAAAAAGGCGTTAAAGTAAAGCAGATCACCAAATTCCCTGAGGAGCAAGGAACGACGATTGAGATAGAAAGTGACAACCCTCAGGAATTTACATTACAAATAAGATATCCCTACTGGGCGGAAAAAGGAATCGAGATTTTAGTGAATGGCAAAAAGAAGGAAGTAGATCAAAAACCGGGAAGTTTCATTGGCTTAAAAAGAGGATGGGTTTCAGGTGACAAAGTGGAAGTAAGCATCCCTTTCACTTTGAGGTTGGAAACCATGCCGGATGATGAGAACCGGGTCGCCGTATTGTACGGGCCTTTGGTGATGGCAGGAGATCTGGGGCCGGAGAATGATCCCGCCGCTGAAAAGCCTGATTATGTTCCGGTTCTTCTCACAGAAGACCGGAATCCAAACCTTTGGCTGAGCCCTATTGAAAATGCTGTCAATACATTTAGAGTCGCAGAGAAAGTGGCTCACCCTCGTGGTTTTACGTTAATACCCTTCTACGCTATGCATGAGCACAGGTATTCTGTTTATTGGGATATGTTCAATGAGGCAAGATGGCGTCAAAGAGAATCAGAAAAGGCAGCCTCGTAACACGTAGTCAGGCGGCGCAATAGGAGACTCGCACATGACTGTCATTCTGACCGTTCTAGGTTCCGTTGTCTGTCTCATAAGCCTTTTCGCAATCGTCTTTCCCGGGAGGCTCTTCAGGGCAGCCAAGAGCGTCACGGTAACCACTCCTCTGCGGTTCATCGCGTGCGGCGTCCGGATACTGTTTGGCGTCATCATGACTCTAGCTGCCGGCTCGACTCGTTTTCCACAGACACTGCGGATCATTGGAATCTTGCTTATTGTTGCTGGCGTGACGGTGCTGCTATTGGGCAATGCCAGAATTCAATCTCTTATGGATTGGTTTCTACGTCGAGGTCCCAACGCGATCAGGGCCGGAGGGGTTGTCGGCCTTCTCTTTGGAGGATTTCTCATATATGCTGTCGTCTGACAATTCGCGGTGATTGCCTGACAACCGGTTGCGGCGGACGACGTTCCGCCGCCGGCGAACCAGAGCGTTCGGTGACGAAAGGAGAGTCCCCGGGGGGCTTTTAGTGAACAACAAGATGTTGCGAAAACAAGCTTGCGCCGGCTTGGTGTGTCTTCTTTGCATCTTGGTAGGAGCTGAGGCGAACGAAGCTGATAAGGCAAACCAGTCCCAGCTCTGCCAGGGCCATTATCATAGTGAGGCCGCGGCACGCGAGCAACTGGCGAAGTTCAGCCGGAGCTATTCGGACCTGGATGGATGGAAGAAACGAGCAAACGTTATTCGCGAGGGGATACTTCGTGGGGCAGGACTCTTACCACCACCCGAGAAATTCGACTTGAACCCGATCGTTCACAGAAAGAGGACACACAAAGGCTATACCGTTGAAAACGTGGCGATTGAGAGCCTTCCGGGGTTCTTTGTGACAGGTAACCTCTATCGTCCGCTGCCACGCATCGGGCGCGGACGTTATGCGGGAATATTATGTCCGCATGGCCACTTTGATGAGCCCAATGGTGGCGGCCGGTTTCGGGATGACATGCAGAAGCGCTGTGCAATCCTGGCCCGGATGGGCGCTGTAGTGTTTTCGTATGACATGGTTGGATGGGGCGAATCCGGACAGTATCCGCACGAAGGCAAGGCCCTTGCGCTTCAACTCTGGAACGGCATGCGCGCGATCGACTTCCTCGCTTCGCTGGAAGCGGTAGATCCCAAACGCCTTGGCGTAACCGGAGCGTCCGGAGGTGGAACCCAGACATTTCTCTTGACCGCCGTCGATGACCGGATTGCCGTCTCCATTCCAGTTGTGATGGTCTCGGCTCACTTTTTCGGCGGCTGCTCTTGTGAGAGTGGCATGCCCATCCACAAGAGTGACAAGCACGAGACCAACAATGCGGAGATCGCCGCCTTGGCGGCGCCCCGCCCACAGTTGATCGTCTCTGATGGTGAGGATTGGACAAAGAACACGCCGGAAGTGGAGTTCCCATATATACGGGCCGTGTATCACCTCTACGGAGCAGAATCAAAGGTCGAGAACCTGCATCTCCCGAATGAAGGCCATGACTACGGGTATTCAAAGCGTCTTGGCGCGTACAGATTCTTCGCGGAACATCTCGGAGTGTCGCTGGAAGCGGTGGCAAAACCGGATGGATCAATTGACGAGAGCCGTATTGCCATAGAGAAGAAGGAGGCTATGCAAGTCTTCGGCCCGCAGTATCCCATGCCCGAGCGTGCTGCGAGTAGTCGAGAAGAAGTGGAGCATCTTCTCCAAACGAAAGGAACAAATGGTCGACACGTCACACAACCACTCGCTCCAACGCACCCGCCACGGCGGGCCGCTGAGCTTTGACGTTGTGTGATACACGAAACGCTCAAGCATCTAACAGAAGGAGGAAGGAGCTTATGAAGAAGCTTATCGTCGTATCCATCGCCGCAATAGCCGCGCTATCCTGCACATCTATGCCTCACCGTCAATCCGAGAGCCTCTTCAATGGCAAGGACTTGACTGGATGGCACGTCGATGTTCCCGAGATGGATAATGATCCGGATGTGAAAAGCCCGTTCATTGTTCGTAATGGCGTGCTCGTCAGCCTTGGCACGCCCCCCGGGCACCTCATTACCGATGCGGTCTATCAGGACTACCGACTCGAGGTTCAATACCGGTTTACGGGCGAGCCCGGGAACTGCGGCGTCCTTGTTCACGCCTCGACTCCGCGTGCTCTTTACGGGATGTTCCCGAAATCTATTGAAGTACAGATGTTCCACGAGAATGCAGGCGATTTCTGGTGTATTGTAGAAGATATCAGTGTACCCGACATGGAAGAGCGGCGTGGACCCAAAGAGGAGTGGGGGATAACAGAAGGCAAGAAACGGCGCATCGTGAATCTGACTGATGGCTCAGAGAAACCGGTCGGCGAATGGAATACTATGGTTATTGAATGCCTCGACGATTCCATTATGGTTTGGGTCAATGATGATCTTGTCAATCACGGCTTTGATTGTACGGCGCGAAAAGGCCGGATCGCCCTGCAGGCGGAAGGCTCCGAAGTTGAATTCAGGAAACTACGGTTGACCTCCATTACTGAATTCAGCGGTGGAGATTGAAGTCATTGCAGCAGTCATAAAAGACTGGTGCGCAGGAGACGACTATGGATCTTTTAGAACTGGAAACGCCATGCCTGGTGTTGGGCAATGGGAGGCTTGAGAAGAACATCTCTCATCTCCATAAACGCATGGAGCATTTCGGCGTCAATCTGAGACCACATGGGAAGACGGCAAAAAACATTGATGTCATCAGGATGGCGTTGGCCGGCCAACCCGGCGGCATTACAGTGTCAACGCTTAAGGAGGCAGAATATTATTTTAGCCATGGTATTGAGGATATTGTCTATGCTGTGGGTATTGCTCCGGTAAAGCTCGATCGCGTTGCCAACCTTATAAAGAAGGGGGCTGACGTTACTATCATTCTCGATACGATTGAGCAGGTCGGATTTGCCTCGGCAAAGGCACAAGAATACGACCTGAACATTCCGGTTCTTATTGAACTCGATTGTGATGGACACCGTTCCGGTGTGACCCTTGGTGATTCATTACTGATGGATATCGGTCGTTTGTTGAACAGTGAAGATGGTGTGACGTTAAGAGGGGTCCTCACCCATGCCGGCGGATCCTACCAATGCAAATCTATTGACGGTATCCGTGCGATTGCTGAAGCAGAGCGCGACACGGCTGCGAAGAGCGCTGAAATGTTGCGCCAGGGAGGTTTGCCGTGCCCGATTGTGAGTGTCGGTTCGACTCCTACCGCCGTTTTTGCCGAAGACCTTTCCGGGATTACGGAAGTGAGGGCCGGGACTTTTGTGTTTCATGATCTGGTGATGGCGGGATTAGGTGTTTGCGATGTAAAGGACATTGCCGTTTCAGTACTAACATCGGTTATTGGTCATCAAAAACAGAAAGGATGGGTGATAACCGATGCCGGTTGGACTGCTCTTTCGCGTGATAGGGGCACTGCCTCACAAGAAGTTGATCAGGGGTACGGTGTAGTATGCAATGTCAAAGGAGAGCCACTGACCGATCTGATTGTATCATCCGTTAATCAAGAGCATGGAATTATCATAGATCGTGGGGGAAAGGAATTGGATTGGGAATCCTTCGGGATTGGCAGCGCGGTCCGTATCCTGCCAAACCATTCGTGCGCAACAGCCGCGATGCACGACCGTTACTATGTTACCGATAGTTCCACAGAGATTATCGATGTTTGGCATCGTTTCAATGGCTGGTAGAAATCGCATCAGCGGACCCGCCCCTACTTCTGCCACAGAGATCACTGAGGACACCGAGACATTGGCCCGGTGGACTTGACCTTCAGAGTAAACCCTGACACAATTAACGTAGGGCCATCACTAACGCGGCAATAAACATAGGCGTTCATGGTGCGGTAACGGCGAAAAGGAGGCGCACAATGGGAGACAAAGGCAAGAAGGATAAGGACAAGGGTCGCAAGCAGAAAGAAAAAAAACAGCAACAGAAGTCACAAAGGAAGTTGGATAGGGCACCCCGAAGAACCCCGTAGCAGTCGCCCTCATCGATACTGTAATCGTGCACAGTTCTTCGCTCCATGGCGGACGGCCCCGGTGGGGTCTCTCGCGGAGACAGGGGACAGCCGCTTATTGTGATGCGCGTCGACGTGGCTCCGGAGCGCGTGCTATGCGGAAACGATATACACTCCAGCTATCAGTCTGATTCCATTGGACATAGATGAAGACTCACCAACATGGATAACGTCGACTGGAATTTGAAGTGCATTGTCTTCAAGGCGTGTCTTGTCGCTGTCTGGACGGACGCCACTATGTCGTCAGATGAGCGGAGGTATCTCTCGCACCTAACCGAGATGCTGGCTGACAGCGACGAACAGAGGGAGATCCTAAGAAAACTCACGCTCCAGGATCAAAACGAAGATCAGGTGCTTTCTGAAGTAGAACAGCTCGGCGAGCAAGAGAAGGCATACGTATTCGACACATGTCTGGGTATTCTAGCAAGTGACAAAAGGCTCGGCCCACAGGAACTGGCTTTCCTCGCTGCCTTGAGGAAGACCTGCGGCATAAGTTTCTGGTCGTACAACAGACGTTTGAGAGCGCAGACGAGCGCCGGCGCCAGGGTATCGTTGAACAAGCGACCTCTGGTGTTTGCATATGCCATCATCATCGCAGTTGCCGGGCTGTTCACCGCATACCACCTGCTCCGCGAAGTGGATATCACGCCGACAGAGAAGCGTACCGGAAAAGAGATAGTAGTCTCAACACTCGAACCCGGCAGCGGGGAACAACCGATACTGCAAACAGGTCAGGAAGTCTTCGATCGCGTGCGGAAAAGCATCCTCACGGTGCAAGTGTTCATCAGTAACGATCCTGTCTGCCGTGGGTCCGGCTCCGTCATCGGCAAGGATGACGCCGGAACTGTCTATGTCCTGACGAACAGGCACGTCATCCACAACCCGAGAACCGAAAAGGGGAAACCTCGAGACCGGCTGAGAATCGAAGTACAGCAGCATTCTGGGGCAAGATTTGACGCAAAGCTTGACTTCTATTCCCGCAAGCACGACATCGCACTCCTGGCTGTCAAGGGTATGGAGCAGTACACCGAGCCGCTCAAGCTGACCCTCAAACAGAATCTGGTTGTTGGACAACCCGTTTACGCTGTTGGGACCCCTATCGGGCTTGCGCACACATTCACCGCAGGGGTCGTGTCCGCCCTCCGTGAGTCGCACCTGCAAATCGATGCCACGGTTCACCGTGGAAGCAGCGGCGGCCCCCTTGTTGACCAACACGGTGCGCTCTGCGCTATTGTGACAAGCAGTCATCCTGCGAAAGACTATGGCTTCGCGCTCTACTCTGACACCGTGCTCGAGGTACTCAAAGAGCGTACAGAGCTCGCGATGGAATCACCCGACGAAGGTGAATCCAGGGAAACGCACAGTACACAGTAGGTCACGCCACGAGCGGGCTCGCGTCCAATACGGCGCGACCACCAAGTGAAGCGTTGATGCGGAGACGATATGAACCCTAGTCATACCAAGGAAATCTAAATGAGCAATTTCTTCGACCTCAAGAAAAATGTGGACAAGGAGAAGGAGGCTGAAGAAATGACCTCGTCGAACAAAGCGACCGTACGCCTGACGGCCCCGGTCAACGCATTCGTTACCGCTGGAATGTAGAATATGGCAACGAACGGATTCCAGGAGGAGAATTCAAACCTGCGGTGGGCTTGGAACCAGTACAGCCACGAGCAACTGGATTCATACCTGGTGTCCGGCGTTGAAGATCCACGAATAAACTGTCAGAGCATACTCACGCGTGCCCTGATAGCTGACACGCTCTGGCCGGATGAGTTCACCGACCTGATCGATGCCGAACTACGGTTTGGAGCCGTGCTCACATGGCTCCTCAATCAACTCGAGAACGGTGCAGACAGATACGATCTCGTCGACTCTGTTGCCGACAGCCGTGGCGGGTCATGTCCACAGATGATCCGTGAGACACACCAATGGTTGCGGTCAGACGGGTGTCCCGTGCCGGACTATATATCGCTGGCTCTTGAACGCCCAGATCCTGACAAACCCGGTCAATTGCTGCACGATGCCGCGTTGGATACGTTTTCCAGCCTTTGGCGAAACACCCTTGCAGGGCGGCACGCTGAACGTATCAGTATCCTGGAACCCGCGTGCGGTTCGGCGAATGATTACAGGTTCATCGATCGACACGGGCTGTCCAAGTATGTTGATTACACCGGGCTCGACATTTCTCCCAGAAACGTTGAAAACGCCAGGGGGCGGTTTCCCGACACAGACTTCCTTGTCGCCAGCATCCTGGATTCCGGCATCTCCGACGAATCATTTGATTACCTGTTTGTCCATGACCTTTTCGAGCATCTGTCACTCGATGCCCTCAATCAAGCCTTGACCGAGGTGATGAGAATTGTGCGGCGCGAGGCATGGTTACACTTCTTCAATGCAGGAGATGGTGAGGAACACCTGATCCGGCCCGTTGACAGATATCACTGGAATCTCCTGAGTGTGAGACGCATTTCTGAGACCCTCGAAGAACTGGGGGCTGATCTTGAAGTGATCCCGATTTCGGATCTCGTAAGCGAGAAGTTTCATTTTGATGGCTATTACAATCAGGAATCTGTTACCATACTGGCGAAGAAACCACGCTGACACAACACAACAGAATGGGGAGAACATTATGATGAAGAAGCTGCTGTGGGTTTTTGCTGTGTGTGTTTTGATTTCAGGTTTTGCAGGTGCTGAAGATGGAGGTAATCCAACTGTTCAGGCGCCTGCAATGCAGTGGCACAAGGGATACGGTACCGACGGTGGCGACCATGCTCATTTCGTCATGCAGACAAGTGACGGCGGGTACATTATGACAGGAGAATCCAGTTCTCGTAACGAGCAGAGGATTCTGGTTGTGAAAACCGATTCTAACGGAGACAAGCAGTGGCAACGAGCACTTGGCGGCGACGGTGAAGACTTGGGGAACTATATATGTGAGACCGCGGATGGGGATTTCGTTGTTGCCGGAGCAATTGACAAGAACAGGGCGCTCGTAAAACTGAGCGCTGCAGGAAACACCCTCTGGGAAAAGACGTATCCGGGCAGCGGCAGAGACGCCATCGAGGGCATTGACCTGACCGGCGACGGCGGAATCATTTGCACCGGCTACCTGAACGGGGAAGAAGGCACCAGCTTTATTATTCATGACGGCCAGGCCTTTCTGATGAAGACCGATGCCGACGGAAACGTCGAATGGCAGAAAGATCTCTCCCCGGCCGCGTCGCAGGGCTTCAAGCTTCGGGAAGTAGATGACGGCTACGCGATATCCGGTGTGTCCCCGAAGGGCGATGGCAATTTCTGTCTGATCAAGACCGACAAGTCGGGAGATATCCAGTGGCACAGGGAATACGGAGGGGACAAACAGGAGGATCTCTACGACTTCGACGTGGCATCCGATGGCGGGTACGTCCTGGCGGGCCATAAAATCATCTATGGCAAAGTCAGCGAAAACACGGACGTCTTCGACTTCTGGCTCGTAAAGGTCGACAGCCAGGGGAACCTCGAATGGGACAAGACCTTTGGCCAGCCCCGGGGTTACGATCCCAGGTATACACGCGACGAATGCTATGGAGTCAGGCAGACCCCTGACGGCGGCTACATCATGTGCGGCGGTAACGGCGACGAAACGCAGTCTTTCTCCGAAACCGGCTCGCCCTATGGCCCGTCCGATATCTGGCAGGTCTATCTGGTCAAGACGGATGCCAGGGGGAACCTGCTGTGGGAAAGCTGCTACGGCAGTACGGAGGCCCATGATGCCGGTGAATACCTCGGCCTGACCAGTGACGGCGGATATATCATCGCTGTCGACGCCGACGACGCCGGCGCTGATACTTACAGGTCCAATAACTTCGGATTCATGAAAATTGCGCCCGACACATCCTCAGCCAAAGCTCCACCCCCTGCAATGGAGTGGCATTACGGTCTGGGAACCGACACTGAAGAAAAATGCCAACATGTTATGCAGACCAGCGATGGCGGCTATCTCGTTGTGGGAGCGACAGATGAAGCAGCGGGGCGTGCCAGTGATATGCTTATTGTCAAGGCCGATGCTGATGGAGATGAGCAGTGGCAGAAAATCATTGGAACACCTAATCAACATGACTGGGCAAACATTTCAGCTGAAGTGGCAGATGGTTACATTGTTGCAGGAGCATTGTCTGACTCAGGTGACCAGGAAAGAGGCATTGTAAAACTCGATTTCGATGGGAATATAGTCTCGGGATGGCCAAAGACTTACCATGCTGACGGAGTCGATGCTATTCGGGGCATTGATATAACCGGCGATGGTTCCATTGTCGCCACCGGTTACGTCGGCGGCGCGGAGCATGGCTATCTGTTTATATGTAGTTCAGGAAAAGGCTCGATAATGAAGACCGACGCTGATGGAAGCTTACAGTGGGACAAAATCCTGCCCTCTACGATGCATGGTATGCGGGTACAGGAAGTGGCCGGAGGGTTTGCAATCGGCGGTAATCAATGGCTGGATTCGGAGGGGCGCAACCACCAGGATGTGGTTCTCGTGCTGACGGACAGTGACGGCGACGAGACTTATCACAGCTATTACGGAGGCGACGGCGACGACCAGGTTTTTGATTTTGCTGTGACTACTGACGGCGGTTATGTTTTTGGCGGGCACTCAAGGTCACCCTCTTACGGAACGGTCAACTGGGACTTTTATCTGTTGAAAGTCGGCAGTGACAAAAAAGAACAGTGGCACAGGACCTTCGGCCAGCCCAGAGGTTATGATGCCAAATACATTCATGACGAAGCCTATGGTGTTCAGCAGACTCCGGACGGCGGCTTCATTATCGGCGGCGGTTCCGGGGACGAATTCTCGTACTCCGAGTCCGGCCATCCTACCGGCCCATCGGATGAATGGAAAGCTTATCTGGTTAAAACAGACGCCGATGGAAATGTTCAATGGGAAGGTCTCTACCCGCCTACCAGTGAAGGTAACAATGCAGCTGAACACGTCAACTTGACCGGCGATGGCGGCTATATAGTCTGTACAGATTCTGATACCGCGCCGGGCCCTCCACCGAACAACTTCGGCCTCATGAAAATCGCGCCGGACACATCCGCAGCCGAGACCCCAGCGCCTGCAATGCAGTGGCATAAAGGGCACGGCACCGATGGAGGCGACCATGTTCACTACGGCCTTCAGACCAGCGATGGCGGCTATATTATGACAGGACAGGCGTCGGAAGGAAGAAGAGGTTCCGATATGCTTGTTGTAAAGACCGATGCCACGGGCGACTTGGAGTGGCAAAAGCTGATTGGTGAAAGCGGGCAGGCGGACTACGGTACTTCTGTAACCGAAGCTGCAGACGGTTTTATCGCAGCAGGAGCGTTGAGTTCAGGAGGCACCCAGGAAAGAGCCCTGTTGAAATTTGATGCAAAAGGGGACATAGTCTGGCAAAAGACCTATCCCGCCGCAGGAAACGGTTCCATCCGGGGCATTGACATAACCGCCGATGGAGGAATTGTTGCCACAGGATACGTTGGCAGTGGTCAAAGAGGCTATCAATTCATATCAGATGACGGAGAGGGTTCCATACTGAAAACGGATGCGGATGGGAACCTGCAGTGGGAGAGGACTCTACCTGCCGCTCCTCACGGCATGAGGGTGGAAGAAGTCGCGGGGGGGTATGCAATCGGTGCGAACATATGGGTAGAGGAAGATGGTAAGAATAACCAGCAAGTATGCCTCATACTGACGGACAGACAGGGAAATCAAGAATTCAGCAGGACTTACGGAGGCGACGGCAACGACCAGGTTTTTGATTTCGCTGTGACCACCGACGGCGGCTATATCTTTGCCGGACATACCCGCTCATACGGCGTAGCTAACTGGGACTTTCTGCTCCTGAAGGTCGGCAGCGATAGAAAAGAGCAATGGCATAAGGCCTTCGGCCAGCCCAGGGGATACGATGCCAGATACATTCACGACGAAAGCTATGGTGTGAAACAGACGCCCGATGGCGGATATGTTGTTACCGGGGGCACCGGAGATGAATATCGCTATTCTGCTTCCGGGCATCCTTTTGGCCCGTCGGATCTTTGGCTTGCTTACGTGGTTAGAACGGACGGTGACGGCAACTTGCTCTGGGAAGGGCTTTACGGCGACCTCGAAGGTAACAATGCCGGTGAGTACATCAACCTGACCAGCGACGGCGGGTACGTGGTCTTTACCGACTCAGATACCGCCGGTTCTATGGGCTCCAACAACTTCGGCCTCATGAAAATCGCGCCGGACGCAGCCAAATAGGCAACAGAGGGGCTGTTGACAGATCCACCACGGACGACCGGACGTCATTCTGAGCAAAGCGAAGAATCTCGATTCTCCACGGTTTTTCACACACCAGATCCTTCGTCCGCCGCGGCGGACTCAGGATGACACCTAAATGCACTTTTTCAACAGCCCCACAGATACCCATTTTGTGATATGATTTGACTTGGTTCTCCGATGCGTGAGATAAGGGGGATTTCCAGTTGCGGGGATCATGGGTCGGGGTATTATTCCCGAGAATAACGGACATCCACTCAGCAAGAAGGACAGCGCTACACGGATTCTGGGCCGCTGTATTTATCGCCACTATAATGCTGATTGCGGTATTGTACCTCCTCATATCACGGAGAGAACCCAGGTTCTTGGCAGTAATGTTAGTTATGGATGTACTCTATTGGATTACCGCAGCCGGAATAGTGAGTATGTCTCGGGCGGCTTTCGTATTTGGGCTGTTTCTCTTGATCGTACCAAGTGTTTTGAACCCCATAATTCTGCGCCAGGCGCCCAAACTGACGCTCATTGTTTTCTTCTACCTGTTGGCGTTCATAAACTCGATTCGCGGCACGTTTGCATTCCATGAGTATATGGGTCGTAACGATGCGCGACACTAGAGTGTACTTTTGATGATTATTCAGGCACACGACAGCTCGTTGCGCCCCTCGCGCCGTCGAATTGGCATTTGGGAGGCCGACACCATGAAAAGAACGATCTTTGCCCTTATCTTGGTCACAGCCGCCGGTTGTTACAATGAAAAGGTCGCAGTCAGGAGCTATATAGATGAAGCAATTGGTCTGACCGAGACATTCCTCTACTCTGGCGTGACACTTGGAACGACAATCGGCCCCTGGCTTAACGGGGAACCAGTGAATATCGGCGAAGTCAAAAGAGCATATGAGAGCTTCAGCCAGGGGATAAAAAACGCCAGTACTAGAATAAGGGAAATGCGATGCCCCAATAACAAATTAGCCCTAGCGCTCCAAAAGGAATTATTTGCTTATTTAGACTTTGAAGAAGAGTTTGCTGGTGAGCTCAGTATTGTGTGCGATACTATTGAGAATAACAATCCCGCCGATCCCCGAACGATCCAGGTAACATTGTCACGGGTACAAGCTCTGATGGCAAGAGAGTCAGCGCTTCGAGACAGACTTAATACCTTGGCAGGTAGAGCCGGCAACCAATGGTAAGGTAACAAGTAACAAGTGGGGCATGGCACCGATAATGAAGGTCCAACATGTCATGCAGACCAGCGACGGCATCATGCGTCCAGGGGCGGGCGCTTGAGATGATAATCGGTGACATCCTGAAACGCTTTGGCCACACGCAGAACGGCCGCATCCTTGTACAATCCGCCTAAGAACCCGATGCTGGTGGGCTCGCCGTCGTCGGTGAAACCGTTCGGCACCGACACGAGAGGATGGCCTGTGAGATTGTCCAATGCAAGGCTGGCCTCTGTCGGGGTGATATGTACGTCCACCTTTTGCAGTGCTTCTTCCGTGGCTTGCATCAGGAGTGTCCGTGCGCGATTGGCCTGAATGTATTCGACGGCGGGGATCAGGCGTGCCTTGCGAAATGAGTTTGGCCAACCCCATTCATCCTGGCTGACGAGAAGGTCGTCGCGTCCGCTGATTGTCAGCTCGTCGAACGCGGCGGCCGCCTCGGCCATAAGTATGGTGTCCATAGCGTCGACGGGGAAATCCGGCAGTTCCACAGGGATCGGATCTACTCCCAGTGCGCGCAAAGTCTCGAGGCTTCCGGCGTCATGCTCGCTCTCCTCGAACGCGTCCTTCAGGTATCCTATGCGGAGGCTGCTGAGCGGCTGGTCGGGATCCCAGTTGAACGGCATGTCCACCGTCGTCTGGTCCTTTTCGTCGGCTCCATGTATTGCATTGAGGACGATTGCGCAGTCCTCGGCGCTTCGGCACATGGGACCCAGTTTGTCCATGCTCCAGCACAGCGCCATGGCCCCATACCGGCTCACGCGCCCGTAGGTGGGGCGGAAACCCGTTATGCCGCAACGGGTCGCCGGCGAGACGATCGAACCTCTGGTCTCCGAACCGATGGCGAAGCCCACCAGACCCGCGGCAACCGCCGCCGCAGGTCCCGCCGACGAGCCTTGCGATCCGCGTTTGGGATTCCATGGGCTGTTTGTCCTGCCCCCAAACCATTCGTCTCCCATCGCAAGGGCCCCCAGAGTCAACTTGGCCACCAGCACCGCACCGGCTTCTTCGAGCCGCACCACGACGGTGGCGTCTTCCTCGAACTGCTGCGTGCGGAACGGCATGGCACCCCACGTCGTGGGGTGGTCTTTGGTCGCCAACAGATCTTTAGCGCCCCAGGGGATGCCGTGCAGCGGCCCTCGATATTTCCCCGCAGCGATTTCGGCGTCGGCCCGTCGCGCTTGTTTCAGTGCGGTATCCTCCGTGAGCGTGACGACACAGTTCAACACCGGGTTGTAGCGGTTGAGGCGCCTCAGGTAGAGCCGGGTAAGTTCAAGCGAGGTGATTTTCCGTGCCTTCAGCACGCGCGAAAGATCGAGCACGTTCCAGAAGGCGAGCTCGTCGCGATTGGGGGGAATCTCACGCGCAGCTCCCCGGCTGATCTTGAACGGATTCTCTTCCCGGTCGAAAGTCATCCCGGGTAGGACGGGATCGAAGCGCAAGGCGGGCGGGACACTATTGGGGATGTTGAGCGCGCGAATCTGACCGTACATTTCGATTTGCTCGTTCAGCTCGCTCGTCATCAACTTGCGCTCTTCGTCGGTAAAGGAAACGCCGGCGGCCCACTCGGCGTCCCGAATCATCTCAACCGTGACGCCGTTTTCCTCGCTCGCGGCGTAGCGGGACCACAGCGTGCCGGCAAAGAGAGTGGAAGCCGCGCCGATGCCGGAGAAGTACTGGAAAAAGCGGCGTCGGTCGATAGGTTTTGTTCGGGAGTTCTTCTTTGGATCGCGCGAACCTGCCATGAGTCAATCCTTTCCTCTCCTGTGAGCGTAGCGCCGAAGCACGTGATTGCAGAGAACTACATCAAACTGCAGAAATGGTGACATACTTTGGGCTGCAGCTGCAAGCGAAAAAGGAAACGGATGCCCTGAAAATAGCGCCGGACACAGGCAAATCCAGGATAGAGGGCCCAGCTATCCAAGCACGAGTTGTTTATGTTAAGCTAAGGGGGGAATTCTCTTAAGGGAAAGGGGCGACACGATGAAATCGAGACTGATGGTGCTGTGTGCGTTGTTACTGGTCGCGGGATTGACGACGGCATCCGCTGAAGGTCCGGTCGTACCCAGGGAGCGAACGCCTCTGTGGAACGGCAAGGACTTCACCGGTTGGAAATTGTTCCTGGACGACCCGGACGCGGATGCGAAGACCGTCTGGTCCGTGAAGGACGAAGTTGTGCGGTGCGAGGGCGAACCGGCCGGGTACATGCGTACCGAGACCGATTACGGCAACTACAGGCTGCACGTCGAGTGGCGGTGGCCGGAAGGCGCGGGCAACAGCGGCGTACTGCTCCACATGAGCGGCGAAGACAAGGTCTGGCCGAAGAGTATCGAGGCACAGTTGTACTCGGAGAATGCCGGCGACTTCTGGCTTATCGACGGTACCGTCATAAAGGATCGCGACGGCAAGCCTAATGAGGAGCGCCGTGTCCCCAAGAAGAAGGAAAGCTCGGAGAACCCTCTCGGCGAGTGGAACATGTACGATATCGTATGCAAAGGCAAGACCATACGCGTCTTCGTCAACGGGATGCTGCAAAACGAAGCTGCCGAGACATCTGTAACCTCCGGCAAGATATGCCTGCAAAGCGAGGGTAAACCGATCGAGTTCCGCAACGTATACATCGATCCGCTGCCTGAACCGGTTCATCTGAAGAACAAGACGCCGCTATGGAACGGCAAGGATTTCTCGGGCTGGAAGCTTGTCCTCGAAGACCCGGAGGTGGATGTAAAGACCGTCTGGTCCGTGAAGGACGGCGTGATCCACTGCACCGGCGTGCCGAACGGTTATATGCGCACCGAAAAGGACTATGCCGACTACAAGCTGCACGTCGAATGGCGCTGGGCGGCTGAGCCGAGCAACAGCGGCGTGTTGCTCCACGCGACCGGCCCGGACAAGGTCTGGCCCAGATGCGTCGAGGCTCAGTTGGCGGCGGGCAACGCGGGCGACTTGATCCTCATGGATTGGGCCGATGTCAAGGAGCGCGCCGGAAGTCGCCGCGGCTTCTTCGGGCGTGTCGCGAAGAGGGAGGATAGCTCCGAGAAAGCTCCCGGCGAGTGGAACGCGTACGATATCATCTGCAAGGGCGATACAATCCGGCTATACGTCAACGGGGTGCTGCAAAACGAGGCCACCGAATCCACGGAGACCGCCGGCAAGATTTGCCTCCAAAGCGAAGGGAATGCCATCGAGTTCCGCAACGTATATATTGAACCGTTGGAGCAGTGAGGACAGCGAAGCAATCAGGGACAGCGGTACTCATTTGGAGGGCGTATTATGGAGACTGAGAGATTTCTGGCGGAACTCAGGCAACGCAAGAGGTGTTTGGCCTATACGATCCTCTTACTTGCACTGTGCACGGTCTGCTTGGCGGCGACCCTGGGGCTCGCGATCTGGGCCCAGGGGGTCGTTTACGAGACGGGGACCCGCGCAGATCGGCTTGCACTTCTCGGAGGACACTACCGGTCTGTAGCGTGGATGTTCGGCCTCGCCACGGGCGCTCTAATAGGGCAACTCCTGTTCGCCGCCAAAAAGCGCACCTTGACCGACGTTGTGCTTCATTTAGCCGACCGCGTGGAGAAACTCGAAGATGAGCTATCGCACGGTGGAGGACTGGATGATACCCAACCGAACGTCGCTACATGAAAACTAGCCAAAGCGAGACTGCTCATGGCGAAGAAGAACACAATTGAGAAGTACATCAGACTGGCCTGCAGGCTCGGGGCGCGTGACGCGAAGGAGATCTCTGCCGGGAGCATAGTCACGGCGCCGTGGGTCAGGGTGAAGTGCCAGTACGGGTGCGGCGGGTACGGCCAATGCCTTACCTGTCCGCCGTATTCGTTGACGCCTCAAGAGACCGCAGAGATGCTCAAGGATTATCAGACGGCGGTTCTCATACACGGCGATGACCACACGGATGTGACCGTTATCGCGGCGAAAGTCGAGCGGAGGGCCTTTCTTGACGGGTACTACAAGGCGTTCGCAATGGGGTCCGGCCCGTGCAGGTTGTGTGACGAGTGCAACCTCGAGGATGAGGAGTGCCTGAACCCGGAAGACGCGCGACCCGCTATGGAAGCCTGCGGTATCGACGTGTTCCAGACGGTGCGCAACAACGGTTTCCCAATCGAGGTGGCAAAGAACCGCACCTGCGAGCAGAACTACTACGGCGTCGTACTGATCGAGTAACAGGGAGCGCGCCAGTCTCTAATGAATAGGGGGAATAGGATACCATGCATCTTAGAAACACAACCAGACTGACAACCTTCCTGCTGATCTCAACACTCTTTTTTGCATCGTGCCAATCGTTCCACCCGCAGGAGGAGCACAACCGAGTTCTGCTCATCGGGATCGACGGTGTCCGGGTGGACGGATTAAAGGTCGCGGACACGCCGAACATCGATGCGCTCGTGTCAAACGGCGCATACACGTGGGATGCTTACACCGGTGGCGAACTGGGCAAGGAGACGCAGCAGCTAACCGTGAGCGGACCGAGCTGGAGCAGCATACTGACCGGCGTATGGGTGAACAAGCATCGGGTGTGGAACAACAGTTTCGCAGATCCCAACTTCGACGAATATCCCCACTTCTTCAAACGCATACGCGAGAAGCGTCCCGAGGCTTACCTTTCATCCATTGTCTCCTGGGACACCATGAACGAGCTGATCCCCAGTGGCGCCGACTATAAGGCAATCGGAAACGACGAGGAAGTTGCGGAAAAGGCGGTCGAGCATCTTGCCACGGCGGACCCGGACGTCTTGGTCGTGTACTTTGGCGATGTAGACCACGCCGGGCACGAATGGGAGTTCTCCCCATCAGTTCCCGAGTATACGGCAGCCATCTCCAAGGTTGACGGGTACGCCGGTGCCGTATTGAACGCGGTCAAGAAAAGACCAACTTACGGTAACGAGAATTGGCTCACGATCGTGGTCACCGACCACGGCGGAATTGGCACGGAGCACGGCGGGCAGCAGCCGGAAGTCCGCACGGTCTTCATAATTGTCAGCGGCAAGAGCGCCAAACGCGGAGAAATCAGTCCCGGCCCAGGCATTGTCGCCGTCCCACCAACTGTCATGCAGCATCTCGGCATAGAAGTGGAACCCGAATGGAAATGGGAAGCGGACGCGTTCGGACTGAACATCGAGGTTACAACACAACCGGACGATAAGAAATAGCCCGCTCATCGTACAGCAACCTGTATGCCAACTCTAGGCATATAGCCCGCCGAACACTTTGAACCCAACCACACCTTTCGTCGTATTACCAGTAGGAGGAACATATCAGACAATGCGGATCCCTGTCTCGAGAAGAACGATTCTGTTGGCGGCGGGTCTGATCGCGGTGGCGGCGCTGGTTATCCTCTTCGAGGATCGTCTAATAGACCTTTTGGAGAGGGCGATTCTGGGCAGGGTGCCAGCCGCCGAACCGGCTCAGGAGCTGTTCCCGGACTTCTCGAAGCTGCCGCGACCGGCGGACATCCTGGTTGAAAGTTGGGATAGGATGCGCTGGATTGAGATCAAGGGTGCCGGTCCGAACGGTGGGGATCTGCGTGCGTTCCAACTTGGCGCGAATTCGGCGAAGTACCTGTCTAACCCGGCGGTTGGCGACGTGCGGTTCATACACAATGTCAAGAATGCCGGACCGGGCACTCTCGAGTATCTCAAACTCTACGCGCTCTGTCCCTCGGATCTCGACCGGCAGGAGATCATCGACCTGACGTTCTCGCCCGGCGGCGAGCAACTCATCGAGGATAACCGAGGCCAGCCGGTCGTCGCGTACGAGTTCGAGGATGTTGCACCCGAAACCACCGTGGAGACTGTCTGGCGCGCACGTGTCCGCACGTGGGATCTCTACTACAACATCGCCCCCGGCGACGTCGGGTCGCTGAGTGAAGTACCGCAAAAGATCGCATCGGAGTTCCTGGCCGACGAAGATATCCTGCAGATCGGGCATCCAACGATAACGAAAGCGCGGGGCGATGCCCTCGATGGTGAGACGGACCCTCTGATCATGGCCCGCCGCATCTTCGACTGGGTGCGTGACAATGTGGAATACGAGATCGGCGGCGGTTGGGACGATGCGGTAACGGTCATTGAGCGCGGAAGCGGTAGTTG
The DNA here is from genome assembly GCA_965603355.1 of uncultured bacterium. Classification (GTDB taxonomy): domain Bacteria; phylum Hydrogenedentota; order CBFDCQ01; family CBFDCQ01; genus CBFDCQ01. The sequence goes on from CBFDCQ010000025.1 coordinate 35,500, forward strand.
CTCCGAATACGCGTTCGTCTTCACGGCGCTGTGCCGGTCGGCGGGTTTGCCGGCACGATGGACCGGCGCGCTGGTGCGCGGTGGACCGGCCAGCGGGCCCGGGCCGTACCGGGACTACTCGCATCACCGCTGGGTAGAGGTCTACCTCCCGCGAATCGGATGGGTACACTGCGACGCGGCAGGAGGAACCTGGGGGTACATTCCCAACGGCTACCTGATAATCTCCCAGACGTCCGGCCCTTCCGACCGGATGGGTTTGGACTATGACGCCTCGTGCGAATGGAGCTTCGGCGACGCATCCGGAAAGGTCACTAGAGAGCGGTACGCCATGTGGCATTCCCATCCAGACAGTCTCTACATAGAAGAGGAGTAGGGGCGGTTCGCGAACCGCCCTTACAGCGATAACCAGTACTGTCGTCATCGCGAGCGAGCGAAGAGAGCGCGGCAATCTCGGTTTGCTCTGCGGATTGTACCGGTTAAAGGATACTGCGCTGATCTCAGGTCCGTCCGATGCCGTAGTAGGTGAAACCGACCTCCTTGACGGTTTTCGGATTGTAGATATTTCTGCCGTCGAATATGACGTGCCCTCGCATCAGGCCGGCCATTCTCTTGAGGTCGGGTCGGCGAAACTCGTTCCATTCGGTGGCGACCACAAGAGCGTCAGCGTCCTTGAGGGCATCGTAGTTCCGCGTGACCAACTCGATCCTGTCACCGAGCATTCTTATCGCCATTTCCTCCGCGACCGGATCGTAAGCGCGCACGGCGGCGCCGCGTTCGAGAAGACCTTCTATTATCGCAAGCGACGGCGCTTCGCGCATGTCGTCCGTGCGCGGTTTGAACGATAATCCCCAAAGGGCAAAGAGCTTTCCCTCAACATCCCCGTCGAAATGCGCGAGGATCTTGTCAAGCAGTACTATTTTCTGCCGCTCGTTCACGGCATATGCCGCCTCAAGGATGCCGAACCCGCACCCGGCTTCCGCAGCGGTGCGGATCACCGCTCTAACGTCCTTCGGCAGACAGGAACCGCCAAATCCTATCCCGGGGAACAGGAATGCGTACCCTATGCGCGAATCCGTTCCCATTCCCTCGCGCACGTTGTCAACGTCCGCCTCCACCTTCTCGCACAGGTTGGCAAGCTCGTTGATGAACGAGATGCGCGTCGCCAGCATAGCGTTGCAGGCGTACTTGGTCAGTTCGGCGCTGCGCACGTCCATGACGATGATCGGGCGACCTGTGCGGACGAACGGCCCGTACATCTCCTTCAAGATCTCCGCGACGCGCACGTCGTCCGTCCCGACAATTATGCGGTCCGGTTTCAAGAAATCGTCCACCGCCGCGCCCTCCTTCAGAAACTCCGGGTTGGACGCCACGTCGAACTGCTCGCTCGTCTCGGCGGCGACGATCTCGCGAATCTTGTCGGCGGTCCCGACCGGCACGGTGCTCTTGGTAACGATGATTCTATACCCGTTCATCGCGCGACCGATCTCGCGAGCTACGTCGAGCACGCCGCTCACGTCCGCCCCGCCGGAATCGTCCGAGGGAGTGCCGACCGCTATGAACACGATCAGCGATTTCGCAACAGCTTCACGCAGGTCAGTGGTGAACGCCAGCCGCTCTTCCTCCATGTTGCGCCGCAGAAGTTCCTCGAGCCCCGGCTCGTATATCGGCGGCTTCCCGCCACGCAACATTTCAATCTTGGACTCATCCGAATCTGCGCACACTACGTCATGGCCGGTTTCCGCTAAACATGTACCGACAACCAGACCAACATAACCCGTTCCTATCACGGCGACATTCAATGTCTACTCCTTTCAGTTCCAGTTGCACCTTTCACACAGATTCACTCTCGCATCCTCTCTGCAGAAAACAGGTGCGCTTTTCGCCAGAATCTGGTATAATATATTTTGCTATTTGTCTGGAATCCCGTTTTTTCAGATACAGTAATCGGTGCTCTGGCAAATATTTAAGCACAGTTTTTACTCCAAGTCAAGAGTGCTTGAAGGTGCGGTGTTTCAGAACGTACTGCCAGATAAGGGGATAGGGGTATCTGACGCGATGCCGCTGCCTCGAAAAATTGTTCTTGACAAATTAATATATACGGGTGTATAATATACGGTGCAGTAGGAAGGAGCGAGCAGCTGTTAGCTTGGTCGGCTGCAAACTTGAGTTTACGTGACGATTACAGGAGGATTTGATAATGACAAGGACACTGATATCGATTGTAACGCTCTGCGCGATGGTTTTCGTATCGCAGATTGCCCTGGCGGATGCTCCGCCGGCTGAGACCCGTGAAGGCCCCGCGAGTAGTGCTGCCGAGTGGGATGTCGTTGTGCTGAAAAGCGGCGGTCGCATTGAAGGACTGATCGTGAAGGAAGATGGGAGGCAGGCGGTTGTCGAGCGTCCTTCGGCAGCGAAGGACCGGTTCTACACTGCATCCATCAACAAGAACGACATTGCCAAGATTATGAGGCTACCGGCCAAGGTGCGGACCGCTCGCCAAGAGCTAAGAGCAGAACGAATGAGCCGAGAGCTGGCAGCTCGTCAGGAAAGAGATGCCGCGCTCGCTCAAGCGCAGGAAAAAGCCCTGGCATCACCCGCTCCAACTGAGAGCCGCGGTTACCTGCCGGATGACACTGACGACCCATACGGCGCAGGTGGCGGCGCCATGATGGGCGGCGGTATGATGGGCGGCATGGGTGGCATGGGCGGCATGCGCGGCGGATACGGCGGCATGGGCGGCGGCATGGGCGGCATGGGTGGTATGCGCGGTGGCATGGGTGGCATGGGTGGCATGGGCGGCATGGGCGGCATGCGCGGCGGTATGATGGGCGGCGGTATGATGGGCGGCATGGGCGGCATGATGGGCGGTGGGACTTTCAGCAACATCATGCAGCTTTTCATGCCGGTGAACCATGCTCTGGTCGGCGAAGTGGAGCCGGTCATCGGTCTCACCGGACGAATCGGCAGGAATCAGAACCAGCGCGGCGGCGCCGTGGGCGGCGCGGCGGCCGGCGGCCGTGGCGGATTCGGTGGCGGCATGGGCGGTTTCGGTGGCCGTGGCGGCCGGAGGCGTTAGACGCCCTCCGTGGTCTCTGTGGCAGACGCAGCGTTTCGGTTTACCTGTCCTTCGATCCCTATTGATGCGTACCTGAACCCTCAGTGGATGCGTTAAGGACTTTCTCTGCAGCATCGATCTGGGCAAGATAAGCTTTGGCGGTCTCGTTGGTCAGATCGATGGAGAGCGCCCGCTCGGCGGCGTCCCTGGCCTCCTCGAGGCGGTCTTCCTCAAAGCTAAGTCGTGCCCGAAGCAGCCACGGTTCCGGCATTTCGGGAGCTTCCTCGAACCAATAACCTGCAAGGGTGTTCGCCTGCTCGCGTTCGCCGGACGCGAGCAGACACTCGACGAAGTTCGCGCAGGCGAGCGTTTGCCATCCGCCGGGCGTCGCAAGGGCTTTTTCAAAACACTGGCGCGCCTCGGCTACGTTCCCGTCGTGATAATGGAGCACGCCCAGATCGCTCCAACCCCCCGCGTGGTCCGGTCGCTCGTTCAGGTGGGTGGTGAGCAGTCTGATGGCAACTGAGAGGTCGCCTGACTCAGTAGCTTCGAGTGCCTCCACGTATGTCGGAGACTGTTCCGGGTCCTCCGAGGATCGTTCACCGTCGAGTCCCGCTTCCGACGCAGCGGCCGTCGGCCCTCGAATCTCGCCGGAGGCAGGTTTCCGACCCGTCAGGAGTTCCGAGAGAAGCGTTTCGAGTCGTTCGCGCATCCGGGTCGAACCCCACCGTTCTTCGAGCAACTGTTTCCCGGCGTTTGACAGGCGATCCCACAGCGCCTCGTCCTCCATCAACCGGCACACGGCGTCCGCAAACTCCGTCGGCGTATCCGCCACCAACGCGTGAACGCCGTTCACAATACCGATCCCTTCGGCGCCGACCGACGTCGTGACCACGGGCAGGCCGTACGCGAGCGCTTCACTGATCTTGCCTTTCATACCCGAACCGTACCTCAACGGTGCGATGGAGACCAGCGCACGGTCCAAATATGGGGCGGTCTCGGGTACCCACCCCAGAATGTTGATGTGCGGACCGGCAAGAGCCTTGATTTCATCAGTCGGCTCCTGGCCAACGATGCAAACGTCTGCGTCAGAATGGCGTCCGGTTATCAGAGGATAGACCTCGTTTACAAACCAGCGCACTGCGTCCACGTTCGGTTCGTGAAAAAAGCCGCCGACAAATATCAGTCCGTGTCGGTCTCGACGGCCGGGGGTGGCGGGCACCGGGTCCTGGACCAGGGGGAGAAGAGACACCGGCATTTGCGGTAAATCTAAAGACAGGCGCTGCACTTCCACATCCGTAACGACGCCTACGCCGTCCGCGCACGCGTATGTCGTGAGCTCCATGACGCGTGTCGCATAGGCCCGCATCGTCCTCTGCCGGTCGCCCGCGACGCGCGCGGCGCGCGCCTCTCTGATATAATGCAGGTCTACGGAATCAACG
>CBFDCQ010000026.1:0-39117 GCA_965603355.1 uncultured bacterium
CCGGCGGGGATGGAAGCGCATTGGAGTATCGGCGAGGAGGATATCGGGCTGTTGAGCGTGCCGATGTCGCATCTGTCCGGCCCGGTTTACCTGAACGCCTGCGCCCATTTTCCTCTTAAGATCGTCATAATGGACCGGTTTTCGCCGCGCACTTTTGTGAAGAAGATTGCCGAATATCGTGTTACGTTCTGCCACCTGGCGCCGGCAATGCTGAATATGATCAACAGGCTGCCCGAAGAAGAGAATATTGATTTATCTTCCTTGAAACTGTTTGCAACGTTCGGTGCGGTGGCGACCCCCGAAGTTGTCGCGGCGTTCGAGAAGCGTTTCGGTATGCCGGTGGATACGGGGTACGGGCTCACTGAGGCGGCTCCTCTGGTGGCCGGAACGGAACTGGGCAAAGGTATCCACAAGCCGTACACTGTAGGCAAGCCGGTCACGGCAGCCGGCGTGAATGTGCGCATCGTCAACGGGAGTGGCGGGGCGTTGCCCGCCGGCGAGGTCGGCGAGATCGCAATAAGCGGCCCGATGCTGATGAAGGAGTACCATAAGAACCCGGAAGCGACGCGCGAGATCCTTAGAGACGGCTGGCTCTATACAGGTGACCTGGGCAGGTTCGACGAGGAAGGTTATCTGTACATAGTGGGGCGGAAGAAGGATATGATCATTGTCGGCGGGCTCAACGTGTATGCGGCGGAGGTTGAGAGCGTTCTCCGGTCCCATCCCTCGGTCAAGGAGGCCGCCGTCGTGGGGGACCGCGACGACCGCGCAAGCGAACGCGTCATAGCGTATGTCGTCCCCGATGAACGCGCACCTGCGGACGCAGCTCAACTCAAGGCTCTGTGTCGCCAATCGCTAGCAGTTTACAAGGTGCCGGCCGACATACACTTCATCGACGAGATGCCGAAAACTTCCACAGGTAAGGTGGACAAGACCAAGTTCAGAGAACGGGTTTTTGACGAACCCTCCACGTGACGCACACGGACGGGAGCATCAGATGACCGTCGACCCCAAGTCCGGTTCGGGACCGGCATCGGCAGCACCTCGCGCTACTGCGCGTGCGCTGGTTGCCCTCTCCCGTATTGCCCCGACGGTCAAGTTCTATGCGTCCGGGTGGTTTTTGGGGAACCTCTTCTACCTGTTCTCTCGGCGGTACCGCCGTATTGTCGCTCGAAACCTCGACCTCGCGTACGGCGACGAGCTATCCAAAAAGCAGAAACGGCGTATCGCGCGCGCCAGTTTCGTCAGCTTCGTCCAGGAATCGCTTCTCATGCTGAAATTCGTCCATTTGAAGTCCTGGCAAGTTGAGAAGCTTGTCGAGATTGAAAATGAAGATCGCCTGAAAGACGCGTTTTCACAAGGGCGGGGTGTGGCGTTCGTCACTGGCCATCTGAGCAACTTCCCGCTTGCCATTATCAGGCTTGTCCGGGCCGGATATCCTCTTGGTGTGCTGCGGCGGAAGGTCAAGGGAAGGGCCGGGGAAGAGCTGTTCAGCCAGCTGATGAGCATGGTTGGTGTGCGGGCTTTCTACCATAAGGGGATGCTCCTACCGCTTGGACGGTTTCTCAGGGACGGAGGCGCGGTGCTTTTCACCATCGATCAGAATGCGCGCCGCGGTGTGCAGGTGCCGTTTTTTGGAATACCCGCCTCCACGTTTACGGCGCCGGTGAGGTTCGCGCTCAGCATGAACGCCGTAGTGTTGCCTATCTTCATGCACCGCGAGAAACGGGGCAAGTACGTGCTGACCATTGAGGAACCGATAGAGCTCACCCACGAGAGGTCCGATCAGGCGCTGCACGACAACCTGTTAAAGCTGTCGTTGGTTCTGGAGAAGTACGTGCGCATGTATCCGGAACAGTGGTTCTGGCTCCACAGAAGGTGGCGGCATGTGAAGGGTGCACCTTCTTGATTGGCGGGTGAGGCATGCCTCGCCCTTACGTTGGCTTGCGTACCTCTTCCAGCCGCTTTTTCGCGATCTGATTGAATTTCCGCTCCTTTTCTATCAGCACCCAGCGTCTTCCGAGTCGTTCTGCGACAACCGCCGTCGAACCGGCGCCGGCAAAACAGTCCAGGATCAGGTCTCCCTCATTCGTGCCCGCCAGTATGATCCGTTTGAGCACCTCTTCGGCCTTCTGCGCGGGATGCTTTCCGTGGCGTTTCTCGCGCGGCGGCGTGACCGGTATATCCCAGACGTTGCGCATCTGCTTACCCTTGTTAAGTTCTTTCATTTTGTCATAGTTGAAGGTCCACTTCGTTGCGTCGCTCGAGCTGTTGTTGCAGGCCCAGATAACGTACTCGGTGCTTTCCGTGAACTGCCTGCAGGTGATGTTCGGTTGCGCGTTGGGCTTGAACCAGACGATCGAGTTGATAATCTTGACGTCCAGCTCCTGGAGGAGGGCTCCTATGAGGAAGATGTTGTGGTACGACCCGAATATGAACATGTTCCCGTTCGGCTTGACGACGCGCATGACCTCTTGAATCCATCGCCTGCAGAACTGTGCGTACTCGTCGCTGCTGAACATGTCCCACTTTTCGGTCATGGTCACGTGCGAGCTGAACGCCCACGCCAAACCTTTTTTCTTGCTCATGTTATAAGGCGGGTCGGTAACGCACGCGTCGAAAACGTCGTCGCCCCAGCCGCTCATGATCTCGAGGCAATCCCCTTCGAGTATCCTTCCCGGTTCAGGCGTGGCTGATGCGGAGCCTGGACGAGTCGGGCGCAAGTCGACCAGTTTCTGCAGGTCGCCGTTCGCGGCGACGCTTGCGAACTCGTCGACGGACGAGAGGACTAACGTGGAGGTTGCCTGCACGACCCAGTTGCGCGACATCGTCGTAATGCATACAACCGGGACTCCCGCGCGTTTGCATTCCCACATTTCGAGCGCGACGCCCATACTGGCTTCAGGAGTGTACGCAACCACAAGGTCGCATTCGACCGCGAGACGCACGAGTTCCGAGAGCGTTTCGGTGCTCGTCTGCTCGTCGTACGAGACGGAATCCGGATGTATTTCAAGCGGGTCGATAATATCCCACTCAGGGCAATTGTCCTGGAGGATCTCTTTAATACGCTCTCTGTAGTTCTGGGGATGAATGGCTCTGTCCTTCGAAGATCCTTGTATGATGCCTGCCAGGAATACCCTTGTTGTCTTCATTATTGTCCTAGGAACACACCGGCCACACGAGTGTAGAGACGTCCCGCCGGGACGTCTCATTCAGGCCGTTTAGCATCAACTGTCAAATGGGAATGAACACTGTTCCGCGGCCGCTAACCTCCGCACGGTCAGCCATTTCTGGCGCACGATTTCAGGGAATCCGCCCGTGCGCGTGTAACATTCGGTCACGAACTCCTTTGTACGCGGGTCTGAGGGGTAGCCGGAGCCGAAATCGCCGTATTCGCCGTGCAGTTCTTTTATCACGTTGTCCCTGGTCACTTTGGCGATAATCGAGGCCGCAGATACGACCGGATAGTTCTGGTCCGCCTTGTTCTCGGCGACAAGCACGACCTCCGGGTCCGTCAGCATGGTTCGCAGTTTCTGACAGTACCTGGGAATACCGCGTCCTCTAACCGGTGCGTCCAGATAGACTTCGTCCGGTTTCGCGGCATCGATCATGCGGGCTGTCTCCCGCAGACCGATGGCATTGATGTTCTCCCTGTCAATTCGTCGCGGCGATACCTTCGCGATGAAGCTCGCTTCGGCGATGGCAGAGATCTGATCGTACAACGATTCACGTCGCTGCGGCGAGATCGCCTTGGAATCTCTGACACCGATTTCTGCAAGTGCGTCGAGCATATCGTGGCGAACGACGACGCCGCAGAGGACCATCGGCCCGATCACGCATCCTCGACCCGCCTCATCAATCCCCATCACTCGTTTCATCGCAAATCCCGTCAGCGCCCGCGTCCCTCGGCAAGGCCGTTTCCGCCCAGCCAATCCTTGAGACAGAGTGTCAGGTTGAGCACGAGCTCCGGTTTGCTGTTGGCAATGTAAACGTTCTCACCGACCTTGAAAAGTTCCCGCACCAGACGCCTCGGCATCAGTTCTTCCGGGACCTTCCCATGAAAACGGTTTTCGAGTGCCTTTTCAAAAAGCGGCACGATCTTGTCCTTCATCCTGAGCTCAGTGTCCTCGAAGAATACTGCCATGTTGGGTCTCAGTTCTTCCACTCGATCCAGAAACGCGCTCACCTCGTTGACCGTAACATGCTTGGGCGGAGAAGATTTCACCTCGACGTACACGAACTTGTTCTCGACTTCGGCTATAACGTCGCAATCGCCGCCGGCCCTCGTATCGGCAAGTTTCACTCCCCACATTGCGGGACAGTCGAACTCGCGCTCGAACACATGCGCCACGAACCATTCCAGGGTCGGCCCAAACCCTTTGACCGGCGGGACAACCAGGACAAATCTCGACTCGCCCGCGCGTCCAACTATGCCCATGTCAAGTAGCGCATCGATGTAACCCTGAACGCAGTCGCGCGTGGAGTATTGCATCAGGTTGTCGACCTTAAACCCCTCCTTCATGTTAATGGCGTTTCTCAGGAACAGCCTGAAGGAGTACTTCTTCGTCAACTCGTAGAACGGGCGTTCGACGTCCTGCTCGACGCGGTCAGGCAGGAGCAACCCGTCGCGCGGGTCCGCTTCCAACACGCGCAACCCGCGTCTCAGGAGCATCTTCTCGACATGATGTCGTCTCGTGGAACTGACTTGCTTGTTCACAAGGCACGTCCGCAATGAGCCGACCCGCGTCCGTTGGCCGACTGGGCAGTATCCCCGTCAAAGTTGGCGTTGGACGTCGTTGTGGACACGCTCTAATCGGGAAGGACTCGGTAGACGATGTCGTGGGGACGGACACGGTCCGACACCTTGATGCCTATCGAATCACCCGCGGCGGCCCGTTCGACGTCCTGATTGTCGACCTGCATTGAGTCAATCGTCTGGGTGAAATCCGTAGTGTGACCGGAGATACGGATCGTGTCGCCCACCTTGACCTCCTCTCCAGTCACGTCAATGCCGGCAACGCTCACCTTGCCGAAATAGTGGGTTACCTTACCGATCTGTTCCTCTGGCATTTCGATTCCCTCCTTTCCCTGGCGAAAACCCGTGCCCGGTGCCCGCTAATCGGCACCTATCCGAGGGGAAGCAGCTTCAATGAACGCCGTCGCCATGTTGTGACGAAGGAAAGCGACGCATCAATTTCCCTAATCTTAGCACACAGCAACGAAGGGGTCAACGTGTAGAAGACCAAAAGAGTTGGTTCTCTTGACGTGGCCGGCGGGCAGGTGATAAGCTATATCGAAACGTGTTGAAGATGAGAGGAAGATCGTTCTGTACAGCGGCAGAGCATGTTTGGAGTGTGGCGAACCTGTTTAGACACTTGCCGAGCGGCGACATTACGGCAGGTTATGAGGGTTAAGGTTCCATGAGACGCAGTACTGTTTTCAAGGCGACGTCCGTCTCACTGATCCTCCTGGCGGCGTTGATTGTCGGGGACTGCCGTGCCGAGAGCGCGGCTGCGACCGGCAAGCCGAGGATTGCTGTCATGAGAGCTGAACTCGGGGAGGACCTTAGACCAAGCCTGGGAATATTTCTATACGACATGTTGCTCGATAGGGCGGTGTCGACGGGCAGATACATAGTCGTGGATGGGGAAGAGGTCGTCCGGGTCATGCAGCACGTCTCGAAGGCCCAGCCTGGCATTTCCCTGGAGGAAGCAAGAAAGGTGGCTGTCAGCCAACTGGGCATACAGAGAATGTACGTCGCTTCGCTGGTGAAGGTCGGCGAGGAATACCATATCAGTTTTAGAGTTCTGGACTCTGACCTCACAGCGCATCGAGTGGTCAGGGGTTCCGTGGATCAAGAGAGGAAACTTGAGGCACTTATCGACGAGATGGTCGTGAAGCTCACAGCTACACCGGAAGGATTTCAACAGATAAACAGAGAGGACGAAGCGTGGGAAACGGCGCAAGGCGAGGATACCGAGCTGGCTTATGAACGGTTCTTAGCGGCCTTTCCGGAGTCCCGCTGCGCGAGTGAAGCTGAGGCCAGGGCGAAAGAACGGGCTCTGCCCTTCAAGGTGGAAATGGTGTTTGTCAAAGGTGGCACGTTTCCTATGGGCAGTCCGCCGGAGGAGAAGTATTACAGCGCTGATGAAGGTCCTGTGCACGAGGTGGAACTGCGGGATTTCTACCTGGGCAAGTACGAGGTGACGTTTGAACAGTTCGACGCGTACTGCGACGAGATAGGCAGACCCAGGCCGGACGACAAGAATTGGGGGCGTGGAGAGAGACCGGTTATAGATGTGAGTTGGGACAATATCGTCCCGTTCCTCAGGTGGTTGAACAGTCTGACAGGTAGGAATTACCGGCTGCCCACGGAAGCGGAGTGGGAGTATGCGTGTCGTGCGGGAACAACTACGTCGCGCAGCTTTGGAGATGACGTGAGCAAGTTGGGACAATACGCGTGGTATGACGCGAATACCAGAGTCAGGACGCTTCGGGTAGGTAGGAAGCTGCCGAACCCGTGGGGCTTGCATGATATGTACGGCAACCTGTGGGAATGGTGTGCGGATTGGTATGGCAAGGATTATTACAGCGTCAGCCCGCGACTGGATCCCAAAGGTCCGGCTAATGGCACACAACGCGTTCTGCGGGGCGGCTCCTGGGACAACGCGGCCGGGTCACTTCGATCTGCCACCCGTCTCAGAGCAACCCCGGACACCAGGAGCCGACGTATAGGGTTTCGCTTAGCGCGGGACCCTTAACTTGCACTTCCGACTTATTAGTATGCAACGGACAGGATAGGGCACGAGACGCAGGCAAACTTGCTCGGCCGCAACTTGAACGAAGCCGGTTAGCGCAGAAACGGCAGGAGGAGAAGATTGGAGACTTTTGAGGAGCTTGTTCTTAAGTTTGAGGCCGTGATGTGGGGACCGTGGATGCTTGTTCTGCTGGCGGGGACAGGCATCCTGCTTAGCGTGAGGACAAAGTTCGTCCAGTTCCGCCGGTTCGGGTACGCGGCGAAGCTCGTTATGTTGGGCGCCGTGCACAAGGATCACAGCGAGCAGCAAAAAGGGGACATAACACCGTTCCAAGCGCTTACGACCGCGCTGGCTGCGACAGTTGGCAACGGCAACATCGCCGGCGTGGCCGTAGCTATAGCGACGGGTGGACCCGGTGCGCCGTTCTGGATGGTACTGTTTGCCCTTTTCGGCATGGCGACGAAATATGCCGAAGCGGTCCTCGGAGTCAAGTTCCGCCGTGTCGCGAAAGACGGGACGATGTCCGGCGGGCCGATGCACTATATCGAGCAAGGTCTCGGTGCAAAATGGTTGGCAGTCGCCTTTGCCGTGTTCGGCCTGATAGCCGGCTTTGCCGTTGGGAACATGATGCAGGCGAACTCGGTCGCGCAGGTTTTCGAGTCGAAGTGGCACATCTCGCCTTTAGCTACCGGCATCTTCCTGATGGTGGTCACGTGGCTTGTGGTGGTGGGCGGCATACGGCGCATCGCCCATGTCACGGAAGCGCTCGTGCCTACCATGGTGCTCGTTTATATCTTGTCCGGTCTGGTGATCCTTGCTCTGCGTTGGCAACTAATACCCGATACACTCGCCCTTATCTTCCGCAGCGCGTTTACGACGACGGCAGCGGCTGGAGGATTTGTCGGGGCAGCCGTCGGACAGGCGATACAGATTGGCACCGCTCAGGGTCTTCTGTCGAACGAGGCAGGACTGGGCAGCGCGCCCATCGCTCATGGCGCCGCCAAGACGAAGAGCGCGGTGCGGCAAGGGTTTGTAGCGATGATGGGGGTGTTCATTGATACAATTCTAGTGTGCAGCATGACGTCGCTGGTGATACTTCTCTCGGGCATGTGGACACAGACTGTTGATGGCGCGGCGTTGTCGAGCACGAAGCTCACAGCGGCGGCGTTTGACTCGGTGCTGCACATCGGTGAGTTACAAATAGGCGGCCATATTATTGCCATAAGCTCGATTCTGTTCGGCTACTCCACCCTTATAGGTTGGTCATACTACAACGAGCAATTCGTCAGGTACATTTGGGGTGGAAAAGGTGTCAATCTATATCGCTGGATCTTCTGCGCGATGTGCGTGCTTGGAGCGGTGGCCACGATTGAGATCGTTTGGTCATTCGGCAGGTTCTGCGTCGTGTTTATGGCGGTACCGAACCTGCTCGCGCTCATACTACTCAGCGGAACGGTGCGGAAAGAGACGTTGGAGTATCGGGAGTGACCTGTTGACGCCGTGCAGCATGCCCCGGCAACGAATCTCATCCGCGCAGCATTCGGTCTAACCGTTTAAGCGTTTCCCTGCATTGCTTCTCGTCGGTTCGGTGGAACGGAGCACTGCCGAACCGCGTCCTTTGGTAAGTTTGCGTGAGCTGCGCGGCGATCTGCCGTTCCGCCGCCGGGCGACGTGCGAGGTTCGACAGAAACTCCAGCGGTGCCTTGTTCTGCTCCTTGACCGTGCCGTGTTTCGCATACGCGAACAGCATATCCGCATACATTGCGGCAGCGCGTCTCTTCTCCGGCGTGAGCGAGCGGGTGACGCCTGATAGAATCCGCCTCTTTCTGCGCACAATATGACGTCGCAGGCGGAGTAGGAGATACCCGATGCCGGCCAGGTAGACGGTTATGGCGACAGGTCGCAGTTTGCCTCCAGGTACCAGTCGCAGCCTTGCCGCAAGTGAACGGAGGTCACGCACGAATTGAGCCAAGAGATCGCGGATTGCCGTGCGGATGAACACCAGCACATTCCGCTGACTCTTGTCATTGTACGCCATCACATATTTGTACCAGTTCAGCTGTAGTGGGAGAGTGTACTTCGACACGAACGCCTTCACAGCGTCCAGCCAAGATCTGCCAGCATACCAGTCGTCCAGCGCCGGCGACGGGTCAAACGGCACCCATCCGCTCCCCGGGAAGAATACCTCCACCCAGACGTGAGCGTAATCCTGCCGGATGCTGTAGAACCTGCTGATGTCATTCCATTGGCCACCGCGAAATCCGCTTGCGACCCGCGTCGGGATCCCGGAACATCTCAGCAGGACGGCCATGGCGGTTGCGAAGAACTCGCAGTGCCCCACCTTCGACTCGAAAAGGAAACTCTCGAGGGGTGCCTCATTTGTGCCGGAGGGTGGTACCAGACTGTACAGGTAGTTGCTGCGTAAATGGGACTCAAGTGCGACGACCTTATCGTACGAGTTGGTGGCGCCTTCGATGATCCTCGACGCTAGGTCGTATACCCTCGGGTCAAGGTCGTTGGGCAGCTGCTCTATGTAGATACTCCTGATTACATCGGGGTAGACATCCGTGCTGCGCCTCAACTCTCGCGGATCGAAATCAGGAAGCAGCGAGTAGGCGCGGTAGCGAAACCCTTCTTCAGAAAAGCGGCCTGCGGCCCAGGATCTGTCATTCGGGTCCCAAGACACGTGGCGGAAATCGCCAACTACGCGTCTAATCTTATCTAACCCGAACAAGTAGGATGTGTCCAGTGAGTCAATGTAGACGATCTGCTCGATAAGGCCCGGATCAGAAGGAACATATCGTGCCCCGTACCCGCCCTCGTTGTCCAGGTGCAGCCTCACTATCTCCGAGCGTCCGTCTCCACGCGCCGCCTCCCGTTTCACCCATCGTTCCCCATCGTAGTAGTCCAGCGCCATTGCCCTCCAGTAAGGTTCCTCCGGCAGACCGTCAGCAAACTGGGGCATTTCCACCCGCATAACTACCGAAGGATTTGAGAACACGGTTCCGTAGGTTGCCAGCTCGACCTCCTCGGTAAAGCCGATCTCCTCTGCCTCCTTCTCCCGGGAGAACAAGCCGGCTTCGAATCTGGGTACTCCATAGAAGAACGCGGACATGAGCAGCACCGCAGCCAACGCTACAGCGATGTTCGTCGTGACGAGACCGGCGTCCAGGATTCTGGGATGAGCTTCGCGTCCGGTGCGTTCGGGCGCCTGGAGCGGTCGGGAGTCCGCATCTGCGACGGTCACCGCGTTCTCGATTTGGATCTTTAGATGAAACAGCACGAGCGTCCAGACGGCTGCGATAGTGAACGAGACCAACGCCACGAAGAAGGGCAAGCTTCTTGTAAGAACCGATGCGGAAAGAAGCTGGAAGAAGGACATCAGGTACATCTGGACATAGTCCCCGTTCGATTTCCTGTTAAGCAGCTTGACGACCTGGATGAAAACGACCAGGTGGCTTACCGCCAGGACCAGATCGGACCTCTGCAGATCGAATGGGATTATCAGAATGTAGAGAAGAGAAACACCGTTCCACATCGCCCTGTACGCGGGGAACCTCTCGCTGAGCTTTTCCCCGACAGGGCTGAGACCGATTGCCAGCATCATCAGAACAAGCAATCCGGCGCCGAAGTAGTCGGTCAAGACGAGCGCGAGAACGCCGCACAACACCCAGATGTACGACCATACTCTGAAGTGAAACGTTAATCTTTTCATAGCATAAAGAGAGACTGCAATTCCCAGATCCAGCTTCGCTGTCAATCGAACCTGATTTCGTCAAACTGAACGATGGAAACCCGGGCAGCACGAAGGTAACCTGCAAACCTTGTCCTGTCCGGCGTTACAATGACCGATACCGTGCCTCTTGTGGGTCGGTGAAGTCCGTACAGTTGCGACAGAAACTGTTCACGTTTGCCTTGCGTCGGTTCCACAAGCGCGAGACATCCCAGAGTGCGGTGCAGATGCCGTTCTCCTGAGCCGCGACCGACCGATCTATCCGGCATGACGAGTTCGACATCGTACCCGCCATTCACGCAACGCGATGTCAGCGAAGCGCAGAGCTTGACCGCCTCCTCGAAGAGCTCGCCGGGATCGGCATCCGTGTCAAGAGCCAGCAACAGAGCTCTCCGCTCCGGTTTCTCCAACTCTCTGAGCATGAGCTTGCCCTGCTTGGCCGAAACCTTCCAGGAAATCAGGCGTGCATCGTCTCCATGGAAGTATTCCCTCAGACTGTAGTACTCGGTCCCCGGGCCGCGTCCGGCGCGCGACACCAACTCGCCACGACCGAGCATGCGTTCGACGGCTGATCTTTCCAGATGTTTCACTTCCGGATAGACCAGCACCTCACTCTCAGTGCCGCACACGATACCTTGCTCGAACAGTCCGAACGGGTAGCTCGTAGAGACGCACGTTGTTTTCAGTAGATGCAATCCTCGCCTCTTGAACGTCCGGAGCGCGACGGCGGTCGCGCTCTCGCCGGGAGCAACTCTGAGCAGGTAACTCCCGTTATGTTGGTCGGCGTCTACGTGCAGCGAGAAGGAATGAAACCTCTTCTTGTTATTGCGGACCCGGGTTATCAGCTCGGCGGCCTCGCCCGCATGTATCGTGGGAGGAAATGTTCGTTCCACCGACAACCGGGTCAATGTTGTCCGAGAGAAGGCAAGCGACACTACGGCTAAACTGACCATCATTCCGACAATAAGATAAAGCATGTTGTCGCCGGTGTTCCAAGCTGCGAGGAGCACGCAGAACATCCCGGTAAGGAAGAGTGTGCCGCTGGTCTTAAGCCGAAAGTACTGGTTTCGCCGGCTTTTTCGGATGCTCACTTCCGGAATTCCTACTGTTATGCGGAGAATCCGGCCGAAGTGGCCCAATCTCCTCGGTATGCCCGCTACAGAGGAACGTGCAGGCCATCAAGGATTTCGCGGACGACCTTCTCCGCCGTCTCCGTCGCTGTGCCCGTGAGCTTGCGCTTGGATTTGAGGATAATACGGTGAGAAAGTACCGCAACCGCCAGCCCTTTTATATCGTCCGGTATCACATAGTCTCTGCCGTCAACCAGAGCATATGCCTGAGCCGTCTGGTAGAATGACATGGTTCCTCTGGGGCTGACTCCCAGCTCGATATCCGCGTGCTGTCTGGTCTCTTGCACGACGGCCATAACGTAGTCCACCAGGCTATCGTCCACTTTCACCTCGTGCACCAAGTTCTGGAGCACGATGACGTCCTCAGCGCTCAGAACCGGCTGCATCTCCTCGACGGGGTCTTCGCCGCCTTTTCTGTGAAGGATCCGTACCTCATCAAGTTTCTCCGGATAGCCTATTCTAAGACGTAACGTGAACCTGTCAAGCTGCGACTCCGGAAGCGGATAAGTTCCCTCATATTCCACGGGGTTCTGCGTCGCAAGCACTACGAACGGGCGCGGAAGCGGATAGGTGATATTATCGATCGAGACCTGCCGTTCATTCATCGCCTCAAGCAGAGCGCTTTGCGTCTTGGGCGTGGTTCGATTGATCTCGTCGGCCAGCACCACGTTTGCGAAGATCGGACCAGCTCTGAACTCGAAATCTCTGGAGTGCTTGTCCAGCACGGAAACACCGGTGATATCCGATGGCAGGAGGTCGCTCGTAAACTGTATTCGCGCAAACGAACAGTTTATCGATCTGGCCAGCGCGCGGGCCAACGTGGTCTTTCCTATGCCGGGAACGTCCTCAATCAGCATATGACCTCGCGCGAGAAAACCTGCTACACTCAGCTTTATGACATCGCGCTTACCGTATATCGCCTTCTCGATGTTATCGATCACGGCGCTGATTTGCGTTTTCGCGCTCGTTTCAGACTCCATGGGTTAACCTCTATGTTCCGAAGGGTTTTCGAGGGATATTCCCGCCGACGTTAGGGTCCAAGCCAACAGCGATGCCAACCGCAGCACCACGTCGGATGATAGCACGCGCATTACGTAATGTCAAACGGCGCCGAACCGAGCGTCCTGCGTAATGGGCGTACGGCACAGCGCGCACGAGAGACGTCTGGATTTGAACTCTTTCCGGCAGCAGATCCGTGGAGCCTTACATCTTGCCTGACCTGTTGTCCGGAGGGATATCGCTGCCTGCGGGTGACAGTCCTGGGTCGAGAACCACCGTACGACGGCGGGGGATGGGCGTCGAGGAACCGCAGGGCCGCCGCGCGCAGACAGGCACTTGCCTCGATCCTGCCGCGCAATCCTGACCGTAAATGCTTGACTTTTCAGTTGACATGATCTGCACTTTCATATATACTATTACAAGGAGAGGGGGAGTAACATAACCCTCAGGGGAGGCAAGACGGTCCAGTTTGAAGGCAGGGGGCGTGTGTCTTGCCTGCGACAAAAAGAGTGCTTAGGTTAACGACGGATGCTTACGTGCAAAGCCACCGGACGAAGCCTTACCTGTTAAGAAGCAGATCATGCGTCGGCCGTGCTGTCAGATGCGTTTCCGATTACGAGTTGATGAGACGCTGTATTCTGCATGAAAACACTGCCTGGCACGAACTGATTCGAAGGCACGGTGGCGCCATCTATGCTGCAATAGTCAGACAGTTGGGCAGCCTCGCGCCCTCCCGCGACGGACATGACGCAGAGGATGTTCTTGGCAGAGTGTTCGAGAAGCTACTCGAACGCGACTGTCAGGTTCTGAGGAACTTGAGAGATCCTAAAGTCATGCGCGCTTATCTGTGCCAGGTCGCGCGAACCGTTACAGTGGACCATCTTAGAGCGGATCCCACGGTCCTGCAGTTGACCGGTGCGCATGAGCTGGGCGGGGCCTTCGCGGACCCGCGCGAGATTGCCGCGGCCCAAGAGAAGTACAGGGTACTGGAGGAAGTGCTCCATAAGCTTTCAGATCGCCACAGGCTTTTCCTGAGCCTTTATTATGAACAGGGACTTGCGTACAGGGAGATTGCCGAACTTACAGCGACACCTATCAGGACTGTAGGCTCAGTACTTCATCGCGCGCGGAAGGCTGCCAGAAGTCTGCTCGAGAAGCGGGGAGCCAAACCTCGTAGGGGGGACACATGACGATATTGGTGGCTGGGAAACGAGAGGAACTGGGGAAACGGCTTGTACCGCTTCTCATGAAGAGTGGTCATGCCCTCCTTTTTGCCGCAACGTGTGAGCAGCTTCTGAGGGTGGTGAGAACGGAACCGGTTGACCTCATAGTCATGGACCTTGAGCTGCCGGCAGAGGCCAGTCTCGGAGCCTTGCAGGAACTCGAGCCCGAATTCGAGGCGATCTCGATACCCATAGTCGCGGTGGGAGAACGCGGGTACGTCAGGCCCAACGTCAAGGCGCTTGCCAAGTTTCTGAAGCTGAACGCCGTCGCAATATTGGACAAACCAGTGGACCTTGAAGAACTTGACAGGGAGATTGCACTGGTTTGTGATGAGAGGGCACATCAAAGCGGTTGTCTGTCGGAGAGTGCGCTCGGCCGGTTTGTGGACGGTGAGTTGACGGAGGAGGAAGCGCAACGCGCTCACCGCCATTTGTCCGAGTGCCGGTCGTGTGAGCAACTGTCTGAGGAGTGCGGGGGAACCGATTCGCTCCTGAGAGACTTCTTCCGTAAAGCGATGCCGCTGGGCATGGCGGTGACAGATGAGTGCCTTTCTTGCGGCACACTCTCTGCATACTGCAGGGATGGTCTTTCGCCGAGGGAGCGAGAGGACATAGAAGCGCACCTCGCGGGGTGCCCGTACTGTACCCGCGAGCTTGTTGCATTTCACAGCTTGATGAGTGAGTACGGTGAAGAGCAACTCGAGCCGCTCAATGAGGACGTCCTGAACAGGTTGAAACAGAAGGTGACGGAACTGTTGCGCAAGGCCGGTTCGGTAGTCTGTATCAGGTGTTTCGAGTCGGTGCCGGTGGGTAACGCTGCCTGCCCGCGATGCGGTGCGGTGATCCAGAGCGAGGTGCAGGGAGACAGCGTGCGCGGACCGGCTCAGGCTGCGGCTGGTGAGGAGCGTGACGAAGAACGTAAGAAAGCGCGTCCCAACGGCTCTCGCGGTATGAGGAAAGGTCAGATAGCGGCGTCGCTGTTGGCATTATCCCTGATCGCCTCGGCGGCGCTTGTCGGGTTCACCATCTATAGAAATCACGGAATCGGTGTGAGTCCGGGAACCGCTTTCGTAATGCGAGTCGGGAATAGCGTTGAGGAAGAGATAGAGGTGTTCGGCCAGGTTGCGATGTTTGAGCACGAGCTGCTCCCGTTCCGGGTACCGCAAAATGTCGAGCAGATTGCCAGAGAGCTGATCGAGGGGTATTACTATGACGGGGCCATTGCAGAGCAAGCGTTGCGGAGTACTGACATCTGGAACGTGTTTGAGACTTTGAATCGGCTCGAAACCAAGGGTTCGAGGTCGCCGTTGCTGCCAAAGTCTCTTAACAGGATACTGACCCCTGATGAGGTCCGCACTTTGGGGGATGAACTGGCGGGCGAGTTCACTGGCATTGGCACCCGCGTGGAGTCTCTACCAGTGGGAAATGAGATTCTCCATGTCTTTCCGGACTCGCCGGCTGAAGAGGCGGGGCTCCAGGTAGGGGACATAATCCTGGAAGTGGACGGCGTATCGTTCCGGGGACTGAGCTTAGCCCAACGCGTATCCTTAGTGCGAGGCCCGGCTGGCACGAGAATCCAACTTGACGTGGCACGAGAGGGAGTCCCGGATTTTGAAGTACGGTTGCGCCGGCTGAGGTCGAGCGTGCCCGGGGCCGAGGTTAGCTACGAGATCCTCGCAGGGGACGTCGCCTATGTGCACATGTACGGGCTCAGCGGCGCGATTCCGGAGAGCTTCGAGAAGGCTCTGAATGAAATGGCGAGTGTCAACCTCGATAAACTTATACTGGATCTGCGGGGCCACGTGGGTGGAAGCGTGGAAGCCGCAACGGATATTGCGGCGTTTCTGCTCCCTGAAGGCACGCTCATGGCGAGGGCGGATAGCAGGAATCGCCAGCGGCGCTTCTATGCTGAAGGTGAGCCCATCTGGAGTGGACGTCTGGCGGTGCTGGTAGACGGGGAGACCATGAGCGGCGCCGAGCTTATTGCTGCGGCTTTGCAGCGCGCTGAGCGCGGGACCATTATCGGCGAGAAGAGCGCGGGGAAGGGTAGTGTCCAGACAATCTACAGGCTGGCCAACAATTATGCTGTTCAACTGACGACGCATATCCTGGCGGATGCGGACGGATTCGTCTTCAATAGCCGTGGGATTCAGCCGGATATTGAACTGGTAGGAGCCGGAAGTTCCGGGTCAGGTTTAGGCTTTCGAGATCTGTCGGAAGAGATATTGACAGAGGCTGCTCTTGAGAGTCTCGGGCAAGCATCTACAGCACGGGAGAGGAGATTGAGCGTACAATGAAGGATCGACAGATCGAAGTCGTTAACGTGCCCGGGAGCACTTCGCTGGATGACTGCAAGGGGGGGGCGGGTGCAACCGCGCTTTGCGGCTGTAAGAGGGTCTGCGTCCACATGCCTGAGGGTGACTAGGCCGTCGAATGGTTGATATGAGCGTGCCGGAGTAGGTAGGAGCAGCCGAGCAAGAACTTTCTCAGGCAGAAGAGAGCTTTCCTGAATTCGCGACGGGGAGACAGACTTTTTCAGTGGCCTGCCTTAAAGGAATAGACCGCGCGAGCAAGGGTGTAGTGATCTACGTGTGCTGCGTGTCTCTCGCGTTCTTCCTCGCGTTTTACGTGTGAGGTTGGTGGTGCCATTCTCTTGCGTGAGGTATCCTGCTCCCGTTCTTACCGGGTTTCAGCCTTGTACAGGATAGACTTCTGCCCACATTCCCTGCCCGCGGCCGTGCGACGAGCGCCAGTACACAAATCCGAGTGCTAATCTGGTGATCCGAGAATTGAGGTGGTTGAGTGAGCAGACTAGATCGGTCGGAACTCGACAATCCGAGCCTCGGCAACATGGCGGAAGAGAAAGCGAGGCGCGCCGGCGACGAGATTCTGTTTCTGTTCGAAGAGCAAAGGATCACAAACGCTGAATTCAACGAGGCGGCGAACCGAGCTGCCAATGGTCTATCGGGGCTGGGGATCAAGAAAGGCGACAAGGTCTGCCTGTGCCTGCCGAACTGTCCTGAATGGCTGTACCTGTGGTTTGGAATGGCCAAGATAGGCGCCGTGCTCGTTCCTCTCATGCCGGGTTTGCCCGGTCCGTACCTCGCTCATATGGTCAACGATTCAGATGCCGAGACCGTCATAACCCATCTCTCCCTTGTCGATGCGTTCGGGTCCCGGGAAGGCGTGCTCGACAACGTGACGAATTTCATCGTGGACGGGCACGGCTCGCACGACGGCGCGGCCCGGCTACCGGCGGGCGCGATTCCTCTTGAGCAGGTCTTTGAATCGCCTACCGATCCTCCTCAGGTTGAGGTGGGACATCCGGACGTATCTCACATGGTATATACGTCGGGTACGACGGGTTTCCCGAAGGCGGTCGTGAAACGTCACATGGCGCCTCGGCGAGAGCCGGAACCATTTCCGAATCGGCCTACAGATCTGAAGCCGGGCGAGGCCATGTACACGTGCTACGCGATGCACACGTGGTTCGAAGGTATCTTGGGCTGTTTCATCTCGGGGATTGTGGGAGCCTTCAGCAGGGAGCCCCGTATAGAAACGTTCTGGGAGGCTGTCAGGAAATACGACGTAGCCGGATTCATGTACTGGGCCGGTCTCATTCCCGATTTGTTGAACCTGCCGGAAAACCCGGACGATGCGGATAACCCAGCGCGAATGTGCAGCGGTATCATGGCGCCGCGTGACCCGGAAGTCATCGCGGCCTTCGAGAAACGCTTTGGGGTAACCGTGATTGAAAGTTACGGTTCAAGCGAGGGCGGTGGTGTCACCGGGAATCACACCGGTAAGCCCGGGTCGGTTGGGAAACCGATTGAGGGGGTTGAAGTCAAGATCATAGACGACGAGGGCAACGAGCTGGAGCCCCACGAGGTGGGCGAAATCGTCCATCGCCGGCTGGTGGGAGAGCCCATCACCGTGGAATATTACAAAAGACCGGAGGAGTCGGCCGCCAAAGTCCGGGATGGATGGTACCACAGCGATGATCTCGGGTACCTGGATGAAGACGGCTACCTGTACTTCGCCGACAGGAAGTTGGACGTCGTCAAGAAGGGAGACAGGGAGATCTTTGTCTCAGAGATTGAGAAGGCCGCGTCGAAACATCCACGCGTTTTCGAGTGCGCTGCGGTCGGCGTGCTGTGTGGCGCCGACGGCGATGATATCAAACTCAGCGTCATCTGCAAGGAAGGCACGGTAATAACGCCGGAGGAGATGCTGGCCTTCTGCCGGGAGAGACTGGAAGATCACATGGTTCCGAGGTACATCGAGTTTCGGGACACTTTTCCCAGAAGTTCCCGGGGCAAAGTACAGAAGTGCAGGCTCCAGGGCGAAGGTGTTACCGCAGGAATATGGGATAGAGAGAAGGCCGCGCTTAAAGGTTAGAGCTATATGCCGATTCCCATGAAACGGTCGAGGTACAACAGAGTCGTTCAGATTGACGGCGAAGACAGGTTTCTTCTGTTCAACGGAGTGACTGCGGGACTGGTGAGTTTCGACCGGCAGCTTTTCCAGAAAGTACAGGAGATAATGAATGCCGTTGAGGATGGCGGCTACGTGCCTGAAGATGAGGCGGGCCGGAACATTTACGCGACCCTCGTTGACGGACGGTTCATCGTCCCGAAGTCCGTTGATGAGTTGGATCTTCTCAAGGTGCGCTACAACGCTTCTCGCTTCAACGATCGTCTATCGCTCACGATCCTGCCGACGCTGGCGTGCAATCTGGCCTGCACGTACTGCTACGAACGCGCGCGACCCGAGTCCATGACGAGAGAGACGATGGACGCCATCTGTGCTTTCGTTGAGGACCGCGCGCGACGCGAACGGATCGACCGGTTCCACGTAAGCTGGTACGGAGGCGAGCCGCTGCTTACCGCTTCGACTGTCTGGGAGTTGTCGGAGTCGTTCCTGAAGCTCAGCGAGCAGTATGGCTTTCGTTACACCGCGTCAATGACGACAAACGGGACGCTTCTGACGAAGGAGGTTGCGGACAACCTCCTCCGATACAACGTGACGAGCATGCAGGTTACCGTGGACGGGCCTAAAGAGGTTCACGACGCGCGGAGGCCTTTCAAGAGCACGCAGGGTTCTTCTTTTGACGCTATCTTGGGTAACCTTGAACACGTTGTCGGCAGACTGACGGTGGCCGCGCGTGTGAACACCGACAAGAGGAACGCCGGGGCGGCCGTGGAACTCCTCAAGGTATTTGCTGATAAAGGTTGGCTGGGCGAAAGCAAAAGGTTCTATCCATACATGGCGGCTGTGGCCAAGATGACGGAGGTCTGCGCTGATATCGCTCATGAGTGCTGTACCGTTGAGAGCTTTTTCGATCTTTCAATGGATTTCTGCAAGGCGTGCGCCGCTTACGGTGTCCCGATCAAGACGCACGCGCTGTACCATTTCCCGGTCGCCATGAAATACAACTGCGGCGCTATCGCTCTCAACACAATGGTCGTCAACCCTTCAGGGGCAATCTACAAATGCGGTCTGACAGTCAGCGACGAGAGCGAAAGCCTGGGGAACATAAGGGAACCGATGGATCTTGTGAATCCGAATCTTCTCAAATGGCTCAGTTACGATCCATTCGATGTGGAAGAATGTCGGGAATGCGACCTTCTGCCGATCTGTCTTGGAGGTTGTCCGAAACGAGTCCTGGAAGGCGAGCACCCTACACAAGGCGAATCCTGCGAGTACACAAAGAAGAACATAGACTCAATTCTTATTCTGCACGGCGGCTAGCTCGTCCGTCTCGCTTGGAAATGCACTGCGGGCTGCTGGACGGGCGGGGTGTATCATTCCGGGCTTCTTCTTGCCGAGCGTTTCGCGCATTTGATCTACGTGTGATCCGGTGTGCGTTCTGCTTGCCGATTCTGGCGGGTGCCATGGCCGTGATGCAAAGTCGAACAAGAGTGACGTTCCAGGATACGGAGCATGCGATATAGTGGACGACGCATTTGACCGCCACGAAGATCACGTGATCGTACCGTTTCGGCGCAAGCTCGCTTACGGGATGGGCGCCACGGGCGACACCCTCATGAGTGGTGTCGTCCGGGGGAACATGCGGTACTATTTCATCGTGATCATGCGGTTCAACCCTGTGCTTTACGGTTGGGCTCTGTTGATTCCGCGCCTGTGGGATGCCGTCACGGACCCCCTGATGGGTCACATTTCCGACAATTTCCGGTCCCGATTTGGCCGCCGACGTCCGTTCATACTGATCGGAGGGCTGCTGAGCTGCCTGATCGGGGCAGTGTTGTACACCATGCCGAGCGGACTGAGTGAATCGTCGAAATTCGTGTGGCTTCTCGGTTTCATGCTTCTGTTTACGACGTTCCATACCGTGATGTACGTCCCGTACAACGCGCTCGGATGCGAGCTCTCCACCGATTACGACGAGCGGACCCGCGTGTTCGCTGTGCAGATGCTCGTAATGCAAATCATGCAGTTTTTTACAGCTCCGTTCTTCCAGATCGCTAACAAGAGATCCTTGTTCCCGGACCCCAGGACGGGGTACTTGACGCTTCTGGTGGCGCTGGCCGTCTTATCCCCGCTGGGACTTCTCTGGACCTTTCTGGGCACTCGAGAGGAGGGCGAGATACAGTCCCAGGCAAAGATTCCGATCCGGGCGGCCGTCAGGACCACGTTCATGAACAAGCCTTTCCTGATCTTGATGGCGTTCTTATTGGTTTTGGGCATTGTGACTTCTACCGTAATGCCGTTCGGTATCTTCGTCAACGTCTTTCATGTGTTTGGGGGTGATGCCGACGCCGCGGGCAAAATGGTTACTTGTTCACTGTGGGTGGGAGCCTTGTCGGGCCTCGTCTCGATATTCATCTGTCGATGGTTGGGAACCGCTATCGGCAAGCGGAACGCACTTATGGTCGTGGCAGTCTTCTGGGTTTCTGCACAGGTCTGCTCGTGGTTCCTGTACAATCCGGAGTATCCATGGCTCCTGCTGGTGCACTCTGGACTCGAGAACTTAGCCACCGGCTATTTCATGCTTCTCCTCGCCATGACGGCCGATATCGTTGACGAGGACGAACTGCGCACGGGAAAACGGCGAGAGGGCATGTACACCGGCGTACGAGCCTTCGTAAGTAAGGTGACCATCGCGGCCGGCGGCCTGTGGATGGGTTACTGCCTGAAGTTCGCGGGCTTCGACGAGGCGTTGCCGGCACAGGCACCCGCGACAATCCAGAATATTCGGGTGATATACGCGTTCTATCCCATTCCGTTCGTCGTGATCGCCATACTTATTCTTTTGCGCTATCCGCTTACCGAGCGTAAGGTACGCGCCATGCGCGAAGAGCTCGAGAGGCGCCGCATTTCTTGACAGAGCACCGGTATCGTGCTATAAGTGTGCTCGACCTCCATACGGACGTCGCACATGTCAACGACTATTCGGGCATGCTGGTACTTGCCGCGCGAAAGTCGTCGAGTTCATAGAGCCTAGACGGAATAGGGGCGAGTAGATAAATGAAGATGGTGTTTATCGTATATAACGTGGCGGTCAACGACGAGGTTATGGAGATGCTCGACCAGCACGGGGTCGAGACATTCACGAAATGGGAGCACGTAACCGGCGTCGGCAAAGCCAGCGGACCGCATCTGGACACACATGTCTGGCCGGCAAGCAACTCCGCAATCGCAACAGCAACCAGCGATGACAAGGCGAAAGTGATTGTGGAAGCTGTACGTGAAATGCGACGTACGATGTCCGCGGAAGGCGTCAAGGCGTTCGTCATGCCGGTGGAGGAGGTGACCTAGTCACTTGGCGTGCTGCCTGCCATGCGTCGATTCGTTCAGCAATGAGGGTGCACGTCCGTTAAGCCGGTACACGAACGCGAGGACCTCCGCAACAGCCCAATACAACTCTGGCGGTATGACTTGATTTAGGTCCAGTCTGGATAGAACTCCGGCCAGCTCACCGTCCTCATATATTGTCACGCCATGCTCTCTGGCGATTTCGACTATTCTCTTTGCGGTTTCGCCCTGACCCTTGGCGACTACGCGAGGGGCATCGTCTTTTTCCGACTCGTATCTCAGCGCTACGGCTCTTTCACGGCGCTCTTTCGGGGTGCTTTCCATTCTTCCTAAACCTTAACGTCAACCGTTTGCAGAGACGGCACGGTGGTCGCAGGGTCGCATTTGCCAACACGACACGTTATTCCGCCAACATTCAGACTGAGCGTCTCGAGATGTTCTCTGAGCTCCGATGATTCTGCGCGTATCAGATTTGCCGCCCCCTCTTGCTCTGCAGTGAAATGACAGTATATCTTTTCTCGATACAATCGAAGCACCACTCTCAACGGTCCAAGATTGGTGGCGCTCATCTCGACGAGAACGGCAGGCGGGCGGGGAGACTTGCCTTTCGCGGTTTCCTCTTCGTGGAGGAGCTGAATCCGTACCCGGTCGAATCCCCAATCGCGTAGGAATGGCACGTGGAACAGCAGTTGATTCATCTCCGCGAGGATCAGGTTCTGCGCCTGCTGACCGCGCACAAGTTTGAGCGCATTTGCTAGGGCCAGTTCCAGTTGCCTAAACATGCGGGCGCCGGCAGCGTGACGGAGTGCCTTTGAGCCGGCGTCGATCAGAGACCTCAGTCTCAGCAGCGCGAACTTCAGGTCCGTTACTATCTGCTGCCGCGCGTCAGCATCCGTGCCCGATTCCAAAGCCATTCGGATCTTGCCCTCCGCGAATATGCCCGAATCGGCAAGAAATGACCTCAATCTAGCGGCCAGGTCCGCCTCTTCAGGCGTTCTGAGAGCGTTCTGGAGTATGGTGATGATCTCTTTCAACGGGTCCGACAGGCTCGGGTCGCCGAGTCGGGGCATGAGATTGCGGAGCAACTCCGTTAGCTGCACGAGCTGAGTATCGAGAGGCACTTTTCCCGATAGAAGGAAGGACAGACTTTCGAGAAGCCCCCGCGACAGCGGCAACCCTGCAAGAATCAGCTCTCTTGCTGCTGCAGCGTTTTCAGGAGTAGCCTCCAGACCCAGCTGCGCAAGCGCCGTGTTGACGTGCTGGTCTATGGACGGACCCGCGTCCGACGCGCTGGGCGTGTTTCCGGGACCGGGGAGAATCGGACGAAGATGAAACGCGCCGTGCTGTTCGACGAGCTCCGCTCGAACTTCTTGTCCCTCCTGGAAAGACCGGATCGTGCGCAGCAAGAAGCTCTTGCCTCGGAAGCTGATGACATAACCCTGCGGATCCTTGCCGACTATCTTACCCGTGAGGATCTGGCCGGGTTTTGTCCCCTGGAACTGTTCCGCGGCTTCACGTCCCAGGCGGATAAGTGAGGAGGCAGGGCCGGATCCCTCGACAACATGCAAAACTCATTCTCCCTGCCTGAGGCTCAGAATCAGTTTGACCTCGCCCTTGCCGAGCTTCATCTGGCGGGCGATCTCGTGGATGTCCATGCCGCCGTCCGAGTACATGTAGACCAGGCGCTGTTTCTCCTCCGCCGACAACCTTGACCCGAGCAGGGGCGATCTTGTCGGCGAGACAGCAGTAACGGACCCGAACAGTGCCGCTCTTTCCTCCGTACTGGTCCCCGTTTCGAGCGGGATGTCTTTGTCGACCTCCTCGATCTCAGTGTCAGCACGATCTCGCGTCAGGGTGAGAGTGGACGCCCGCGCAGCAAGCCGAGATATGGTATCGTCCGCCTGACGGATGAGCTCCTTGATCTCTCGCACCCTTTTCTCGAGTGATCCCGTTATCTCGCGGCTCAAGTCACGCTGTTGGTCAAGCAGCTTCATCATGGCCTCTAGAACTCCGGCGGCTTTCTCAACGCGTTCAGGGAGCTGCCGGCTCTGCCTACGCTCTCTCAGCTTTAGCAGAACCTTGCGTGCAATGAGATAAAGTAGTCCACAAGCTATGATGCTTCCTGCAATTATTAGCGGAATCCATTCTCGCATGTCGTCTTCCTTAGTAGATGCGGCCTATCCGTACCGCTTTCCTGCAGTCACGGATCAGGCCTAAGCTATTACGTTTACCCGACGATCCTCGAAAGAGGCCTTGCGCCAGAGATGCAGCAGGCGCTTAAACCTCAACATCCAACACTTGTCCCTCGTCGGAACCGTCCGCAGACTCCTTTTCCGCGGAGGACGTGTAAGTCCCTGAGTCGCACGCGGCTTCCTCGCCCTGTTCAACAGACGCTTTCGGGACACGCTTCTTACGTCGGCGTTTCCGACCCGAGAAGGGTTCCTGCTCGCGTGCTTCTTTCACCGGCGCGTGTTCCGCGTGGTCCGCCTGCTGAACCTGGGTCTCCTTTTCCGTGCTCTGCGCGGGCGCCTGAAGCGCGAGCCGCTCCTGCTGAACCAGCGGTTGCCTTTCGGCAACCTGCTGGGCGCGGTCGGCGGCGGCCATACGCCCGATCATCGTCTGCATGTCAATAGGCTGAGGAGACATCTATCCTGTTCACCCGGTATTCCACCGCGCCAACTTGCCCCGGAGCTTCTCGATAGCCTCCTTGTGAATCTGACACACCCTGCCCTCAGTGAGGTCGAGAACCCGTGCAACCTCCTTGAGAGTGAGTTCTTCGTTGTAGTATAGGTAGATAACTCTCTGTTGATTCTCCGTAAGCTGAGGTATAGCTTCAGCCATAGCTTCGAGTTTGCTCTTCTTCTCGACGATCTCGGCAGGCGATTCGCCGGAGTCCTCGACCACGCTTTCAAGCGTTAACCCGTACTGGTCCCCGGCAACACCTGAATCCCCCAGCGGTTGGTCGAGCGAAAGGAGTTCTGCACTTGTCAATTTCGACAGGTTGCTATGCACCTCTTCGACCGCCATGCCGAGTTCGCGCGCTATCTCTTCGTGTTGCGGTTCTCTTCCCAGGGAAGCGCGTAGTCTTTCGGCGGCGGCACTTACCTTCTTGACTTTTTGGCGCTGCAACCTCGGCAGCCAATCCAGCTGCCGGACGCTGTCTCTGATTTCTCCCTTTATCCGATAAGAAGCGAACGTGCTGAAATTAGCTTTACGCTCGGGATCGTATTTCTCGACCGCCTCGAGCAGGCCGACCACCGCCCATCCAATAACGTCGCGTTCGTCTATCTGCCGAGGGAGATGCATAGCCATCCTGCCGGCGATGTATTTCGCCAATTGCAGGTACTTGAGCACGAGGGCGTCTTTAGCCCGCTTATCATCGGTTGTTTTGTAGCGTTTCCAAAGAGCGGCCTCGTCCGCGCCGCGGGCGGCTTGCTCCCGGACGTAACCGCGCTGCTGGCTCACTGCACTACCGCCATCTGCTGACCGCACCTCGTTCGCGCTCCACCCTGGCAAATCTCATCCGAGACATTCTACAACGAATGACGTACGCGAGTCGCGTCACGTGAGACTTCTGACTCGTTCGGTCGGGCTGACAATCTCGGTGATTCTCAATCCGAACTTCTCATCCACAACCACTACTTCGCCCCGCGCAATCAGCTTCTCGTTGACGAGCAACTCTACCGGTTCTTCCACGGAGCGACCCACCTCTATGATCGAACCGGGTCCCAGCGCGAGGACCTCTCTGATAGGCATTTCGACCTGACCGAGCCTTGCGACCAGCGAGAGTTCGACGTCCAATATGAGACCGAGGTTCTCCCCGTCAATCGTTTTCGCAGCAGCCTCCGGTTGCTCGCTCTGCTCCGCTTCCAACGCGCTCACAGCTGCATCGTCACCATCGGAGCTCAGCTTCTCGGAGAGCTGCTGCAGCGTGTCCGTCGGCATCAGCAACAAGATGCTCGAGTCAATGACGTCGGTGCACACCATGCCAAACTCCACGCCTACGACCTCCGCGCCCAGCAGGTCGGTTGTCTTCTCGTCTCCGGCTGCGAGGTCAACTATGGTCGACGAGCCCAAGGAAAACGTGTCACCCAGAGCGTTCTTAAGACCGGCTTCCGCTGCAACGGTCATCTGGTCCACGCCTTCCTGCAACGAGTTTCGCGCCTCGTCCGACAGCTCATCGCTGGAGGTGCCTTCGCCCTTTCTGAGCAGGTCCGCAAGGGCCGTTGCGTCCGCCAGACTCACAAGCATACACGTCTCACCGGCGCCCGCTTCTTCGCTGACCGGAACGCGGACCGCTATCTGATACTTCGAGTTCAGACCGTCGAGATCCTCTGTGGACGGCTCCAGAGTATCTCTTGCTTCCAGCTTGAACTCGCGGTCGACCAGCAGAGACAGATTGTCAAATGCGGAATCCACCCAAAGGGATGCTAATGAGAGAAGATCCTTGCCAATAGCCTCATCCAACATAAGCGTTCTCCTGCACCACAGATCCCTATTCGATGCAGCTCACAATCTGGACGGCGCTTTCGTCTCCGACTCGACCGGGTTTAGCGTAGAACTTGCGCTTGTCTCCGACCTTCACGCCCGCATAACCTGTGACAAGATTGTCAAGCTGCAATATGTCGCCTTCTCTTAGTCCCAGCAGCTCCCGAACGCTCAACCGCGCCGCTCCTAAATGCGCTGTTACCGGCACGGTCGCGCGCGCGAGTATCTCCCGCACCTGCGCGCGGGTCTTGATCGCGACATCTCTCGGCAGCTTGCTGGAGTAACTTAGCTGGGCGCTCAGTTTCTCCAACAAGGAGCCGATGTTCATCAGGGGAATACACACGTTCATTGTGCCGGCGACTTCGCCGATGTGGACTTCAAACCCAACGAGGATTACCATCTCGCTGCCCGGCACGATCTGGACGAGAAGAGGGTCGCTCTCCTGCGCAAGGATCTTGAACTTCAACTCGGCAACGTGCGCCCAGGAACGTTCCCAGCAGGTCAACGCCATGTATATGACCTTCTGGACTATGCGTTGTTCTATCTCGGTTAGGTTGCGCGGCTTCTCCAGGACAGCTCCCGGACCCCCAAGGAGTCTGTCGACGATGGGAAACACAAGTGACGGGCTCAACTCGACCACGGCGCTACCACCAAACGGCTCAATGGAGATCACGGTGAGCGAAGTCGGACGGGACACAGACAGCATGAACTCGTCATATGTGATCTGGTCTATAGCGGTCAGGTCCACGCGCGTCACGGTCCGCAAGTATCCCGGGAGAGTAATGCTGAACTCCCGGCCGAAGGCTTCAAACAATCCCTGCAGACCGCGGTATTGTTCTTTAGAGACACGGTTGGGTCTGCGAAAATCGTAGACTGAAGTCTTGCGCTGAACCTCCTTCTCACCGACAGGTGCACCGACGTCGCCCTCGGACACAGCGCTTAGAAGTAGATCGACCTCGTCCTGAGTCAGAATATCCGCCACCGATAACCACCTCCTACGGCACCGCGGTCAGCCTAACCGCCGGCAAGAAGTCTGCAACATGAAGCCACCTCTCACCCCGCAACGCATTATACCCTTTTTTCAAAAGGGAGTCAAGATGGCCGAAGCTCGTCATCCTCTGCGCCGAGGCAGGGTTCAGTTCCAAACTCAAGTGCGTCGGCCAAATAGTCGGCTTCGGTCCTTATAGCGCACGTGGGAATGAGGGGGGCGGGGGGGGTGCAGCACGATTAGCGTTTAAGGCGTGCCCCTGTCGTTCGAGGGTCTGAGGTGCAGGAGCAGCGTTTCTGGACGGAGTCGGGCTCTGTTTTACGCTCGCGGAGAGGTATCACCGAGGGACGCGCCGGGGCCCGGAACCAAGGCGGTGTAGTGTTTCCTAAGACGTTCGCAGGCGGGCTGTTGCAGGAGGCGGATGCTTCTTGACATAAGGGTGATTCGGGGTCGGCGATCGAGGGTGGAGATCGGGTGCTCAGGGCGGGTTTGTGGGGCGTGAAAAGTGGGCACAATTTTTGCTTGACATTCAACATGCACTATGTTAAACTGTCATTTTGCCTACTAAAGAGAGGGTAACAATCTCCGGGTGGGGCGAATAGTATCCAACTTGTCTATACTTAAAAGTTTAGGGCTCACGATGTGTGTTCTTAGGAGGACATATGGCGCGTACTCCAAAAACGTCAAAGCGCGATTCTAAGAGGGTACTGCTTGCGCGCATTCCCGATGAGTTTCCAGTTCCGGATCTGACCGAGGTTCAGAGTGGTTCATACCGGGACTTTTTACAGGAGGATGTGCGTCCGTCAGATAGGAAGGAAGATGGTCTGCAGGCGATCTTCAAGGAAACGTTTCCCGTATTCTCGCGTGATGGGCGCGTTTCCTTAGAGTTCGTGAATTACTCGATCGCCTCGCCGAGATACAGCGTCGAAGAATGTCAGAAGAGAGGTGTGACGCACGCCGGTTCGCTGCGCGCTAAGCTACGCTTGGTGATTCGGGAGGAAGCCGGCGATGAATCCGCACCGCCGGTGTCTGTGATCGAGCAGGACGTGTTCTTGGGCGAGTTGCCGCTGATGACTCAAAAAGGAACCTTCATCATGAACGGCGCGGAGAGGGTGATAGTGAGCCAGCTCCATAAGTCGCCCGGCGTATGTTTCGAGCAAAAGCGGCATCCGAGTGGGAGGCGACTTCTTTCCGCAAGGATAATCCCTTATCGGGGTGCCTGGCTGGAGTTCGATAGTGACATCAACGACGTGCTGTACATGCAGGTGGACCGGCGGTCGAAGTTGCCCGCTACGGTCATACTGCGTGCTCTGGGTCACGAGACCAACGAGGAAATCCTTTCGCTTTTCTACAAGCTGGAGAAGGTGCGTCTAACGCGGACGCGCGCTGAGGTGAGTGGCAAACGCGTGCTGCACGATAAGATTCTCGGAAGATATATCGCCCATGACGTGGTCGATCGGGAAACGGGTGAGCTCATAGCGGGATTTGGGACGGCACTCGACCAGGAGGTGATCGAAGCCTGTCTCAAGCACGGTGCCAAGAATCTTAAGCTGGTAAAACTGGAGTCCGAGAGAGATGATGTCTCGATAATCAATACCCTGCGACTAGACCTGACGGCAAAATTTGCCAAGGAGAAGTTGAAGCCCGACGAAGATCTTAAGCGGGGAAACGTCAGGGCAGAGGCGATGGTTGCGGTTTATCGTCTGCTCCGGCCGGGGGACCCGGCTACGCCGGCGACGGCCGAGCGGATGTTCACGAGGTTGTTCTTCGATCCTGCCAGGTACAGCTTGGCTCCCGTGGGCCGCTACAAGATCAATAGAAAACTCAATATAGACGTTCCTCAGGACGTCCTTACCCTTTCTGCCGAGGATATAGTCGGGTCTCTGCAATATCTCGTCAGGTTGAGGAGCGGTGAGGGAGTCATTGATGATATCGACCACTTGGGCAACCGACGCGTTAGGTCTGTCGGTGAACTTTTGGCGAATCAGGTTCGGATCGGACTGGTCAGGATGGAGCGCACTATACGGGAGCGGATGGACTATCAAGATACTGAGACTCTGACCCCGCAGACGTTGGTGAATCCTAAACCTGTCAGTGCGGTGATCAAGGATTTCTTCGGTCGGAGCCAACTGTCGCATTTCATGGATCAGACGAACCCATTGGCTGAGCTCACGCACAAGAGGCGCCTGAGCGCCCTCGGTCCTGGCGGGTTGAGCCGGGAAAGGGCGGGGTTTGAGGTAAGAGACGTCCATCCCACGCACTACGGCAGGATCTGCCCGATCGAGACACCTGAGGGTCCGAATATCGGTCTGATGGCCTCCCTTTCGACATACGCCCGGGTTAACAACTACGGTTTTCTCGAGACACCGTACCGCAAGGCAGTGAAGGGTAGGGTGACCGATCGCATAGACTTCCTCTCGGCCTACGACGAGGATAATTACGCCATTGCTCAGGCGAATGTACCGCTTAATTCGCGCGGGCGATTCGAGGAGGAGCGCGTGTTGGCGCGGTATCGCGGTGATTTCCGTCACGTTCCGGCGAAGGAAGTCGACTACATGGATGTATCGCCGAAACAGTTGGTGAGCGTGGCGGCGGCGCTGATCCCGTTCCTGGAACATGATGATGCGAACCGCGCGTTGATGGGTTCCAACATGCAACGTCAGGCGGTGCCGCTGATCAAGACGGAAGCTCCTTTGATTGGAACGGGGATAGAGTCCATTGTGGCCAAGAATTCCGGGGCGGTAATTGTCGCTCGCGAGGCCGGAGTGGTCAGGGCCGTCGATGCGGAGACGATCGAGATCGAGCGGACGAGCAAGGGAACGAGCGAAGCTGACCTGTTCAGTGAGAACGTTGACCTTTACCGGCTGCAGAAGTTCGTGAGGTCAAATCAGAACACATGCGTCAATCAGAAGCCGCTAGTGGGCGAGAAGCAGCAGGTGAAGGCCGGCGACGTGATCGCCGACGGCGCTGCCACGCAGGGCGGGGAGATCGCTCTGGGACGCAACGTGCTTGTCGCGTTCATGCCATGGGAGGGGTACAATTTCGAGGATGCCGTGCTTATCAGCGAGAAGCTGGTAAAGGACGAGGTGTTCACCTCGGTACATATAGAGGAATTCGTGACGGATGCGCGAGAGACCAAGCTCGGCAAGGAGGAGATCACGCGCGACATCCCGAACGTGAGTGAGGAAGCGCTCAAGGAGCTTGATGACACGGGGATCATAAGGGTAGGCGCCGAAGTGCATCCGGGCGATATTCTCGTCGGCAAGGTCACGCCGAAAGGAGAGAGCGAGTTGGCGCCTGAAGAGAAGTTGCTTCGTGCGATTTTTGGTGATAAAGCGGAGGATGTGCGCGACGTATCGTTGATGGCGCCGCCCGGGCTGACCGGTGTTGTGGTCGATGTCGTTGTTCTGAGCAGGAAGGATCGCGCTCAGGATAGGCGCTCGAAGACCGCCTTGGAAAAGGAAGTCGCCGCGGTCCGCAAGGAGTACGATGAAAAGATCAAGGCGCTCCGTGCGCAGTGCAAGAAGCTGCTCAAGGGGCTTTTGGCGGGCAGTACGGTGAAACAGGACGTGCTTGACCCGGAGACGGACAAGCTCGTTTTCCGCAAGGGCGAGCGAGTGAGCGCAAGGCGTGTCGGCACGGCGGACTACAGCGTGCTGAACATGCTTTACGTTAAGCGCGGCGCCGTTCAGGAGAAATTCGAGCGCATATTGGTAGCGGCTACCGCCGAGGAGGAACGCCTCGCCACGGAAAGGGATTCGGCGATCGACGTGATGAAAAAGGGCGACGAGCTGCCGCCCGGCGTACTCAGGACGGTCAAAGTCTATGTTGCGACAAAACGTCGGTTGTCAGTTGGTGATAAGATGGCCGGACGCCACGGAAACAAGGGTGTTATCGCAAAGATACTTCCCGAGGAGGACATGCCTTACTTGCCGGACGGCACGCCTGTCCAGATGGTGCTCAATCCGCTCGGCGTGCCGTCAAGGATGAACGTCGGCCAGATCCTTGAAACGCACCTTGGATGGGCGGCGCACGAGCTCGGAATAAAGATCGCTTCGCCCGTGTTCAATGGCGCGACTGAGGGCCAGATCAGAGAGTATTTTACGAAGGCGGGCCTTCCGGAGGACGGGAAGGCTACTCTGTACGACGGGCGCACGGGTAGTCCGTTCGACCAGAAGGTGACGGTGGGGTACATCTACATGATGAAGCTTCTTCACCTCGTGGATGACAAGATACACGCCCGTTCGATCGGTCCGTATTCGCTGGTTACGCAGCAGCCGTTGGGAGGAAAAGCCCAACGTGGAGGTCAGCGGTTCGGCGAGATGGAGGTCTGGTCTTTGCAAGCGTATGGAGCGGCTCACACGCTTCAGGAGATGCTCACCATAAAGTCCGACGACGTAGCGGGTAGAACAAAGGCGTACGAGGCCATTGTGAAGGGTCAGAAAGAGCTTGAAATCGGCACGCCGGAATCGTTCAACGTCCTGGTTAAGGAGTTGCGCGGGTTGGGCCTGAATGTAAGCAAACTTGTCGAAGTTGAAGATGAATTAGGATTCGACCGCACTGAGGAGGAATGAGTCTTGGCTCGGTATGTTTCTACGGCTAGCGAGAAGTTCGACGCAATCTCAATTCGGATCGCCTCACCTGATGATATAAGAAAATGGTCGCGAGGTGAGGTGAAGAAACCCGAGACGATAAACTACAGAACGTTCAAACCGGAGAAGGACGGACTGTTCTGTGAGCGCATTTTTGGTCCGGTCAAGGACTGGGAGTGCAGCTGCGGCAAGTACCGCAAAGTTAAACATCGCGGGATAACCTGTGACAGGTGCGGTGTTGAGATAACGGAATCCAAAGTCAGACGGGAACGAATGGCACACATAAACCTCGCCGTTCCGGTCACCCACATCTGGTTCTTGAAGAGCGGTTCCGGTTGCCTGAGCGCACTGCTCGACATGTCGATCAGGATTCTGGAACGAATAATATATTTTGAAGAGCGCATCGTTGTTGATCCGGCCGACACGCCTTTGGAAGAGAAACAGCGTATGACCGAGGAGGAGTATCAGCAGGCGAGGGAGGATCACGGCAACGGGTTTGTCGCCAAGATGGGAGCCGAGGCGATCAAGGAGTTGCTCGAGAAGATCGACCTTGACGCTCTTGCGGTCGAGCTCCGGACGGAATTCAGCGAAGCGACCTCGGCACAGCGCAGAAAGAAGGCGAACAAGCGGCTTAGAATAGTCGAAGCCTTGCGCCACTCCGGCAACAACCCTTCGTGGATGGTGCTGGAAGTTGTTCCTGTGATACCTCCGGACCTGAGGCCGCTGGTGCCTCTTGAAGGTGGCCGTTATGCTACGAGCGACCTGAACGATCTTTATAGGCGTGTGATCAACCGCAACAACAGGCTCAAGAGACTGATGGAGTTGAGAGCGCCTGAAGTGATACTGCGGAACGAGAAGCGGATGTTGCAGGAGGCGGTTGACGCTCTGTTCGACAACGGCAGGCACGGGCGAGCTGTGCTCGGCACGGGAAACAGACCGCTGAAGTCGTTGAGCGACATGTTGAAGGGAAAACAGGGCAGATTCCGACAGAACTTGCTCGGCAAGAGGGTGGATTACTCCGGCAGGTCCGTCATCGTCGTAGGACCCGAGCTGCAGCTGCATGAGTGCGGGTTGCCGAAACCGATGGCGTTGGAACTGTTTGAACCGTTCATAATCAGGGAGCTCAAGGAACGCGGTTTCGCGACGACGATCAAAGCGGCGAAAAAGGCGATCGCGTCCGGTACATCGGAGGTCTGGGATATACTTGACGAGGTAATCACTGAGCATCCCGTTCTGCTGAACCGTGCTCCCACTTTGCACAGGCTGGGCATACAGGCGTTTCAACCCGTGTTGGTCGAGGGAAAGGCCATCAGGATACATCCGCTCGTCTGCGCGGCGTTTAACGCGGATTTCGACGGCGACCAGATGGCCGTGCACATACCGCTGTTCCCGGCGGCACAGCTCGAGGCCCGGTTGCTGATGCTGGCGACGAACAACATTTTCTCGCCGAGCAGCGGGAGGCCCATAGCGACACCCAGCCAGGACATCGTCCTGGGTATAGCCTATTTGACGCGGGCCGCCGAGGGTGCCAGGGGCGAGGGAAAAGTGTTCGTCGCAGAGTCCGACGTGGTGCTCGCTTACGAGTCCGGTCACGTTGATCTCCACGCGGCGATCAAGCTTCATGTGGATGATGAGCTTGTTGAGACGACGGTGGGCCGCCTTGTTTTCCATAACTGCCTTCCGTCGGAAATTCCTCTATCGCGGGCTAATCACAAGATGAATGGAGACGACCTGCGCGATCTCATCTCCTGGACTTTCAAACATCTGGGTCACGACAAGGTGGTGGAGCTGCTTGATGCCCTGAAGAACATAGGTTTCAAGTACGCCACGCTGGCCGGTATCTCGATCTCAATGGATGATATGCACATCCCGGACGAGAAGCTGGAGCTTATAGAGTCCGCCAACGCCCAGGTGGAAGAGATTGAGGAACAGTATCAGAACGGGTTGATTACCGAGGGCGAGAGGTACAACAAGATTGTGGACGTATGGACCAGGTGTACTGAGACAGTTGCCGACACGATGTTCGAACAGCTTGCCGTCGATAACAATGGATTCAACGGAATCTACATGATGTTCGATTCCGGTGCGCGGGGCAGCCGACAACAGATTCGGCAGCTTTCGGGAATGCGCGGTCTGATGGCGAAACCTTCCGGCGAGATTATTGAGTCGCCGATACTGTCAAACTTCAGGGAAGGACTGAGCGTCCTCGAGTATTTCATATCAAGCCACGGCGCTCGAAAAGGTCTGGCGGACACCGCGCTTAAGACAGCCGATGCGGGCTATCTCACGCGCAGACTTATAGACGTTGCCCAGGACGTCATCGTAGATCAAGAGGACTGCGGTACTCTCAACGGGGTCACGGTTGAGGCGCTTGTGGAGGCCGGCGAGGAGGTTGAATCGCTTCAGGACAGGGTGGTCGGACGGACGGTGCTCGAGGACATACGCGTACCTGGAGTGAGCAAGAAGGTCATAGTCAGAGCCAATGAGGAGATAACCGAAGAGACCGCTGAAGAGATTGTGAAATACGGTATTGACAGCGTCAGAATCAGGTCTGCGCTGACGTGCGAGAGCAAACGCGGTGTGTGCGTAAGGTGCTACGGCAGAAACCTTGGCAGCGGCAAGACCGTTCAACTCGGCGAGGCGGTCGGGATAATAGCCGCTCAGTCAATTGGCGAGCCCGGCACGCAGCTCACGATGAGAACATTCCACGTTGGCGGAATAGCCAGCGGGCCGATGGAACAATCGCACGTTGAGGTGAAGAACGCCGGCAAGGTTCAGTATCGCGATCTGGAAACGGCGACCAATAGGAAAGGCGATCGCGTCGTGATCAGCAGGGGAGCCGAGGTCGCCGTGGTTGATGACAAGGGCAAGGAACTTGAAAGGCATCCCGCACCTACCGGGGCGGCCATTCATTTCAAGGACGCCCAGCGCATAAAGAAGAGCAATCTGCTGCTCGAATGGGACCCCTACATCCGCTCGATCATCACCGAGACGAAGGGGACCGTCAAGTACGAGGACATGGTCGAGGACGTCACGATGCACGAGGAGCACGATCCGACCACCGGCGTTATCGAGCAGGTGATCATACCGCATAAAGAGGATCTGCACCCGCAGATATCCATAATTGAAAAGAAGAAGAAGGTTCTCGCGTTCTACCCCATTCCGTCAGGCGCTCACATAGTCGTCAAAGACGCCGAGAAGGTAGAGGCAGGTGATGTTCTCGCCAAGACTCCCAGGCAGATCAGCAAGACGAAGGATATTACCGGGGGATTGCCGCGGGTTGCCGAGTTGTTTGAGGCCAGAAAGCCCAAGGATCCCGCCATCATATCCCACATTGACGGAGTGGTGGAGCTCAGCAGTTCCGGCAGGGGTATGAGGAAGATCAATATCTTGCCTAAAGTCGGCAAGGAGCGAGAGTACATCATACCGCACGGCAAGCATCTGAACGTGCACACGGGTGACAGGGTAAGTGCCGGGCAACGCCTGATCGACGGGCCCATAGTGCCTCAGGACATCCTGATGGTGCGCGGCGAAGAGGCACTCAGAATATACTTGCTTGAAGAGATCCAGGATGTGTACCGGCTGCAGGGTGTCAAGATCAATGCCAAACATATTGAGATCATTATCCGTCAGATGCTGCGTAAGATAAGAATAGAATCTTCCGGAGACACGAGCTTCCTTGCGAACGAAGAGGTGGATAAGGTCGCGTTCCGAGAGGAAAACGAGCGCGTGGCCACAGATGGCGGCGAGCCGGCAACCGCGGAGCCACTGCTCCTGGGTATAACCAAAGCGTCGCTTGGGACGGAAAGCTTTATTGCGGCGGCCTCGTTCCAGCAGACTACCAGGGTGCTGACGGACGCTGCGATGAGGGGCAAGACGGACAAGCTCAGAGGTCTGAAAGAGAATGTCATCATAGGCCACTTGATCCCTGCGGGGACGGGCAGCGTGCATTACAGCGACACGGACTTGATTGTCGGGGAGCCGGACGAGGAGGAAGATGTAGTCTTCGCTGAGGAAGAGGAATTGGAGACGGAGGAGGAAGCCGTCGCGTGAGAAACTTAGCGTAGGGATTGACACGGCCGATCCATTAGAGTATAATAATAGTTTTGGTCACACTAGATAGGGGATAGACTGGCCTAGAAAGGCTTTTGAAATGCCCACTATAAACCAATTGGTGCGGCACGGTCGCACGAGAACGAAGAAGAAGTCGGGCTCACCTGCCCTGAGAGGATGTCCTCAGAAAAGAGGAGTCTGCGTGCGCGTGTCGACACTGACGCCGAAGAAGCCGAACTCTGCGTTGCGCAAGGTTGCGCGCGTGCGTTTGACAAACGGAGTGGAGGCGACCTGTTACATTCCCGGCATAGGGCACAACCTGCAGGAACATTCCATTGTGCTGGTTCGCGGCGGAAGAGTGAAGGATCTGCCAATGGTCCGATACCACATTGTACGCGGCGCTCTAGACACCATGGGCGTCCAGGATAGAGCCAAGAGTCGATCCAAGTACGGGGCAAAGAAACCGAAATAGGTAACCAGCCAGCTTATTATGCCAAGAAGAAGAGTTGTAAAAAAGAAAGAGCCGCCTGCAGACCCGACGTACGGGAGCGTTGTCATATCGCAGTTCATAAACAGCGTGATGCGTGCGGGGAAGAAAAGCACGGCGGAATCTATCGTGTACGGTGCTCTGGATCTCATGCGCGAGAAGACCGGTACGGACGACGTGGCTGAGGTGTTCAGTCAGGCGGTGAGTAACGTGAAACCTCTCCTCGAGGTGAAATCGAGGCGGGTCGGCGGCTCAACGTACCAGATACCGATTGAGGTCTCTGCGGACCGCAGGATGAGCCTTGCAATGCGCTGGATAGTCCAGTTCGCGAAGAACAGGCCGGAAAAGACGATGAAGGAGCGGCTCAGCGCGGAACTGCTTGACTGCTACAACAACCAGGGCAACTCAGTGAAGAAGAAAGAGGATACCCACAGAATGGCGGAGGCCAACAAGGCTTTCGCTCATTATCGGTGGTAGAATAGACACGGTTACGCCTCTCGTGGGAGGTCGCAGCCGATGAAAGAGGGTCGACGCGTCAGGGATGTGTGTATGGGGCGACGACCTTGAAGGAGTGGGCACGCGCCCTGATGCGGCGGGTGCTGAGACAGATAACCTGATGCCCATGGAACAAGCTCTAGCAGCCTTGTTTGGTTTAATTGGTTTTTTTGGGTGTTGCTTTGAAAAGGCAAAGGATTCGTTAAGTTGTCAGCAAGGTTTCCTTCGGAAAAGACCCGAAATATCGGGATTATGGCGCATATTGACGCCGGCAAGACCACGCTCACGGAGCGGGTACTGTTCTACGCTGGCAAGATATACAAGATGGGAGAAGTCCACGACGGTACCGCCGAGATGGATTGGATGGTTCAGGAACGCGAGCGCGGGATTACGATCACCTCCGCAGCTACGACTTTCGAGTGGCGTGACCATCGCATAAATCTAATAGACACACCGGGCCATGTGGACTTCACCGTCGAGGTTGAGCGCAGTCTGAGAGTCCTCGACGGCGTAATAGCGGTTTTCTGCGCGGTGGCGGGTGTCGAGCCGCAATCAGAGACGGTCTGGCGACAAGCAGACAAGTACCGCATCCCGCGAATCGCGTTCGTCAACAAAATGGATCGTCCAGGCGCCGATTATTTCGGCGCCTTACGCATGATCAGGGACAAACTGGGAGGAATCAGCCTGCCGGTGCAGTTACCGTTGGGCGAAGAGGAGAGTTTCATCGGTGTTGTTGACCTTGTAGAGATGAACGCGTGCGTGTTTGACGCGGAAGAAGGGCTTGGAGCCCAGTACAGGGTCACGGAGATACCGGACGAGATGCGTGAAACATCTGAAAAACACAGGTCGGAGCTGGTAGCTACCGTGGCGGACTACGACGAAGCGGTCGGCGATAAGTATCTGCACGGGCTCGAGGTGACCCCGGAGGAGCTGCGGCGCGCGATACGGACTGCGACCCTTGACGTCCGATTCGTTCCCGTGATGTGCGGAGCAGCGTTGCGCAACAAGGGTGTTCAGCCGGTTTTGGATGCCGTGGTTGACTACTTGCCCTCACCGTCCGATGTTCCGCCGGTCGAGGGGACGGAGCTCCGGGACGGCAAGAAAACGACGCGCGGCGCGTCGGACGATGAACCG
Source organism: uncultured bacterium (assembly GCA_965603355.1). Lineage (GTDB taxonomy): Bacteria > Hydrogenedentota > CBFDCQ01 > CBFDCQ01 > CBFDCQ01. The sequence goes on from CBFDCQ010000026.1 coordinate 37,857, forward strand.
TTCTGCGGGCTTGCTTTCAAGATAGTGACCGACCCGCACGTTGGCAAACTGGCCTTCATACGAGTTTATTCGGGAAAGCTTGCGACCCGCACGAAGGTGCTGAACAGCGGGTCTCGCAAGAAGGAGCGCATAGCGCGTCTACTGAGGATGCACGCGAACGATAGAGAGGAGATCGACGCTGCATACAGCGGCGATATAGTTGCTGCTGTCGGGGCAAAATTCACGACCACGGGAGACACCTTGTGCGATATAGGACATCCGATATCGCTGGAGTCGATGGACTTCCCGGACCCTGTGATATTCATTGCGATAGAGCCCAAGACTAAAGCGGACGAAGACAAGCTGGCGACGACGCTGTCAAGACTGTCGGAGGAGGACCCGACGTTCAAGGTCAGGACCGACGAGGAGACCGGCCAGACCATCATCAGCGGAATGGGCGAGCTCCACCTTGAAGTGTTGGTTGACAGGATGAAACGCGAGTTCAACATTCATGCAAATGTGGGCAGGCCGCAGGTAGCCTACAGAGAGACGATTACCGAAACGGTGGAGGACGTCCAGGGCAAGTTCGTAAAGCAGAGCGGCGGTCGCGGTCAGTACGGGCACGTCATCCTTCTCATCGAGCCCGGGCTGAGCGGCTCCGGTGTAGTGTTCGTTGACGAGATCCGAGGTGGCGACGTTCCCAAGGAATACATCCCTGCCGTGGAGGCCGGGGTGCGCGAGGCGGCGGAGAGCGGTATAGTCGCAGGATATTCCGTTGTGGATGTGCGAGTCACGGCTACCGGAGGCTCGTATCACGAAGTGGATTCATCCGATTTGGCGTTTAGGATAGCCGGTTCCATGGGCTTCCGCGAGGGAGCACGCCGGGCGAAACCCGTCCTGCTGGAACCGGTGATGGCAGTGGAGATCGTGCTGCCCGAGAAGTTCCTTGGCGACGTCATAGGCGATTTGAACGCACGGCGCGCCAAGATAGAGGAGATGATTCCCAAGGGCGACTCCCGTGTCGTGACGGCGCGGGTGCCGCTTGCAGAGATGTTTGGGTATGCAACGGACCTGAGATCGAGAACTCAGGGAAGGGCATCATATACTATGCAGTTTGGCCAGTACTGTGAAGTACCCGAGAGCGTATTTGACCGGATTGTGGAGAAAAGCGTTGTCGGCATATGCTGAGTGGATGTCGCGCACTCGATTCTGGCGCGAGGAATTGACGGAGGCGTGATAGGAGATGAGCAAGAAGAAGTTTGAGAGGACGAAGCCGCACGTA
>CBFDCQ010000027.1:0-38241 GCA_965603355.1 uncultured bacterium
GGAGGACATTTCTAATGCGTTAACATAGAGGACATTTCTAAAGAGTCTTGACAGGGCGAGTCGGAACCGCGAGGCCGTCCCTACCATACCGCATCCGGACAGTAGCGCCGCACAAGGTCTGCAGGCAACCCGTTCTCGGCGCATATCCGGCGGTAGAGTTTCCGCTCTGAGTCCGCATCATTTCTCGACAAAAAGAGGAAGTATCCCTGCACGTCGCCACCCAGCCGGATAGCGTCGTAGACCTGCTTCATGTGCAACACCATGAGACGGCACCGCTCGTGGCAGCTGTCTTTCGCACCGCCGTTCTCAGTTATGTAGACCGGCTTGCCGAACCTCGACACACTCGCAAGGATTTCATAAAGCCCATCGGGGTCGATCTCGCGATCAAAACCAGAGCCCACACTCTCCGCATCGCCGGTCCTTTCGCCGAAGAAGTTGAGCGGTCTTCCCAGTGCAAACCTGACCGATTGGCGTGAACAGTAATTTACTACGACAAAATCAAAGCAGTTCTCAACTTCCGGCACATACTTGTTGAAGCCGAACGGGTATACCATGACTCCCGCGCGTAACGAATTCAGCATGTGCCAATTGAGGAAAGTGTCTCGCAGCCCGGCGGCAAATGCGTCCAGGATGGAACCTTTTCGGAGAGGGTCGAATATCCTGAGATTCCTCACCAACCCCACATGCGCAGTCATACCCAGCTTTTCAGTTTCGTCATGTATAGCATGGTAGGCCCTTGCGTGCGCCCAAATCGTATTCCTGTAAACTCGCAAATCCCTCTTCAAGCTTCTCATGCCGGGAGTCGGCGCCGATCCGACATTCATGTGGCACGCACTGGAAGGTGGCGCATCCGCAGTGAGCCAGTGCCGGACCGACTTTCCAAAAGAGCGCACAGCGCGCCGAGCGTGCTGCTCAAACGCCTCGGCCGCCCGCTGCGATTCCCATCCCCCCGATTTCACAAGCCACTCCGGCACGGGACTGTGGTGAAGCGTCACAAACGGCACGATACCGTTGTCGGTCAAGGAGCCCATAACGCGAGCGTAATGTTCCACTACATCAGTTGCCCAGGCTCCTTCTTCCGGCTCCAACCGGCTCCACTCTATCGAAACGCCATGTGCGTTCGTTCCGGGCGACTTGAGAGGCACAGATTCCTCCGCAAGCTGCAAGGGTGGGCTGGCGGTGCCCCACAAGAAACCTTGAGGAAAGTGTAGGATTTCCGCACTCATTGTCGAGAGTGAATCTCCTTTCTCCGATTCTGGGTCCCGAGACCATGGGAAGTACTCCCAAGAGTTTAACACTTTCGATTAAGTTGCTCAAATCCCAGGCATGCCATTTCCGGGGGTTGCGGAACACCGATTCTTTGCTGTTGACATTTCGCGTGTTCAAGCATATACTAATTCCGTCGACTATTTCATGTGAGGGCAGGTCGACGTACGTCTGAAATACTGGGCCTTTCCAAATAGACTACAGGGACCGGAATCCTATGGATGGGGATCCTGCCGTTCTGGCTGAAACGAAGCCGTCATAATTTTATACGGGGTGTGGAGTCCGTCTCAATGAGACGGGTAAAGGCAACTGGCTGCGCAACTAAGAAGGGAGGTGGGCTGATGCAGGGGAGGAAAGGTATGCAGGAGCATGTCTGGAGGATAAGAACGGGTCTTTTGGTTCTCGCTCTGATCGCGGCGGCAGGTCTCTTCGCGACCCGGACGGTCCTGGCAAGCGACGGCGCCCTCGGCTGGGCGACGTCGGCCGGCGGGAATGGTGACGATTTTGGCAACGGCATCGCGGCGCTGTCTGACGGTGGCTCGCTCGTGACTGGGCGCTTCCTGGGCACGGCAACGTTCGGTACGGGCGCGGATGCGGTCACACTGACCACGAATCCGGCTTCGCAGGATATCTGCGTAGCGAGATACGCTCCGGACGGCACACTGGCATGGGCGAAGAGCGCCGGCGCGAACGGTGGAAACGATTTCGATGAGGGCAACGGTATTGCGGCACTGTCTGACGGCAGCGCGATTGTCACAGGTTATTTCCAGGGCACGGCAACGTTCGGCAAGGAAGAGGCCAACGAAACACCGCTTACCTCGGGCGGGTCAGATGACGTCTTCGTGGCGAAGTACAACGCGGACGGCACATTGGCATGGGCAACGAAAGCCGGCGGCGGGAATTTCGATGTGGGTCATAGCGTCGCAATACTGTCCGAGGAGATAGGCGGGATCATAGTCGAGAGTATAGTGGTAACCGGGCGGTTCCAGGGCACGGCAACGTTCGGTGCCGGAGAGGCCAACGAAACACCGCTTACCTCGGCCGGGTCCCGCGACACCTTCGTGGCGAAGTACAACCTGGTGGATGGCACTCTGGCATGGGCAACGCGCGCCGGCGGATCCAGTTTTGACGAGGGTAACAGCATCTCAACGGCCCCTAACGGGAGCATACTCGTTTCAGGATCCTTTCTGGGCACGGCAACGTTCGGTGCCGGAGAGGTCAACGTAACGACGCTGAGCTCCTCGGCTGGGTCCGTTGACATCTTCGTGGCGAAGTACAACCCGGACGGCACATTGGCATGGGCAACGAAAACCGGCGGAGCGACTGAGGACAGGGGTACAGGCGTCGCAGCACTTAGTGATGGCGGCGCACTTGTTTCAGGGTACTTCTGGGCCTCGGACGGCTCCTATGACGTTCTCGTCGCGAAGTACAACTCGGACGGCACGCCTGCATGGGTGACAGAGGCCGGGGGCACTGATAGCAACGCGATGGCTTACGGCATCGCTGCACTATCTGATGGCAGCGCTTTTGTTACTGGCAGTTTCGATGGCACGGCGACGTTCGACGCAACAACGCTGGCCTCAGCCGGCTCTCTTGACGTCTTCATGGCGGAGTACGATGCGGACGGGATGTTGATATCTGCCAAACAGGCTGGCGGAATCGGCTCGGACGAGGGCCTCGCTGTCGCGGCGCTACCCGCAGGCAACGCTGTTGTCACGGGAGACTTTGCGGGCTCGGCAACGTTTGATGGAACAACGCTGATATCGGCTGGGCTCCTTGACATCTTCGTCGTAAAATTCGGTGGCCGGATTGAAGTCGAAATAGACATTAGGCCGGGCGCCGATCCTAACGTCATCAACCTCGGCTCTCACGGGGTCATCCCCGTGGCCATTCTGTCCTCTGCCGAGTTTGATGCAACCACGGTCGACCCGGAGACCGTAATGCTCGCCGGGGCCGGCGTGGCTGTGAGGGGCAGGGGCAGCAGGCTCATGGCTCATGAGGAGGATGTGAACGAAGATGGCCTCCTGGATTTGTGGGTACAGGTGGAGACCGAGAACCTCGACCCGAACGAATTCCAGGACGGATACGCCTCCGTCACCGGACTGACATATGATGGCGTCGCGATCATAGGCTGGGACGAGATCACGATTGTGCCGGTCGAGTGAGTAGTAATGTGCAGAAACGCTGTTCACCCGGGTGAGGCTAGCTGCGGGTGACAGCATTGCTCAGATGTCACCCGAATGAGGTCGCCTATCCAGGTGAACTCAACCGGGAATAGTGAATCGCCCAGAGAGCGTTCGATTATGCGCTTTCTGGGCGATTGCTTTTGCTGCACGTGAGCCGCGCTACCCCGTCGTGGAGGATCTTCTCCACGAGCCAAGCTGGAGGAAGCTGAGCTTCTCCGGATACGGTGTTGATAGCTCGGCTCAGGCGTGCTATAATCCGATCACACGCGGTTCGGGCTCAGAAGAGCAGGGGTGCGGGATGATCGATGCCTAAACGACTCAAAAAGGTTGTCAAACGAGCGAGGAAACGTTCAAAACGGCGCCACCGGGGAAAGCATGTTCCTCGTTCAAGTGCACCTCCGAGGATTCGCGCCGGCGTGGGAAAACGCCTCATCACGCCGCCTGTCGGAGGTCCCCTCATAGGTATTCCGGAACGCGACCTGGCGGACGGGTCGCGCGGTGTCCACGATCAGCTCTATGCGCGGGCTCTCGTGCTCGACAACGGTTCCACCATCGTCGCTCTCGTATCGGTCGATTTGTTCGCCATTACGCAAGATTTAACTGCGGAGATCGCACAGAAAGTTAGCGCCAAGACCGGCATACCTCCCGACAATGTCGTTCTTGTCGCGTCGCATACGCACAGCGGACCCAGCGTCTCACACACCGCCGTAGGGGACGAGCCGGACGGCGACTGGATGGCCGTGCTCATTTCGGAGGTCACGAACGCTGTTGAAGACGCGGTCAAGTCCGCACGGTTGGCGCGGGTGGGGGTCAGCGTGGGGCAGTGCCCCGTTACGCTGAGACTTCACAACAGGTCGCCCGAGGGTAAGCTCGCGTCGGCTTCCACTGAGCCTGCAGAGGAGGCTGCTGTCGCCGGCGAACCGGCCGACGCCGACCTTGGCGTCATACGCATAACAGATCTTGATGGCAACAACATAGCCATATTGGCAAACTTCGCGTGCCAACCTTCAACGGTCAGATCGGATGGCGCGTTCCTGATCTCCGCTGACTTCCCCGGCATTCTGTCGTCCCTCGTGGAGAAGACGTTCCTGGGTTCTGTCGTTCTATTCACCAACGGGGCGGCCGCGGACGTCGTTCACAGACAATACGCGCATGATAACGATCAGACTTCATCGGGTTACAGGGACACGATGCTTGTGGCGGAGCTTCTTGCGGACGAGATGATAAGGTTAGTCCACAGAATTCGTCCCCGACAGCGCGCCTCTCTTGCCGTCGCCAAGAAGCGTATAACGTTGCCTCTCGACATGAAGAAGGCACCTACGGCTGCGGCCAAGCAGAGTAAAACAGCATTTCAGGCTGTCAGCAAGTTTGAGAAACAAGTGCTCGCCGGAGAACAGCAGACGGACGGGCCGCTGCTCGACGCGTCAACGGCTGGTTTTATCGCGGAAAGCAGGTGGGTTCCCGCGATGGCCGAGAAGGTACGCCGAGGCAAACTTTCCAGGCAGGTTGAAACGGCGCTCTGGGCGGTATCCCTGGGTAATATTGGCATGATCGCCGTTCCGGGCGAGATGTACTGCGAGTCCGGCAGAGAGATCAAACGGCGGTCACCGTTCAAGCGCACGTTCGTCCTGGGGTACGCAGGCGATTATCTCGGTTACCTGGCTCCACGTGATGTTTATGAGAAAGGCGGATGGGAGGTCGAGGAAGCCTTCAAATACCTGCCGGGTCCCGGGCTGCCTTTGGTGGCCGGAACGGTTGAGGATACGCTTGTTGGCCAAATGCTGTCGCTTGTGAGATCGGTCAAGTCAAAAGGCGCGGAACAGCGAGTGACGAACGGGTAGGGTAGGCGCTTTCGAGTTGTCAATGCTTTCACCAGCAGGGAAACATCGATAATGGCAAAGAGAGAGTGGCAGAATTATTCCAAGGTCTTGAGAGAGTTGCTTGATCTCCAATATAGCCCCGTGGCGGTAGCGCGTCTCAAGGAGCCGCTGCTGGAATCGTACCACCGGAAACTGCGCGTGTGTAAGGCAATACTGCACGCGGGTAGGGGAGAGACGCTGCAGATCTCGAAGGAGAACAACCAGTGTTTTGGCGCAGCCTGGCACATGGGTTTTCATGAATTCAAAGACCCCAAGATCACGAATATGATTAGAAAGTTCGTCGTCGAGGGCGAGAAACTCTTCTCATCCTACGAAGCTCTGGATAAGATTGTCTCTCAGATGGATGATATTCCGGATAGTTCTGACGACTATTTTGCGCTGGTCCCGCTGGAACAGGCTGAGTTTGAGCCTGAACTGGTGATCTTCATCTGCGATGCGATGGCGGCATGTCGCCTTCTGACGCTCGCGATCTTTCCCGACGGCGTTATGCCGAAGATCAAGATCGGTGGTCCCGCCTGCAGAATGGCTATAACCTATCCTCTGGTAACGGGCGAGGTGAACCTGTCATTCTACGACTACACCGCGAGAAAGATGTGCAATGTCGAGAATGACAAACTGCTGCTCTCTATTCCCTACAAGAGAATGCCGGAAATAGTCAACAGCATAGACAAGTGCTCTGCCGGCCGAGCGAAAGTGGAGTACCCGCAGGAGTTCCGTGAGTTCTTGCAGAGTAAGCTGGGGTCTGAACCAGAGGAATAGCACCCCTTCGACCCGCACGTTCCCAGCTATAAAGCAAGCGGCGGCCCGGTGGAGTTACCACTTGTGCCTTCTCCGCCGCGCCGCCGAGCTTTTTCTTGCTCCAGTTTGTAACGTTCGACTATCGTCGCTTAGCCTTGCGTTTGCCGGTGGTCTTTCTTTTGCTGGCAGTCTTTCGCTTTTTAGCACGGGCCTTCGCGCGGGCTCTCTTCTCCTCGACCACGGCGCGGGCAGCCGCGAGCCTGGCTATCGGCACCCGGTACGGCGAGCAGCTCACGTAATCCAGCCCGATCTCATGACAGAAGGTTATAGAATCGGGATCGCCGCCATGTTCGCCGCAAATACCGAGCTTCAGGTCGCGCTTCGTTGCTCTGCCTTTCTCGACAGACATCCGCATCAGTTGCCCGACACCGCTCACGTCGACGCTCTGGAACGGGTCCTTGGGCAGAATGCCTCGTTCCACATACCCGGGCAGGAACGTGCCGGCGTCGTCGCGCGAGTACCCGAACGTCATCTGGGTCAGGTCGTTCGTGCCGAAACTGAAGAAGTCGGCGACCTCAGCTACCTCATCCGCAGTAAGCGCAGCGCGTGGGATTTCCACCATTGTGCCGATCTTGAAATCCAGTTTGCGGAGGTTGTACTTTTTCTTGACCTCCTCGGCAACCTCCAGGATAATCGCCCGCTGGTCGGCCAACTCAGCCCTCGTGCCGACAAGCGGCACCATGATCTCGGGGTATACTTTGACCTTCTTCTTGGTGAGCTCGGCGGCAGCCTCTAGAATAGCGCGAGTCTGCATCCGCGTTATCTCCGGATAGGTAACGCCGAGGCGGCATCCTCGATGCCCCAGCATCGGGTTCAGCTCGTGAAGCTGCGCTATGCGCGCCTCAAGCTTCTTAACGCTCACGCCGATTTGTTTCGCGAGATCCTTGGTGCCCGCTTTGTCATGCGGCACGAACTCATGCAACGGCGGGTCTACTAACCGGATCGTTACGGGGAGCCCGCGCATCGCCTTGAGTATACCGAGGAAATCGCTCTTCTGGAACGGCAGAAGTTTGGCCAAGGCCTTCTCGCGTTCCTCCGAGGTCTCCGCAACGATCATCCTGCGCATCGCCACGATCCGATCATCGCCAAAGAACATGTGTTCCGTTCGGCAAAGCCCGATACCCTGAGCGCCAAACGCACGCGCCTGAGCGGCATCCTCGGGTCTGTCTGCGTTGGTTCTGACACCGAGTCTACGCACTTCGTCCGCCCATTTCATAAGCTGCTTATAGGAGGGATTTGTTTCCGGATTGGCGGGCAAGAGCGGCAGCTTTCCCCCATAAACTCGCCCGACGGTCCCGTTCATGGTGATCCAGTCACCCTCTTTGAGCACTTGTCCGTTGACGCTGACAGTCCCCTTCGCGACGTCAATATGCAACGCGCCGCATCCCACGATGCAGCACTTACCCCACCCGCGCGCGACCAGCGCGGCGTGGCTCGTCATGCCGCCCTTGGCCGTGAGTATCGCCTGCGCGGCGTGCATGCCGTGGACATCCTCAGGCGAGGTCTCGTTACGAACAAGGATAACCTCTTCGCCGGCGCCGCCGAGCTCTTCCGCGCGGTCCGCGGTGAGCACTATCTTGCCCACAGCACCGCCGGGACCTGCAGGAAGGCCCTTCGCGAGCATTTTCGCGGTTTTTTCGGCCGCGGGATCAAGCATCGGATGCAGCAGCTCGTCCAGTTGTGCGGGCCTGACGCGGAGCAGAGCCTCTTCCTTCGAGATCAGCCCCTCACGGCACATGTCCACAGCCATCTTGATAGCCGCAGGACCGTTACGCTTGCCGCTGCGCGTCTGGAGCATCCACAGCGTTCCCTGCTGGATGGTGAACTCGAGGTCCTGCATGTCCCTGTAATGGGTCTCGAGACAGTTACGATGCCCAACGAGTTCGCGATAGACCTTAGGCCTCCATTTCTCAAGACTGGGCAGGTGTTTGGTGTCGTCAGTCTTGACCTTCTCGTTAAGCGGATTCGGCGTGCGTATCCCGGCTACCACATCCTCGCCCTGCGCGTTCGAGAGCCATTCACCGTAAAACGTCTTATCGCCTGTGGCCGGATTGCGCGTGAAACAGACGCCGGTTGCCGAGTCGTCACCCATATTGCCGAAAACCATCGCCTGCACGTTGACTGCGGTACCCCACTCGTCCGGTATGCCTTCGATCCGACGGTAGGCGATAGCGCGTTTGCCGTTCCACGACTGGAACACCGCGCCGATTCCGCCCCACAGCTGTGCCATAGGGTCGTCGGGAAACTCTTTGCCGAGCGCTTTCTTGATAAGCCTCTTAAACTTGCTCACGAGCTCCTTGAGGTCTGCCGTGGTGAGGTCCGCATCGCTCTCGTACCCGTGACGCTTCTTGAGCGAATCGAGAGTGTGCTCCATCCGTTCGCGTATACCTTTACCCTCAGGCACCTCGACTCCCTCTGCTTTCTCCATAACGACGTCCGCGTACATCTGCATTAGCCGCCGATAAGCATCGTAGACAAATCTCGGATTGCCGGTTCTCTTGGCAAGCCCCTTGATCGTCTTGGATGTCAGCCCGATATTCAGCACGGTTTCCATCATGCCGGGCATGGACTGCCGGGCGCCGGACCGCACCGACACCAGCAGCGGATTCTCCGGATCACCGAACTTGGCGCCCATGACCTTCTCGATATGCGCGACACCTCGCTCGACCTGTTTAGCAAGTTCCGGCGGATATTTCCCTTTCCCGTCATAGTAAACGGTGCACAAATCGGTCGTCATGGTGAACCCTGCAGGAACCGGGATGTCGATGGTTGCCATTTCGGCAAGATTAGCTCCCTTACCTCCGAGCAGATTGCGCATACTCGCGTCACCGTCAGCCTTGCCACCTCCAAACAGATACACGTACTTCTTGCTCATCAAACAACCTCCTGTCGTCTCAAAGAACCTTCCAATACATCACTCATCGTTTACCTTCATCAACAACTTTGCGTCTTCTCGCTCTCGCGAAACTCCACCATCGCGATCGTCTTCTTATCTCCTCCTCGATGGAGGGTATAACCTCACTAGCCGCTTTGTGCCCTGCCTCGATAGCCTCCCGCCACCTAGTGAAACTCAACGCGTTGGCGCTCACCATTTCAGGGCATATCACGAAATCCGCCATCCGCCGATGGGTTTTCGTCTTCGCCTCTCCCATGAAAGACAGCGTGATCAAGATGGTGTCGACGACGTTCCTGGGATTCCATCCTACGCGCGCTGCGTACGTGACGTCGCTGCCTATGACGACATCCGCACCCATCCGCCTGACGACGTCAACGGGCAGCTTGTTCACCAATCCCCCGTCGACGAGTAGCCGGCCGTCCCTTGAGACCGGCTCGAACACAGCCGGTATTGTACAACTTGCGCGCACCGCTTGTCCAACATTACCGTGTCCTATTTCCATCTCCTCTCCAGTGATCAGATCGGCCGCCACCGCGCGGAACGGTATTCTAAGCTCATCAAATGTGATCTCGCCAATCTGCGACGTGACCAGCGCCGCAATAGTCTCGCTTGAGAAGAATCCCAATCGCGGCCTGCGCAGCCCGGCCATCCGCCGCCAACGCATCTGTGATGCTGCCTCGGCAATCTGCTCGAGGGGCACTCCAGCAGCATAACAGGCTCCCACTACAGCACCGCCGCTCGTCCCGGCAACGCAGCTAATCTCCAGGCCAGCCTCCTCAAACGCCTTCAGCACGCCGATGTGGCACACTGAAAGCGCTAGGCCTCCGCCCAGCGCAATGCCCAGCGACGGCCGTTTCTTTCTCGAAATCATATTGCCGCGAGCCTCGTCAATAATGCAACTGAGATTACCACGACTTGACGCATAGCGTCATCAAATCCTTACCGAAACGGTATCATTTCAACATGATGACTGACATGTTTCTGCCCGTGACAGCGCCATCGCCTCTGAAGGAGAAATACCCGTCTGAACAGACTGTACACCGTCGCGAACATGATATGTTGCTTTGTGGCACACCTTTGTCCTGAAGCTGAATCGCGTTTGCCTGCCACATGTCCAACCAAAACTTGTCATTTTCCGTGCGGGAGAAGATCTCTTCAGGATGCCCTCTCTCTCGGAAAGCGGTCACAACTTCGGGCCCAACCTCATAACAGCAAGGTCCAACGGACGGTCCCAAGACAACAAAGCACGACATCGGGTCACCGCCGAATTCCTCTTCAAGTCCCCTGATGAGCGCTTCCGCTATCCTCAATGATGTACCGCGCCACCCGGCATGGGCCATACCGACGACCTTCCTCTTCGCTTCGTACACAAGGATCGGGACACAGTCAGCGGTAAAAACCGCCAGCGGCACCTCAGGCACCCCGGTCACCAAGCCATCCGTCCCCGGGACCGCATCATCGCAGCACGTCGCCCCGCTGCCCCGGTCACCGTCAGTCACTTTGACGACCCGGTTTCCGTGCACTTGTTCCGCACAAACAAGGTCAGCGGCACTGATGCCGAGTTCCGAGCAAGCCTGAGCGCGGTTCTTCAAAACAGCCGCCCGATCATCGCCCACATGCAGCGCCATGTTCGCCGAATCGTACGGTGGCTCGCTCACTCCTCCTTCGCGCGTGCTGGCCGCCGCGACAATACTCTCAAACCCTCTGAACGCCGCGATGATGTCCACCAAGCCCCTGGCTCCCCGCTACCCTTCGACCGGCTCGAGAGTGGTAACGGTCTGGATTGAGATCGGTCCATACATGTCGCCAAGACTGACTTTCCCTGAGAGCTGCTCCGTCAATTTGCCGCGTATTATCCATCCCGTAGCTTGATTCAACTCCAAAGTCCCCTCTTGTGTTCCTGACAACTCGTAACTGAGTTTCCTGGGCCCCATCTCTATAGGAGCCGCTTCTGGATCGGACTTCACCGTGGAACTCACGCTTATCACCGCTACACCGCGTCTGCGTGAATCGAGAGTCCAGGTGCTGTCCACGATCACACGGGCCTGTGTGTGTACGGTGACGGTCCTTGTCCAAGAGTCGCCTATAGTGACTGTCTTGTCCGGCAATACGGCGGTCATTCTTCCCATCATCTCTTTCAATGCCCCGTCGCCAAACTGGTCTCTCAGACTTTTCTTAAGAGCGTCGCCCATAGCTCCCGGAGGCAGGTCGAGTCTGTTGGCCATACGCTCTCGCACCGCATCCGCCGCCCGTATCTCCTCAACATGACCGTCGGGCGCCACCCTCATCGAAAGGCTCTGCCCTTTGAGAGTCGCATACCCCATGGCCAACGGATGGACGGCGGCGGGCGGATTAGAGGAGTCGTATTCGACCTTCCCTACCGGCCAGTCCTGCTCGAACGAGACCCAATCACAGGTGGCTTTGACCGAGGCAACTCTGTCTGCATCCACACCTTCGACGACCACGGTGTATGCCATCCCCACAGTCTGCTCAATGTCCTGGCGTTGCCCTCGGATCGTCTGAGAAATGTTCCTGTCAGTGGTCATTCTCGTCCTGTAAGTTTCTCCCTTTCGGAGGCGAAGGCTAAGGCTGATGTCTTTGCTGCACGAACCTAAAGTGATAACAGCCAGAACCGTCATCAAAACTCTGAACTGACTTCTTCTGATACTCATTTGCGGCTCCCCCCTGTTTGAACAGCCCCTTTGCAAACGTCAACCGGTTAACAGAAAGCTCTGCCTAGTAAGGCGCACGGTCACAGTATGTACCTGCTCAAATCTCTATCTTGCATTACATCCTTGAGTCGCTCCCGGACGTACTCTTCGTCAATCAGCACGGTCTGCCGGCCACACTGAGGTGCGGCGAATGAGATGTCTTCCAGCACGCGTTCCATTATGGTATGCAGTCTGCGCGCACCGATATCCTCGCTGCTCTGATTCACCTCGTAAGCGCTTTCAGCTATCTCTTTGATGGCACCATCGGCAAAAACGAGCTCGACGCCCTCGGTTTTCATCAGTTCCACGTACTGTTTCACCAGCGAGTTCTTCGGCTCTTTGAGAATCCGGTCAAAATCCTCTGCGTTCAGGCTGTCGAGTTCCACACGTATCGGGAATCTACCTTGAAGTTCGGGGATCAGATCCGAGGGTTTCGCCATGTGGAAAGCACCCGCCGCTATGAACAATATGTGGTCCGTCTTCACATGACCGTACTTCGTGACGACCGTGCAGCCTTCCACTATGGGCAGGATATCTCTCTGGACGCCCTCTCTGGAGACGTCTGGTCCCGCCGCGCCGGTGCCTCTTCCGGCGACCTTGTCCAGCTCGTCGAGAAACACAATCCCCGTCTCTTGCACTTCCTTAAGGGCAATTGATACGACTTCATCCATGTCGATAAGCTTCTGCGCTTCCTCGTTCATAAGTATCTTGCGGGCCTCGGACACATTGGCCTTTCTCGTCTTGCTGTGCCGAGGCACTACGCGTTCGAGTATCTCCTGCATATTCATGGCCATTTCCTCGAGACCGGCGTTCGAGAAGACCTGCATCATCGGAAGTCCCGGGCTTTCTCGCGCCTCCAGCTCAACCACTCTATCTTCCAACTCGCCGGCCAGCAAACGTTGCCGAAGCTTGTCGCGCGTCCGAGCCATCGGGTCGTCCTCTTCGGCAGCATCACTCTCCAAGCTCTGTAAAGGCTCCCCGTCAGCGGTGTACTTCTTTTCCGGCAAACCGCGCGGCAGAAGCAGGTCCAGCAGCCGCTCGTCGGCAAACCGCATGGCTTGCTGCTCGACCTCTTTGGCTTTTTGGAGTCTCACTTTGCTCACGGCCATGTCCGTCAGGTCCCGCACGATAGATTCCACATCCCGCCCTACATACCCGACCTCAGTGAACTTCGTCGCCTCCACCTTAATGAAAGGAGCGTCGGCCAGGTTGGACAACCGCCGCGCGATCTCCGTCTTTCCGACGCCTGTAGGTCCGATCATTATGATATTTTTCGGCGCGACTTCGTCACGCAGATCCTCGGGCAACCGCTGTCGTCTCCACCGGTTGCGCAACGCAATGGCCACCTTGCGTTTCGCGGCATCCTGACCGATCACGTATCTCTCAAGTTCTTCCACTATCTGGTTCGGGGTCAGCGATTTCATCCTGTAAGTTTCTCAACCTGCTGGATTTCGATATCAGACTGTTCCAGAAACTTCGCGGCCAACTCGTCCGGATAATCGTCGGCGATCACAACGCGCCTCACGCCGGCGTTGATCAGCATCTTCGCGCACAGCAGACACGGTTTGTGCGTACAGTACAGGGTCGAGTCCCGCGTGTCCTGTCCGTAGAGCGCGGCTTGAATGATCGCGTTCTGTTCCGCATGCAGTCCCCGACACAGCTCATGCCGTTCGCCGGAAGGAACATTCATCTCGTCGCGCAAACAGCCAACCTCGCCGCAATGCGCGAACCCTGAAGGCGCTCCGTTGTAACCGGTCGCGATGATCCTCTTGTCCTTGACGAGCAGCGCGCCCACGTGTCTCCTCAGACACGTGGATCGTTCGGCGACAAGTAACGCGATCTTCATGAAATACTCGTCCCACGACGGCCGTCGCGCCCCGGGCGGCGCCCGCCCATCGGAATCTCTCGGCGTAGGAACCGGACCTTCCGCCGCGTTCATGGGTTGCTCGGGAAAAGAAACCTTGCGCAAAGCTCCTCCACTTTCTTTCTCACCGACCTCAACTCGCCCTCATCGTCAATATGGGACGACACGCGGTCAATGAGATCGGCAATCTCGTCCATCTCGCCCTCTTTCATTCCTCGGGTCGTAACGGCGGGCGTCCCGATACGGATCCCGCTCCCGATTTGCGGACCTTTCTCATCAAACGGTATACGGTTACGGTTCACAGTTATGCCGGCGGTTTCAAGCGCTGCCTCAGCCTGTGTCCCGGTAATTCCCCGGGGCGTCACATCGACGAGCAAGAGATGCGTATCCGTTCCGCCCGCAACCAGCCTGTACCCACGAGCAGTCAGCGCTTCGCCCAGCCTCCGCGCGTTTGCGACTATCTGCCTCTGGTACTGGGCAAACTCCGGCGTCAACGCCTCCCTGAGCGCTACCGCCTTCGCCGCGATAACATGCATCAGGGGACCACCCTGTATTCCTGGGAAAACGGCCTTGTCTATTGCTCGCGCATGCCGTTCCTTGCACAGTATCATCCCGCCTCGCGGACCTCGCAGCGTCTTGTGCGTCGTCGTCGTGACGACGTCCGCGACAGGAATCGGGTCTGGATGCAGGCCAGCGGCGACCAGACCCGCTATATGTGCGATATCTACTAGCAGAAATGCTTTCACCTCATTGGCGATCTCGGCGAGCTTCGCGAAATCAAGGACACGAGGATACGCGCTCGCGCCCGCAATGATCATTTTCGGTTTGTTTGTCCTGGCGATTTCACGCAGTCGGTCGTAGTTCAGCGTCTCCGTACCTCTATCCACGCCGTAGGCGACGACATTGTAGCAGACTCCGGAGAAGCTCGCGGGGGCTCCGTGCGTGAGGTGCCCACCGTCCGACAGACTCATACCCATAATCGTGTCGCCGTGCTCGAGCAAGGCGTGATATGCCGCCATGTTGGCCTGACTTCCCGAGTGCGGCTGGACGTTCACGTGCTCTGCACTAAACAGCTTCTTGGCACGCTCGATTGCAAGCCGCTCAATGCTGTCCGCCGGTTCGCATCCGGCATAGTAGCGATGCCCGGGATACCCCTCGGCGTACTTGTTGGTCATGACGGAACCCTGGGCTTCCATCACGGCCCTGCTCACGAAGTTCTCCGACGCTATCATTTCCAGCGTGTTTGCTTCGCGTTCCTCCTCTCTGCGAATGGCTTCCGCGACTTCCGGGTCGACTCCGGCAAGCTCGGCTGACCGACTTCGCTCGTTTGCGCGTTTATGCGGCATGGTAAGTTTCCCGCCGAAGGCGTTTGCCTAACCGCCCTGACAGGACTCCTCCCTCTCGATCTCGGTTATCTTGTTCACCCTTCTGCCATGTCGTCCCGCGTCGAACTCCGTCTGGAACCACTCTTTGAGGATCGCCACAGCAAGCTCCGGCGCGACAACTTTGGCGCCGAGCGTGAGCACGTTCGCATCGTTATGCGCGCGAGATAGCCCGGCGTTCTTGACGTTCTCGCAGTAAGCCGCCCTTATCCCTCTGACCTTGTTGGCCACCATACTCATCCCGATCCCTGACCCGCACAGGAGAATGCCGCGATCGTACTCGCCGGCCGCGACCGACCTTGCCACTGAGGCGCCGATGTCAGGATAGTCGACGGACTCCTCGGAAAAGCAGCCAAAATCCTCATACTTCAGATCCAGTTCATCGAGCGCACCCAGCACGGTGCTCTTCAATGGAAATCCCGCATGATCACATCCGACGGCAACTTTCATTCAGGCCGTACCTCCTAGAAGATGTCCCATCAAACCCGCGAAACAAGATTCTATTGCGTTCAAGCACCCACTGTAGTCCTCGACGGAAAGACCGACCGGGTCATCTATATCACTCAGTCGAGCGTCCGAAGAGAACTCTCCGAGCAGGAACGTTTTCTCTTCTACGTCCGGTCCCAGACTGGCGATCGCGCATACGTGCGCGAGGGTCATCCCCAGTACAACAGTTGCCTCCTCAACCAGACTTCTGTCAAGCAGCGTGGCACGATGCCCCGATGCGTCTATACCATGCTCTTGGAGCACCAGCAGCGCATTTTCTGTAGGCGCGGCACCGTCAAACGCTGCTACACCCGCCGAAGAAACCGTCACCTGCGCCAACTCATTGCGTTCGGCGAAGTCCCGGAACGTCCATTCCGCCATCACGCTCCGGCACTGGTTGGCGGTGCATACAAACAGTACGTGCTTTGTTCCGGTGTCGCTCGTCAGTTTCAACCCCCAAGCGCCTTCTCGCCGAGAACAGTCCTGATGCGCTCCTCGGCGATAACGCCTTGTCTCGTCACTTCCACGGCGCCCGACGTCACATCCACAACTGTGGAACCCGTCTCGGCCGCTAATTTGCCACAGTCCAACACGAGCGACAGGAAACTGCCCAGAGCCGCCACGATCTCCCCGGCGGTCGTGGCCGGCGGCTGACCCGCCACGTTCGCGCTAGTCGCGGTCAACGGCACGTCGGCAGCCTCGCATATAGCTCTTGCAAGCCGACAATCCGGCACCCTTACGCCTATCTTGCCGGTGTCGCCGGTGAGCGCTGACGGCAGGCTGCCCGACGCCTCAACCAATAACGTGAGCGGCCCCGGCCAAAACGCCTCCATCAGCCGCTCGGAGGCACCGTTCAGCTCCCGGGTCAGCGACCGAGCTCGCTCGACCGAATCGACGATGACGGATATCGGTTTTCCCGCCGGTCGCCTCTTTACGTCGGCCAATCTGTCCGTGCTGGCGGCGTCCAGAGCATTCGCACCCAGACCGTAAAGCGTGTCCGTAGGGTAGCCTATGAGCTTACCCGCCAGAATTAACCGAGCTGCCGCCGCGACAACTTGAGCAGACGGAGCCGACACATCTGCGCACATGATCTTGCAGCCGGCGCCGACTTCCCCATCGAGACTGTCGTTCTCAAGGCCATGCGCGAGAAGGAAGTCGCGCGCCTTGCGCAGAGCTTTCGCGCGATGGCTTATCCGGCTCTTTACCTCCTCGCCAAGCTCGCCGAAAGTCCGTTCAAAACCGTCTGGGACAAAGACCGGATCGTACCCGAAACCGTAGCTGCCGCGTGCGGATCGCGCGATAATACCCGCGCATTCATCTCTGAATACATATGAACTGCCGCCCGGATCGACACACACGACAACGCACACGAATCGCGCCCGACGACGCTCTCCCTCGGGGACGTCCTTCAGGAGAGTCAGTAACGCCTCGTTCTTCTCCGCGTACGATGAGGTCGGTCCCGCAAATCGCGCGCTACGGACCCCCGGTCTGCCGTCGAGATGTGCAACCTCGAGACCGGAATCATCCGCCAGCGCGGCGAGCCCGGTCAGCGCGTGGAAGTGCCGCGCCTTCTCCAAACCATTTTCCTCGTAACTCGCCCAGTCCTCGCACGGGGACGGCAAACCGCCCAGATCGCGCGGCGTAAGCAACTCCAGCCCAACACCGCCCAGAGCCGCCATAATCTCCCGGCATTTGCCCTCATTGTTGCTTGCTATGAGCAGCCTCAACCGTCGGTTCTCCGACACCCAGGGCACGTTTCTGCAGCCCGATCAACTTCTGAATCGCCGACGACGACGTAGCAACCAACTGGTCAAGGGTCTCCTTCGAGAATCGGCTGTCTTCGCCGGAAACTTGAACCTCTATGAACCGGCCGTCGTCCGCCATGACGACGTTCAGGTCGACTTCGCACATGCTGTCCTCGCCATAACACATATCGAGCAGAGGTTCGCCGCGTACGATCCCTGCGCTTATGCCGGCGCAGAAGGCGTTTATCGGCCAGTGCTCAACCAAACCATTGCGCTTGAGACCCGACACCGCGTCGTAAAGCGCAACAAACGCTCCCGTTACGGACGCGGTCCGCGTACCTCCGTCCGCCTGCAGCACGTCACAATCGAGCACGATGGTTCGCTCGCCCAGGAACCCCCTTTCCACAATCGCTCGTAAACATCGTCCTATCAACCGCTGTATCTCGAGCGATCTTGCGTTGCCGCGACCGCGCGCGACATCTCTCTGGACCCTCTGCGCGCAAGCTCGGGGCAGCATCGCATACTCTGCCGTCACCCAACCCTCGCCCTTGTCCCTGAGGAATAGCGGCACTCTGTTCTCGACAGTAGCTGTGCAGAGGACCCTCGTGTCGCCAATCTCGATCAGGGCGGATCCCTCCGCGAATTTCATGACGTTACGCGTGATTTTGACGCGTCTCATCTGGTTGTTTAGCCTGTTGTCGTGTCGCATGACGGCTCACATTGTCTCTTCAGCGGCAATCGCCTCTTGTTCTTCCTCCGGTTTCTCTTGACTGGCAAGGATCACGTAACCGCGAAGCACGGTCTTTGCCTCTTTGAGCTGTATGTCATCCACTTTCTCCTCGGGCGAGTCGGGGGACACAGCCTCTGCAGTGACAACATCCCTGTCGTCAGGAAGCTGTCGGCGCAGCGCATAATAGTCCTTCTCCGGCAGAATGACCGGGATATCCGGTTGAACGCCTACGCCGCTCAACCGTTTCTCCCTGGGCGTATAGTAGTACGCCGTAGTGATCTTCAGCGCCGACTCGCCGGGCAAGGGGCTGACCATCTGAACGGAGCTTTTCCCGTAGGTCGTCGTCCCTACAACTATGGCTCTGTTATGATCCTGCAGGGCGCCGGTGACGATCTCAGAACCGCTTGCGCTGTCCTTGTTCACGAGAACCGCCATCGGGCACTCTTCCTTCGTCAGAAGAGGTTCACGATTCGATCTGTACGTCATACGTTGATCCGGCTCTCTGTCCTTCTTGGTCGACACTATCACATCGCCCTTCGGCAGAAAGAGGTCCGCTACGTTGGCCGCCGTGCTCAAAAGCCCACCCGGGTTGTAACGTAAATCGAGCACGAGCGCTTTCATACCGTTATCTTTCAGCTCGGTGATCTTGCTCGTCAACTCTTCGGTGCTGCTCTCCTTGAAATCAGCAAGTCGGATGTATCCGATTCCGTCATCGCTCATTTCCGCGTGGGGCACACTCAGCAAAGGTATCTTCGCGCGTTCGAGCTCGACATCAAACTCAGACGTTCTTGCGTCCTCGGCTGACTCGCCGACAATTCGCTGCATGGTGAGTGTTACTTTGGTGCCGCGCGGCCCCTTGATCTTGTCGACTGCGTCGTCCTGCGACATGCCTTCCGTGGTTTCGCCGCCCACCTTGATTATCGCGTCGCCCTCCATGATGTCGCTTCGAAACGCCGGCGTGCCCGGAAACACCTTCCGCACAACCAGAGGGTTGCCAAGGGATATCGGCGCCCAAGGTCTCTTGGGAACCTGCAGCTGTATGCCGACACCCTCATACTCACCCCTGGTCTCGTCCATGAGACGAGTGTGCAAACTTCGGGTCATATACGCGCTGTGCTGGTCGAGCGAGCCGAGCATGCCGTAAAGCGCGCCTCGGATCAGCTTATCGCTCGAAACCTCGCTCACGTATTCCCTCTGGACGATGTCGAGCGCCATGCTGAATATCTCCAGCGACTCGTAGACATCGTCGTCCGCCGTGGCAAAGATGCGTCCCTGAAACATGTTTGCCACCAGCATCAGTATGGCCGCAAGTGCCACGGCCAGGCTAATGAATTCTCGCTTGCTGTTCCTCATTAAACGCTCCTCTCTCCAAGTCGAATTCTCGAACAACTCGGCCCTGATAAGCAGAGTCTCCTGTCCATTCCTACATAGCTGTAACCCGACATACTTAACATCAGCCTAAATGTTACCAGATTTCGGCGCAAAAGTAAATCAGCCGCCCGCGAAATCGGGCAAATCACAGCCCACTTGAAACGGAATGCCTGAGATGATATAATGTGGGCGTGGTTCCATAATGACAACGATAGGTCCAGTGGAGGTGAACAAGATTGCGTAAGGGAATACATCCAGAGTATCACGAGACCGATGTCGTGTGCGCGTGCGGCAACGTTATCCCGACAAGGTCAACAAAGAAGGGGATTCGCGTCGAGATATGCTCTAACTGTCACCCGTTCTTCACCGGTAAACAGAAGCTTGTGGACACGGAGGGACGTGTCGAGAGGTTCAAGAGACGCTACGCGAAGCGCGCCCAGAGTACCGAGGAGCCGCAGGAATCCTCTTAGCTAGCCTGCAATTGTCGCCGGGAGAGGCCGACTGAGGTCTCGTCCCGGGTCTCGCCCGTATTCTCAATTCAAAGCTCTGGCAAAACCGAGAGAACGCGGGTTAGTAGTGGGCAAGAGGGCGTCAGATGTCGGTATCGGAACAAAAAGAGTCTGAACTCATCCAGAAGCTCGCGGGTATGGCGGAAGAGTACGACCGTCTCACGAACCTGATGGCGGATCCCGCCGTGACCGGCGACCCTCATCAGTACCGCAAGCACGCATCGGCCCGCGCGGCCATCGAGAGAACCGTGCAGAAGTACCGCGAGTACGAGGGCTTGAAGCGCGAGCTCGACGATACTGAGGAGATGCTCCGCGAGGAGAAGGAAACCGACATTATCGCTCTGGCCGAGGAGGAGAAGAAAAGCCTCTCCGAGCAGCTTTCAAAGGTGGTTGAGGAACTGCGCGAGATGCTCGTCCCGCGCGATCCCAGAGACGACAGCAACGTCGTGATGGAGATACGCGCCGGCGTCGGCGGCGACGAGGCCGGCCTTTTCGCGGGCGACCTGTTCAGGATGTACGAGCGGTATATCGACTCGAAAGGGTGGCGAATCGACATCATCAACAGCCACCCGGGAGAGATGGGCGGGTTCAAGGAGATAGAGTTCCTCGTCGAGGGCAAGAGCGTGTACCGGCAACTGAAGTTCGAGAGCGGCGTGCACAGGGTACAGCGCGTGCCCGAGACCGAAGCCAGCGGACGTATACACACTTCCGCCGTTACCGTGGCGGTCCTGCCCGAACCGGAAGGTGTCGAGGTCGAGATTGACAAGAAGGATATCAAGCGAGAGGTGTTCCGTTCATCGGGGCCTGGCGGTCAAAACGTCAATAAGGTCTCTTCCGCAGTGAGATTGACACACATACCCACCGGCATCCTCGCCTCGTGCCAGGACGAACAGTCGCAGCACAAGAACTACGCAAAGGCGCTCCGCGTGCTCCGGGCGAGGATTCTCGACAAGCTGCAGAGCGAGCAGGAAGCGGAGCTCTCGCGCGAGAGAAAGAGCCAGGTGCGATCAGGCGATAGAAGCGAGAAGGTCAGAACGTATAACTTCCCGCAGAACCGTCTCAGCGACCACAGGATCGGGCTTACGCTGCACAAGCTCGAAAGGATAATGGATGGAGACGTACAAGGGCTGATCGACGCGCTTGAGGCCGCCGAACGTCAAGAGCTCGCCGCCACACTGTAATCATATGCCGGAGAGACTCTTTCCCCGATTCAATGGGACACAATCGTAAAGGCACGAGAATCCGCGCAAACATTAGGTAGGTCGGGCATCTTGCCCGACAGAATCAAGCCCGGGAACACTCCAGGAAGGCGGGCAGGATGCCCGCCCTACCTGTGTTAGGGGCCGACGGTCGCGGCACCAAGCGGCGGGCGAAAGCTGACCATATATGAGCCTACCACCGCAATTCAGGCACGAAGCTCCTCACGTTTTCGAGGCCGTGGACTGGGCGGTGAAATTGTTGAGTTCGGTCGGGATTGACGACGCGCGGATAGACGCGGAAGCCCTGCTCGGATTCGTCACGGGGCGCGATCGCGCCCAGCTCTATGCGCGGTTCCGCGAGAAGCTTGACCCCGCCCACTGGCACAGCTACCAGACCTTCGTCCAGCGCCGCGCCAGGCGCGAGCCCTTGGCCTACATCACCGGTATCAAGGAGTTCATGTCGCTGCAGTTCGAGGTCACCCGCGACGTCCTGATCCCTCGTCCCGAAACGGAGCTTCTGGCAGAGTTCTGTATCCAATTCCTGAAAGACAGGGTAGGGGAAGACCGCGCTGCGGCGCAAACCGTGCTCGATATCGGCACCGGCAGCGGGTGCCTGGCCGTCACCATCGCGAAACACGTTCCGGAGGCCGTCGTTTACGCGTCGGACATCTCGGAAACCGCGCTCGCTGTTGCGGCGCGAAATGCGGAGCACCACGGAGTCGCCGAACGAGTCCGGTTCCGATGCGGCGACCTTTATAAGGCCTTTGCCCAAGATGACTTACAGGGGAAAGTTAATCTGATTGTCTCGAACCCTCCTTACGTCTCCCGCGCGGAACTGGATGAGCTGCAGCCCGAGATCAGGGACTTCGAACCGGAATTCGCATACTATTCAGGGGAAGAAAACCTGGCGTTCCACCGTCTATTAGTTGAAAGAGGTGGAGGTTTCCTGGCGGATTCTGGTGTGATGTGTATTGAAGTCGGGTTCGGGCAGGCTGCAAAGGTCCGGGAAATACTATCGTCCGACGGCCGGTACGCTGTCGTTGACACCTTGATCGATGCCGCCGGGATTGAGCGGGCGGTCGTAGCGAGGATCAAGTTGTGAACGAGGATAGCGGCGGTCTTTACGTACGCGAGTTGCCGCCGGACGAGCGGCCGCGCGAACGGCTCAAGAAGCTCGGGGCGGAAGCGCTCACGACCTCGGAGCTTATCGCTATACTGTTCCGCACCGGCAGCAGGAAGAGCGGCGCGCAAGACGTCGCGCAGCGGTTGATGGCGCAGTTCGGCGACCTGGAACATCTCGCGCGGGCCAGCATCGAGGAACTGTGCAGCGTCGATGGGGTAGGGACCGTCAAGGCGCTCGAGATCAAGGCGGCTCTCGAGCTGGGCAAACGGCTTGCCGCGTACACCGGCGAGGAGAGACCGTCCGTTCGCTCACCGGAAGAGGCCAGCGCGCTGTTCATGAGCCAGTTCAAAGGCCTGGATAAAGAACATTTCCGCGCCGTCCTGCTCAACACTAAGAATCATGTCCTGAAAACGGTCGAGATATCGGTAGGCTCGCTCGATGCGAGCCTTGTGCACCCGCGCGAATGTTTCCGCCCAGCGGTGGCCGCGAGTGCCGCGTCGATCATCCTCATGCATAACCATCCCAGCGGCGATCCCGAACCGAGCGCGGACGATATCAACATCACCAAGCGGCTCAAGGAAACGGGTAAGGTCCTCGGTATCGAGGTACTCGACCATATCATCTTCGGCGCCGGCAAGTACGTCAGCTTGAAGGAGAAGGGCCTCCTGTAGGGGCGGTTCCCGAACCGCCCTGACAAGGTAGGCCGGGCATCCTGCCCGGCGCGGACCAGGTCAACATCGGCGGGCTGGAAGCCCGCCCTACAACCGGATTCCAGAGTTCTCAGCTCCTATTCTTCAGGCTCTTCGGAGGTTTCGGAGCGTGTCGTGGACGTTGTTGTTGACGTTGTTCCGCCTCTTCCACCACCCCGCATCCTGCCTCGCATACTACCCGTGCTACCCCCACTGCGGCCCCTGCTGCTCATGCCACCTCGCCCGGCTGCCGCTTTTCCCTCCGGTTCGGCGAGGGGCTGCCCGGAGAGCCTCTCATAAGCACGCGAGATGACCATAAGCACCTCCCCGATCCCTTCGGCATCGGTGTCTGAGAGTTCCGAATGCCTTCTCTTGAGACGCTCGATAGCCCTCCCTTCTCCCATGTCTTCCAGGAGCACTGCGGCAGTAAATACCCAGCCCAAATCGTCAGACCGCAGCTTGTCCAGCAAGAATTCGGTTGTCCGCCGGCTGGCGATTGTCTTCACCGCTTTCCATACCGCGGCGGAGTCGGCGTTTTCCCATAGGAACTTGCGGGATAGCTGCTCCCCGGGTGCCACGCGGGCAGTGAACTCTCTTCCGGTCGGCACGTTGTATCCGGTCTCGAGCAAGGTCGCACGCAACTTCGGAAGAAGGATCGGAAGAGCATCCTCGTCGCTGTTCGTGCCGATAATCGCCAACGCAACCTGTCGCACATAGGTATCAGGCGAACCGCACAGGTCGTGGAGCTGCTTCTTGATGTCAGCCCGCCCCATTACCTCTAGAGGTTGTCTGCCCAACTGACGAGGGTCGCGGCGTGTCCCAGAAGACACCGCGCCTAGGCGCCGCAGAAAGTCCGCGGTTTCTGACCTCCTGCGCGCCGTTACCAAGCTCTGGGCAAGGCCGGGGCTTGTCTCCAACATAGTCAACGCCGTCCTCACAAGGAATGCCTGGGTCTCAGCGTCGAAGCTCCCTAATCGGTTTCTCGCTCGTTCGAATAACGCGTCTATTTGTGTGCGGCTCATTCCGTCAAGCGCTTCGCCGCCCACCCTGTCCAGGTCGTCCGGCGATAAGGCAGCGATCGCATCGAGCACGATGAGGAACTCGTCAGCAAGCTGCTTCTCGGGCAGGGTTGCCCAGGCCTCTAAGGCACGGTTCAGACCTTTCTCCATTTTCGGCAGTGCCTCTTGGACGCGGAGCTCCGCCAGATTGCGCGCAGCAGCAGCTAACTCGCCTAGTTCAGAATCGGGACCATCTACCATGGACATAAGCAGATCGACCAGTCTCTTATCAGGGCGTTCGCGGTCGCACTCGATAGCCACCAGCGTACCTATTGCGCTCCACTTCTTCTCCGTATCCTCTTCCACAATCTTCAACAACTCATTTACAGCGCGTTGGTCCTTCATCTCCCCGAGTCGGCTGAAGCAAGCCCCGTAGATCTCACGCGTATTAGATCGCAGACCTCGAAGTAGCATTTGGAACCCCTCGTCTCCTAAATTAGCGAGTATGGCGATCTGGGCCTCACCTCGGTCTTCGTTCTTGTCCCTCGCCCGTTCGCCAACGGTCTGCATATCCGGCCAGTTGAAGTAACATTCAGCAAGAAGGAGGCGCGCTTCCGCATCTGTCGGGTTCTGGATGATGTAGGCTTCGAGATATTTGATCCCGTTTTCCCAATCCCCGATACGGGCGAATGTCTTGGCGTTCTCGAGACCGGCGGAGGCATCCATCGGTGCTGTGATGAGGCTTGTGCATAGTGTCAGAAGTACCAGTGCGTTCATGATCTCGTCCTCCTTTCGTTACGTAGGGGAGGGTCTTGTCGTAGACTCGCCGTGGAGAGTACCCTCCCGCGGGAGGCCACAAGGGCCTCCCCTACAGGATATTATTGGCGGGAGCCCATCCGCCATGGCGCACCTTCGGCAAGGAGCTCCCCTACATTTCTCACGGGATAAAACCCATGTCATCGACAGACAGGAATGTCTGTCCCACCATCCTACGGCCACAACCTGGTGGGGCAGGCATTCTTGCCTGCCATCGTGGGCAGGTCGCGAACCGCCCCTACAAACCGGGCGCGGCAAGCAGCGCCCCTACAGTGCCGTTGACTTCCTTTCTATTGTGTCGCGCACGACATCCGCTCGGTCGCGGGCGATGCGCGCTGTCCGCGTCCACGGATACCCCTCAGCAACTTCGCTGTACGCGACCACTACTTGTTCAACACCGTCAAGCTGCGCGTGAAGGTGGTCGGCTATCTTGAGCAGTGCGTACGCGCGTATCTCGTCCGGCGCGTCGGCCTCCGCCGCATCCTGCCAACGCGCCATGTCGCTGGCAGGTCGCGCCGCAAGACGCGTCTCCGTGGGCTCTCGCCGCGCTTTCCGAGCCTGCTCCAAACCGTACCATTTCACGAACGCGGAATCTGCCAGGCTGTTCTCCGGATACGCGCCGACGAGCCGCGCGTAAAGGTCCTGAGCCTCCTCAGGGTACTCCTGTTCAGCGCGCAGGTATAGCATAAGCGGTTCCCACCGATCATCGGCGGACTCCTCGAGCAGCGCAAGTCGCGCGCTAGTCTCTCTGGTCTTGCGATATTGTGCATCCGTGTCGGCCGCAGTCTCTGCCCATACGGAGTAACAGCGCTGCGCCATCTCGAGGTCCAGCGTATCCTGGTAACAGAGGTCGCCTGCCTGTATCGCAAGCTCCGCAAGGCGATTGTCAGTGATTCCCTGGCTTGCCATATCTTCCAACGTCATGGCAGCGCCCCACGTATCGCCCAGGGCTATCTGGCAGGTTGCGAGCAGGTAGCCATTCTCACGGTCGATGGTCCCATCCTCGCTCGTATGGCTCAGATTGGCGATCTCGCGCAACGCGCCGTCGTAGTAGCCGAGCTCGACTAAAACACGTGCGTGTTGCAGCCGCGCGTACGGGCCTATAAATGTGTCCTCACCGAGCTTCCCGGCCTCCTCAAAGTAAGAGGCGGCCGTGATTAAATCGTTCGCGGCCAGGGAATCCTCGCCGTCCCGGATAAGACGCAGTGGGTCCAGGTTCCCGCTTTCACCTAGCGATTCGCAGATCACGGACTCAACCGCTCGTATTCGCGGGTCAAACATGCCGCTGTCCGCAGCAAGCTTGAGCTCCTGGAGCGCTGTCAGAGCGTAGACTGCCTCCTCTTTCCCCAGGCCGGGCTCCGGTCGAATCTCGGCGATCTGCTGCCGCGACGGAACCGCTCGTCCGACTAAGATTCCAACAACCAACATACCCACAAGAGCGCCGGCAAACGCGAACCTGCGACGACCGACAGCCTCAGAAGTCTTGCGCAGTTCAGGTAGGGAGGCCAGAAACCGCCGCACTTCGTCGGGGCTGACGCCAGCAGGCTGCTCACCTGCAATGGACTTTCTGAGCGCCTCGTACTTCTCAATCCGTTCGCGGCACGGTTCACAGCCCTCGACGTGCTGCGCGACCGAGGGGCTCAACCCCATTTCGCCATCAATGAATGCAATGAGCACCTTTTCATCCGGACACTTCATGTTTCACAACCTCCTTTAGGTACTTCTCCGGAGCATGTTCGATTAGCAGTCGGCGCAGATGCCTGACCGCACGCGTTTTTCTCGACCCCACAGTTCCGATCCGGCACCTCGTAATCCGCGCGATATCCCTGTACGATACACCCTGAATTTCGCTCAGCACGAACGTCATCCGCTCATTTTCCGGCAGATTCCCGAGCGCTTCTTCCAGATCGCGGCGGAATTCAGCTCTCGCGCTGGCACCATCCGGCCTCGTCCGGCCATCGCTGACCGGCTCCGCAAACACTTCCGCCTCCGAAACGGTCCTCCGCAGGCGTGATCGACGGCGCTGATCTCGCCACACGTTTGCCGCGACGGTGAACATGAACGAGCTGTACTTCCCGGAGGGACGGTACCGCGCGGCGCTTTTCCAGATGCGCAGGAAGACCTCCTGAGTCAAATCCTCGACATGCTCCCGGGCGACACGCATGTGACGGAAAAAGGACATGACCTGCGGCTTGTGCCGCCTGTACAGCTCTCCCATGGCGTCTCTGTTGCCCTGTCCCGCCAGCAGCAGAAGTTGCTCGCTCTCAAGCGTCATGTGTCGCCCCGATCTGCCTTCCTCATTAATGTAGAACGCACCCGACGAGGTTTTCTTCCCAGGAAGATAGTACCGCTAAACCGCACGGTTCGGCAAGGTATTTTCGGGGCGGATTGAGCGGGCGAATCCGAAGGGTGGGGGACAGCGCCTTTTTCTCAGCAGCGGAGACGCCCCGTGCGTCGCGACTTAGTGCCGAGCACCATATGATTGTGCGTAGGCAGTGCGGCCCTCGCCACACGGGATGAATCTTGTGACACCGGAAAAGGACAGCTGCCACATGGAGAGTCTAATCATGGAGGTAGGGCGGGCGTCTCGCCCGCCGATGTTGGCTGGATTGCCGCCGGGCAAGATGCCCGGCCTACCTGTGGAGGTTGATGACGTTCCAAACGCCGACGGCAGACAAGGATGTCCGCCCCACCAACGCAAGGCATATGTAGGGGAGGGTCTTGTACCCTGGCGCGGCGCCGCGCTATTCTCCCGTAGTGAGGCTGTTGAATGCTTCACCGTTTAGCCCGCTTGGGCGGGCTCTTCTTTGCACCCCGCTTAAGCGGGGGTGGATAGAGCTGTGGGATATCTAGACAGCGCGCTTCAGCGTGGCTTTCGGTGATGCTTCAGCGGTCGTGGCGGGCGGGTCTGAGACCCGCCCCTACCTAAACAGCCGGCAGACCTGAATGTCTGCCCCACTATGCTACTCGGGCGTCTCTACCCTTTGTGGGCTACGACCACCAACCGTTCCGCGTCATGATCGTAGGGTGCGCCGCTGAAATCGCCGTAAACGTCCACGGCGGCAAAACCGCATTCAGTCAGGAGCGAGGTGATTTCAGCCGCCGAATACAGTCGGTGGGTGACATGGAACTCTTTGCGAGAACCGCCGTCAAGCACGGTCCACCGGTTGTCCATCCAAGAGCCGTCTTTACCAAGCTTCCGTTCTTCCAGAAGGACCGTTCCATCGACTTCGTGCCAGTCGCGTTCCTGGAACCCTGCCGCCACCATCTCTTTGCCCACCATATCAATCACGAATGCGCCGTTGTCTCGAAGCGAGCGGTGGGCGTTTGTCAGGACACGTCGGTCGTCTTCTGCATTCTCGAAATATCCGAAGGAGGTGTAGAGGTTTATCGCACCGTCGAAGGCGTCCGGTCTGCAGAACGTTCTCATGTCCTCCTGCACGAACTCGATGGTCAGTTGTTCAGCTTCGGCTCTCTTGCGCGCTTCGTCCAGGTACGCAGCCGTCCTGTCAACACCGGTAACCTGCAGCCCACGGCGCGCCAGTTCGAGCGAGTGCCTCCCCGGCCCACAGCACAGGTCCAGTACCTTCGCGCCGGATCCCGCACCCAGTAGGATCAGCGCCTGCTCGATCTGGGCCGGAGCCTCGTTCCAGTGACGCTCGCTGAACAAGAACGGACGCATCACTTCCCAGAAAGCGTCTTGCTCGTACCAGGGATTCTCCTCGGGCATCTCATTGTACCGCTGACTTTGGCGAGCACCTGAATAAAAAAATGGTGGGCGCTACTGGGCTCGAACCAGTGACTTCCAGCTTGTCGAGCTGGCACTCTAACCAACTGAGCTAAGCGCCCACTTCTCGGCGCGTATATGGTATCAAATCAGGTTCCTCATGTCAAGTGGGGCAGACATTTCTGTCTGCCACGTAGGGGCGGATCTAAGACCCGCCCGCGGCCGACTCTCCACGGCCAGCGTTCCGGAAGGCGTGCCCTCCCACATTTGACAAATCCGGCCTCCAAGGCTAAACTCACCCTACGTTTGGCAACCGTCGGTGCACTCCTTCTTCAGGAAGATTTCAGGTGGACAAAGGAAGTACAGCGGAAGGCCGCAAGGCCAGTTTCCTAAAATATCTACTGCCATATCGCCGCAGGCTGCTCACGGGAGCGGTCTGTCTGGTATTGAGGAACCTCATAGGGCTGATACCCCCGTGGCTGCTCAAGATCTGCATTGACTCGATCAGACAGGATAGAGCATCTTCGCTCTACCTCGCTGGATTTGCCGGTCTGATGCTCGCGGCGATACTGGTTGCTTCCGTGTTCCGATACGGAATGCGGATGACCATGATCACGGCTTCGCGCGATATGGAATACGATCTGCGTAACGACCTTTTCCGGCATCTGGAGACGCTGCCCGCCTCGTTTTTCCACAAGATGAAGACGGGAGATATAATGGCGCGAAGCAACAACGACCTGAACTACGTACGTAACTTCCTGGGCCCGGGCATAATGCACGTTTCCGGCGCTATAGGTGTCCCGTTCATTGCGATTCTGCTGTTCGTGATCGACCCGAAACTCGCGTCTCTCTGTCTGATACCCATTCCGGTTATTTCCGTCATGGTCTACCTGCTGAGACGGTCCGTTCGCACGCGCGCGGAACGGAGTCAGGAGCAATACTCCGAGATGAGCGCTATCGCACAGGAGAACTTCAGCGGCGTGCGTGTCGTTAAGGCTTACGCCAGCGAGGATCGTGAGGTAGAGGCTTTTGAAGACGCCTGCAAGGAATACCTGCGCCGCAACATGTCGCTGGCGAGAGTCGAGGGGCTGTTTGGCCCGCTGCTCGGCCTACTGGTCGGCACTATGGTTGCCATCATAATCGGGGTGGGCGGCCACGGCGTAATTGCCGAGAGAATGACGGTGGGGGAACTTACTGCGTTTCTGACCTACACGATGATGATGGTGTGGCCGACCATGGCCGTCGGATGGGTGGTCAACATGCACCAGAGCGCTTCAGCGGCACTCGGCCGAATAAACGAGATTTTCGTGGCTGAACCGGAAATCGCAGATCCAGAGGAAGCTGCACCGGTAAGCCATATCGAAGGCGCGATCGAGTTCAGGAACGTATCTTTTCAATACGACGGTAACGACGAGCCGGTGCTCAAGGATATCTCGGTGGAGATACCCAGCGGTTCAACAGTAGCCATCGTGGGCAGGACCGGTTCAGGTAAGAGTACGCTCGTACACCTTCTGCCAAGACTGTTCGACCCGACAGAAGGTGTTGTGCTTATAGACGGGTGCGACATCAGACAGATGCCGCTGAAAGTGCTGAGGCAGAGCATCGGGTTCGTTCCGCAGGAGACGTTCCTGTTCTCGGATACCGTCCGCTCGAACATATCTTACGGGGTTGACGAAGCCCCGGAGAGCGATATCGTAAACGCGGCCCGTGTATCGCACATTCTGGAGGACTTTGAGCAGCTTCCTGACGGCATCGACACATTACTTGGTGAGCGCGGGGTGAATCTTTCCGGCGGGCAAAAACAGCGCATTACTATAGGTCGCGCCGTCATGACGAAGCCCAGGATACTCGTGCTCGACGATGCGATGTCCAGCGTGGATACGGGCACCGAAGAGAGAATACTCCAAGACCTGCTGCATGCCACGGAGAACAATACCAGGATCATCATATCGCATCGCATCTCGACAGTTAAGGATGCCGATATCATACTGGTGCTCGATGACGGAAGAATAGTGGAAAAGGGGAAGCACGCTGAGCTGCTCGCTCAGGACGGTCTTTACGCCGTCCTGTACAGGAGCCAATTGCTGGAAGAAGAGATCCAGGACGAATGAAGCGTTTGCACGAGTACGAGATAGCAGACAAGCAGCTCGACACAAGGCTCATGAAGCGCCTGCTCGATTACGTTGCTCCTTACAGCGCTGCTGCTGTCGTCTGCGTGTTCATCCTGCTCCTTGCCGTGGCTGTGGGACTCGTGAGACCGTATCTGATAAAGGTGGCGGTAGACTCCGGCATGACGCGGGGGGATGCCAACAAGCTGAACCTTGTGACGATGCTCCTTTTTGGCTCGGTCATGGTGGAGTTCTTGCTGCGCTGCGTCGAAAGGTACCTGACACGATGGATAGGGCAAAGAGTCGCGTACGACCTGCGCGTATCTCTCTTCTCGCACCTTCAGAAGTTGTCGCTGTCGTTCTTCGACAAGAACCCCGTGGGCAGGCTCGTCAGCCGCACGACAAACGATGTCGAGGTAATCAATGAGACCATTTCTGCAGGTGTGGCGACGGTTGTCGGCGATGTTTTCATGATAGGAGGCATCCTTGTCGCAATCTTCGTGCTTGACTGGAAGTTGGCCCTTGTTTCTGTCGCGGTGATACCGCTGCTCGTTTGCGCGACGGCCGTTTTCCGAAGCAAGGTCAGGGAATCGTTCCGCCAGATACGGCGATATCTCGCGCGCATATACGCCTACCTGAACGAGCAGTTGACGGGAATATCGGTCGTGCAGCTGTTCTGCAGGGAGAAACAGAGCGCTGAACGATTTGACGAGCTGAACGGTGAGTATCGCAACGAGTACCGCCGCACGATATTCTACCACGCACTGTTCTTCCCGGTAGTTGAGCTACTCCAGTGGCTGTCGATTGGCCTCGTACTATGGTATGGAGGCACAAAAGTCATCGGCAAGGGGATAGAGATCGGCGTGCTCATAGCATTCATTCAGTACGGGCAGAGGCTGTACATGCCGATAAGAGACCTGATGGAGAAGTATACCGTGCTGCAGGCGGCAATGGCGTCGTCCGAGAGAATATTCGGGCTGCTGGACACGCCCGTCGAGGTACCGGAACCTCCCACCCCTTGCGCACCGGAGCATGTTCACGGCAAGGTCGAGTTCAAGAACGTGTGGTTCGCATACAACGAACACGAGTACGTGCTGCGCGACGTGAGCTTCACGGTTGAGCCGGGCGAACGTCTTGCAATAGTCGGCGCGACGGGTATGGGCAAGACCTCAATCATAAACCTGCTCAGCCGCTTCTACGACGTGCAGCGAGGCTCAGTGTTGGTGGACGGCATGGACGTGCGCGACTATGACAAACGACGGCTTAGAAGGCATATCGCCGTTGTCCCCCAGGACGTGTTCCTCTTCTCAGGCTCGGTTCGCGATAACATCACCTTGCGGAACGCAGCGATCGCACCGGAAGCTGCGCGAACGGCCGCGCAACACGCCAACGCCTCGCACTTCATCGCGAAGCTGCCAGGCGGCTTCGACGAGGAGATCGGCGAGCGCGGGCATAGACTCTCGGTGGGGCAGAAACAGTTGCTGGCTCTTTCTCGGGCGCTCGCGCATGCGCCGCGCATACTTGTCCTCGACGAGGCAACGTCCAGCGTGGATACCGAGACCGAAAGACTGCTTCAGGACGCAACACAGAGGCTTATGGTCGGACGGACGTCTATCGTTATCGCGCACAGGCTGTCCACAATACTCAACTCGGACAAGATCATTGTCATCCACAAGGGAAAAGTGCGCGAGTGCGGTACTCACGACGAACTTGTCGCACAGCGAGGAATCTACTTCAAGCTGTATCAGCTTCAGTTCAAAGATCAGGTTACGCAAACAGATTGAGGATTGCGAGTATCTGCGGTGCGACTCTTGTCCCAGCGCGCATCTCAGCGTGTGAGAGCCGGCTCCGCAGCTTCGAGACATTGTCGGACATAGATCTCTATACCGCTGAGATCAAGGATCCTGTCTCCGCGCATGAGCCTGACCTTCGGCCTGATGGGATCGGCGGGATTCGGCTCCTGCACTATAGCCGGTTCGCCGTTGCTCAGAACAACGGCACAACCCTGCGGAAAGACCCCTGTCGATTTGACAAACACTTTCGTCAACAGCGGGTCGAAATCCTTGCCGCTTCCCGAAAGGATGATGCGGGCGGCAGCGTCTGGCATTATCGTTCCTCGGTAGCTCCGGTCGGATGTTAGAGCGTCGTACACGTCGCTCAGACCCACAATCCTGCTGAAGAAATGAAGCTCCCTCTCGGGATATATCTTTGGGTATCCAGATAGGTCGTAGCGGGCGTGATGCTCGAAGGCTACCGTGACGGCAATGCCGTTGCGGTCGGCATGCTCAAGCAGCAATCGCGCTCCTTCCACGGGATGACTACGCATCAGTTTCCAGTCATCATCCGAGAGCTTGCCCGGCTTGTTCAGTACGTCCGCGGGCACCACAACCTTGCCGACATCATGCAGAAGGGCCGCAACACCGAGGCTGTTCAACTGGTCCATAGTCAGACCAACATCTATCCCAACCAGCAGAGACAGTATCGCAACGTTAACTGCGTGATTGAACGTGTAGTTGTCGTAATCCTTGATATCGGCCAGATGCCTGTAAACGGCCCTATCGGCAAGTAATCCACGAACCATCGCGTTTACAGCAATCTCGACATTCTCTCCGGCTACAGGTCTTCCCGCCAATAAGTTCTGGAAGGTTTCGTAGACCGTCTCGACCGCAGAATCGTAATCGTTCTGCGCAACCTGCTCTTCCTTTGTGAGAGGCTCCCCCTTTGGATTAAGCTTCGTTAACGGCAACGACGTGCTGACCTCGATATGTTCAACGCCTCTTTCGGCTAACGCCTGTTGGAATATCCTCTGGCGACCTGCCGCTCCTTCGGCTTTGGACTCGTTCAGGACTTCTATGAACGTCGTGACCTCTTCAACGGTAACGCCGTCGCCAAACCGCAATGTATCTATGAGTTTGTCGGTGCACGTCTCCACAAAGTCGCTATGGATCATCGTCACACGAGGTAACGGAATCTCTTCAAGAAAGACCTCTTTCTGGGCAATATTGAAGGAGGCGTTTGGGCGTCCCTCGGTAATTGCCCGCAATTCGCCGACAAGGCTGGCGACAACCTCGCGCACGGCCGGATGATGAGAAGGGTACATTCTGGCTTCTTTGCGGGCGACCCCGATCAACCGGATAACCTCTTCCGCCGCTTGCTTGAGTTGTTCTCTATCTACTATAGCCATGGGAATACCTCAAACACCTTCTTCACGAAGCGCCTGTGAAGCACATGCTGCAATTCGTCTTCCCGAACCGAAAAGCGTAGCGATACGTCTGCGCGCGATCCGTCGCAAGAAGCTTCTCGCTTCAGCGCCGTCGTCGCGCGCTATGGCTCGAACCGCCGTCAGGGTGACCTCCAGATCAGTTTGCCGGAACCTCGGCGATTCGACAATCCGAATAAGCCCCTCCAGAGGAGCCACGTCCCCAAGCATCGTCAACCATCTTGCGGCGCACAGTGCAACGCCACTGTCGCCGTCGTCCAAACCGGTTGCCAAACAACGGGCGGAGCCTTCGCCGCCTATCTTTCCCAGAGCGTTCAGCGCCTCTCTCCGGACGCGCGGCTCTTCGTGGGCCAGCGCCCTTGCCAAAGCTTCCACAGCGTTCTCGCCGCCTATTTCACCGAGAATTGACACAGCGTTCCGTGCGACAAACCAGCGCTCGTCCAGAACGCGTGAGCTCAATGACGCGACAGCCGCGCTTCCAAGCGCGATGAGCAAACCGCGGATTGCGAGCCTCAGTTGTCTGGCCTTCTCCTCTTCGAGTCTGCGTAACAGTTCACGGTGCGCATGCTCCGGCACCGCCTGAAAATATTTCAGGATTAGCGCGTATTCCGGAGAGCTTCTTTCATACTGAAGCGCCATCTCGGCCAGCGAAGTAATCGTCTCCTGCCCAACAGCCTGCTCCAAGAACCTCCCGCACGTCTCGCGCTCTTCAGAGGTCCTTTCCTCGGATCGCCCCTCGGCCGCGTAACCCCTGAGAATCTTGAGCGCGAAATCTAACCTTCCCTCCCGCAACGTTTCCTTTCTCAGGGTTTCCAGCATGTCAAGAAGATTGAGAAGACGCCCTGCGTCCTCCTCAAGATGCAGAAGGTTGATCATCGCAGGAATGTTCTCGATCCTATGCGAGACGCCGGCCGATTTCATGGCTTGCTCGATCTGCGATGCTTCTTCACGCGTGAGTTCCAGGCACCGCGCAGAAGCCATCGGAACCTTCGCTTCTTCGTTCAAGGCAGAGACGAAACCGTCTGGTGCGCTCTTGAGCTCCGCTGCGCTGCTGAGAGCGTCAAAGAGGCGCATGTACACCTCAGATCGCGCACCATTTGCGGTAGCTTTCTCCCTAACCGCTTCCAGGATGGACTCTCGCCTTGGCAGCGAGAGGTCCAAATTGCGAAAGCCGCTCGAGATAGCTCGCAGTGCCCCGTCGTGCAGCGGCACGCGCGTTGTCAGCAGTTGCACGATCTCCTCGTCGTTGAGCGAACGGATCAACGCGCGCTCAGGGCTATCGCTTGTTACGCGAGGCAGCATTTTCTCGAAGACGAGCTTCATTCGCAGAGGGTCTGCGACATCAGACAGCAGTTCCGCCGCCTTTCGATAAAGTTGCTTCTGCTCGACAAGCGGTGCACCGCCTACGGCGTCGGCAATGTCGTGGAGCACTCTGGCGGCCACCTCGGCCGCGACATCGCTCTCAGCAGTCCCTTGGCGGGCACGCGCCAATCTTCCGAAAGCCTTCTTTATTCGAACCGGGTTCTCCAGAAGTTTGTCCAGCTGACTGGGCTGCAGCGTTCCCGGCAGGATTAGCAGGCAGAGATCCTCCACGATCGTCGCGTTCTCCCGTCCAGAGTCGTCCTGTTCGGTAATGCGCTGGAACGCCAACTCCATCTCTTCCACGAGAGCGGATTCGTCAACAACTTCCAGATCGGATATTCGGTCCAGTTCGATACCCTTCATTCTCTGCGCGCTCGAGCCGCTCAGCGCTGCCATGAACAATGCAGGATCGCCCTGAGCCTCCCGGAGGAGTCCCAAGAACTCCTCAAACTCGGCCGCGCCGGCCTCGCCCGTGAAACTCATGCGGCGGACGCCAAGGACAAACAGTTCTGCAGCAAACCTGCGTTCGGGAGATTCCGACCGGAAGAGGGGGCGGCCGCCTACGTAGAACTGGTCTCTGCTGATCACAAGACTCACGGCACCATAGTCCGCTACAGTCTCTGATTGGACCTCCTCACACTTCTGCATCGCGGTTCGCACGGCTGGGTTGCCATTCGGGTAAAAACCCAAATCTTTCCTCGCTTTGACCAGCTTGCCTATGAACTCTCGCACGCTGGAGTCTTTTGGATCCGGGGCAACTTGAGGCGCTGACTCGGCGGGATCGTGTACCGCTGCTTCTCCATGAATAAGGGCTTGCTGCACTGGCTCGCTCATATCATTCGACCCTGAAACGTAAGACCGCGCCTCCAGCGTCAGGAGGCACAACAAGACTGTCGCAAGCCCTGCAGATGCAGTATATGCAACTGCCGGGCAAAGAATGCCCAAGACTGGCCGGACAACCGGGTCTTTTGTAACCTCCTTACCGCACGTAAGTCGTGTGTTTCCTATTAATTATAGCAGCCCCGGTGCCCAGAAATCAAACGCCAGAGCGCAGTTTCAGCCCGCAACAGCTAGCTGAACACAAGTTGGCGCCATACTTGGTATGATCGTCTGGTAAGAACCCTCTCATGAAGACCGTCCTTGCATTCTGGGATTTGCACGGCTAATATAGACTAGAAAGGTGGATCGGGCGGGAAAAAGGAGCGATTTGCAGGATGGGGCAGTCATTTCTCCGCAGGACAGTTGACAGGACCTTGGGGTCCGCTCGTAAAGCTTTTTCGCATGCACCTCTGCGGCTCAAGATCCTGCTGGCTTTGTTGGCTGTCGCAATTGCGGGCGCCGCGGTGTGGACTATTCGGACATGGCGCTTTCAGAGACAGCTCGTGAGCGTCATGGAGGAGATCGTAGCGGATTTCAATGCGCAATCCCCTCTACCTTCCGATGAGGAGCCATCTGCCAACACAACCCACAAGATCGTATGCAGCAGCAAGTACCTGGTTCTCGGTCCCGTTACCGCAAAGATAATGCTGTTCATAACGCCCAAGTGCTACACGGACCATGCGGGCGCCGAAGCGCGTCTCGCCTGCCTGATCTGTTCGGGTCGCGCAACGCGTCAGCTCGACTACATCTATCTGCGTGGCAAGGACGGTTGGGAGTTCCAGGACAGCTACATGTGGCGACCCGGGGAGCTGTGATGATTGCCTTCGCATTGAACGCTTACTTGTGATACAATTGCGCTGCGGAAGGAGGCGTGGGCTGCTTTGCTGATCTGTATTTGGGATTGCTGATGACTGAAAACAACAAGATAATCGGTTGCGACGAGTGCGGGCGCGCGGTCCTTGCAACCGCGGGGTTGGACCTGTGCCCTGAATGCTTCGAGGCGCAAGTCGAGGCGTACGAGCGTATAGAGAAAGTGCTCGCGGTAACGCCCGACGTCTCCCCATCCGAACTGTCCACCCGAGCTCAAGTCAAGCGGTCCGTGATCAGAAGGCTTGCCAGAAAAGGGCGCATCAAACTTCGGCAATCTGACGAAGCGCCACGCTGTCAGAGATGCGATAAACCGATGGAGGAGGTAGGTCACTTCTGCGCTATGTGCCGTGTGGAACTGATGTTTCTGGCGAAAGACGCCGCCTCCGAGCTTCAAGACAAAGCCCGTGAGGAAGCCGACATGAGGTCTAAGGCCTACGGAGTTATGAAAGCGCTCACCAAGAAGAGGTCCCTCTTCCGGTCGACGGATTTCGGCACTAAAGGCAAGTACTCTCCCTGAAAGCCCCTCTCGGCCACGATCTCTGCAGTCGGACTCTGAACGCAGTTGACTACTGACCGTTGAGCGCCAGCAGCCGCAGCATCACCTGCTGGACCCTCTCACTTGTCGCGGATAGATTCCGTTTGAACTCGAGCGGGGTGAGGAAGCCCGCGCTGTCGGACACAGCTCTCAGCACCACAAACGGTACGCTATTCCTCTCGCATACCGCGCCCACGGCGGCCCCTTCCATATCGACGCACTCGGCGCCGTATTTTCTGCGGAGCTTTGTCCTCTCCTTGCGGGTCAGAACCGGTTTATCGCCGGTAACGATAGTCCCGAGCACACAAGAGCCTTCCCCCAACGCTTCGGTGCATGCGGTATGCGCCAACCTGACAAGATTCTCACCGGCACCGACTCGGCTTTCATTGAATCTCGCGCTGATCTTGCCCAGAATCGCCGTCTTCGTGTCAGCAATGTAGTCGTGTTGGAAGAGCTCCTGCGATATGACAACGTCGCCCACCTTAAGCTCCGGGTTCAGACATCCCGCCACCCCGCAAAAGATAATTGATTCGACGTGGAAGAGATCGACGAGACTCTGAGCGCAGGATGCCGCACGCACTTTTCCCACACCGCCCGCGACGGCGACAACCTCCGCACCGGCGATTCTGCCTACAACATAATCGAGGCCGGCGCGACACTGGATCGCGGCGTCCGCCATCTGCTCGCGAATCAGCTCTATCTCTTTCTCAAGCGCGCTTTGTATCCCTATCATCTTACGGTAGTCGTCCTTCATGTCCAGGAAGCTATCACCGTGGAACCGGTCTCAGGATACCAGTTACGCCTGCAATAGGCAAGCCGCGCAGCATGCCTGGGGACTGTCAAGACTCTTTAGAAATGTCCTCTATGTTAACGCATTAGAAATGTCCTCCT